>DASPIZ010000116.1:0-51793 GCA_035628875.1 Ohtaekwangia sp. | reverse complement strand
ATTCCTTCCTACATTGATGAGACTGTAGCCGTGAAGGGTTCGTACAGCTCGGGTTTTAGTGCATCGTTAACGATCGGTTATCCGATTAATGAAATTATTGGCGTTGAAATCAACGGACAATATAGTCATGGAAAAAAGTATAAGACAACTTCCATATCCGAAGACATTATAGATGGTGAAGTAGTTTCTTTTAGTCGTGGGAAGGCGACATCACGTGCCAATGTGATGCTCATTTCTCCGTCATTAGTCCTTACAGCGCCGGGGAACAAGCTCAGACCTTACGTATCTGCGGGTGTTGTGTTTGCAATTGCCAAACTTGAGCACGAACACGCTACAACTTCAAATGATCTCGAGTTTGAACCAGCAAAATTTATCGTGCATGAAAAATATACGGGAGGAATCTCCATCGGGATGCGTGGCGGCGTTGGTGTGAATTTCAAATTAACAGAATCCCTTTCTTTGTTTTCTGAAATCTCCTTTAATAGCATCAGCCACTATCCGAAAGAAAAAGAAATTACCAAATATGAAGTCGATGGCCAAAATTTGCTTGAAACAATGGATGAACGCACTAAACGAACGTTTTTTGTTAAAAAAGTAATCAATGATACACGCAACGGTCCCCCAGACAATAGCAAGCCCGGGCGGGCACAACGCGTTTCTTTCGGCATGGGCAATCTTACTGCAAATATTGGCCTGAAAGTAAATTTGTAAGCCCACAACACGGCAGCCTGTAAATCGCGTGCACACACTTTACTGTGCTAAAATAATTTTAGTACTTCTGTTTTATTTGTCCGAAATGCTTTTTAACTATAGGTAACTTTACGCCTATGCGTTATTTTTTACTGACCGGATTTCTTACCGTTGTTATTATTGTTATATCCATTGCATATACCTCCGGGCCACAACCCACATACGACGTGCTGCTGCGTAACGGAACCATCTATGATGGCTCAGGATCTTCACCTTTCGTTGGTGATATAGCGATCCAGGGTGATACCATTGCGGCAATCGGTAATCTGAAAGAACTACATGCGAGAAAAGAAATTGATGTTAACGGTTTGGCCGTTACGCCTGGCTTTATCAATATGTTAAGCTGGGCCGACAGAAGTTTGTTGATGGATGGGCGATCAATGAGTGATATTAAGCAAGGCGTAACTCTTGAAGTATTCGGCGAAGGCTGGAGCCCTGGACCGGTGAAACGAAAAAACACAAAACCGGTTGACAGTCTATGGACTACCCTCGGCGGATATTTTACGTGGGCAATGAAGAAAGGTGTTTCGCCGAACATAGCCTCCTTTGTGGGTGCTACAACGGTACGCATACACGAAGTTGGATATGACAAACGCGATCCCACACCAGAAGAACTTAATCGCATGAAAGCACTCGTCCAACAGGCAATGGAAGAGGGTGCTATGGGCGTTGGTTCCTCACTGATCTATGCGCCCGCGGACTATGCGTCCACCCATGAATTGATTGAACTTGCGCGGGTAGCCGCGGAGTACGGCGGTATCTTTACAACACACATGCGCAGTGAGGGAGATTTCATTCTACCTGCCCTGAATGAAACTTTTCAGGTAGCCGCCCAGGCGAAAATACCTGTAGAGATCTATCACCTGAAGATTAACATAGCACGTAACTGGCCGAAGATTGATACCCTGCTTAGTAAAATTGACAGCGCACGCAAAGCTGGACTAAAAATCACAGCCAATAATTATCCATATATCGCCAGTGCTACCGGGTTAACAGCACGTTTACCCAATTGGGTACAGGATGGTGGTGCCGTAGCCATGCGTAAACGTCTTAGAAATCCTGCGATCCGAAGAAAAGTTCTACAGGAAATGCGCGACGGTATCCCCTACAAAAATTCAGATCCTAAGGATGTTCAGTTACTGGGATTCCGGTTAGACTCGCTCAATAAAAAGTACCGCGGAAAAAGACTGGATGTGGTCGCGCGGATGCATGGAAAGGATGCAGACGAAACGGTAATCGACCTTGTCATGCGTGACAAATCAACAATAGCTGCGATTTATTACCAGCAATCCGAAGAAAACATCAAAAAAATAATTCAACAACCCTATGTGAGTTTCGGCTCGGATGGTGCTTCTATGTCCGATGATAAAATCTTTGCAGACTGGGGAACACACCCACGTGCGTACGGGACCTTTGCACGGCTTCTCGGAAAATATGTCCGGGATGAAAAACTGATGAGCCTACAGGAAGCTATTAGGCGGTTAACTGCGCTGCCTGCTGCTAACCTAAACATCCAAAAGCGGGGTTTGCTAAAACCCGGCTACTTTGCTGACGTCGCTGTGTTTGATCCAGCCACTATTCAAGATCACGCCACTTTTGATCAACCAAAGCAGTACGCAACGGGTATGGTACACGTTTTTGTTAACGGAACACAAGTCTTAAACAAAGGCGAACATACAGGGGCTACTCCCGGACGTGTTGTTTATGGCCCTGGCTACAAGGTAAAGAAACCATAGCGATAAAACGATTCGCATAACGTTTAGGCTATACGCCACAATATGCCCAATCGGTGACATTATTTGAGCAACTCCACGTTTGATTCTGATGGTATGAGTTTCTTAAGCTTGTAGGATATGGGCAACAAGATTTATATCATCGAAGACGATGAAGACCTGCAGCATTTGTTATATCTGGGACTAAGTCGTTCCGGATTCCAGGTGACAATATTTTCTACAGGCTATCCGATTATTTCAATGACCGATCGGTGGCCAGATTTGTTTATCGTGGATATTGAGCTACCAGGCATCAATGGACTTGAAATCTGCAAATGGCTGAAATCCCATGAAGCAAGTCAGCATATCCCTGTACTTTTTTTATCAGCAGCACCATACCTTAAGGCGCTTGCGGAAAATGCTAAAGGTGATGATTATCTGGAGAAGCCATTTGATATACAAACACTGGTGCAAAAAATCAATAATTCGCAAATGCTTGATCGCATTACGGCATGAAGAATATCCACTGAAAGTACCGCTTCTTCACTGAGCGCAATGATAATATTTTTAAACCGGAATATTAATTCGAAAACAGATAACGTCTAGTATAAGATAACCGGCAGCCATGCGTTATTTGATCATGAAAACCTTACTGCTTATGGTGTTCCTGGTTTTCATGACGTTGTTGGGAAGTGCACAGGAAAATTCCAGGAGAAAAAAACCATTCTTTGTATCTCACCTCTCTACGGAGAATAAAAAACTGCTTTATCGCAAGGAAGCCGGAAGACATACCATCTTCTCAAAGTTGATTTGTTTTAAGAAGAAATGTCGTGGCTACATCGGGTGGCGAAAGAGACAACGGCGTCATCGTTTTAAGGGATACAAAGATGGTGGCAAAACGCCTAAACCAAGGATCACCGAACCCGGTTTAAAAGACGATACACTAATGGCACAGCGTCCACCGCATACCATAATGAAACAATCCCATAGCGTATTAATATATCATGAACAGCTTGTTATTCTTGATGAGGTATTGTTTGAAGTAAACAGTGCACGACTAAATCACCACTTTACCTTCCGGCTTGACTCACTGGCGGATTTACTTCGGAAGCACAATAAGCTCAAGGCAAAGATTACAGGTCATACAGATAACAGCGGAAGTGAGTCGCTTAATCTGAAATTATCGAAAGATCGTGCAGAAGCAGTTGCCAATTACCTTATAAATAAGGGCATCCAAATAGTACGTATTACTTACGAAGGGAAAGGAAGTAAACAACCGATTGCATCAAATGCCACCATGCAAGAACGTCGTAAAAATCGACGTGTCGAAATCATACTTTCGGAATAATATTCAGTCTTGTGCAAATCTTACATATAACATGAAACGCCATACATACTGTTTTTTTGGCTTGAATTGAATTGCAGCGAATGCATATCTTTCCGAATTAAATTTTTACCAGGAAACTTATCATATGAAGCTCTATTTTACAATTCTGCTATCACTTTCTTTATCTATTGGCCAGGGACAAACGCTTAACACAAACTGGAAAAAGGACTTAAATACATCATTGCAAAATTTCATCCACTGCGGAAACGCAGGCGGTGAAGGTGAAGCATGTAATAAATTTCAATGTGAGTCACTGAATACGGTATATAAAGTCAATGATTTTTATTCGGCAAAATCAGGACGGTACATGACTGTAAATGAAATTGCCCAGTTCCTAAAAGAAAGCAAAACATGGACGTCACTTGGTCCTGTATATGATCAGGAGATCCTTAACAAGGCACAAAATCTAGCAAATTCTAAAAAAGCAGTGGTTGCCATTTATCAAAATGCCGTAGGTGCGGGCCACCTGGTATTAGTCATACCCGGAGAAGTGCAACAGTCAGGATCGTGGGGACTTCAGGTTCCGAACGTAGCCTCCTTCTTCCTGCCTGAACCCGAAAGATCATTTGTTGACAAAGGCTTATCATACGCCTTTACAAAGAACATGATACGCGACATTGCGATCTACGTGCGAAATTATTAGCACGCAAGTTAACCTGGACCTGATGGCGATCGATTAAACTCGCGAGAACTTTACAAAATTGAAGGAATGTTTGTTTCAATTTGAGAAAACAATTTTTGAGAAACCCGCAGCACAGTGCATTTCTATACTTAGCATACTCTTTGACATGTTAAGTGTAAATAATAAGCACCGTGTTCAGCAATAAAAAAGTATATCTCACATCGTCTGATCAGACTTATGAGAGAATGATTGATCAACAACTTCAACGGATGGGTTGTGAAGTGGTGCGCTTTCAGACTGAAAAGCATTGTTTGCAAAACCTTACTCCTGACATCGATCTCATCATCCTCGATTACCAGCCGAAAGGTTACATTGCCCGCCTTCAAATGATGCATGAAATTCAATCGGTAAATAAATACATCGCCATTCTTTTGCTACTAAATCCGCGAGACCTTATAAAAATATCCCCACTTCATCATGCTGGCCGGCTTTTTTATATTGAAAAAGGATTCAACTTTCAGGAACAGTTTCAGGCCGCTATTGATCAAATTTTCCGGGACGAAAAGCATTCATGGACTTTTCTTGAGACATTCAGAAAAAGAATATTTAGAATATACGGATTTTAGCATTTTACCGGCATTCTACCCCATTCCATGGTTTAACACCCCATATTTCGTAGCCTTCTTCGATGAAAACGAGCTTCCGGCCAGGTTTTTTTAACCCTGAATTTTTTAGACCGTAACTTTCGTTATTTTTGCGCCTTGACCGGCGACGAGTTCAAAGTTCATGGTTAAAAGTCCAACGTTTTGGCTGACCAGGAACGAAGGGCTTGAGAAAGTTAGAGTTTGAGGTTTGAAGTTCGAGGTTGGTTATCGACCACAAGGTTCGAAGACAGCCGGGAACTCTTGCCCTTTCGGACGAATCTGAGATGCAGGTCCGCGATTTAAAATATGGCTCCGTATTTCAATGGATAGAATTTCAGATTCCGATTCTGAAGATGCAGGTTCGATTCCTGCCGGGGCTACTAGAAACATAATGAATCCCTTGTAAATCAAAAGTTTGCAAGGGATTTTTGTTTTATGCTGACAAATTGCTGACAAAACGCGAGTGGCGGGAAGTGTCAGTATTGTCTTTTAAAAAGGAAATGAATCTTCGAGAGTCGGTGGGGCATCAGGTCGTTTACTCTTTATTTTTTTTCCTAGATAAGTTGCTATAGAAGCGGTCACCTGAACAACTAATTCAGCTTCCTCATAAGATGGCTCTTGACCCTCTCTTAGATGCCGTCCTTGCTCCGAAGTAAATCCCAAATCTTCGTGACGGCTTGATCAAGTGGTGTTGGAATAACGCCTGGATATTTCTTCATCAAATCGCCAAGAGTTGAATTTTTGTCACCGGTTGCTTCTCTACTGACACACTCTAAGCTAGCTAATGAGTGTTGAATTGCGCCTGTTATGTCAGGCTGTGGTCTTCTTGATAAGTCAGTTATCGCTTCCTTAATCTCAGACTTCGCAGTAGAAAGACTCGCTCCTTCTAAAACTGTTACGACCCTTCTTAATGCATTCTCAAAATTCTCTTCACCTCGATACTCGATTCTACCGTTGACAAGTTTCCACCCAATCCCGTTAACCTTAAAGTAGTCATTAAGCTCAGATTGAAATTTTATTTTTATTGTGAGATCCATTTTCTCAGCGAAAGATTCGATAATATCATAGACATAGTACCATTCACAACTCGATATAAGGTCATGTACTTCTCCGTCTATATTTGGAAATTCGCTCCAGGTGTTCCGATCGGGAGTAGATCGGAGCACTCTGCAAATGATTTGTCGACATGTACTTGGTGAGTATTCAAGCTCATACAATAGTTGAATCAAAAAACCTCTTAAGCCCTCTGGTGCGTCATCCCTGGTAACCTATAGGTTTTTCGGTTGGCCCGTAACCTAATCGCTTGGAAAATTTTTCATTGCTCATAATGTAAATTTAAAAAGCTACGCTGTTTGTTTCTGAACTTCGCTTGTAAAGATTGTAGACGAGCAACTAACTCATCGAAAGAAGCTGCCTTACCATAAATCATCTCTTCCTGCATGGTCTTGTAGTCCTGTCGATAAAGATCTATAATGTTATCTGGCGGGATGAAACTGATAGTACTATAGCCTAAAGTTTCGTAATCAACCCATCTAATTCGTTGATAACATTTACGATGATGAATGAGGTCTTGGTATAGTTGATCATCGCTGACAGCCTTTGCTTCCGCATCCGTATCAATCATGCTACTCAAGTCGTATAGGTGCCTTGACATTCTTTCAGAACGGATCTTGGTTACATCTGGCTTACCAAACTCTTCATGCAAAAGGAAAATCTTCTCCAAAAGCGTTTTGTGTGGCTCCACGGCATCAATTTGTAATGGTTCCTCCTGATATGAATCTGAAGGATTTTCCAACGATAATATCGATTGGATCGCTGCTTTTGAGAAAGGTGTTTTCAACGATCGGACACTCACTTCAATTTTGACTTCGTCAGCGATATATGGGTTCGGATCGTACAAAGGTTTATACTTAACGTGCAAGGTTTGTGGATCGGTGTCGGGCCTGTTCTCTGGAATTGATTCCGCCTCTATGAGAATGAAATCTTTTGGCACACCAAGTTTTAGGAACTGCGCTTCGAGATCTTCTTTCAGTTTAGTACTTGTAAAGACACAACCTGCTCTCTTAAGTTTCTCGACATAACTTTTCGATGGATCTTTCTCATACTTCATTTCGAAAGCTTCCGGTGCCAGAGCTATGTCGATATCTTCCGAAAAGCGTGAGATTAACTTCCAACATTTACTAAGAGAGGTTCCACCTTTAAAAACAATATGTTGCGCATACGCCCCTTGAAATAAGGCGCGAAGGGTAAGCGTTACCCACCAGTCCTTTTCAATCGCCTTGGCCTGGATTCCTGTGATATATTCAACTTCAGCGATGGAAGCTCTTCGTTGATCGTCTGTTAGTTTCAGCCAGTTAGTCATTTGATTGTATTAACTTCATAAGCTTTACGATATAGTCATTCACTTTTGCTGAAGCAAGACGCAAGTCATGTTGAAGAATTTTGGGATCTTCTTTTGATAAGAAGGCACCGAGCTTCATCTGAATTTCTTTACTAATATGCTGTACACCTATTTCCTCAATTGCCTGAATTACCAGGCTACTTATTTCACCCTTCATGGCAAACTTTTTAGCAGACGTTGATTTAAACCGAATCTGTATGTTGCCTAATTTGAATTGGCGAGAATTTCCGTCAGTGATGTAAACACGTTTCGTTGGAACTTGAGTGGTAAGTCCCAGTCGGTGCAACGCATACGCACCGGCCGGCCGCACCCGGATTTTCTCCTTTTGAGCTACCATCTTCACTACTTGTTCAGGATCAGGCCGAAGTTTGCCAAGTTTCGGATCTGTTTTAGGAATATAGTAAATCCCGTGAGCCAGTCGGTTGATTTTACCTGTTTTAGCAATTCGAGACATTGCCTTTTTTATGGCCGCCTGGCTTCCTTTTCCTCTAAATTCGGTCGGAAAGACGATTTCTCCCGGCTTTCTTCGAGATATTACCGATTCGATATAAGTATGCGTCTTCGTATCCATGTCACCAATTTACGAGAAAAGGTGACATTTAGTTCGCAAATCTTGTCACCAAAAATTAAAAAAAGGTGACATTTAGGATTTTCGCTTTAGTTGCAGCTTTCCAATCAAATTGACACCAAAAAAATGACAGGTCATCGCAAGTTCGTTGAACAGTTGATAAGAAATGGCTATTGATTCATTCTCCTTAAATTCAACGAGTTTATTTTCCAATAGACCATGCAAAAAAAATAATACAGCAAATTGAAAAGGTTCAAATACCGCATCCTGTTGCAGACGAAATAAGAAAATTTATAGGTGATCACTGCTCGAACGTTTTAGATCGATTTACAACTGACAAGCCGAAGAAACAGGCGGAAATACAATAAGCAATAATATCGATAACCGATCAAAGAAAAGGTGTCACCTTACGGCTCAATTGCTATTCTCATTCAGGTTCCTTATCAAGGCAGCACTTCTTATATTTTTTACCGCTTCCACACGGACATGGATCGTTGCGGCCTGTTTTATTCTCCTTGATAATCGGTTGTTGATCGTAGTTAGAATTCCAACTCAATTCTCGATCCTGATCAAATTGGCCGAAAGTTCCCCAATCAAAATCATCGTCGCCGAACCTTTCATTATCATAGAACCCCTCTTCGGCGTCAGCATATTCTTCTCTCCATGTAGTGCCGCGCGTCAGGCAAATGGGCATCGCTACATCATGATAATCTTCTCCTTTTTCAAGTTCCTCGATAGCTTCTTCTAGTTCGGTTATATGATGGTCGTTCCAGAAATTCTTTTCCTCTTTTTTTGATTCGAGGCGCCTAAGCTGTTCTTTCAATATAGGGAGTCCATCTTTAATCTGTAGATGAGAAATCGTAGAAGCAAACATATCATGCCACGAAATATCGTCACGTTTAAGAAGTGCAATCAGACGGTCTTTATATTTATCGATGTTACAGAAGTCAAACACATCGAAAAGGAAATAGACAGCATCCTTACCGCCAACCTCAGCGTCTTTTTCAATCGTTGCAAGAACCTTTTGAACAGTAATGTCAGGATATTTTTGGGCAAGTTTTCCGATCAGGTATTGTCCCTGTTCATGCAGCATGTCGGTTTCATTCTTGTTGTCGCGTCCGTAAAATCCGATTACAGCGTCGATTAATTCCTCGACTATATGTCCTTCTGCCGCAAAGGAATACCAGATGGGAGCATTGATACAATCTGCCCAGCAATATTGATGATCTGAGAAGTTCCTGAGTGCTTTAACGATGATGGCTGTTGACTCACTGGAAATGTCGTTATGCAAATATTCAATGGCAGCAAAGGGAATGCCTCTTGTGCTCTTGTCGAGTACCCCGGCAGCATAATCAAGCGAAGGTATTTCCTCAGGTGCATGCGGAAGTCTATTAAGGTTATATTCGTAACGCTTGTCAAATTGATCGATTCCATATTTCCGTTCATAAAACCACTCGATGGAAAGGGCTTCCAGGATCATGGCAGTAGCTTTCTCTTCACTATTGCTTTGGTTTACCAATCGCATAAAAGTCTTGTATTCTACACTGCTTTTGTCCGCCAGGGCATCATTGATCCACTCCTCCATGGCTTCCCTGCTCTCTTCGTCATTCAACACATCCTGCGGAGATTTCAGGTGTTTCAGTCTTTCATATTCGGTGTCCTCCTCATCATCATATGCTAAATCGTCATCTTCGTCGTCCAGGTCAGGGTCCTCCATTTCGGCATCGAGTTCTTCCTGTTCTTCCGAATAGCGCCTAAGCAACGCATTGACTTCTTCAATGTCGAAAAGTTCACCAGACGGGTTTGCTCCTTCCCCTTCAATGCAAGCAGGGTACCCCGGTTTTTCCGCGGAAGTAGCTATTTTTTCAAGTGTGATTTGGTGGTACAAGTGGTCCTGAAGATTATACACGTATGTAAACTTTGTCTTGACCATTGTAACCAATTCATCCAGAAATGTAACCAGGGTGTCTCTATCATGAGGATTGTCACCCGTGTCAATTTCGGGTCCGAAATCTCGGACTGTGGTTTCATTGATCTTGAATTCGAACTCATGCGCATCCTCATACCCCATGGAGATTTGAATAATGTAGTGGAGATCTTCGAAGGATATATCAATCGGTACAGTAATCCTCCGCCAGACCTTGGGATGGGCCTCTGGAAGTTCAATTTTGAGTTGATAAATGGTACTCACGCTCGCTCGTTTAATAATTTATTCTGATGCAAAGTTATACTTCGCCCGTCATTTCCGAGAAACACTTCGTGATACTTTTTCTAATCGCTAAACTTCTTCATCGGTCAAGGCGGGCCAGGTTTACACTGTATTTCGAAATAAACATCCAGATCGCCTTACATTCGTTTGATCGATAGTGTGTTTGACAAAGCTTTGCATAAAGTGTATGTACCGCGCGTCGATATATCCACAAAAGATCGACCACGTGCTGAATAGGTGTACCTTTAACGCCAGCCGTGCAAATACAGGCAACTTCTTCACGATACTTATCTGATAAAAGGCTGCACTTCACTATAAATATTCTCCAGATAATCTTGGAGCGAACACGTCGGATATAATTCTATGAAGGCAACATCGTTACCGGCTATTGACGCTGTAATACCTGACCCCGCGAAAATTATTTGGTTCGCGGTTTTACCTGCACGGGAACGAACTATTTTTCCGGGTGTGTTGGCCTCTGTCGTGTTTTTGAATTCGGCCCACAACTGTTTGGCTACAACATCATTTGAAATATAAATCATTTTTAATTTGCTGTCCTTGAAGAAGAAAAATTGATCGTCGGACATTTCGACCAGAATCAGGTTTGTCATTTTTTCATAACGCCTGTTTTCCTGTATCTGGCTACCATGGATGTTATGCTGAGATATAAATTGATCGTAACTTAAGTTGAAGCAGTGCTTATAATCATTTAATTTCATGGCAGATGTGGTCCGTTTAATTCTCATATCAATTTATGAAAGTTTGTTTCCACATCACACACACTTGCCAATCTTTCTAGCTTTGAAGCCAACTTTATTCCTTCGAATCCCGCTGATGGTTGATATATCGGCTGATTTTTTTATAACACACTGACACACTTTGCCTGTATACTTGCCCAGGTTTAAAGTGCATCGTATTTTCCGATTTAGTTTCAATCCTAATCAAATCATTCATGAAATCATGTGTGCTGTGTTTCCTTTTATTGCTAATGATTGTTTCTGTCTCTTTTTCACAAAACAAAGATTTTAACATCATCGCTTATTATTCACGTGGACCTGAAATGGTTGACAGTCTTCCAGCGGAAAAACTTAGTCACATTATTTTTAGCTTCTGTCATCTGCAGGGAAACAAGCTTACTGTTGATAACAAACTTGACTCATTAACAATATCAAAACTTGTAAATCTTAAAAATCGAAATCCCAAGCTCAAGATAATTCTTTCACTTGGCGGTTGGGGTGGATGTAAAACCTGTTCAGATGTGTTCTCAACAAAAGAAGGTATAACGGAATTTTCTGAATCGACGTTAGCGCTTTGCAGGTCATTTGGAGCAGATGGTCTAGACCTCGACTGGGAATATCCTGCGATCGAAGGATACCCTGGGCACCCCTATAAACCGCAAGACAAATCCAACTTTACAACCTTGGTAAAAATACTTCGTAAAACCCTTGGCGATCAGTATGAGTTAAGCTTTGCCGCAGGTGGCTTTCAAAAGTTTCTGGATGAAAGTACAGATTGGGCAGCAGTAATGCGGGAAGTAGACCGCGTGAACGTCATGTCATACGATCTCATCAACGGTTACTCTACTGTTACCGGTCATCATACTGCGCTGTACAGTACTCCTTCACAAAAAGAATCAACCCACAATGCGGTTCAATATCTGATCGGTATCGGTGTTCCACGAGATAAAATCGTGATCGGAGCAGCATTTTACGCGCGGGTCTGGGAAAATGTACCAGACATTAAGAACGGTTTATATCAATCGGGAAAATTCAAAACTGGTATTGACTTCAGAGATTTTTCTTCACGACTGAAAGGGTTTGAGTTTTATTGGGACGATGTCGCCAAGGCGCCATATGCTTACCATCCAAAGGAAAAACTTTTTGCTACGTTTGACGACCGAAAATCAATCGCATTAAAAACAAATTATGTGATTGACAACAAACTTGACGGAATCATGTTTTGGGAAATCTCACACGATATTTTTAATGATGGCCTTGTGGATGTAATCTACAATGTGAAAACAAAAAAATAGTACTGAATGATAACCGCTAACTCCCGTAATTTCGTTTCCTCGGACAATATACAGGATCATGTACGAGCATATTACAGCGTGGACCGATCGGTTAAAAGACATCAAAATTTAATTTCTTTCTTGGGATTTTCTTTTCAAAAGTGGAATTTAATATCATGATGAAAAGACAAAAGGTTGATTCTTCAATGGCATCAAGAGTCGGGTACGATCGGGAGACCTTAACTTTAGAGATAACGTTCAGAAAAAATGGAGAGGTTTGGCATTACTATGGTGTGCCCGAAAGCGTTTACCATGAGATGATGCGTGGTTCAATCGGAAAGTACTTCCAGGCCAACGTGAAAAATCAGTATAGCGAAAACTTGGTTGGTTAACATCCTCAGGTTCGCATTGAAAAGCCTGTTGGCCCATTGTTAATGTAAAGCAACCGGAATGTCTTCGCGGCAATTGATAGCTTAACCCGATACGCCGTTAGCCAGGTCGGTTTGGTTTATGTCAATCAGATTTACCTTGAACTTTTCTACAATCATGTTCATTAATGGATCATTTTTTATTTTTTGAATGATCCGGGCAGTCTGATTAGCATCGTATCCCATAACCATTTCATCAGTCAGATTAAGGTGTTTTACAGCGAAGTAAAAACCGCCGATTACATAAGGACCGAATGGTGTCTGCGGAATATCGAAGGAACTTCCACTCATATTGAAGACTGTGTTGGGAAGGTATTCGCCGGTATGCTGTATGTTCTTCAGCTTCATATAATAATTTGCAGCAAGTGAACGCGATGAAAGTCTTGGGTCACTCATGCACAACAGTCCAGCCAGTGGTTTCTGCTTCATACTTTGATTAATCAGCAAGTCCTTGGCGTGTCGGTTATTTTCCGCGTGTCTCCTTATTTCGTGATGTACGCTATCCCAGAAAGGCACAGCAGGATCACCATCGTCCACCCGGATAAGGGCATGAATAGCATAATCCATAATACCTGAGGTAATCTTAATGTCCAGCATCTTAAGATCCGGGTCCGTAACAATATGCTTTTCAAGTACAGTACGTTGGCGCCGTGGATGCGTTCGCAGCAAGTCAATACTTTTTATAAAGTCACCAGCGAGGTAGCCATCATAAGCATAAATTTCACGTAACAGGTATTTTATTTTTGTGTCGTTATCGATCACAATGGTTTTACCCTTCACGTTGATGCTGGGTTTTTCTGTTACAATCATCTGTTCAATCTCAACACCGACTGAGCTTGCACTTAGCATCCCACAATTTAACGGCGAACCATCAATAACATGCAGGTCGTGAACGTGGCTTATATAATTATCATTAGAATCTTCGCTTAAGTGTCCGTGTGTCTGGATATGAACATAGTAAGAAATTTTCATTCTGGGATCAGGACAGTTCCGCTGTGCCTGTTCAAACGTCCATTTGATATCCATCACTACATCAGGTGAAATGAATGAACCCGCTGCGCGAATCGAATGGAGTTCAATGTCGATGCCCTGCGCATTGAATGATGCGGTTACTTTATTAATTGCATCGATTTGTACCTGACTTAAATCCCGTGCATCAGCACAACCAATGAGAATGTGTACCTGCTTTTCTTTCATGTAATTTTTTTTAGCGACGGTTTAGTGCAATATTACAGACCAGCCGGTTTAATTCCGTAAAAAGGAGTGTAAAAAGTTAGCGTTACTCCAGGTCTAATAGCAGCAAAGATATTTAACAGGTTCAGCGTTCAACGTTCAAGACTAAGTAGAGATTGGAGTCAATGACTGAGACAACAAACGCTTACCTCCTACCTTGTGCACCATACCTTTGACCTCGTATCCCGTACCTGTTAACTCGTATCTTTTACTTCGTGTCTTGTGTTTTCAGAAACTGAATAACGCCCTGGCTAAACGCATCCGTATGCACTGTGTTATTGTGATCACCAGGCACGCGAAGATATGTCGACGAAGGTATCATCGAAGCAAGTGTTTTGGAAGAACCATTGTCTTCATCGGCTGTTCCACAAATTACCAGCACTGGTTTCTTTATCTCCAACAACTCAGCCGTGCTCGTTGATGGTTGGCCATACTGCATGTACGCCAACGCTTTTTGATCGAGTCCTGAAGTTTTAACATAATCAATAAAGCCTTTCAATTCTTCAACAGGTTCACCCATTAACGCGCGATAGAACAATTTCCGGCGTGGCCATTCCGGGTTGGTAAAATCAGCACCCATTCCTCCAAGTACCACGCTTGAGACGCGTTTGTCCAACACCAGTAACCGCGATGCAATGATCGATCCACGGGAATAGCCGACAACCTTATATTGATCTATTTTTAGCTTATCCATGAGTTGCATGATGTCCTTCGCTTCAATATCATTTGTGTAGGACTCCGGTTTTTGCGGCTTATCAGATTTTCCATTACCACGAAGATCAAGGATGATCACTTTATAACCTCCGGAGATCAGGTCTTTATACAATGCAGACTTCTTCCATGATTGACTATTCACAACAAACCCATGAACGAGTAAAACAGGATCCCCTTCGCCGGCTATTTCATAATATATTTTTACACGATCTCGGGTAACGAAATAATTTTCATGAAGAGCTTCCGATTGACTCCAGGCGGTGTTGACGGCAAATAAGAAACAGAGGAATACAAGGAATCTCATTTTATGGAATTTAAAAGCGTGTGACTAAAATAAAAAGGCATCCCGGAAATAGCAAACTGTATTAAGGGATGTGATTCTATTCCTCTGAAGCCAGACCATAACCGTTATTCCAAACATGAATACAAAAAAATAAACCGTCCTTGTGAGACGGTTTATCTTTAAGAATGTTATGTCTAAAACTTATTATTTTACGAGTTTAACATTCACAGCGTTCATACCTTTTTTACCTCTTTCTTCATCATATTCAACCTGATCGTTTTCACGAATCTGATCGATAAGACCTGAAGTGTGTACAAAAATGTCTGCGTTTGAATTTGACGGTTTAATGAATCCAAAACCTTTGGTCTCATTAAAGAATTTTACTGTTCCTTGCATTATATATTAATTAAAAAAAAAACTAAACTAACGGGCAAATAGGATTTTACTTCTAACTGACCTTGGCAATAATACTTTTAATGATTTGTCTGATGAGAGACTTACTTGAAAGATTATTAAATTAAGTAAGGCGTAAACAACAAAAACCGAGAGACCCTTGTTGAAATGCACTATTTCTTAAATGCGTAGTAAAGATATAAATCTTTCCTACGCTTTCCTAATCTTTACGAAGCTGTTATCCCAGGTATGATTTCAAAGTTTTACTGCGCGATGTATGTCTCAGCCGGCGGGTTGCCTTTTCTTTGATCTGGCGTACCCTTTCCCTTGTAAGACTAAATTTCTCACCAATTTCTTCAAGTGTCATGGCGTTACCACCGTCAAGACCGAAATACAAACCAAGCACCTGAGCTTCCCTTACGGTTAAAGTGGCAAGCGCGCGTTGAACCTCCTTTTTAAGTGAATCGGATAACAATCCGGAATCAGGAGTTTGTTCATCAGCATCGGTAAGCACATCGAGTAGACTGTTTTCCTCACCCTGTGCGAACGGTGCATCCATAGAAACATGGCGGCCAGACACCTTAAGGTTTTCAATCACCTCTTGTGTAGTTACACCGATTACTTCGGCAAGTTCTTCAGCGGAAGGCTCACGTTGGAATTTTTGTTCCAGGTCGGAAAATGTTTTTGAAATCTTATTTAAAGACCCTACCCGGTTCAACGGCAGACGAACAATACGGGCTTGCTCAGCGAGGGCCTGCATAATAGACTGACGAATCCACCAAACGGCATAGGAGATGAATTTAAATCCACGTGTTTCATCGAAACGTTTTGCCGCTTTGATCAGTCCTAAATTACCTTCATTGATCAAGTCACCCAGTGTAAGACCGTGATTCTGGTATTGTTTTGCAACCGACACCACGAAACGAAGATTGGCTTTTGTCAACTTTTCAAGAGCCACCTGATCACCTTCGTGAATACGCTTGGCCAGCTCCACTTCAACTTCAGAAGTAATCAAATCCACCCTTCCAATTTCTTGTAAATATTTGTCCAGGGATTGGCTTTCCCGGTTGGTAATCTGTTTACTGATCTTAAGTTGTCTCATTGTAGTTTATTGATTAATTAATTAAATACGATTAAAAACGCGGCACATAGCTTTCAACGGCGAATCTGGGTTGATGGTCGAGGGTAGTATAGTAATAATCGGAGGAATGGTGCAAAGATACGGATTTAAATCGGGATTTGCTGAAAAACCGGTTTTTGAACAGCTTATCGATTGAATAGTGCCGAATTGATGCCATTTTAGATTTTTTCACTAAGCCTTAGAGCTACTCTTTTCAAACCGGTAAAAAGTACATTTGGTTCTACTTACGGGAGGAATTAATTGGGTCATGCGTGGAAAGAGATATTCATATCAGCCATCGACTTTAGTAAAGTCGATATCAGAAATCATCCGGCAAGCATTTAATGATTCGGGAAAGTCTGAAAATGGACTGAATTCGAATATTTAAAGTAACGCAGTCGCGCAGGCGTTAAGGCATCCTCATTTGCTTTCACAGTCCGCTTTTAATCAAAGATGAACGGTACCGAACACCCCAGATAAGTCGAATCGATGTACATGGTCAAATTTCGTCGTTTTTGATATTGGTATATTTGTTGATTAAAACTGCAATTAGGAATAATATCTATGAAGAAAACAAAATTGGGCGAGTTTGAAGAGCTGGTTCTCCTTACTGTTGCAGCGTTGCAACAAGAGGCCTACGGAGTCTCCATCAAAAGAGAACTTGAAAGCAGGTTAAAACAAAAGTTAAGTGTCGGCGCTATTCAGTCTGCGCTGAAACGCATGGAGGAGAAAGGGTTTCTTACATCTGCTTTTGGTGAGGCCACTCCGGAAAGAGGCGGAAAACGTAAACGCATTTATACCACAACGTCACATGCTCATAAAGTTCTTGCGGAGATGAAAGAAATAAGAGCAGATCTCTGGGCTTCCATTCCGAAATTTTCGGTCCAATTAAAAACAACATGAAGAAGCGTACCAATACCGCGCCACCAAAATGGCCACTTCAATTACTCCGGTTCTTCATTAAGCGAAAATACGTGGAAGAGATTGAAGGAGACATGGAGGAAGTGTATCGCGAAAACCTGGAGCAATATGCCGTTAGAAAAGCGAAACTTCTCTATACCCTGGAAATGATAAAGCTATTGAGACCGACCCTAATCAGCAACTTAAGAACAGTCCATACGATAAACACCTACCCTATGTTGAAAAACTACTTTAAAACATCCTTTCGCAGTTTGTTAAAGAACCCGCTTACTTCCTTTATCAACATATTCGGCTTATCTGTTGCCATTGGAATATGCATTGTTGTTTACTCCTTCCTGGAATTTGATCACCGTATCGATCATTTTCATAAGAATAAAAACAGTGTTTACGTCGTAACATATTTCGGTGACATGGATGGAACACTTCAGGAATATGGGCGTACACCAAGGCCATTGGGTGAAATGCTTCAGCAGGATCTTCCACAGGTTAAAAAAGTTTGTCGCATTGAAGATGGAAACGTAATTGTAAAACGCGATGAACAAGTTTTCGCAGAACGCGTGCGCTATACCGATCCTGCATTTTTAGAGATGTTTACCTTTCCTTTAAAATGGGGTACATCGAAATCACTGACGGATGCAAATAGTATTATCCTCAGTGCAGAAATGTCTGAAAAATATTTTGGAGAAGAGAACCCTATTGGTCAACAAATCCTGATCAAATTCAATGAAGAACGAAGCAAGTTGTTTAAAGTAACAGGTGTTGCTGAACCTTTCCCGGATGCACATATTATTGAATTTAGCTTTCTTTTAAATTTTGAAAATTTAAAGATGGCCGATCCTTCCTACAACTTTAATGATTGGAGCGCTTTCATCAACGGCACATTAATTCAGGTAGACAATCCTTCGGATCTTGAAGTGATTAAAGAAAAAATGAAAAAGTATAAAGCATTACAGAATGAAGTACAGGAAGGATGGGCGATTAGTGCCTTCGCCTTTCACAGTATCGCAGACCTGCACTTGAATTCTAAAGACATTCGTGATGGAATTTCGTATGATTATTCACAAGAAGGAAGAATAGGGTTACCTGTTATTGCGCTGTTCATGCTGGGGCTGGCGTGTTTTAATTACATCAATATTGCCATTGTTTCCGCTGCCAGGCGATTAAAAGAAATAGGTGTAAGAAAAGTGATCGGTGCAAATCGCGGAAAAGTCGTGCTTCAATTTCTCGCAGAAAATGTAGTTGTCACCACCTTTGCGCTTATTGTCGGCGTTACATTGGCCATAACAATTTTTCTGCCATGGTTCATCCAAATCAACCGGCAAAATATGGAATTAAGTTTAACAGATATTAGTCTTTGGCTATTCCTTCTGGTAATGTTACTTTTCACCGCTTTAGCTTCCGGTATCTATCCCGCATTTTATATTTCAAAATTTGAAGCCACCAAAATTTTCAGAGGATCCATACAGTTTGGGAAGAAAAATCCTTTGACAAAAGTGTTCTTATGCGTGCAATTGGTATTGGCGTGTATAACCATTACAGGTGCTGTAATGTTTACTCAAAACAGCACTTATCAGTATAACCGAAGTTGGGGTTATAACCAAAAAGGATCACTATATACCCAGGTTCAGGATGGTTTGGCCTTTGAGCAGCTGGAGGCAAAGCTACTTCAGGATCCTAATGTGCTGGAAATATCCGGTTCAAAACATCATGTGGGAAAAGATTATGCTTCCGCCGTTGTTCGTATGCCGGATCATCAGTACGAAGTACACGAACTATCTATTGATGCAAACTACTTCGAAACGATGGAACTTCACCTACTTCAAGGGAGAAACTTTAAAGAGCACGCTGAAGCTGATAAATCGAAAATTATCGTCAATGAACTTTTTGTGAAAAACCTCGCTATTAAAAATCCGATAAACCAGGAATTTGAAATTGACAGTATACGGTATGAAGTGATCGGTGTCGTCAAGGATTTTCATATTAATAGCTTTTACGAAAAAATACAACCTACGATTTTCACGTTGGCCGACAAGGGGGAATATCGATACATCACCATGAAAGTAAAAAAAGAGGCCCAGAAAGAGACACTTGAAAGATTAAAAATTTTATGGGGTTCCTTGCTTCCTGAAACACCGTTCCAGGGTGGCTTCCAGGAAGATATCTTTCATTGGTTTTTTGAAGATGTTGATACTGCGCAAAACTTTATGCAGGTTATTGCATCAATTGCTGTATTGCTGGCAAGCCTGGGATTGTATGGTTTGATAACACTCAATGTATCCGGAAGAGTAAAAGAGTTCAGCATCCGTAAAATTTTAGGTGCCAGCTTGAAAACACTCGCTGCAAACATTAGCAAGCAGTATCTCCTGTTAAGTTGTATTGCCCTGATCATTGGCGCTCCGGTAAGTTACATCATGATTGAAGGCATGTTGAAGATGTTGTATGCATACCCCATGCCGATAACATTCTCCGGTATAGCCATATCGTTAGCTATCCTGATGCTGGTATTATTAACGGTGGTCTTTACACAGGTGAGACGAGTTGCAAAAGCAAATCCGGTCGAAGGATTAAAAGAATGAGGCAGTTTCTCATTGCCATTGCGTGTTCTGAAGAAATTATTGCGAACACGCAATGGTACACCTTAAATGAATCATGCAGGCTGTCTCAGCAATGCGACAACGCCTGCGCGAAGTCTGCTAATAAATCATCTATATCTTCTATGCCAACTGACAATCGGATCAAAGAGTCCGCAATGCCCATTTCCTTTCTTCGATCTGCACCGAGCTCATGGAAGATCGTCTGGGCAACCGGAATAGCGAGTGTTCTGGTATCACCCAGGTTACTTGACTTGATTACTACCTGCAGACGGTTCAGGAAAGCCAGGCAATCAATTTTATCATTTAATTCAAAACTCATTAACCCACCAAATCCACTAAAGAAAGTTGATGCAATTTTATGTTGTGGGTGAGTTGCTAAACCCGGATAATAAACATTGTTGATCAAAGAATGTCCTTCGAGATACCTTGCTAATGTTAAAGCATTATTACAGCATTTATCTAACCGCAATGCTAAAGTTTCTGATCCAACGGAAATGCTATGGGCTGCTTCAGGTGATAATGTACCACCTCCATCGCGTAAGCCTCTTTTCCTGATTTGCGTAATCCCTAACATAGCCGGTGCAGTCTGATTTCTAAAGACAGCAGCAATGTTCTGAAATGTTGTCCAATCAAATAAACCTGTATCCGTAACACTTCCTCCAAGCGCATTACCGTGACCCGCAATATATTTTGTGAGCGAATTAATGATCAAACTGGCTTTAACCTTTACGGGTTGAAAAAGGTAAGGCGACGACATGGTGTTATCAACAACGTAGAGTAGTTTCTTCTCAAAACAAAAATTGCCAATCTCATCAACGTGTGCTACCTGCGTACCGGGATTGGCAATGGTTTCAACGATAACCATCCGTGTGTCTGGCTGCCATGCCTCCCTTACATTTTCGATGCTTGTAGCATCCACAAAAGTAATTTGAAGGCCAATCTCAATAAATGTTTGTAAAACGCTCCTGGAATTACCAAAGAGGTACGAACTGGCGATGATATGGTCTCCATTTTTCAAGAGAGACAAAATCGTCGCTGTTATTGCAGCCATGCCAGTAGAAAAAGCAACCGTTGCTATTCCCTGCTCCATTTGGGTGATCTTATGTTCCAGGGCCGCTACAGTAGGATTACTTTGCCGGGAATAAGCGTATCCTTTTGTCTTGTTTTGAAATACGTTGACAAGGTCGTTCACGTCTTCATATCCCCAGGTAACAGCAGTATGAACCGGTTGGTGAAGTGCGCCGAATTCAGGCTTCGAAAGCCTGTCTGCATGCAGTATGGTGGTGGTGAAGCCTTTTTTACTAGTCATCATTTTATTTTATAACAGCAAACTTAAAAATTTTAGAAACATGCGCTTAAAACGTTTTGTCTTAATCTTTTCAGAGTGAAAATCTCCTCTAGTTTGCCGATAGATGATGAATTAACGTAACCCGAACTGTTAAACGGGATTTTGAAGATCCGGATAAAGGCGATTGAAGAAAAAAACTACTGGCATTCCCTCGCCCAGGCAAACCAGTAGTTTAACCCAAACAAAAAATTAGAGGTTTTCCACATGGTAAACCACTATTTTCTATTCATAAACATTGCTGAACGCAATGTTTATGTGTTAAAAATACATTTAATTTTTGTTAAGTGTACAATTAACAATTATTTATTTTGAACCGCTTGGATAAGGGCTTTTTTACGGGAAACAAGAGAATGGGCAGAAAGTTAGGCAGGGGTCGGCGACTTATATAAATTTAACGCCTTCTGACCTGATTTTTTGATACTTCTTATGATCGAATATATAGTAAAAAGCACCCCTTTTAGACGATTCTCTTTCCTTTTCATTCAACTTATTGAGAACACCAAGTGCGTGTATTTTTTTTGAAAAATTTCTTTTATCCAGTGATACCTGGAATATTGCTTCATACAAATTTTGAAGTTGCGGAAGGGTAAATTTCTCTGGTAACAGTTCGAATCCAATCGGATTGTTCGCCGCCTTTTCCATTAATTTTAACTTTGCTTTTTGAACCATCTTCTTATGATCAAAAATCAATGGTGGAATCTTCTTAACAGAAAACCATTTCGCTTCATGTTCCAATTGAAGCTGAACACTGTAATCGGCGATGTTTATCAACGCGAAATACGCAATTGAAATAACCCTACCCGCGGCATCCCGGTCGAGATCTGTGAAAGTGTAGAGTTGTTCCATGTAGATGTTCTTCATTCCAGTAAGTTGATAAAGAACTCTGCTCGCCGCCTCATCGGCATTTTCGTTTGCCTTTAAAAAACCGCCCATCAGAGACCATTTACCTTTTTCAGGTTCGAATCCCCGCTTAATAACGAGTGCTTTCAGTTCAGCACCATCAAATCCAAAAATTATGCAATCGACGGCAACAAGGATCTTTTGATCACTTTTATAACCCTTTAAATCCATTTCATTATAACTTTAACGGGGCGAATATCTCAACTGAGAACAACTTCTCCAATTACTTTGTTTTTTTACAGCCAGCGCTTATGCTTTATTGATTACTATTATCGAAACCGAATTTTTCGTATACCGCTGCTCTGGATAATAGACCTATCTGCAACGATCTAAACTACCATATGTTTCTATTGTGTTATGCGAAAAAAATCAAAGTCGGCATAACCGCCCACATGCTTAGTGGCAAAATTAAATAACCCAAACCGGTATCCCATAAAATGAGGAAGGGTGTATTCCATGCGCAGACTGGATCCAATCTTTGTCCATGATTTACCATCGAGGCTGTAAAAAAAGGTGGCTACGTCGGTCCGATCAGTAAAATTGCAATCAACTTTCAGATATATGGTTTTCTGTTTCACAGGCACGCTTTCTTCTTCAGTGGCGCCATTCGATGAGGTATTCACCATGACGATAGACTTGACTCCATTCTCAGATTTAATTCCAACAAATCCATACTTTTTCTGCAAGAGCGCGAGGCCGGCAAAATCTCCGGGTTTCATATTGCTTATATCAACGGCAGTCGCTCCTGAGCAACGGGGTCCGATAGTGCGTTGGGTAAGCGTATTTCTCGCCATCAAAAAGTCGTTATCAATACGTCCGGTGGTCAAGCGGACAAATCCTTTTCGACTTGTAACAGACCAATACTTATTATCAGGATTATGATTCCACTGCCAGACTAAGGGCAAGGCCGGTTCATTCTTTTTACGGGTGAATTCGTCCGAAGCTACAATACCCGGAATGAGTCCTTTGCTAACGGGAAGATTGAGTTGATCAGGTACCTTCCCGTCCGTTCCTAAAACTGGCCAACCATCCTCCCATGTTACCGGAACCAGATATGGAATACGCCCAACAGCGCCGAAATCACGGAAGAGATATGCAAACCATTCACCATCCGGAGTGTCAATGAGTCCGCCCTGTGCTACCCCTTTATCCTGCAAAGCTACTCTTCCTTCATATGGACCGGTAATTTTATCTGCCCGGTGAATCAGTACTGTACGCATTCCACCCTTAGGCCACACAATGTTAAACAGGTAATACTTTCCATTTACTTTAAACAGCTGAGACCCTTCAGCTTGCAAACCAATGTCCTGACCTGCCGGAGCACTTGCATTTTCGATCAATACGCGCGCTGTGCCTTCCTTTACACCTGATAAATCTTCTTTGAGTTCAACCATTTTAAGATTGCCACCTCCCCAGATCATATAAACACGTTCGTCATCGTCGAAAAAAATTGTGTGATCATGAAAGGATGGCTTGAACGTTAAAACTTTCCAGGGACCTTTTTCAATATCGCGTGTTGTATAGATGTGGGTCCTCCCTGTAGTTTGTGAGAAAGTGGAGACATAGTACACCCCTTTATGATAACGAAGGCAACTTGCCCATGAGCCCCGGCCATAGGCGTTTTGCCCGTTTTCCATTTTTAGCGCATCCGTTGAATCGAGTACCTCATACGCATAGTTCACAAGCTTCCAGTTCACGAGGTCGGTTGACTTCATGATCGGTACACCTGGATTCATGTGCATGGTGGTACTGCTCATATAATAAACATCACCCACACGAATCATGGATAAGTCAGGCACATCAGCGAAAATGACGGGGTTAGTGGCCTGAGTTATCTGCGCAAACATCTGACTAAAAAATAAAGTCAATGTTAGACTCATTATGATGGTTTTCTTCACAAGCGAATGTTTTCTGGTTTTGATGTGGACACTGACTTTAACATTTGGCCTTAACCCTTACGTAAATTACCAGAGGCTTCAAAATCAAATGACTTGCATCTTACTTTGTAACTCCAAAATAATATAGGTGGATTATCATAAGTACCACAAATAATAATTGTAATATATACAATTATACCATGTTGTTTCTAAAAAACAAAATCAATTCGGCCTCTTGAGGGTACGGTCCAGCGGGATGATGACAATGCTGATGTTTACAGGATCGACATATATAATATTCAACTGCTGATTAATCAACTTCTTTGAAAAATGCGAAAGCCCTTAAATAATCATTCAAATTATAAGGGCTTTCTGTTTTGTACCAGGTCAATCGCTGCAGAAGCAGGATTAACAGACACTATTATGTCTAAACGCTGGACTTCCTTTTTTTATCTTTCTTTTCTTCTAGTCTTCTTAATATTTTTTCTTGTTTTTTTGCTTTGAGATCTACTTTAGCAGGCTTTAAATTCTTTCCCTTAGCCATAATTCAATGTTTTAAATGAACAGAAAATTTAACAATAGACGATCCTGACGAAATAAACTCTATAAAGCGAGTAGCGCTATCCAAAATGAGATAAACGCTTGTTGACGGTAGTCGATAAAGTTTACAGGATTCTTTAAAAGCACACTCGCGAGTGCTTAATAATTGGGAAAGATTATTTTAAGTTTAAAGTACGTTTTGCGAAATTCCGCAACAGAATTCAAACGTATTTTGGCAGTGAATATGTCACGCTTCAAATCAGCTTTCAATAAGTCTAAAGCAAAGCTTAACATTTTATTACCTATAAAAATTGATGTGTAATTATCTTTACAAAGATACCACTTATTCAATCATAAGAAAAGTTTGACATCCGAAAAAAACTACTATATAAAGGACGTTTCCCGAATCTTATTTCAGTTTATCAAATACATCACGAGAAACCCTGAATGCCGTTCCATGACGCACACCATGTGGAAAGGAAATACGTTCAGAAATATCGGTCCAGTTTTTCAAATCTCCGGATGCGACGGCACCCATTTGATGATCTCGATACTTATCAAAGAAAACAACCCACTGGCTGTCAATTCGCAGAACTGTTGGTCCTTCCGCCCAGTATTTTCCTGTGATTAGTTTGCCTGGAGCTGCATACCCGCCAAACGGCTCTTCTGAAATGGCCACGCGAATATTCTTTTGTGGTGGATCAACCGTCTCATCTTTCAAAAACATCAAATACTTTTTATCATGCAAAACCACCGTTGCGTCGATTACGTTAAAACCGGGTTCGTAAAGCAAGCTTGTTTCACTCAGTGTGTTGAAGTCCCTGGTGGTGACAAAATACATCCGGTGATTATAACCCTGCTCCTGTTTACTTTCCGTCTCTTTAAATCGTCCCGTTATCGTGGTCGCCCAATAGATCATAAACTGATCAGATTTTTCATCGTAAAATAATTCCGGGGCCCAGCAATTACGTGCGCCAGGTTCATGTTCCATTACTGGCAAATACTGTTGCGATGACCAGTTGATCAAATCAGGTGAATTGGCATAACCAATACCTTTTTCGTTCCAACTGACAGTCCACACCATGTGAAACATGCCATCGGGTCCCTGAACAATGCAAGGGTCGCGCATAAGTTTATCTTTACCGGCGGTGGGTTTTAAGAATGAACTATCATGATTAAGCGCCTGCCATTTATAACCGTCATGGCTATACGCCAAATGCAAGCCATCTTCACCGTTACCTTTGAAATATGAGAACATAAATACACTGTCCTGAGATTGTGCGAACAGTACATGTGAAGCCAGTACGAAAAAACAACGTAATATTACTTTCATATACTTAAATAAAATCCTTCCTCACCGGGTTAAAGCTATCAACAAGCCGTGCAGATTCACTGAGCAACTGGATCGTATGTTGCCTACCTGAAGGAACATAAAACATATCACCCGTGCTTAGGATCTGATCAGATTCACCTTCACAAATGAACCGGATTTTTCCACCGGCAATATAACTTGTTTGTTCATGGACATGACTATGTGGCGGATCAGGATGCGCCCACGGACCATTTGTAAAATCAATGACCACCATCATGAGATCTGACCCATAAATCATCTTGCGTGTGATGCCAGGTTTGACTTCTGTTGTCGACGCATCATTTTTTAGTACAGCCATAATTCACCGGATTTAGATTTGTCAGCGACCAATCTAATACTTTATCGTCAAAAAAAATCTATTCTATTCAAGAACATGATGTATTGCATTAAAACCCTGATACTACAGGACACCTACACTTTACATTGCCGCGCAGTTTTAAATTACGTTATCTTTATAAGATGCGGATTGCTTTCAAAATGAAACTTAAAGCCGGTCATAAAGATGAATACCGGAAAAGACACGATGCATTGTGGCCTGAATTGAAAGGCTTGCTCAAAGCATCAGGGATTTCGAATTACACTATATTCTTCGATCCTGAATCGAATAATTTGTTTGCGGTTCAGGAGCAGCATGGCGAACAAACATCACAGGACCTTGGTAGTCATCCGGTCGTTAAGAAATGGTGGGCTTATATGGCAGACATCATGGAAACCAACCCCGACAACTCACCCGTCTCGCTTCCCCTTCATGAAGTATTTCATCTCGACTGAACCGATCAACATGCCTAAAAACATTTCGTTTTTTGTTACCATTATTTTTTGGACAATATTTCCAATCAACGTATGCCTTTCACAAAATAACGATGTTACGCCATTCTGGCCTGAGATAACAAACGAAACGAAGCCGTGGACGCGTTGGTGGTGGCATGGCAGCGCAGTAACCAAAGAAGGTATATCAAAAGAACTCCAGGCATTTCATGAAGCCGGTATTGGCGGGGTTGAAATTACACCAATATATGGTGTGTATGGAACAGAGGAAAAATTCATAAGCTTTCTTTCGGCGGAGTGGACAGACATGTTAGCCTATACGTTGCAGCAAGCACAGCACCTTGGCCTTGGTGTAGACATGGCAACGGGTACAGGCTGGCCCTTTGGTGGACCATGGATATCGGAAGATGAAGCTTGCCGTAATGTTCATTTTAAAACGTATCAGATAAAAAACAAGC
The DNA here is from genome assembly GCA_035628875.1 of Ohtaekwangia sp. Lineage (GTDB taxonomy): Bacteria > Bacteroidota > Bacteroidia > Cytophagales > Cyclobacteriaceae > Ohtaekwangia. The sequence continues at coordinate 24,540 of DASPIZ010000116.1, read as the reverse complement.
ATGAAGTGCCTGAGACGATCAAGTTTGTGCAAGAACCGATGTTTCGCAGGGTTGGATTCAACGTCCCTGGAATTTCTCATCCTGCTGATCAGGATGATATCCAAAAAATACAGGATCCGGTAAGCGAAAACGATAACCTTCAAGTACGTGCCATCGATCAAATCCGGTTTAAGAAAAAATTGCCTTTGCTTTCGCTGATGGCTTATGATGCCGAAGGCAATGCTTTTGATTTAACCGATAAGGTTGACAAAAATGACAGGCTATCGTGGAAATACCCCGGAGGAAACTGGACATTCATTGCTGTTTTCAGCGGCTGGCATGGAAAGATGGTAGAACGTGCAGGTCCCGGCGGTGAAGGAAATGTGATTGATCATTTTTCATTTGTGGCGCTTAAACATTACCTCAATCGTTTTGATAGCGCATTCAACGGTATGGATATACGACCGCTGCGCGCTTTTTTTAACGATTCTTATGAAGTAGATGATGCCGCGGGTGCGGCTGACTGGACACCACATCTGTTCGAAGAATTTAAAGAAAGACGGGGATACGATCTTCGAAGCTATTTACCAACATTGCTTGCTGGTAATAAAAGCGATACCAGCGATCGCATCCTTTGTGATTATCGCGAAACATTGTCATCGCTGTTACTTGAAAAGTTTACACAACCCTGGAAAGCATGGGCTCACGGGCACGGTGCATTGGTCAGAAACCAGGCCCATGGATCTCCTTCCAATATCCTGGACCTTTACAGTGCTGTTGATATTCCTGAAATAGAAGGAACGGAACCGCTGCGCATTAAGATGGCTTCATCGGCAGCAAACGTTATGGGCAAAAAACTTGTATCTGCCGAGGCTGCAACCTGGCTCGATGAACATTTTCAATCTGATCTAAAAGATGTAAAAGCTGCCGTTGATGTATTCCTGTTAAACGGTGTCAACCATGTGGTATATCATGGTACGGCGTATTCACCGACAAGTGAACCGTGGCCGGGGTGGCTTTTTTACGCCGCCGTTCATTTTAATACAAGAAATCCTTTCTGGCATGATTTCAAAACGCTTAACCAGTACGTTGCGAGATGTCAGTCGTTCCTGCAAAACAGTTCTCCTGATAATGATATCTTATTGTATTATCCGGTCTACGATCGCTTTTCAACTCCAGGTCCGGAAATGATCGAACATTTTGATGGTATCGACAAACAATTCGAAGGAACTTCCTTTGCACGGTGTGCAGAAAAACTGATGGAAGAGGGATTTCTTTTTGATTACATTTCCGACACACAAATCCGTCAACTGAACGTACAGGATAATGAAATTCGTACCGGTGGTAATATAATTTATCAGACAATTATTATTCCCTACTGTAGATATATTCCGGTAAGCACTATGCAGGCACTCAGTAAACTTGCAGAACAAGGCGCCACCGTGATTTTTGCTGAAGGACTCCCTCAGTCGTTTTCCGGTTTTGCTGAAATGAAAAAAAATGCAGCGACTTTCGCATCGCTGAAGCGTCCGATGGAAAAACTAAATTTCAACCAAAATATTTCGATTATTCCCTATGGCAAAGGTCGTATCCTTGGTGGCAACAATATCGTCGATATGCTGTCATCCACTACGGTACGAAGAGAAAAACTGAAGACTTCCAATATTAATTTCATACGAAAAAAAAACAGCGACGGAACAATTTATTTTTTAGTGAACGACTCCGACAAGACGGTGACTAAGAATATAGTGCTGGCAAGTCCGGCGAAGGTAGCCGAAATATACGATCCGATGACCGGAGTTTCAGGAACGGCGTCAACAACGATATCGGCAAACGCAAGCACTTCACTTAGACTCAGTCTAGCGCCGAGGCAAACGCTCATCATAAAATTAAAAGAGCATAGCACGCTGCCTGGCATTTTTCCATTTTATACTGAGGGGAATGAATCTATATCATTGGACGGCACATGGCAAGTTGATTTTATGAATGGTGGACCTACATTACCCCCTTCATTGAAAATGGATTCGCTGGAGTCATGGACGAATGCCGGCCCTGGTTACGAAGCATTTTCTGGTCGCGTCAGGTACACTTTAATGTTCAGCAAACCGCCTGTCAAATCATCGTACTGGAAACTCGAACTCGGCGATGTAAAAGAAAGTGCCGTTGTTTATTTAAATGGTAAGCACATCGGCACATGCATTGGTCCTGCATTCACGTTGGTTTTCCAAAACAACCTGCTTCGCGAAAAGAATTCTCTCGAGATCGTTGTTAGCAATACAATGGCAAATCGAATTGCCTATATGGATCGTGAACAGATATTATGGAAGCGGTTCTACAATATAAATTTTCCCGCGAGGAAACCAGTCAATTCGAAGCAAGGGTTGTTCAACGCATCTGAATGGCAGCCCGCTCCTTCCGGATTACTTGGGCCGGTTCGATTGAAACCAGTGGTTGTTCAACCTGAACGATAATGCCACATCTCCTTTTTAAATCCAACAAGACTTTTAGATGGCGCGTCTGGTTTCATGAACTATATCATACGCAGGAAAATGAAAACCGGCAGCACCCGGCAGGACACGCTCCATGTTCCAGAAAAATACCTTTAAAGTATAATCAATCGCTCCGCAAAAAATGTGGGCTATTGGATTTGGTTAATTGGGTTAATGAAAAGGCTGTCTCGGGGGAGACAGCCTTTTTTAATTTTCTGACGCTCCGTACGTACAACGCAAATGTTCTTTCTGCAACGTTTAACTATTTAGGTAGCTGTGATGTCAAGCGATAAACTTCGCTTCCGGCAAGAAGAAATGCCCCGAGACCGAAATCTTCAAAATTAGGTACGCTTGTTTTTGTTACGGGTTGTCCGTCTTTCGGTTCTTTACCAGTTCCCTGAACATAACCGAGGAAACCGTTCTTGTGTACAGCGTGCTTCATTAAACCGTTCCACCCTCTCGTAATTACCGGCATATACTTGTTTGAATCAAGATATCCCTTGCGAACGCCCCAGGCCATGCCATAAATAAACATGGCAGTGCCCGTTGTTTCTTTGCCTCCATAGTGTGAAGGATCGTGAAGACTTACATTCCAAAATCCATCTTTGCGCTGAACCTTCTCCAACGCTTCCGCCATACGCACGAAATCATCCATATATTGTTTCCGATACTGTACGTCTCCGGGAAGCGCATCCAACACGCGAACCAATGCCATCATCACCCAACCGTTTCCACGCGACCAGTAACAATCTTCTCCGTTTGGCTCGGTATAGGGAGGATCAAAGTCTTTGTCTCTCCACCATAAATTATCTGCGGCATTAAATAAGCCTTTATCACCATGCTTGTCTCTGGTGAACATATACATTTCATGCATTCTTTCCCAATATTTCGGATTATCCTCCAGTGTGCCCAACACAGCGAAAATCGGCATTGCCATCTGAATCGCATCGATCCAGTTCCAGTCGTCGATTTTATCCGTACGCATCATACTATCGATTGATGCTTTTATCTTTTCGATCTTAAACGGCTTCGGATCCATTTTATACAAATCGATATAAACCTGTCCTGCGCATTGATTGTCTGCGTTACGTGTATATGTTTCACCGTCGCGGAGATCCCATTTGTGAAAGTCGGCCCAACGCATCATATAGTCCAGGTATTCGGGCTTCGGGTCAATACGATACAATTCCATCAAACCTTCATAGTACACAGCGCGAGTCCAGATGTTACTTGCGCGGGAACGTTCATGAACGATTCGCTTACCTACATCCGGCCACTTGTCCATGAAATATTTATTCGTAATCGCCATCGCCTCCAGAGTTTTTCCTGTAGGTGGCAATTTCTTTTGTGCGTAAAGCGATAAGCCAGAACAGGAGATCGATAAAATCAAAGCGCTAAAAAAAAGGATACGTTTAATCTGTGAATTCATGAAAATTCGGTTTAATTTATTTCCCTTAAGGTAATCAGTAACACAGGCCGAAGAGTCGGGGTGTGTACTGTATTGTTATTTCGGCAAAAAAACACAATCAATCAATGACAATAGGCTCAACCTTTCGCCACACATCCCTACACCAGACCGGAAAAGTATTAAGAATTTTATTAACCGCATTTGCATGGGTATTTCTCAATCCCACTATACTGGCGCAAACCAAATCTAAACCTTCACCGGAGCCAATCGATCGCTTTGCCTTGGTAAACCGACATAATATCAAACTTGTTCATGCTGATACAATGGGTGCCCTGAGTGTTGGAAATGGCGAGTTTGCATTTACCGTGGATGCCAGCGGTCTCCAGACCTTTCCGGAAGATTATGAAAACGGAATCTCATTGGGTACAATGGCGCAATGGGGATGGCACAGCATGCCGGAAAGTAAGAACTATTCGTTGGCCGATGTGAACGAGAATTTTTCCTCATGCGACAATACTATTGCACCGTATCCTGTTCAGCATAAAACAGGACCTGCATTAGAAGCAACGAATGTACTCAGGGCAAATCCACACCGGCTCCATCTAGGGCTTGTTAGTTTAAAGTTATTGAAGGCGGACGGAAAAAGAGTTGCGCTATCAGACTTAAAAAATATTAAGCAGGAACTTAATCTATGGACAGGAACGATTCAATCCCTTTACGAAATCGATGGCATCCCAGTCAAGGTTGAGGTACTTGCACACCAGACACTCGATCAAATTTCGGTGCGCATCACTTCTCCCCTGATAAAAAGTAAACGACTTGGCATAGACATCAGGTTTCCATACGGTAAGACATGCCATGTCTGCCCCGGATATGATTTTGATAACGACACCAGGCATACTTCACTACTGACAACCACGGGCAAGAATAAAGCGCTCATCACAAGAGCTGCCGACTCAACGAAATACTTTGTCGCCATGAACTGGACGAATGGAACGCTTCAGAAAAAAGGTGACCATCATTTCGAACTTCATCCGTCAGAAGAAGTTGTAGCGTTTTCGATTGCTTTCGCACCTCAGCGGGAAGTGAAAACCGCTACCTTTTCCGAGACTGTTGTTAACAATGCCGAACATTGGGAAAACTTCTGGATGGGTGGCGGTGCTGTTGATTTTTCACAATGCACCGACGAACGCGCGAATGAACTGGAACGTCGCATCGTGCTTTCGCAATATCTTACAAAGATTCAGTGTGCCGGTTCATTACCACCCCAGGAGACTGGATTAACGTTAAACAGTTGGTACGGTAAATTTCACATGGAAATGTACTGGTGGCATGGCGCTCACTTTCCGTTATGGGGAAGAAAAGAGCTCCTCGAGAAAAGCATGGGTTGGTACGAAACTGTTCTTGATAAAGCAAAAGCAACGGCACGGCTACAGGGATACCAGGGAGCACGCTGGCAAAAGATGACAGATCCTTATGGAAACGAAAGCCCATCCAGCATAGGTGCTTTTATTATCTGGCAACAACCACATCCGATATACCTGGCGTACCTGCTCTACCGAAACGACCTCAAGGCATCCACACTTGAAAAATACCGTGAAGTGATCTTTAGCACGGCTGATTTCATGACCTCTTTTTTAAGAAAACAAAACGGGTCGTACCATCTTTGTCACCCGCTTATTCCAGCGCAGGAAATCTTTAAAGCTACAGCAACAGATGATCCGGCATTTGAACTACAATACTGGCATTTTGCATTGAGTATAGCCCAGGAGTTGCGCGTGAAGCTGGGCTTGGAAAAACATCCGGATTGGCAGCACGCGATCGACAACCTGGCACCACTTCCTGTAAAGGACGGGTTATATCTTCCGAATGCAACCACACCCGATGCATACACAGACAGTCAGTATAGGGAAGATCATCCAGCGGTGTTGGGAAGTCTGGGATTTCTTCCGCAAAATGAAAGAATGGACACGGTGACTATGAAGCGCACCTTCGATAATATTATGAATAACTGGAATTGGCCAAGTACATGGGGTTGGGATTATCCGTTGGTGGCCATGACTGCCACCAGGCTTCATCAACCCGAACAAGCAATTGAAGCTCTAATGATGGCTACGCAGAAGAACACGTATCTGGTTAATGGACATAATTACCAGGATGATCGACTTAGATTGTATTTACCAGGCAATGGAGGTTTACTTGCGGCCATCGCCCTGATGACCGCCGGATGGGATGGCAATAGCGAAAAGAATCCCGGATTTCCAAAGAATGGAAAATGGAATATCCGATGGGAAGGAATACAACGGATGCCCTAAGCGCCCCAAATCAGCGCGGGAACATCAATGCACTATCATTAATTTCAGGGGTATGGTTACTTACGAGCTCGTAAACTGCTGCGCCGGCCAGAAGTACCGGACCATAACCATGCGCGGCAAACACATTCACGGGCCGATAATAATAGAACGCCGGATCAAAGCCCATTCCTGTACCAACGCAGGTACCTTCGACCTGTCCTTTATCATTAACCTTGGTGGCTACAGCATTCCATGCAAGCAAAGCCATGGGTGCGTGGGCCTCGCGATTAATCCATCCGCGATTGATTGCATGCGCTATGCAATAGGTATAGATTGCAGTTGCTGAAGTTTCGAGGTAGGAATCGTTTCTGTCAATAAGCTGGTGCCAGAATCCTTCACCTGACTGGTACCGCGATAATCCTGTAATATGATCCTGCAGCAATTTCAGAATAAAGGAACGGTCCGGGTGATTTTCGGGAAGTACATCGAGCACTTCTACCTTTGTCATCAATGCCCAGCCATTTGCACGTGCCCAGTGAAATTCAGGATGTACATCCATGCTTTCAACCCACCCATGCATATAAAGTCCCTTCTCTTTGTTGAACATCCGGTCGGAAAATAGCCGGATCTGTTTTACAGCTTCATCATAATATTTTCGTTCACCGGTAAGTTTACCCATTTGCACAATGGCGGGCACACTCATATAAAGGTCGTCAAGCCACAACGTATTGGGTAGTGGCCGGTTCCGCGCAAGCGTTCCATCCTTGAGGCGGTATTCCTTTGTCATGATGTAGTTGATGTAGTTATCAATGAGCGGACGGAGCTTCGATGTAAGCCCGCTGTTCTCAGCTTTAATCATCGATGCACAGATTGATCCGGCATCGTCAAGTGCATGTGGGTGCAGAACAGATCTTAATGGATTGGATGCATCCGGAAATTTTTTTTCGAATGATGAAAAGTATTTCGCCGCATCAGCCAGAAAGTTAAGTCTTGTTACGGCATATGAAGTAAATCGCTTGTCTTTGGTTTTTTCACCCAGGAGCATCATGCCACTATATGTTACACCCCATTCATAGCTGGTCAGCCGGAAATCACCCGGTTTCAAAGCGGCTTCCCTTACGGGTGTTTTAAAATCTTTTACAGGTTCTTTCGTAGTTGCATGTACAATAGACGGTGGAGTAACTTCATTCAAATATGCATGCACCTTTTGCACCACCTGCTTTACATCGTTCGCGGTTACCGGCCCATAGGGGATTATGTAATCAGGTTGAAGTAAATGGAGGGGTGTGTTGGAATCATTCACGATTTTCTTTTGCGCCTTTGCAGATGTTCCGATAAACCAAGACACGAAAAAAATGACTGCAAGCCTGCAAGATGTATTCATAAACTACAATATTTTTTGATCACAAAGCTCTCACCGCGCAGTTGTGACGCATCCTGTTGTGCCCTGCTTAAATGGAATTGCGATTGATAAAATGAAAGATGTTCTTCACTACTTCGCGCTTGCGTTTTAGAATCATGTATGCCGTAGTTTCTCCCATCACTTTGAAATCAGTGGAGATAACGGTGATGCCCAGCAGTTCCTTCAATGGTGTATCATTATAGGAAATGATGCCAATATCCTGCCCAGCAACAATTCCCTGATCGCGCAGTTGTTTAATCAAACAGACGAGGTCATTTTCTTCGATGATAATATAGGCATCGTTCTTATGAAGTCGCATATCACTGTAGACCTGGTCTATTACTTCAAACTCAAAACCAAAGTTGACACAGAACTGCTTGAATCCTTTCAGGATTTCTACCGGATATGGGTAAACTGTATCACAAGGAAAAACCAGGATAAGTTTTTCATAACGTCTAAGCCGCGGCATACTCTCCTGTAAAGACTCATATATGTCGTTCATGAAATCCTGGTAAACGGAAGCTACTTTAGGTTCCAGCGAAGGAATATGGTTATCAATTAACGTAAGCTTGTTTTCAGGAATACGCTTTAGCGCTTCTGTTACTTCAGGGATTTCATTCAGATGATTGCAATCGGAATCTTTAAAATGCGGCATTACTACATAATGATCATAACGTCCTGCATTTTCCTGGAGTACGTTCAAAAAATATTTTGGATCGCAATGATACACAGCAAGGTCAACATGTGCATTGGTACCTAGTTCAGCAACGAATGAATTATAAATCTGCAGCTTGTACGAGCTTAGCTTATTGATCAGAAACAAAATATTTAATCGCGACGGAACTACAGTCCGGGCAACATAATAGCCCTTTCCTCTTTCGCTAACAATAATGCGTCGCTCTTTCAGATACGTGTATGCCTTTTCAACAGTGTCACGGGAAATGTAGTATTCTTCACTGATTTCATTGATTGAAGGGACCCGTTGACCTACACTGAGTACACCGATTTCAATGTCTTCCACTATCGAATTAATGATTTGCCTGTACTTCGGGATCCGGGATTCCAGGTCGATTCGAATTTCAGTGGAAGATGATGTTCGGTCCAATACACGGTGGGTCATGATGTGTTGGTTTAAGTGTTCTGAGAGAATCGGTTTATAGTTTCGTTAAACTAAGAAATGGGCGGCTATTATGCAATCGATTGCGCGTAAAAGTGTAAAAAACACAGTTTTTAGCCTGAAAACAGACTTCCTGTATTGCATGGCTGTAAATTAAAAAAAATGTCGTTCGATGTCTTGAGAATACTACATCAACATAAATGGCAAAGGTTTGATCATGAACAAACTTTCAGTCCAATTTTAACTACGGAGTTTTCAACGTCCCTGTTCAATGAGTTCCGAAAGTATAGGACTTTGCCGGGAATCATTTAAAGTCTACACAACGTTGAGTTGTGCAGCCCGCGCTACAAACGCTACGTATGCTGAAGAACGTACATGTATTAATCCTTCGCGTCATCAATTAATTGCATAGGTCAACGCCCAATTAATAACAACGTATCACAGGAACGACACATCATTACGTCTTTGTCATTATGGCGATTTTGAAGTTTGAATTCTGTTTAAGACTGGCTTTGATGTGCTTTGCAAGATCCGCTGCTCCGTTTTTGTCAATTCCAACACGACAACTTCATTTTGTCCTTTTTTAAGCCACTCTGCAGGGACATAAATTGTTTGCTGTGGCCCCAAAGACCAATACCTGCCGAGGTGATGACCATTTACCCAAACGCATCCCTTTCCCCAGGCACTCATATCGAAATAGGTGTCCTTTACATCACGAAGAGAAAAAGAAGTTTTCATCAAGACAGGCAAGTCAGTTGTTACCTTACCCGGTTTTAATTTAGTTTCATTGATGTTATCAAACGGAAACCGGAACATTTGCCACGCCAATAGTTCTTTGTCGTTTAATGTAACATTATGAGTGATACCCTTTTTGTTCTTCAGCATGTAAGGGCCAAAGTTAATTCTGCCCATATTCTCTACCAGAATATCAAGTGTTACAGATTTGGAAGGTAACTCAATGTATAAACTGTCTTCGTCAAACCTTCTGTCAAGAACGCCTTGTCGGCGTCCATTTACATAGACAATAGCGTAATCGCGAAGACCCTTAATGCGGAGCCACCCTGTAGCAGCATCATTAAGCTTCGTCCTGTACAGGACATAACCATAGGCCTGATTCAGGTTTTCAAACGTTAACGGATGCGTGTTTTCGGTTGCCTTGGGTAAAATCTCATCTAACTGAACTATATCCTTAAACTCTATTGGGGGGATTTGCACAGCAGGCTTGGCTGAAGGCAGTGGTGGTAATTTTAATGGAGCAATATGCTTTTCAATTACTCTTCTGAAGGCAATAAATTTATCGGTAATATTTCCAGCTTCATCCAACGGAGCATCATAATCGTAGCTGCTGATTTGTGGTTCATAAGGATCTTTATCATTGTCGTTTGCACCGTTCATGAAACCGCGTGTAGTGCCTCCGTGAAACATGTACATATTGACCGAAATACCCGCTGCGAGAATCGAATCAAGTTTTGAAGTATACTCCGCTGCCGGTACTGTATGATGCGGAGTACCCCACCAGTCGAACCACGCCGGGTACCACTCAGCGATGTAGAACGGACCTTTGTCATTATGATACTTCTTCACAAGAGACTTCACCACATCAGGATCTGATACGCCGTTCACGGCTGGTAACAATCCGGGCAAATAACCATCGCCAACTTTTGCTGCAGGATCGCAAGTATATAATAATCCATCAAAGCCGGCATCAATAAACAGTTGTTTGTTCACTTTTAAATATTCTTTATCATTTGAATAAAAACCATATTCGTTCTCCACTTGAATCATTAAAATGTTTCCACCATGATTTACCTGCAGCGGTGCAATTTGCCTCGCTACTTCTTGTATATAATTTTTATATGCACTCAAAAATTTAGGTTCCCTGCTTCGTACAATTAAGCCTTCTTCTTTCTGAAGCCAATACGGATATCCACCGAACTCCCACTCTGCACACACATAAGGGCTTGGCCGAAGCACAACCCACAGTCCTTCCTCCTGTGCTGTTCTTACAAATGCTGCTATGTCATTATTCCCGGAGAAGTCAAAGACACCCTTTTCAGGTTCATGTAGATTCCAGAAAACATAAGTACCGATTGTATTGAGTCCCATTGCCTTGGCCATGCGCATTCTGTGCCGCCACGCTTCGCGCGGTATCCTCGGATAGTGAAGCTCACCGGAAATCATTTGAAACGGTTTCCCATCCAATAAAAAGACCGAATCGCCTAAAGTAAATGTATGTTTTTCAGTTTGTGCTTCTGCGCCCCTCAATGATACAAGCGTAAACAATATTGCACTAACAAATTTTACTATCGTTCTATTTTGCATTGATCACTAAATTATTAGACTGAAGAGTTGTTGATTGAGCAGATACTTTAATCTGACCGGCGCCTGTTGCCTGAATGTATGCCATGAGTTTTCCGTTCATCGTTTTGCGCCGATTGCTTTTATAATCTTCATGGCTATCAAGGCTTCCACTTTCCAGACCGATCAATACTCCAGGTCCGTCGATGGTGACAGTTACTTCTTCGTTGGCATTCCGAACCTGTAACCCCTGTTGGTCAACTATGCTTATTTCTACATGTGCAACGTTATCGCTATTCGCAACAATCACTTTCTTGTCCACCGACATTGCAATCTGCGCAGCGTTACCTGTCGTTTTGATTTTAACTTCATTTATCATTTCATTGGCCTTATAACCCTTAGCAGCAATTTCACCAGGTTGATATTTAACTTTCCATCTTAGTATCTTATCTTTTGTTTCTGATAATTGTTTTATCCCCAGTGAGTTTCCATTGAGAAACAATTCAACCTTTTCAGCGTTTGTATAACATTCAACAAGCACAGAATCCTGATTACTCCAGTTCCAGTGCGTTTCACGTCGATGATACTTTCGCTGACCTTCAACATTTTTTTCTATAGCCGCAGCAGCGAGAAAAATGACGGGCTCATCAGTCCATAAAGATTTTCTGTGATAATATTCAGGCTTGGGAAAGCCTGCCATATCGATCAACCCGGCTCCACTGCTTCGCACGGGCCATGCACGGGCTTCCCCTAAAAAGTCAAAAGCCGTCCATAAAAACTGACCCGATATATAGGCGTTGTCGTCAACGGCTTTCCATGCACCATAACTTTTGGAATTTTCGCTGCCATAAATAACTCGTGCGGGGTACTGCTTATGATCATCTTCATACCGGTACTCCTGGTAATTATATCCAACAACGTCAAGATTTTCGGGGTATGATGTTGTGTTCGACATCACGACACCGGCCAATGCCGCAGTTACTATCCGTGTGGTATCATATTGTTTTACGACCGATACCAATCGTTTTGAAATCTCTCCGAGACGGCTTGCAGGAGGATAACCGGCTTGATACCCCCTTCCATAAATCTGTGGATTCCTTCCGGTATTTAGAATTTCATGCGTATACGGATCATTGGGATAATCGATTTCATTTCCGATGCTCCACATAATGATGGATGCACGGTTCCTGTTTCGCAGGATCATGTCACGCAAATCATTATCAGCCCACGCCTTGAAATCTTTATTGTAGCCATCCTTCCCGGGCGTGCCTACATTCCACCCGGCGATCCATTTATTTTTGCCAATCTCCCATTCATCAAACGCTTCGTCCTGCACAAGAAATCCCATGCTGTCACATAAGTCATAAAGATAGTCCTGGTGGGGATTGTGACTCATCCTGATGGCATTACATCCAAGTTCTTTTAGCGACATCAGTCTCCTTTCCCAAACATCACGGGGAACAGCTGAACCCAGAGCACCTGCGTCATCATGAAAACACACTCCCTTTAGCTTAATATTTTCTCCGTTCAGTGTAAAACCTGATTGTGAATCAAATGCAAAAGTGCGGAACCCAACCGGCTCTTCGATAACATCGGTAACTTTTCCGGATGATAGCAGTGACATCCGTAGGGTGTATAATGTCGGATTCGTTGTAGACCATAACCTTGGATTCTTAACGGTAAATGTTACCCTGGTTTTCATTTCTCCAACGGGAAGGTTAATCCCTTTTTCCACGTTAGCAACCATTGTTCCATCGGCTGACAACAATGCTATAATGAGTTGCCTTTTCTGATCAGCATCGGTTCTATTTCGTATCTCTGCATCTACAACAACACTGGCTTCTCCTTGTGTAACAGATGGCGTAACAAATGCAACACCCCATATCTTGAAGTGCACTGGCGCTGTGGCAATCAGGTACACGTTCCTGTTGATACCGGAGCCCGTATACCAACGTGAGTCAGCAAAGTCTGTGTGATCAACTTTTACGGCGATTACATTATTTTCTTTTTTAATATGCGGGGTTATATCATAATAAAATGAAGCATAACCGTTCGGTCTCTTGCCAAGATATTTTCCATTGATCCATACTTCGCTGTTTTTATAAACACCATCAAAATACAGGTATAGTTGTTTGTTTTTCTGCGCCGCAGGAATTGTAAACGACTTTCGATACCAGCCAATGCCTCCAGGAAGATATCCTGTTCCACTGGCCCACTCGTTACTGAAAGGGCCTTCTATACTCCAGTCGTGAGGCAGCTGAACACTTCGCCACGATTTATCGTTGAGCGAAGTTTTTTCACCATCCTTAACATCACCTTTGTGAAATCTCCATCCGGAATTAAAAAGTTCTCCCCGCGAATCCTGTGCGAAAGAATTTATTCGACTATAAAACACCGTAAAAAATGCAATCAAAAAAATAGTCCTCTTCATGTTGTTGTTGATTATCGTTTTTATCATCCCTATTTTTCGTCTATCAATGTCACCACAGATCTCGCTGGTATTGTCACCGGTTCGCGGGCATTCACGATAGGAAGGGGTTTTAGTTTTTCGTCCAATCCCTTTCCCGTGATATATGGCTTCCAATGCTGAATAGCATCATCTTCCGTATTGATTATCACAGTAGAATCATAATAACTATAGTTGATGACAACAGAAGTGATCTTATTATTCTCCGCATTGACGTAAGATGAGATCATCAACCCTTTGGGATCGTTCGTGTTTAAGCCTGTTGCGCTTAAAGCCAAACGCTGTGACCCCGGACGAATAAACCTGCTAAAATTTCCAAGTGCCCAAAGAAGTTTGGTATCCTCTACTGTTCCGTCGTTTTTATTTTTATCGACATAAATGAGCCCGTCTTTGTAATCGTAAGCGCTTACAGCAAGCCACCAATGCCATGCTGAAGCATTGGCAAGGGTGAGATCAAAGTGAATGACCCGTGCCACGTATAGCGCGGGATCTATGCCAGTATCTTTTCCCTCCGGTTTAATTTCTTCCTGTCCCCCAAGCATACAATATTCAGTCTGCCAGAATTCAATAGGAAGTGATGCCTGCGCCACGCTCCGCAATACATTTTCCCTTACCTCCAACAGATCCGGAAGCGCGGAAGTAAAATAGCTGTGTCCTGAAATTATTTTATCAACGTTAGAAAAACTGCCGATGTAAAAAGGCGATTGCGCATTATAGAATACATTAACCTGGTCTCCTCTCTGCGTCTTATCGGCATGCTCATACAAGTAGTTTAATTTGCCTGCTTCTGCTATTTGAAGTTTTATGTCAAGATCCTCCACCGTAATGAGTGAATCAAGCTTTTTAGTGATTGCAAAAATATCTGAATTTTTATAAGGAGAACCTTCCTGGCCATCTCCGGTCCAGTCCCATTGAGGCTCGTTGAAGGGGCTTAAGTAGCTGAATGGCATATCTTCTGCGTTAAAATGCTTCGCCACGTCAATAAGGAACTGAGCAAAAGCAAGATAGTTTTCCGGTGGCAGGTTTGCCTCCGATCCGTTACTTGAAAAACCTTTTCCGTTTTTTGTAATCTGCACTGGCGGACTGTTCGAAAAACCAACGAACTCCTCAACTCCTCTGAGTTTCGCCGCCGTCATAAACCAACGTTGTCCGGCCTGCTTTGACCAATCGTAAGACAAATCGTCTTGTAAAAATCCTTCCGATCTTCTCCATTCATCTGTAATGTTATCCTGCGCGGCGCTCCCAGCACCAATGTTAAATCGCCATAAAGACAACCCAATGCCTTTTGGCCTGCCATCAGCATCTTGTGCTGTACTGAACAACCAGTCTGCGATCTGATTTTTTTTATCATCCGGCCATTGCCCTACAAACTGAGTCGTCCATGCATCAGACGCACCAAAATTTCTTATTATCTGTTTCTTATCATTTGTGTGAATGGTAATACGAATTCCCTCCGTGTGATTGTTGTTCTCCGTTTGTGAGCATGTCATCAACAGGAACACAATTAAAACATTAAAGCTCAGCCGAAAAGTAACCCAATTGTTTTGCTTGCCGTCTTTATTTTGCCCCTGGTTCTTTTGCTGAAGCCTGTTTGATTTGAATCTGATCATTCTCAGTTAATTTTGAAAAGGTTAAATAATCCTCGTTAACGCCCCATAGGATATGCTTACACTTTTTGTGAAGCATCTGCATTGATCCTACATCACCTGACGCATTGAAGCCTGTAGACGGACTGTAGTATTATAGCGGTTGTCAACAAGTACCAAACCTATCTCTGCGTCGTTCCTTTCAAGTTGAAAGTGATCGGACTTTCCCTGTATTAAAAAAAGATTGGTACTAAAACAAAGACCTCTACAAGGAATAATTCTTTTATTGCAGTAAAGAATTTGGTCATCATCAACAAGGGCATTCCCGTATTAAAATTTTAAAATCAGCATGAACCGTCATTAAAGACGGTTCATGCTGCATTCTTAATTGTACTCGGGGTTTTGTATGAGTTTATCTCCCGACGATTGTATTTCGGCCCTTGGAATCGGCAGCCAGTAGTGTTTGGTTTCAAACTTCCGTCCATCAAGAGCAACCTTACGGGTATACGTCAGATCATCACCATCTTTTGTAATGGAAATACCATAGGCAGGTTCATTTTCAGTCTCATCGGCGATCATCCAGCGTCTCACGTCATAGAAGCGATGCTCCTCAAAGGCGAGTTCAACCTGTCTCTCTCTTATGATGCGATCCCGCATTTCGTCTTGCGATAGATCTTCGGGCAGGTCGGGCATATCGGCACGCTGGCGAATAAGATTAATTGCATTGTACACGGACTCATCCGGGCCAACCGCTTCGTTCTGCGCTTCTGCGTAGTTCAGTAATATCTCAGCGTAGCGGATGTAGATCCACGGTTGTGTTCCGGCAACGTCCCAGGGATTATCGATCGGATTATTGTCATCAAGAAATTTGCGGAGGTAATAGCCGGTCTTAGAGGTATTCCAATTGTCTTTACCGTCTTTGCTGTCCTGTCCACCAGGCTCAAACGTTTCTATTTCACGACCACGATAGGATGCGCCGTTATGCAAAATTGTAGCGTAGAAACGCGGGTCACGGTTTTCGTAAAGATTTTCTGCATGATCGGTATTATTCCAGTTAAAGGGAACCGCAGTTGTCTCATCTTCTATTACCTCGTAAGCATCTACCAGGTTTTGAAGTGGCGTGTTACCGGCCCATCCGCCATAGCCATTCGGACCGTTTGAAATCTCCAGGCAAACATGTCGGGCGCCACGTACATAAAGTCTTTCAAAGATGATTTCATTACTGGTAGGCGTAAGAAAAAGTGAACTGTAATCTGGATGAAGCCCGTAACCAAGACCCATTACTGTACTTGCTGCATCGGCTGCGTCCTGCCATGTTCCAACATTGTACAACGGACTTGCTGCATACAATAATATTCTTGACTTCAAAGCCAGTGCTGCTCCGCGGGTTGCGCGACCAAGTTCCCATTGATTGTCGTTGGTTAACGGAAGACCGTTTGCAGCTTCATCGAGTTGAGCTACTACATATTGTATAGCCTCGGCTATTGATGACTTTTCAAATATTGCCGCGTCGGTAAAATCTTCGCCAAGTTCATACACCTTATCACCAAGCAAAATGACTTCTCCGTAGTTTCGTATCAGGTCATGATAACGAAAAGCCCGGATGAATTTTAATTCTGCCACTAACCGTGCCTTCCCTACGGCACTCATGTCTACTTCATCTATTTTATCAAGTCCATAATTACATTCACGTATACTGCGATAACTTCTTGACCAGATGGTACCCGCGATGCCGGTATTTTCCGGAGCAAGCTGGCCCCGTTGAATAACCCACGTATTGTCATCGTTGTTATAGATTGCCTCATCCGTAAGGGTAGCCCACAATGCATATTCAAAGCCTCTGCCAAAGCCAGGCGGTGTGCCTTCAGCTTCTTTATCCTGAAGTCTGACGCCCATGTAACGGTTAATGACAAAATCTTCAAACAGGGAAGAATCGGTAATGATCGGATCGTCGGATATACGGTCCGTTGGAACGACGTTCAGAAGATCCTTGTCACAGGAAAATAATCCTGCAGCAACAAGCCCTACGCTAATGATGGAAAGAATTGATTTCATTTTCATGATCATATTTTTAATGTAATGGAATGAACGCCATGATGTGACTATTCATTTGGATTCATATTTTCAGAACTGAAGCGTAACACCAATATTGATGATTCGCTGCTGTGGATAAAACTGTCCACTTTCGCTACTTCCTTCAGGATCATAGTCCTTCACTTTGGTAATGGTGAACAAATTGAAAGCATTCGCGTAGACCCTTAAACCGGAAAGCTTAATCCTGGAGATCAATGTCTCAGGAACATTATAACCAATGGCTATATTTTTCAGACGTAAAAACGAAGCGTCATTCAGCCAGAAATTATTTCTATATAATCCACCGTTTATAGAAGAAGAAGCACGTGTGTCTACGCGTGGATATGAGCCATCGGGGTTGTTTGGACTCCAGCGGTTATCAGCCCAGCTGCTGTAAAAATTTCCTACCGTTCCAGATTCAGCCAATACATACTGGCTTACACGGCCCTGACCTGAAAACAAAAGCGAAATGTCAAAGTTTTTCCATCCGGCGCTGAGGTTCAAACCATAGGTGATCTGTGGTATATTACCATACTTCGTGCGCACCTGATCATCGGCTGTGATCTCTCCATCTTTATTATAGTCTTCGTAAATAAGATCACCGAGTTGGGCGTTGCCAAGGTGTGGGTAAGAATCCAGGTCGCTCTGTGTACGGAATATACCTATTGTATTATACAAGAGATATGTATTTAAAGGTCTGCCAGTTTGTTGCTGGTATCCCAATACATTCGGCGCTTCGTCCATAAATTTTATTTCACTCTTTGCATACGTGATGTTAGCAGAAATATTATACCAAAACTCGCCTTGATGCGTATAGCCTAAGGTTGCTTCTATACCCTTACTGTTTACCTTCCCAATATTTTCACTAGGTACCAGCGGAACGACATCATCATTGTTAGGATCGGGATCATAAGGATTTACGATTCCGGTTAAGCCAGGAATGGAAGCATTACGAGGCATCAGGATATCCGCCCTTTTTTGCTGGAAGTAAATGAATTCGAGATTGAAATTCTGAAGGAAAGTTGCATTCAACCCGATATCAGTTTTGCGTGCAACTTCCCACGTGATATGGGGATTTGATAATTTAATCAGGTCGATACCTGGATGACGATCATCGCCGATAACATATACGTTGTTGAATTTATAGTTATTGAAATATTGGAACTGACCTACATTATCATTGCCAAGTTCACCATAAGAGCCTCTTATCTTCAGGTCATTGATAAAGGGAATAGCAGCCTTGAACCATTCTTCCTCTGAAATCCTCCATCCGGCAGAAACAGCAGCAAAATATCCATATTGATTTCCTTCCGGAAAGGTAGAAGATCCGTCTACACGAAGTTGAACTTCTGCCAGGTATTTCTCTTTGAAGTTATAGGATGCTCTACCAAGGTAACTTCTGCGGGTAAAGTTGTAGCTGCTTCCAGAGTTGTCGCGGTCAGTTGCGGCGGATCCACCCTGCGACAGCTCAGGCGTTTCTACTGTTGGGTAATTTAATCTCGTCGCACCAAAAGTTTCGCGGTGTGTTTTACTCTGCTCGTAGGCGATAAAAGAATTTACGTAATGATTACCCAGTTGCTTTTCAAAATTCAATTTGATGTTGCTGGTAATCATCGTGTTGTTTTCCTGTGATTGTGTTAGTTTGGCGGCTCCGGAAGAACCACCTGTTATATTCGGCGAATAACTATCTGAATCTGCGTTGTAACTGTATAGTGTATAAGGTTTGCTGAACGCCTTCGAAGAATTCCACGTCTTATCTACAGCATAAAAGCCATCGATTGAAATTCCTTTAAGTTGATTTATTGCATAAGATCCTCTTAGAATTCCATTGAATACCTGGCTGGGGTTAATGTTTGTTCCGCCCGCACTAGTCGCCATTATAAGAGGATTGTAGTTTTCAATGCCTGTGGACGGCAATCCGTTTGGCAGTCTGGCGGCTACCGTTGGGTACGCACGGTAGATGGACCGGAAGATATCGCCTGCGCTATACGCCGGAAACTTCCGGTCTTCCTCGCGGCCTGACAATGAAAGCGACACCTTGAAATTATCGGTGATATTGGCATCGATGTTCGACCTGAAACTATACTGGTTATATTTTGCAGCGCCATTTTTGTATAATCCATCCTGGAAGAGTGTGCCCAGTGAAACAAAGTAGGATACGTGCTCTGTACCTCCATTCACCGACAGATTGTGCTGATTCTGCAATGCTACTTTTTTAAGCGCTTCATTTGCCCAGTCGGTATTGGGATAGTTCACGCGGTCTGAACCGTCTTTGAATTTCTGAATCTCATCTTCATCATAGTACTGAAACATCCCACCCGCCTTGTTGTTATAATAATCAATCTCGTTTTGAATGGTCGCAAATGTGGCAGCGTCCGCCATATCAGGCATACGTGTAGGAGATGAAAAACCCTGATTGAAGTTGTAGGATATTCGCGGTTTTCCGACTTTACCACGTTTGGTGGTTACAAGAATTGCACCATTGGCAGCGCGGCTACCATATACTGCAGCTGAAGCATCTTTAAGAATAGAAATACTTTCAATGTCATTTGGATTCAAGCGTTCTAATCCGCCTAACTGACCAGGTATACCATCAATAACAACAAGTACATCGTTGTTACCTGTTGTGGCAAGACCGCGGATTGTATATGAACTGCCATCATAACCAGGTTCTCCGCCGCGATTGGTGGCAATGATACCTGAAAAACGGCCAGCCAATGAATTAGAAAGGTTTGGCTGCGGGCTTTTTACAATCTCTGCTCCTTTTACCTGAGAAATAGAACCGGTAAGCGTTTCTTTTTTCTGCTCGCCATAACCTACGACGATCACCTCTGAAAGGGTTTGTGTATCTGGCGACAGCGCCACTTGCAGATCAGTTTGTGAACCCACTAAAACCTCTTGGGTTGCGTACCCGACGAAGGAGAAAACAAGGATAGCCTCCTGATTTGGTACGTCAACGCTAAAGGCACCATTCGCATCTGTTGTTGTACCATTGGAAGTTCCTTTAATTACAACATTTACACCTGGCAATGAAGATCCGTCGTCGATGGACGTCACGGTACCGTTAATCGTGATCTGATCCTGAGCAAACAGAAAATTTGCCTGCAGGAGAAGCAAAAAGACCATTACAATGGTTGATTGCCGGTTTTTTAAGGGTAGAAGATTTAACATAAATAATGGGTTAGGTTGAACAGTTGTTAAACTAATTGTCGACAGCGTTAAACTGTTGATCAGGAGGTATTCATACAATTGAAGCGCATAGGAAACATTTATTTCAAACGTTACCAAAAGTCGCCAGATTGATGGCGTGCAGGGGGGTACTAACTATTTTAAAAGGGGGGATAAATGGAGATATTCGACAAAAAACGTAATCCTTAAAGAGAAATTCCTGATTGAATTTCCTCAGGCTGACTTTCGGTTTGTTTGATAAATTCTGACGGCGAAAATCCGAATTCCTTAATAAAGCACTTCCTGAAATACTTTGTATCGGTGAAGCCAACCATATAAACCACTTCAAAAATCTTGTATTGTTTTGTTCGGAGGAACTTTGCTGCCTCCTGTAATCTTAGGGACCGGATATACTCCAGGGGAGAAAGACCTGTGAGTGTCTTAACTTTTTTATAAACCAGCGACCGGCTCATATTCAGGGCTTCGCACAACTCATTAACATTGAAATCCGGCCTATCAAGCTTGTTTTTTAATATCTCATATATGGAGTGAAGGAATTTTTCGTCGAGGGTAGCACCTTCTTTCTGATTATTACCAATATGCTGTGTGAAAAGGTTGCGGTAAAAACGCATTAAATTTTCCTGAGATTGCAAAAGGTTATGAACTGTGAGCTCCAAAATTTCAGGACTAAACGGTTTAGTGATATAAGCGTCAGCCCCTGTTTCCATCCCTTCTTTATGATGGGTAATGCTCGACCTGGCAGTAAGTAAAATAACCGGTATATGACTTGTACGTATATTATTTCTGATGGCCTTACAAAATGCAATACCATCCAGTCCTGGCATCATGATGTCGCTAATGATTATATCAGGATGCACATGCCCTGCGACGTCTAAAGCTTCCTTCCCATTGACAGCTTCAAAAATTCTATAGTGTTTTTCAAAATATTCCCGGAGAAACTGTCGAATCTCTTCATCGTCTTCTACTATTAATACACTTTTAAATCCCTTTTTATTCAGGGCTTCTTCTTCAATAGCAGATTGCAGAGTACTATCCCTTACTGTTAATGAAGCGTGTAATTCTGGAATCAGACTCTCCTCCTCCTTAGCGGAAACGATATCTTCTGGTTTGAAATGATCATTGCCTAAAGGTAGTTTAATACTAAACGTTGAACCGGTGCCTTCAGCACTATCGACAAAAATTTCTCCCTTGTGTAAGTGAGTGAGTTTCTTGGCAAGAGACAAACCAATGCCGGAACTCATCGTTCCAGATGTTTCACCCTTATGAAACCAGTCGAATATATTTCCTAAATGTTTCTTTGGAATACCAATGCCATTGTCGCGAATTTTAATCACAACTCTTCCCTCCGGATATTTTTCGTTTACCTGGCATCCTACCGTAATGGTGATCTCATCACCGTTGCCTATGTACTTAAATGAATTTGATATAATGTTGTTCAATATCATTTCGATCTTTTCCTTATCGAACCATAACAAAATCTCCGGTTTTTCAGGACAGAAATTGAATTTGATATTTTTATGACTTGCCAGCTCTTTGAATGACGTAAAAATTTCTTCAACGAAGGTCACAATATTCGCTTCTCTTACTTTAAGTAAAATTTTGCCGGACTCAATTTTCCGGTAGTCAAGCAGCTTATTGATCAGATTCAGCAATTTGTGTGCATTGCGATGAACGAGTTTCAATTTCCTCCCCGTAGAAGTTAAACCACTTTCATTCTCCAGGATTTCTTCAAGCGGACCAATCATCAACGTTAAAGGAGTTTTGAACTCATGCGATATTTCTGTAAAGAATGATAACTTTTGCTGAACGAGTTGCCGTTCATACTTTCGTTGACTCTTTTCAATCTTTAACCGCCTTCTCAATTGCAATTGTCTTCTTTGAAAAGAATAGATTATCAATGAAATTGCAACTATTGATAAAACATACAGCAGATAAGCGATCGGTGTCTTCCAAAACGGATTTTTAATGATCACTTTTACACTCGCAAATTCCGGATTCCATATATTTTCTGTCCCTGATGCCTTTACCTTAAATGTATATTCGCCTGGATTTAAATATCGATACGTTGCTGTGCGTTGGTTGCCCACGTAGTTCCAGTCGTCGTCTAATCCTTCAAGTTTATAAGCATATAGATTTTTTTCCGGGAAACTATAGTTTAACCCGACAAACTCAAACGTGATTACGTTTTGATCGTGTCCGAGATTTATTTCCCCGGTCTTGCTGATCACCTGCTGTAAAATTGGTTCACCATCGAAACTGTCGTTTACATTGATCGGCTTGTTAAATAGTGAAAAACCTGACAACATGATTTCCGGTTTTTTCTGGTTGTTCTTTACCTGATCCGGGTAAAAAATATTCAAGCCTACAGTTCCACCAAAACACATGAAACCAGCAACGCTGTTGTATAATGCAGCACCGGGATTAAACTGTCCTTCCTGCAAACCATCCGACACATCATAGTTAAAAATCTTATCACCCTTGAAATCAACTTTAGATATGCCTGCATTACTCGTCAACCAGACATGATCGTTATTGTCTATTAACATGGAATAGATGGTATTGTTCGACAAACCATCTTTCTCTGTATACATGCTTACCTTATTTTGTACTAGATCGAATTGATACAATCCTCCGCCGCCTGTACCTATCCATAAGTTACCACCACGGTCGACCTTCAAGGCAGAGACGAATCCACTTTTCAATTGATTCAATAACTTTCTTGAAAACGCTTTTGTGTCAGGCGAATAGACGTAAAGGCCATCACTATAAAATCCTATCCAGAGATTTCCTTCACCATCTTCCGTAATTGATCTAACGTCTCCTGCAGAGAAGGTCCCATTGAAATGTTCAGGATTGCTGTAATATTGTCCAGTTTCATTTAACAGGCAAAGACCACCACGATTGGTGCCAACCCAGATGTTCTGTTTTGTATCTTCGAATATTACACGCACATCATTTCCACCAGCCTTGCCTTTATCGTCCTTGAATCGGTAATTAATAAAAGTGTTTCGTTGCTTATCGTAACGAAATAATCCTTTTGAATAAGTACCAAACCACAACCTGCCTTTACTATCACACAATGAGGAAAGAATCGCATTATCATGTAATCCATGGGCGGGGTTTTCAGCAGTAAAGTGCTGTATCGTTCTGCCGTTAAGACCTGATTTGTAAATCCCGTTTCCATCAGTTCCCAGCCATAAATTACCCTCCTGGTCATAAGTCATGCCATAATATGAGACGTAACTTGCAGCCTCTTTATTAAAAATGGTCTTTTGAATCTTGATGAAATTTTCTTTTATGCTACTTACAAGATAGACTCCATCACCATATGTGCCGATCCAAACGTTTTTGTCTTTGTCTTCATAAATCGACTGAATTCCACGTTTGGAAATATCGAAGTCTTTCAGATTTGTGATCGGTGACACAACAAAGTCGTTGATGTCGCGGGTATTGAATTGTCGTAAATCTAACTGGTATAGTCCCGCAC
Organism: Ohtaekwangia sp.; assembly: GCA_035628875.1. Lineage (GTDB taxonomy): Bacteria > Bacteroidota > Bacteroidia > Cytophagales > Cyclobacteriaceae > Ohtaekwangia. The sequence goes on along the minus strand of DASPIZ010000116.1, from coordinate 751 downwards.
CCTGTGAGCCTATCCAAAGGTTCTCATTGGTATCACACAACAAAGACGCAATGCTAATACCTGCTATGGGAAACTTGTCATCATTAAAAGAAAAGAATTTATTTTCTTCCCGCTGATACACAACCAACCCCCTGGCTGTTCCTATCCAGATATTACCAAACTTATCTTCGGCGAGACAATGAACATTGGGGGAAGGTAAGTACTCCCGTCCGGACAGGTTGTTTAACACACCTGCAACTTCTCCATTAATCACCTGAAACACATTCAATCCCGCATCCTGTGTACCAACCCATAAAAGCCCGAATTTATCTTCAAGTAAGGAAAGTGTTTTGGCGCTTGAAAGGCCCGGCAGCGTTTCAGGGGAATATGCTTTTAACGTTCTGGTATCTAAGTTGAAAGAACCAAATCCTGTTCCATACAAAGAAATCCACAAATTTTTTGCACTACCGCCTGTGATGTGACTAACATCATTCGAAGTGTAAGCCGATGGATGTCTGATCGGGTTTTTATGAAGCACGAAGGTCTCTTTCGCAGCATCGAATTCAAGCAATCCATTCCGTGACGAAATCCATAATGTGCCTCCTGAATCTTTGAAAATATGCTGAACAAAATTATCGGAGACTACCTGGTTGTCGCGTGGATCAAACTTAAAAATTTTGAAAGTATAGCCGTCAAAACGGTTCAGGCCGTCTTCCGTGGCAAACCACATCAACGACTGGTCATCCTGCACGATTCCATTTACCACACTTTG
>DASPIZ010000115.1:0-56736 GCA_035628875.1 Ohtaekwangia sp. | reverse complement strand
TTCTTAGGTACTTGCAAGATCAATGATATCAATCCTTTTGAATGGATGAAGTCAACTCTGGAAAGGATCCCCAATCATCCAGTAAACCGGATATCAGAACTGTTACCACGCAAGACGTAGTTCACCGGACGCTTACTTTGTTCCCGGCACTGAGCTAAGGTCGAAACTAATGGTAACTGTTCCTGGACTTCCGGTTTCCTCGAAACGCCATACCCGGCTTAGGCGTCGTTTTACTATTGTCCCATCTACGTCTACGGTGTTTGGCGTTGTTAAACTTTCATTATTGCTTCCCCAAACAAGCGCATCACCATTTCCTAAACTTGAAGGGTTGGATACCGTTACAACATAGTCTGTGTTCTGGCTATGCGAAGTTTCCTGATCGATGGCTGCGTTATCATCCTCTATGATACCAGCCACATCATAACGGTATGGTGTAAAGTTTGCGTCGGTAGAAACTGGAAAAATGTTATTTGTCGAACTAAAGTAACTTTGTGGAGTTGATGGATCTAATGTAATACCATATTTAATCGCGAGGTAGGATTCAACTTGCCTTCGGTTTGCTGTAGTCAAAGATGCATTGTAAAGGATTACTTCAGCCAATTCTCCACGAAGTCCGTTATTGGCCTGAACCGCATGTCTTCCTATTTGTATCGTCGGTCCGGTAATCGCATCGTTTGTATTTGTGTTTTCAGTTACATCCTGGATGCCATCAAGGTAAATACCGAAGCTGCTGCCATAAATACGATAGAAATCAACAATAGTAAACACTCCTGTAGGTGCTGTGGCATTTGAAATTGGTCCGCCGAGGTTGCCATTGGAATCGTTTCGTTTCTGATAGTTATATTTGTTTCCGGTAACCATTTTGAATGACATCAACCCATTTGTTTCCGGCGTTCGATCGATAATAAACGAACCGTCGGCATCGTTGGGTGTTCCTAATGCATAGCTGTCTTGCTTCAAAACGAGAAACATAATAAAACTTCCGTTTGAAGCGATACCTGGTGTTGTTTCGGCAATTAAAAATTGATCGCCTGAAAATTGAAGCGTTGGATATCCGTTAATCCTTCCGGTACGGTAAATGGGTCGGTTCGCATTTGTTCCCTGAAGGGCATCATTATCCTGGGTACTTTGATCGTCCCAATTCGCGACAGCTTCATTATTGGATGCAAGATTACCCCCATTATCGCGAACCTGCGCATTTGATTTCAACCACCACCGAAGATTGGTGGTTATACCACCCGGTCCTTGGGCGAATGTTGTCATAGAAATTATTACAAAACCCGTAAAAATGATCAGCTTTCTCATTGGTAAAATGGGATGTATTGCCTCGTGTTAGGTTAGAACCGGGTTATTCAAATAGCAGCCAACTGATTACTAATGTACTGAGATTCAGTAAATAAAAAAATAATAATTTTAAAGTTGTAGAACGCACTCATTATAAGTGTAGTGAAAACAACTACGCAAAGGGTCAATTTTGTGCGATAAGCATGAACGGAATACTGATTTCGTTTGGGATCCGAATCCGACATACTGAAAGAGTCAAAATCGCCATCTCGCGCGATGGACTGGCCAATGGCGGGTACAGTGTCTGCCTCGGTTATCCGAGTGTTGTCTGACTTTAAGGATGAAGGCTTAATTGAAATTGATAAGGGTAAAATTAAATTATTGCAGCCAGCCAAATTAGAAAAGTAGTGCGTGGAATGTTGCCAGGTGATGCAGTATGCCTTCAGTCGAATCAGATAGGTTGTCTCACACTGGTATACCGTATGAAATAGTTGTACCTAGATCATAGGGGAATTATTCGATATAAGATTTTTGAAGATGCAGGTATAATTGTTAGATAGCTGGTATGTGTTTTTAATTACACACCGACTTGATTGAGCTTGCCGACCAAAAACATAGTGAAGATATAGCATCGCTTTTTGCTCTTCCTAATGATCGTCTACCTTATTATTAAGGCCTGCTTTGTCGGATTGCTTTATGTTACCCTACTTTTTAACTTGCTTAAGTTAAATTACCATAACTAACCTTTTATTAAAATGAAAAGAAACACACTCGTTGTCCTAATCCTGTTAGCGTTAAGTTTCGGTTGCTCAGATTCAAATGAGCCGGCCACAAAGAAAACACAGCAAAGCGATGGTGAAAAAATTAATCTCATGGTTGAATCGATTCAACCCATTTTCGCTTCGTTAAGAACCAAGGCAAATGGAAGAGAGGAACCTAAGGCAATAACCTATGAGGTTGTTACCGATCTGGCTACAGGGGAAATGACCTTATTGAATTTTAAGTTGGAGGAATTTTTTCCGATAGCGGGTAGAGCTGCTTACGCAAAGGAAGGAACAAAGTATACAGTTGAATGTACCGTTGGCGGAAAAACTACTTCAAAGACTTGTGACGGTAAGTTTAGCTGCGGCTCTGCTATTGCAGACTGCCTCGATAAAGGCGGCTGTGCGACTATTTGCGAAGCTCCCAAAGGCTACAATGTAATTCGAGATAGTGATTTGAAATTTTTTATAGATCAGGGCGTATCAGTTAACGATTTAAAGAGAATTACTGGATTGCCAACGCTTGATCTTGAAAGAGCACGTGCGACTGGTACATTGGCGAGTGTTAAACTAACATCTTTGATTTTCTAAGAAAGATGTAATTTAGATATCTAACGAGTTTTCAAAAATTGGAATTTCAAAAGAGACTTCGTATTCAAGAAAATAAAACTAAGAGGCTGTCTTTTTAGGCAGCTTCTTTTGTTTAATTACCAGGTGTATTCGTTTCTAAATAAATCGTTACTTTCTCAAATTAGAATTATGGCTGGTGGGTTGTAGGACTAAAGTCCTTCGGACATACAATATTTAATAGCCATGTGCTTTAAGCCCGCGCGGGCATTAATGAAAACGTGAAAGGGCTTTAGCCCAAAGGGAAGCAGAACTTATGCACAGGTGGTATAGCTAAATTTATTAGCACTGTGTAACACGGTAATTTGCTTTCATTGACAGGCAGGTTGGTTGTCGTTTCGTGATGCGGTTTAGCAATTTTGCCACCACTCATAGTTAGATGAACCGACAAAGTAGGATTTGATAAATTTCAATAAAAAGGAACAAGACACTGGAGAAAAATATCATTACCTAACGTGAAGCTACTAATCCATAAAGAACCGCAGGAGATCTGTCATGCGGTTCTTTTATAAAGACATAGTTGAATTAAAACGCTGTATTCTTGTTATAGAAAGAAAATGCTGACATCAAATTCCTGAGGAATTACTTCAACAGGCCCATCCTTAACTGGAAGACGGTTGCAATGCTTTCCGCGCGCTGCTTCACCTCTGACGCAGTTTCTCCTGAAAAATTTTCATCTACCGTTGCCTTGAACAATAAAAGCCATTGCTGGAAATGCCGGGGTTGAACAGGAAGCGGCAAATGCTTTTGTAAAGGATTACCACGATAAGATTGTTCTCCCAATAACATGGACGACCAGAATTTGTACATAATTGGTAAGTGATGCTGCCAGTCAACATGACTGAACACCGGCCCGAGCAAGGAATCTGCCTTTACTTTATCATAAAATTTATTGACAAGTTGCTCTACGTCTTGCCGGCTTAAAATATCATCTTTTACTTCGTCCATAAGAATTAATTAAATCGTGATGACAGAGATGTTTTCGATTTTAGATATAGGGATCTCTGTGGAACGCTCCTTTAGCTTAAACGTAAATTAATGAAGAAAATTAACCTGGCAGCACAGCGAGGTTTTTTACAATTCGTTTTTGATGAAGATCCACGTTGCAATCAACAATGGTATTACGTTCAAAGCAGCAAAATCCGAGGAAAAGAGAATAACGGCGTAATGAACAGGGGGCATTAGAATGATAGAAGTATGAAACACTTTTAGCCATAGTAATTTTTAGTAAAATCTCAAACACCAACTCCAAGCTTCAACCTTGAACTTTCCACAATCAATATCCCGCCGCAAGGTCGACCTGGTTTTTTATTTTTTCGCCGTCTAAAAACCTTCGTGCATTTTCGATAAATAAATCTGCTTTACCTTCATCCTCCATCTTATGACCTCCGCCAGTATGTTGGGTAAGAATCACGTTATTCATGGCCCAGAGCTGACTTGAATCGGGTAATGGTTCCTGTTCCGTAACATCAAGGATTGCGCCCGCGAGTCTTCGGCTCTCAAGGGCGCGAAGTAATGCTTTTTCGTCCGTAGTATTTCCACGGCCAATGCTGGCATAAACCGATCCTTCCACCATACTATTAAAAAATGTTTCGTTGACATACTGGTTTGCTTTTCCAGGAAGCGTATTGATGATCAGGTCTGCAGCCGGAAGTGCTTGCATGAGCTCTTCGGTTGATCGTATTTGCGCTTTTGCATTTGTCCGCGCCGTCATCTTCACTTCACATTCAAAACCTGTAAGAAGTTTTTCTATACACAAAGCAATGGTACCGGCGCCGAGTATAATCACCTTTTTACGGCTCAGTAATTCAAGTTTATAACGAAGTGGTTTGCCAACCCATCTCTTTTCCGATTGAAAGCGCACCAGGTCATGGATATGCCTGTAATAGGCAAGTATACCAGCGACCATTGTCTCAGCACACATGATGGAAAAAAAATCGCCCATGTTAGCAACAACAGCGTTAACTTTTACATCCGCATATTGGTCGAATCCGGCAGAATCAAGCTGCCAGAATTTTAAGTTATCAGGTAAAGGTGTAAACCAGTTTTTGGGCGCATTTCCAAACAGGATAGTAGCAGCCTGAAATTCGTTGATGGCGTTATCCGAAAGCTCGGTTCTGAAAATCAATTCTCCATAGTCACCCAGTGCTGATTTAAGCCTGGATTGAAGTTTTTTCGGAAGGTCGGTATAAATAAAAAATTTCATGGTCTTTGTATCTATGGTCGTTCTTTATTTGCATCACAAAGCACGGCAATTTAACACGTTATACTGGATAAAATGTAAGCAAATAGCATGGTAATGAACATCAAAATTCCAAGATTAACGTGTTTAATACTAAGCCAGCATCTTTACTTCGGAACTACAAAGTGAATGTCATTGCTGAGGTCATTGAATCCATTACTTGTTATGGATTTACATTGTGCACTTGTATTGTACGATATTGCTGCTTATGCGTTTGAAAGGAATTCGAAGTTTCATTTGACGTAATCACTAAAACTTAACACAGCATTTCAATAATAACTGAGTATTTAAATTAATTTTGATTTTTTAGTGTTCGGGAAAAAATGCAGGATTGTTAGAATAGTGAAACAAACTATTTGAACCTTCATAAAAAGAGGCCTAGTCGGCCGGCAAAAAACATGAATGAAAGATCGACTAATAGGACATTTGATCTGGCAGTGAAGGAGGCATGCCATTTCCCACACAATTTTTAAGGTTAAAGCTCAGGAAGCGTCTTGCACAAGATTTGACAACAGAATGAAAGATATCGTTGGTTAACAGCTTTAACATCGAAAGAAGAAGATTACGAAAAGCAAACCCAGATTATTTAGGATATGTAATTTCGACGCGTACCTCTACCTGCTCTGCGATATTCTGCCAGAGCAGGGTGGGGATAGTAATATTGTGATCTGCTAAACGAACAATAAACTTAGTTTTAACGCGGATCTGATCCGCTAAATTTTGAATGGTACCGCGTACGCTTACCTGTCGTTTTATTCCATGGATCGCCAGATCACCGGTGGCAATAACCTGTTGAGCATCAGAAAGTGTGTGATCATATCCTGCTATGGTTCCAGAAAACGTTGCGGTGGGAAATTTTTCAGACTCCATGTACTTTTCGTTGAAATGTTCCTGCATGAGTTCTTTCTGGAAGATGAAAGATTTAATAGGTACTGAAAAAGCAATTTCGTTTGTAGCCGGATTGATCACACTACTCACTTTCTTATTCGCCGCCGTGATATCTTCAATCGCGGCGTGCGAATAAAAAGTGATGGTACCACTATGCGTCATGTATTGTTGTGCCGTTGCAAATCGGTAAACAAACACGAGGATGATAAATGTGATTATCCTGAGCACTAGTGTATGGATTTTTAATTGTTTAATGCGCCATCATCTACCCAGCAGGCTATCATGTCTTTTTCACTCTGAGGTAATTCAGGCCCGCCTTTTGGCATAGAGCCGTTTCCGGTTTTGGTTTTTATATTCGATGCATGGGCTTTGATCGTTTCATAGTTATTCCATTGCAGATCATCACGGACTCCGCCCGGGCCATGGCATCCAACGCATTTTTGAGTTAAGAGGGGCTGGATGTCGGTTGCAAAGCTTACATTAGAAAGTACTTTTACTGGAGCAGATGTGGTGGTACAGCCTGTGGCGTCTTTAACGGTTACGGTATACGAATCAGCTGGTAATTCAATAAACTCATCGTCTTCAACAAATGTGCCGTTATTAAGTTGATACATGTATGGTCCTGTACCACCCGTTGCCACTACACTTATAGCACCCGTGCTGGTTTCGCATCCTGTTTTCGATATCGTTAAGGCAAGCTGAATTGTACCAGCGCCTAAATTGGTTGTCGTTTCACGCTCGCAACCATTTTTATCCCGGACTGTTATTACGTAAGCACCCGGAGCAAGGGCATTGAAAGTTGCTTCATCACCCAATGGCCCATTGTTAATAGAAAATGAATAAGGTGCATCTCCACCCGAGGCCTCGACCGTTATTATTCCATTTGGACTTGAACAAGATGACGGGTTGGTTGAATTGAAATTGATGGTAAGATCAGATTGACTACAGTCGACTTTCTCCGGCGCTTCATTGTTGGTACAACTCATGTCCAGCAACATCACTGAGCAAAGCAGGAGTGTAGTGCGTTTAACAAATTGATTTGTTGTCATAATAAGATTTATGGATTGTTGATTTTTAGAAATGAATAGCGCAGATTTAGAAATCCGCCTATGCTGTTTAGCGAAAGATCACCTTCGCCTATTCCACTGAGTGAGTGCTTTACAAAAGGTTCTAGTTGAATTGCCCATCGCGATGAAATCTGCTTTTGTACACCAAGTGAAATGTTCAATATGCTGAACAATTCATTGTTTTTTCCTTTTATTGTGGTACTGTAGGTGTAGGGCTCGCCATACGAACCATCATAATGAAAGACATAGTTTTCTTCATTCATGATATAGGAAGATATACCTGCACTGGCATAGAACTGCATCGTTTTGCCTGTGTTAAAAGTATAGGTGATGTTCAAGGGTATATCAAGAATGCGGCAATCGCCATCTGTTCTGTCTGCCTGGATTCCGCTGTACGAAAGGTTCTCTCCGGAATAAAGTTTCTTAGACCAGATGGCACCGGTTAGTATGGACCATTTAGTATTCAGGTGATACTCCCCAAGGATTCCATAATTGGTGCCTGGATTTTCATAACCAGAATATCCAACAGAAGAAAAGTCAGGTGATAATGCAAGCTTCACGGAGATACGATTTAAAGGTTGATTTGATTTTGATGAGTTTTTAGCCTTGTTCGTTTCGTTTTCCTGATGCAAACTATCGGCGATTAGCGCGGTCGTGTCGTTAAGCGAATCTGCTACCGATGTTTTTGCATTACGTTGTTCAGATGATAACATCGTTTTTGATTCAATTTCCTGTTTGACATTATGATCAGGTGTAAGCGTATTTTTGACTTGGCTATTATTCAGTGTGCCTGGGATTGTTGTTTCTATTATCTGATCGGCGAAAGCATTCTCCCTGTGCTGCGTATTTTTTCTTGATTGTTTTTCTTCAGCAACCTGATCAGGAACAATAGTTTTTTCATGTCCGTCTTTCCTGTGATTCATTTTTTGTGGCATAGACAGTTGTTGAACTGCCTGCGGTTTTACAGAATCATGGTGACGTATTGGAGTTCCGTCAATGGACGAACTGGTGGAGTCCATTGTGTTTGTCTCAGATATAGACTGACGTTGATCAGACACATGCTTCGTGTCTGGAATAATAGTAGTGTGTTTTGTTGTTGCTGTTTCCTGCGGCGTTCTGTTATTTGTATTTTGAACGGCAACATCACCATTACGCTTGTCGGTTTTATTTGGAGTCTCTGCCTGCGATTTTGCAATGACTTGTTCCTGAGGTTTTAAAATCTGATCGGTTTCTGTTTGGTCTTTTACGCCATCAGCGCCAGTGTTGAAATAGTATACTGTGGAAAGCGATCCAACCATTAAGCATAATGCAACAATGCTGATGACGTTTCTATTCAGAAATCCAGGTCGTGGTTTTTCCTGATCAAGACGTGACTTTAGCTCGTTCCAATGCGTGGCATCGTATTGCGGCTTCAGTTCTTCTGCGGCTTTCCTGAAGATGTTATCCAGATCGTTGTCAGACAGATTTTGCATACGATATACTGCTCACGTTTTGTAACATTCTTTTTAAGTTTTCCCGCGCTTTCGATAGGTTCGACTTTGAGGTGCCTTCCGAGATGCTCAGCATTTTCGAAATTTCATCATGCGTATAACCATCAATAACATAAAGGCTGAATACTGTGCGATAAGCCGGAGAGAGTTTTTGCACAAGCGATAAAAGTTCGTGATATGCCAACTCATCTGCTGCAGACGCTGTTGAAGACACAGCGCCAGAAGCATCATCCAGGTCTGCATGATGATAGTGCTTTCGCTCTCTCCGGTAATGATCTATGGCCGTATTGATCAAAATCTTTTTGAGCCAACCATGAAAGGAGGTTTCGAGTTTATACTGGTCTATTTTCTGAAACACTTTCATAAATCCGTCATTCAAAACCTCCTTTGCCTCTTCTGCTGTACGGCAATAGCGTAAACACACGCTCATTGAAAAGCCATAGTAATGCTGATAAAGCATTCGCTGGCTTTCCCGGTCATGACGTTTACATCCCTGTATCAGCAGTAACATGGAAGGAGGATCATTCGGATTAGTTATACGCTCAGCCACAGGACGAAAGAGTTTCAAAAAGGGTTGCCTTTACCTGTTATAAATTTAAACCGTAAGTTCTCAAGCTTATGAAAAACGAGCCAATTTAGTATGTATGGGACGGGAAAAGAGGATTGCTGTTGTAGAAAGCGTAAATGACGGTCTGAGGCAAAAGCAACCTTTTGGTTTATCTATTAATCAATAGGTCAACAATCCATTTTAGATTGGCGATAATGTAACCAGCTAAAAATCCAGAAAGCAAAAAAAGTAGTGTATTATTCCGGTTTTGCTTAAGCAAATTTTTAATCAGGAGGGAAGTCGCCTCCTGGTCTTTTCTGTCGGTAAGTTCCTGTTTCAAAGTTGCGATCTCCTTTTGTAAGTTTTCAATTTCCAACGTATGCCTTTTTAATGCAGGACTATTTACTTCCCGGGCAAGATGCTCCTTTTTCCATTGCTTTTTATAGATAAGCCAACCTCCAAAGTTGGAGATTTCAAGTCCTTTTGAGGAGATCACCCGTGCGTCTTTACTGATTTTAAGCAGTCCCTTTTCCAGCATGATCTGATCCAGTAAATAGGTTTCCTCATCCAGTACAGGCACTTCATACAATTCAGCAAGCTTCATGGTAAGGTTCGGCGCCATTGAAATTTTATGGAGATAATAATCAACCTTATTATCAAATGTGGAGATCATATAATCCATTCCAAATCATTTAAGTTTTAACTTTCCCTCCACTTCAATTCATCTCGTGTTATATACAATCTAAGATTGTGCCCTTTATTGAGCGTGCCTTAAATGCCTTTTCTAGCATTTTAAATAGGTATAATTTGGAAATAAATCTCAAAAAGGGAAAGTACTTGGCAATCTCTACGCTTTGGGTTACAGTTGATCAGCCTGCACGTATATAGCAGACAACATTGTTTCTTATTATATTTGAATTGTCTGTTATTAATATGAAGACATTAATCCCAACCTACTTTTTAATCGCAGCAGGATTTTTTAGCTGTGGTTCAGATGACGATGATGTTTTGAAAGGCCCCAAGGGTGCTCCCGTGTGGACACAGGGCTATCCTCAAATCGCACATGGTGCAGTGTCGGTAGATCTGAATGTTCAGAACGATAAAACATCGAAGGTGTACTACATCATCGCGAACAAAGCACTGACATTATCGGCTTCGGAAGTGATGAAGTATGCTGTTAAACCAAACACCTCGAACATAAAATTCAGTGGTGTTATAGAAGCTCCTTCAGGACAGGAAACACGAAAAACGATAACCGGCCTAAGTGAACACACCACGTACCATACGTACCTTGTAGCGCAAAACAAATCCGATACATTATTTCAGTTTGATGTGCAGGGCGGGAAATTCACAACGTATTATCGACAAGATACAAGTGAATTTACATCCCTAGCCGAAGACCGAAAGGTAAAATACCTCATCTACAGACCGGAAGAAGCGTTAAAGTATCCGGACAAACAATACCCGATGTGTTATTTTATTGCGGGTAACGGAGAGGTTGCCTCACCGGATAAGCCGATTAATATGATTCGTAACGGATCATTGCCGGAATATATTTACAAGGGAAATAATGTTGACATGATGGTGATGTCGATACAGCATACCAAAAAAGACTGGAATGTATCCGTGATTGATGAAGGAATTGAGCATGGAAATACAACGTATCCGGTAAATCAAAAGAAAGTCTATCTTACCGGGATGAGTGGCGGAGCGTTTGGTGTGTGGAACTACGCCGTAGCACATCCGGAAAAATTAGCTGCGATTGTACCGATATCTGGTGGTGGCAATAAAGGTAAAGCATGCATGTTAAAGGATTTGCCAGTATGGGCCTTTCATAATCAAACGGATAATTCAGTGGCTTCTTCCAATACAACAACCATGATCAACGCCATTAAAGCATGCCCGCCAAGTAAGGAAATAAAACAACTTATGTTTCCCGATAAGGGTCACGATTGCTGGAGACGTGTTTACGATAAGAAACACGCCAACTGGAGTAAAAGTCCCAGTGTAGAAAAGTTTGATATTTATCAGTGGATGCTTTCAAAATCGAAATGACCCATTATTAATTTCGATCAGAAATCAGTGGGGTGCTTATATTATATTTCCACTGTACGGGTAAAGGCAAGGGTTGAGTAGAAGTCTGCGCTTGGCTTTTTTATTCTTTCCCTGGTCTTGAGATCACATTCGTATAATCCAAACTGATACGTAGGACCAAGACTCCATTCAAAGTTATCCCACGTACTCCAATGATAGTAACCACGTATATCAATTCCGTTAGCAATGGCATTGTGGATGATGCGCATGTAATCTTTAATGGAACGGATTCTCTTTTGGTCGTCCGACGTGCAGATACCGTTTTCTGTGATGATGATCGGCTTGCCGTAAAGTCTCCAGTAGCGTTGCATGCACTCCATTAATCCTTCCGGATAGTATTCCCACATGTCATCATGATCTTTGCGCTGGGTTTTAATTTTTCCAGGTGTTTGCATGTATGTGATCGGTGTCGGATCAAATCCGATGCGGGCATAATAACTCATTCCGAAAAAATCCATTTTGTTAAAAGGCTGAAGGAGATGATCCATATACCACCAGTCCATAAACCTGGCAGGAAGTTCGCCTAAATAATTTTCAGCTGCGAACACGGTACAATTATGAGATATGCCAACTGGTGTATCAGGAAATTTGGATTTGATGTAGTCATATAATACACCATGGGCTTTTGCCATGTTTTTTATAACCCGGTTGGCGACCATCATATTCTTTTTGAACGGAGGAAACTCTCCCAACGCCCAACCCATGCTTACATACAGGTTAGGTTCATTGAATGTGTTCCAGCTGCCAACATAGGTGCCGTACTCATCTACAATCTTTTTAGCGAAGTCAATCCACATCCCAATATTTTTTTCCTTCTCCCAGCCACCTTCTCTTGCAAACCATGTAGCATTCGCAAAATGATGCAGTACCATCATGATTTTTACATTACGATCACGCAGGGAATGGAGCAGCTTGTGATATTCCGCGTTTGTTTCAATATCAAAATCACCAAAGGGCTGGCGCTGAAGACGACTCCACATCAGGCTCATCCTGTAATTTGGCGCGACGCTTGAAATGATATCCACATCACCCGCATATTGCTTTTCATGGTCGGTGGTACATCCAAATGTGTAGCCATCGCGCGATTGCACACCACACCAGTCATGCTCAAAACCTGTTTCAATCTGATAGGCTGCTGTACTGGTGCCGAATTCAAAGTAAGGTGGGAACGTTAATTTCATTTTTGGGGTATGCATCCTGACTTGTTCAGGCAATTCCATTGACAAACCTGAATACGCCATCGGATTCAAGTAATTAATAAATTTTTAGTGCACAAAGTAAAACCATCCGAATTGTTAACATGTTAGCACTTGGATTGAAGCAGATTACCTATGCAAGGTGTTGTGGAAAATGATTACCAAGCTTCTTTTTAAGACTTAAGATATAATTATCCAGCGTTGCGTCAAGCAAGTAGGTTTCTGATCCCCAGATGTTATGGATTAAACTTTTATGGGTGATGCGCTTTCCGTTATTCTGGACAAGGAAGAAAAGCAATTCAAATTCAGGTTGACTCAGCGTAAAGGTTCGTTCACCGGTCTTAACGGTATTGGTTTCCCGGTCGAGGTACAGACCGCCTACTTTGAGATGGAGTATTCTTTTCCTGATTACGTATTTACTTTTTAGTACCGTATTTACCTTGTAGGTAAGCGCCCGGAGACCAATCAGTTTTTCGATGTAATCATCTGCACCCGCTTTGTATGCTTCTTGTTGATGGTCGGAAAGGGCAGTGAGAAAGAAGATGTAGATTTCCTTAAACGATTGGATCGTTCGCAAATCCCGGCAAATATCGATACCGTTGCAATGCGGCATCATCATATCGAGTATGATAAGGTGTGGAGCAAAAGTTTTCGCTTCTTCAATGGCCTGCCTGCTATCTTCGAGAATCTTCACGCGAAATCCTTCCTTCCTCAGATTGTACTCCAGCAAGTCCAGAATATCTTTATCATCGTCTACAACGAGGACACGGAATGTTTTTGAGTCGCCCATGCCTTAAATATCGATAACCAAAATTACGCCACGTTTATAACCATGTTACTTCGCCGTTAAATGTTTTGTACTGAGGAAACTAACCGAATAGCTGTGGCTACTGCTTCACTTGTAGTGTCCGGATAATCGACCTGAATATGCTGACCCGAATCCAGCCAATGTTGAATTTTTTCCAGGCTCTTCGGCTTCTTTAAGTTTTTCGCTACCGGTACGCCCATCTCTTTTAGTGCAACAGCATTGTAGTGTTGTTCCAGTTGAGACTTCATTGGAATTACCAGAAGCTTTTTCCTTAGATACAATGCTTCGGCAGGCGTTTCGAATCCCGCCCCACACAAAACTCCTTTTGAAGAAAGGAAACTTTCAGTAAACGCCTCCTTTTGGACCGGATAAACGGATATCGGCCCAACGTGATATGCTTTCCGGGTATGTTTCGAAAATATCTGCCACTTCACACGTTTATAACGAAGCAAAGCCGGAACGATTTTTTTGTCGTCGAAAGCGGGAAGATAAACCGTGTAATGATCCTTATCTTTTATCTGTGCAGTTCGGATTTCTTTCCTGATCACCGGGGTAAAAAGCGACGGCTCGTAAGCCTTGAAATGAAAGCCCGCGTATTTTTGAACCGGTGCATAATGATGTAATAACCATTCACCTATGGGATCGTAATGTTTTGGTTTAGGTATGGCTGGCGATAACAGCGCAGCCTGATGACTTAGTCCAACACAGGGAATTTCTTTTTTCTGGCATGCCCACGCCGATATTGGTTCGAAGTCATTAACCACAATATCGTATTTCTCCACAGGGATATTTTTTATTTCCTTGTAAACGGATTTCGAACTATTTTTTTTAAACGTTTTCGAAAAGTCGATACCGCCGTTTTTGCCAAAATAAAAGCTCAAACCTTTGGAGTTGTATTTTACAGGATACGGCAAAGTGATATCAGCCTGTGCACCGCTTACAAAGAGATCCACTGTACCGTGTTGCTCAAGGCAGGGAATGATATCACCGGCACGCGCGAGATGACCATTTCCTGTTCCTTGAATTGCATATAATATTTTCATTTTTTTAATTGCATAAATTCGGTGACCAGCCCTTTGAAAATTGCGTTGTTGTCCAACCGCTGATTAAAACGGTGGTGTAATTTTATCGCTTGAGCAACTTTGTCGTTTTTGTATTCATAGATGCTCCAGTTCAAACCATCAAATTCCAATGCTGTTAAGTTCTCCACCCAGTCGCCGGAATTCAAGTAAGTAACGTTGCCCTTTTCTGTTGATACCCGGCGAATTTCCGGTTGATGAATATGCCCACAGATTACGTAGTCGAATCCATTTTCAATGGCGATGTCCGCAGCGGTATTTTCGAAGTTGTTGATAAATTTTACAGCTGATTTAACACCGTCTTTAACGCGCTTAGAAAGCGATATTTTTTCCTTGCCAAGTTTAGTCAGGCACCAGTTAACGAAAGCATTTAGCAGAATGAGTGTATCGTAACCTATTGCGCCAAGTTTAGCAAGCCACTTGGAATGTTGCATGGTAACATCAAAAACATCACCATGGAAAATCCACGCTTTTTTATTGTTCAGTTTTAATACAATTTTATTGTCGATTTGAAAACAACCCAGTTTAAATCCAGCAAACTTCCGAAGCATCTCATCATGATTGCCTGTCAGGTAAACGATTTTAGTGTTTTTAGTTAACAGGCTGGTAATGTGTTTAACCACTTGCATGTGCGAAACGGGCCAGTATCTTTTGTTGAACTGCCACATGTCGATGATGTCGCCATTGAGTATAATTTTCTTGGCACGGATGGTTTTCAGATATCGGAGTAATTCTTCTGCGTGACAACCGTAAGTTCCGAGGTGAACATCTGATATAACAACCACTTCCAGTTCGCGCTTCTTTCTTTTATTCATGCATCCACAAATACAATGACTTGATGAAAGCATTGTATAGCTTCATAACAAAGATAACAGGGATGGACCGTTATGATATGAATTCTATGTTAAGATTTGGTTAATAAATGGCGATGGGTGTATATCTTGCATTAACAAAAAAAGGGTTATCAAACTGATAACCCGAATCATATAAATTGAAAGTTAACGATTATTTACCTAAAAATCTGAATCACGATCTACTGAGTCAGCCTTCATGCTGTTGTCGTCGTTCAGGTTGTTATTGTCCATGTTATTGTTATCATTGAGATCATTATTCTCCATGCTGTTGTCATCAAGATTGTTATCATTGTTTATTGACGTAGTATCTTCATCATCGGCTTCCATGTCAGGATAAACGGTCGGTTCCGTATTTGTATTTTCGGTTTCATCGCGATTTGCTTCAGAGCGATTAGCGCCATCTCCACAAGCGGCAAGTGCCATACTGGCAAGTACGATCATCATTATTTTTTTCATAAGTCTTTCGTTTGGTTTAAATCCTTTTATTTTATTGGCGCAACGGTCGGCCTATGCCTTTGTTGCTGCCTTGCATGCTTATTAGGGTATAAAAAATTGTTCCAGCCTAAATGTGTGGCCTGTGTTGCGAACGCTTTCATATGAAAACGAGACGAATGTCATAATCACGAGCCACACTTTACATTTTAACGACGAACGGATGTTTCGTCTTTTGCCCATCTTTTAAATGATATGAAAACAGATGGAGTATTGAGTAGAAGCGTCGTCATTTTTTAGATTATAATGTAAAATTGAACTCAAAGTTGTTTGTTGGAACGAGTGGCTTTTGAAACGTTCGAGTTTGATGTTGGTCTGTGAAACATTAACCTACCGGAAATCGAATTCATAATTTAAAATTTGGGCTTATCGCGATCGGATAAGTATCATACTTGAAACCGGTAACTTGAACCTCAAGCTGCTCGAAAACACTTTGGCTGAAATTTGAATACGGGTAGCCACAACGTTAGCATGAAGGTTTGGATGTCCCTTTTGTGAGGAGTTGCACAAAGGCATTAAATTGTTAGGGGCTAATGGAAAATGGTTGAATGATGAAGCTGCAATGCCTGTTAACGGTATATTTTCTTTTTTCGTCGCTGATGATTTGTGCTCAGGACGATTCGTTGCATTATATCCACGGGTTGCCTCATATGGATGAAGATTCTTCGATGCAAAGTGGTGCACCTGATGTGGCTCCGTTTGATAAGCATGTATCGGTATCGGTGGAACAGCTCCCACCGGCCATTGTGAAGACACTAAATAGCGGCGATCAATATAATGGATGGGAGAATGCCTCCATGTCGCTAGATAAAAATACCAAATTATACTGGCTGCATTTTACTACAGACAGTCTCAGGCGATCTTATGGTTTTCACAAAGATGGGAGTCCGGTGCGGGTTGAAGAAAAGGTGGATGTAGATTAATCTGAATCAACTTTACAATGTTGAACGTTTAGTTTCGGAATGATCACCAAAGAATAAATTGATCAACTTAAATGACGAATAGCCATGAAGCAAGAAATTGTAGAACACGAAATTCTTGAAGAAGTAATGAAACTCCTTGAGAAGGCGGCATTTGATGCGATTGCGCCAATGCCATCCAGTATGGAAAACAGTGAATCTCATTCACTGGAATCTTCCTTAATAACACTTCGAAACCTCAACGCGCGGTATGACAAGGATGATGCTGTTTCGCACATCCGAAGTCTGATGCACCGGTACAATATTCAGCTAGATGAGTTGATGGATTCACGTGGGGTTTTATAAACGTATCGCACCACGCTGTTTTCGATTTGGCAAACTTTGCAGAATGCTGTATCTTACCTAAACCTAACTTTACCTTAATGAGTTTAAAAGCCCTCAATAATGTTTGGGTTGTTGATGACGACCCCCTGCAAGTACTTATTTTAAACCGGTTGCTTGCAGATCAGCCGAACATTAAAAATATTAAATTCTTTTCTGGCGGTGATGCAGCGGTTGCTGCACTTAAGGGAAAAATTAGCAGTAACGAATTACCTGACCTTGTTTTTTTAGACCTCGTAATGATGCGCGGTGACGGGTGGGCGTTTCTTGATCACTACAAAAAGTTAAAAGGAAAATTAGGCCTTCAGGCACACATCGTCGTTATATCTTCTTATTCTGAAGACAATTTAAAAAAAGCAAAGCAATATGCAGAAGTAGTTGATTTTCTTCCCAAACCCTTGGATAAAAAAGAATTCGAGGCGTTAATGAAGTTGTTGGATGAGAAAGAAGAATAATTATCTGCTGAAAACAAGCTCTTTCAAACCTTCGAGTGTAATTGGTTTTTGAACGTAAGCCTTTACACAAGAGAGTGCCTCTGCGCGTTCAATATCTCTGCGGTGACCTGATGAACTGATGATACAGATCTTAATATCCTTGCTGAGCTGGTCTCTAATGGCAGAGAATTCCTCCAGGAAACCCCAACCATCCAATTCAGGCATATAAATGTCAAGAAGAATACAATCCGGCAGGTGTTCTAAAGATTTTTTATGGTGAAGCAGGTAATCTACAGCACCACGCGCCCGATCATAAATGCTGATAATGCTGGCCAATTCGCCAAGCTCAGCCAACCTTTTTATGTAGAATGATGACATGGGGTCATCATCGATAATCCAGAGGTTGGCTAATTTCGTTGTCATTTTTACATTAAATCGACTTCAATATACCTACACCACACCGGGCTTTAATTTATAAGTAAGCTTATACTTTACGTTGTAATGAATTTGTACATTTTAGAAGGCAAATCTATTAAGGCTAAAGCTTTATATGTGAAGGATTTGAAATGGCGTGACACAATAGAATTTCCGTCGGAAAGAAACTGAATAGCCTTCGGACAGCCTTTCAATGACATGTAAGAAATCCTTGATTTATTGAACTACAACGGCTGTCCGTTATACGTTTGAACACTGATCTTTGACGCTTACCCAGTCGTACTTAGCCGGCAACTGGTTCAATTACTTTATCGATGTCAAATAAAAAAAAGGGGCGCTCAAAACCGGCCTTTTGCAGAATCGGTTTAGCAACGTTAAACACTTTTACACCCGCCGATGTCTGGCCCTCCAGGGTTCCTATGTGTGCATGCCCATGAAATGCTGCCAACACATTTTTCCGGTTTAACGGTTCGGCTAGGCGTGAACAGCCAAGAAATGGATGGATGGCTTCTGGTTCACCAATAACGGTTTCTTTGATTGGCGAATAATGCATAATTGCAATCTTTTGAATGCTGTTATTCTCAGCATCCAATCGCGAAAGGGCTCGCTCCAGATGCAACGCTTCATCTACTGCTTCCTGAACAAATGCCTTCATCGCACCTTCCCCAAACATGGATAACATGTGATTATCAAATCCACCACCAAAACCTTTCACACCGGCAAAGCCGAGATTACCAATAACCACCGCTTCGCCATCCAGGATGTGAACGTTTTCACTTTGCACAACCTGGCGAATGAGTTTATGACGTCCTTTCTCAAAATCATGATTACCCAATACAGCGATCACAGGTATGGTGCACGACTTCAATTCGTCCGCGAGTATCTGCGCTTCCACTTCATCACCGGTGTCGGTTAGGTCACCACAAATCAAAAGCACATCCGCCTGGCGTGATATTTCCTGAAAGTATTCAGCCCACTTTCCTTTTTCGCTTTCGCGTACATGAATATCACCGACTGCAGCGATACGCTTTATTTTTTTAGGTTCGTCCATAGTTATACCGATCTCATGGTTTGTACTTTATAGTTCCATGCTTTGATATCAATATCATATTGTGTTTGATCAATGATCGGACCGCGGCAAACTTTAGCAATAGTGCCTGGAATATCATACTGCTCCTGTGCGCGTTTAATCAATTCATCGAATAGCCACCGTGGAATGATGTTCATGTAGTCGGCAGGGTAGACGAATTGGAAGACCAATAGTTGCGCAAGTAAAAGATGCCAATGAATGCCCAGCCTGGAAAGCAGCCGTTTCCAATCCAATGTTTTTCCTGCTTTTAGAATAACGTGATTTACGTCGGCACCATCAAAGCGTTCACGGTTTTGGACGTAGATTTTACACCAAATTAAATCTTCCGCAGAAAGAAAAAGTACAGGTGTTTCTGCAAACTCGCCGCTGGCTGCATGATTAAACCAACTATCGTCTACAGTGCAAATGTTATTTACCGTATCAAATATAATGTCGATGAAATAATCATCTTTAAAAACTTTCGCGAGCCAGCGTACATCCGTGAGTTCGGTACGATATCCTTTGTCTGCAAAGTGCTTCATGATTCGCGGGTAATCCACCGAGCGACAAAAAATATCAAGGTCTTTTGTGTCACGATAAATTCCGGTATGATGAAAAAGGGCGAATGCACCGCCTAACATAAACTCTGCCCCACTTTCCTTCAATTCATACAGGGCTTCCTGGTAAAAGGCATGCGCTTCTTTTTTCTGTTCTTCTGTAATAACCATGCTGTGTGTTTTCGACGCTTCAATGCAATCAAGTCTCAAACACAATAAAAAGAATATGCCATGAGAATTCGTTTCATGGCATAATTCGGAATATTCATTTCAGGGTCATCTCAATGTGGTCTATTCCATCCTCATCGTAAACGGAACTGCTTTGAATGAAACCTAATTGAGCGTAAAACTTTGCAGCATAGCATTGCGCGCCAATCTTAACAGGCCCTTTCCCGAAATGATGATAACACTGCTCAATGGCAAATTCCATCAATCGTTTACCTGTCCCTGTGCCCCGGATAGCAGCATGTGTTATTACCCTTCCAATTGACATTGCATCATAACTGATTCCCGGAGGGACTAATCGTGCATACGCTTTTAAATCGTGATCGGCCATCATGACGTGAAGGCAATCTTGATCTTTATTATCCATATCCTGGAAGATGCATTTTTGTTCAACTACAAAAATTTCACTCCGCAATCGAAGCACCTGATATAATTCATGAACGGTCAGTGCTGAAAACGGTTTGCAGGTTAGAAGCATTGGCGATGATAAATGATGTGGCGTTATTAGCTGTAAAAATAAATGTTTTTGATAGATTAAAGTATGGTCATGGTGGTCAACACTTGCTGGAATTATATATAAAAAAAGCCACCCCAAAGGATGGCTCTCACTGATTAAAAAACACTAAACTTTATGCTTTTTGAATTCGGTTGATGCGTTGAAATTGTTGCACCCAGTTTACCCATGGTTCTTCTTCACTGTTGATGCGAATGAGCTCATCTGAAGATTCTCCCAGAATAATTCTCTTCCAGTCACTTTTAGTGAAAAAGCTGTTGACCATCCGTACTTCATACCGGCTGCGTTTGAAAGCGGATTTATGTCCGTAGCGTGGATCGAAAATCGGGTAAATAAACGGCACGATCAGCGGGTTACTGCAATGATCGCGGAAGAAATAATCAAATCTTGTTATAAAATGTTTTCTTTTTTCGAAATAGCGGTCGTTGATTTCATCGGCAAGTTTCCAATCCTGTGCTACGATGAAACTGAAATCCTCGAAATCTGCAAAGTGATTATTATAGTTCTCTTTTATCTTTAGAAATAATGAGCGGTCTATTTTCTGCTCAATGATTAAACGCTGTTCAGGATGTGCTGCATAAAGTCCGGTCAATACAGTTTCTATGGCTTTGATTACATTTTCCAACGGCGTATAACGTAAAAACAGGTATAGCCACTTGGGCATCATTACAATGAAATACTTATGGTTTTCATAGTTCAGCGCATTTGTATTGCCATTCACGAATTCCCAAAGCTTTTTGTTTCGTTCTATCTCCCGGGATGAACCTGGGAAAAATGAAAATAACAAATCACGGGAAGTTCGTATCCTTTTAACGCGTTGTACTTTTTGAAGAAATTGTCCGGGAGATAAATCTTCCTCTTCATAAATCCGTGTATTGTAAAGAATAATATTTCCACTATTCTCCATAGGTGTTGTATTTAGTGTTGTTAGATCAGGATCGTTGTGCCTAGCGTATTACGCTGAAAACAAGTTCAATAATAGCAGGAAGCTAACGTTTAAATTTGCTGAAGATCGGTGCGTTTGTGCGTGTGTAAGATTTTGTCGCCACAGGATAATTGTTTCTACAGATGAAACAGGGTGGTTTCAAAATGAATTGTTTACAACGGTTAAGTAACCAGGTATTTTAATTGAAAAGGCAGCTAGTCCATACGTTGTAAAATCGTTCCACAAGGTAAGTAAGAGGTGATTTGATCAAGTAAAAATGTGGAAAATATCAGGAAGGCTGGTTGGTATCACTTTTTAGCAGCAGTAAGACAAGTTTTTACCCCAACTCATGGCACAAACTAATACACGCTTTGTTCATCCTCAGCAAGAGGCTGTTGTTATTAAACTTTGGGAAATCTATCTCTTATATCACCCCGCAAATCTATATAAGACATTAACCGACAAATCTGTTGATCATGGCCCGCGCCCTGACGAGCGTTTATCCGGCCGCATTATATTTCGCTTTGCGACTGAAACGTGGGAGAACGACATCAAGCACTTGCTTTATGAATATCGAATTCCGGTTAGTATTCAATCAAATTCGCTAACAGGCGCACGTGTAAAAGGCCGTGCGCCTGTTTTACGCTAGAAGTTACCGCAGACGCGTTTACCCTCAGTACCTTTTTAAATTAGGCGATGATATTTCTATAGATTTTTTCTGCTCCAGCTTGCTGTTCCTTAATTCAACATTATTTCAAGAAGTAATATTCTGCATTAATCCTGTCTAATGGTTTAAAAATGCTAAAATTTATAAGACGTACAAATTGCGGTTAACGGATATCCTCCACGTTATTTAGAGTATTTTGCTGGTTCTAATCATCGTTTTTTGCGCATGCTTATAATCTATTAAGCAGGCCGTCGTTTGTTCATATTATTAGTTATTGAAAAGTCAGTCATGTAAGTTAATGATGTTTTGTCGTAAGAGCAGATCTAGAGGGCTGTACTAATTTTGTTACATCAAAAGACACCCAATATGAATTTAGATGGCTTAACTCCCGAACAAATCAAATTGATTTACAGTCTGAACAAAAGAATTGAAGTTCTTGAATGCCGCCTGGGCAGACTCCAGGAGAAACTGGTTCGCGTTGATCGCATTCTTACTGCAGAGCTGGCGCAAAATCTGAAGTTCATGAATCTGAATTGATATTATTTCCTAACCTAAAGTTGTCCCCTATACCTAACGTTGCGGGTTTGTTGAAAACAGATTGCGGTTTTAGTTGTTAAAGTAAGTTGAAAGAATTGTGCTATCCTCATCAGGATAGCACTTCTTTTTTTTAATGACTCATTACGATAACGTTGTTCAGATCGAATGCTGTGGTTTCCAGCTGTTGATTGTTATCAGCGATTGTCATTATGATGTCGTTGTAATCGAAATCACAATCGGTCATATCCAGAAGGCGGTCTTCAAAACCGAGCACAATGTCGCCGCAATCACCTTCCTTAAACAGAACGTGTTGTTGGTAGTTATTGTCATTCCATCCTGAATTTGTGTACAACGTTTCCTTCGTATAGTTAACCACACCATTTTCCCAGCCACGACTAATCAGAAAGAACCCGATTACAGTACCTGCTTCAAATGGTGCGTCACCCACTTTTAACATATCACCTTGTTTCAGCACCTCATTGGATACATGTGGAAACAAAACATGTTTTTCTATGTCCTTCGGTGACCCCGGCGGATTATCCTGATTGTAGCTATACCAGCCAAATGTGTTTGCCCATCCGGCGCCTTCTGAAATAAAACTCACGTACACATCACTAGACCTGGTGATTAGTATTTTTTTCTCAGCCTCATTTGAAAAAAGGTTGGTATATAAATCGCTGTTGTTCTCATGTTCTACCAACATATCCATGATGCCTTTGTACAAAGTGCTGCATGGCTTAGATTCAACAATGCCAGCTGGTAACTCATCAAATTCTTCTGTTGTTTTTTCATCAGGGTCTTCACTACATCCTATAAAAAACAAGGCAAGAAGAAGGAATACTGCTTTTCCTTTCATAACGTATCTGGTTTTAATTTAAATGGGCTCGTGAGACAATAATTTTAAAATCGCATGCCATTATGTATAAACCAGAACAAACCGACGTCTAACGGCTGCTGTAGTCGGATGAAACACCGTTAAAGAAGAGAGATAGTTGATAGGATGGGATAATAGTTGATAGGGATGGGATAATGGATGAAGCGTAATATAAGCACTACAGCGAAGCAGGTTTTAATGAAGGGTAGTCCATGTGGAGCGACTATAGTTCCTGCATTGATTCAGGTCACTTCATCGAAAACTTGTAATGCAATGGACGGAACCTAGGTCGTAGTTAAATCGAATTGAATAGTGTGAAGCTATTACGAGGTGTATTGTCGCAACGCCTGCGACAATTGTTCTTTAATCTGGTTGCATGAAACGAAGAAACTTTTTTCAATCACACGTATTTCAAGTTCCCCGGATTGCTCGTTCCATTCATAGTCAAGTACAATACCAAACGGCCCATTAACGGTGCCCTGTGGACCCGAAAGCGCAAATCCCTTATCAGCCAGTTGTCTTGAGATAGATTGGAAAATTTGTGGGGTTACGCCGTTGAATTTAAAAGGATCGCAGGTTGCCATAATTTTTATTGTTCCTATTAAAAATGCTATGCCAAATTAATCATTTCGTTAAACACCAGCTACATTTATGAACAGTCAGAGTGTCCGCAACTGTACACTGATCGTGAGCAAGATGATGATTCCACATTGAAAAGGAATACCATATGAACTGGCACGTTATTTCCTCAATGCTAATTTTTGTTTTATGGAAGAAAACGCAACACAGGAAAATAAAATCACCATATTCTTTTTACGATGTTCCGGTGCAAACAAAGATCTTCTTGACAAGTGCCCTACGGAAACTTCCCGGTATGCCGGCCTGGGAGGAGTAATATTTTTTACCGGCGTCTTTGCAGCACTGGCCTCTGGTTACGCTTTTTACACGGTGTTTGACAACATATTCGCCGCTATTTTGCTCGGCTTGATATGGGGAACGATGATCTTTAACCTCGATCGCTATATTATCTCCGGGATGCGTAAAGAGCATTCGTTTTGGCGTGAATTGCTAATGGCACTTCCGCGCGTATTGTTAGCAGTTATTATTTCAATTGTGATCGCAAAACCACTTGAGTTGAGAATCTTTGAAAAAGAAATAGCCCCTGAGTTGGTGGTCATGGAGCAACAGGCATTCTTGCAACAAGAAACCGAAGTCAGACAACGTTTTTTTCAACAGGGCGAAAACCTGCGAAATGACTTGAAGGCAATTGAAAATACCATAGAACAGAAACGTTTGAATCGTGATCAAATGGTTCAAGCTGCTCAACAGGAAGCAGATGGTACAGGTGGTAGCGGGAAGAAGAACCTTGGCCCGATTTATTTGTTAAAAAAGGAAGATGCCAATCGTGCTGAAGCAGAACTGCTTCAGTTAATCAAAGACCTTCAACCTGAAAAGGAAGCGGTAGAGAAGAGACTAGTTGAACACGATTCATTACTGCGTGCGGAATTGTCCGGACTTGCTTTTAAAAAACGCGATGGCCCCGCAGCACGTATGGAGGCCCTTGAACGACTTGCCGATAAGAGCAGTGCGATTCGCAACGCCAGTTGGTTTATCATGTTTTTGATTATTGCAATTGAAATTACGCCTGTCTTGATCAAATTAATCGCACCTAAAGGCCCATATGATAACTTGCTCTCCGTTGAAGAGCATCGGTTTACAGCTTTGGAGATAGAAACGGCTGGCACGACAAGTGTGGGGGTGCGTGATGCATTGAAGCACTGGCCGGATGCAGAAAGGAACTTTGCAAATGATCGGTTGGATTCTGCATTAAATAAATTAAGCTAATTTAGTCAACCTCATGTTAGTATAGTATCAATACGATAATATTAACGAATTAGTAATTTCAGTTTATTTATTGAATCAAATTCTGTTGGATGGAGCATGGCATCGCGGTTAATCTTATCAAAGGCGGTGTACCGCTTAAGAAAGAGCCTGTGCGTTGGGCGGATCTTGGGGCAGGAACCGGTGTATTCACTTCAGCACTTGCCGAATTGATTGCCGTTTCATCAGGAACGATTTACGCAGTTGATGAAAATGAAGATGCACTCCGGCAGATCGCCAATGTCCCGTTGTCGATAGACCTTGTAAAGCTTTCCCTGAACTTTGTTCATGCAGAAATTCCGTTGTTTGAACTGGATGGAATTATCATGGCGAATTCGTTTCATTTTGTTCTTCATAAAGCAGCGTTGCTTTCCAAACTTAAAACCAGCATGAAGAAAGATGCCGTGATGATAGTCGTGGAATACGATGTGGCATCACCTTCGAAGTGGATTCCATATCCTTTGAATTTTCAATATCTTCAGAAAATTGTAATGGAAAATGGTTTTAAGACTTGTGCGAAAATCGGAGAGATGCCCTCCAAGTATGGAAATAACAAATTGTATTCGGCCGTTGTTAGATAAACAATTGTAGAAAATACACCTCATTCGGAAATGGCGCAACTGAACTATAGTGCATTTACAGGTAGCACGCCGTAGAAAAACGGCAGAAGGACGCGGTGCAAATTTTGTAGGTATATGAGTGGAATTTATAACCGGATATGGGGAAAAGTATATTGTTAGCCGAAGATGATTTGGATGATAGATTATTGTTTGAAGAAGTGTTTTCAAATCTTCCTTCGAAGGAATATCAACTTGATACTGTTGGTGATGGAGAGGAAGTGCTTGAATGGCTCGAGAAGATCAAAGATTCTTCTGCGCTGCCACATTTAATTATTCTTGATCACAGTATGCCGCTTCGCAATGGAAGAGAAACACTGTCTTGGCTTAAAAATTCACCACTTTACAGTGCTATTCCGGTAATTATCTACTCTTCATTTTCCGATAAAAGATTCAGCGATGACTGTGCGTCTCTTGGTGTTACGGCCATGATGTTAAAACCCAGTACGTACGCCGAGTATGTTCAAATGATCAATACTTTTTTAAAATAACAACGGCACCGCGGGTTAAAACAATTAGTTAGCGTATTGTTGGTGATCGAACTCTGTTAATATAATTGATTTGATGGATTCCGCTGAAATGGGTTTTGTGAGATAATAACGAATACCAAGGTCTTTTGCTCTTTCCATATCGGATGGGTTACTGGAAGATGTGACAAGAATGATGAGAATATTGTTTTTGTTCTCTATATTAAGAAGATTGAATGCCTGAATAAATTCGAATCCATTCATGATGGGCATGTTAAGATCCAGTAAGACGACGTCAGGCTGAACTACTTCCTGATTAAAAAATTTTAACGCCTCTTTTCCGTTTAACGCCTTGAAGATATTTTGAGCAAGCCCCGTACTTTGAACTATTTTTTCAATGAGAAAATTGGCGATGGAGTCATCGTCCACCAGGAGTATGTTTTTTTTTACCATGAGTGGCAGGGCATTCATGATCAAAAGTTACATTCTTTTTGAATGGCATACAAGTTCTAATGAGATTGTAATCTAAGTTCTGATACGACTATAAGTGATGGTAAGCTTTCTCAACCACACTTCGTGCTTGTCGGTGAGTTGATCCGGTAGTAATCGCCATGACCAGTTATTTTTTGTTGATGCAGGCACGTTCATCCGTGCGTTCTCATCAAGCCCTAGCACATCCTGCAATGGAACGATGGCTGTTGCTGCAACGGAGGAGTACGCCAGTTGAATCATTTTATGGTGAATGTTTTTATCAGTTACTTTTTCACCTGTATAGTGCTGAATATTATCTCGTTCTGTTGAAGTAATATCTTTTCTAAACCAGCCTCGTGTGGTGTTGTTATCATGTGTTCCCGTATAAACGGCAAAATTCGATTCATAATTATGGGGGATATAATCGGAGGAGGGCATGTTATCACCAAAGGCAAATTGAAGGACCTTCATACCAGGAAATTGGAGATCACGACGCAACTGATGAACGGCTTCATCAATGTCACCCAAATCTTCAGCTAAGAAGGGCAGTTTTCCTAACCTTGTTTCTAATACCTTAAAAATCAGAGTTCCGGGGCCTTTTTTCCATTGACCATGGATGGCTGTTTTTTCGTTAGCAGGAACGGCCCAATAATCTGCAAATGCGCGAAAGTGGTCGAGCCTGATGAGATCAAACAATTCCATGTTTTTTCTGATCCTGTTTACCCACCAGGAATATTGTTGTTTTTTTAACGCATTCCAGTTAAATACCGGCATCCCCCAGCATTGTCCTTCCGCATTGAAATAATCCGGAGGCACACCGGCAACTTCTTTTGGTTTCCCATGCTTGTCGATGCTGAAAATCTCCGGCGACGTCCACACATCCGCAGAATCATAACTGACATAAAACGGAAGATCACCTAACATGCGAATACCCATATCGTTGCATTGGGCTTTTAACATGTGCCATTGCTGAAAGAAAATATACTGCAACCATTTGATTTTCTCGAGGCCTGACGTTTGGTCTTTTGAAAACTTCATAAGCGCTTTTGAATCACGGAACTTGTATTCCTTGGGCCATTTGTACCATGGCATGTTTTCATGAAACGATTTTAGCATGCTATATAAAGCGAAGTTATGAAGCCAGGATTTTTCCGTCTTACAAAATTCGTCAAAGCCCTGTCGGTGTTTCTGTTTTCTGCTTTTGGAAAAACGATCAAAGGCTTTTTCAAAAAGGCGATGTTTTATTTTTTCGGCTTCTTCAAAATTCACACGATCCGAAGATGTGCAGGTGTTTTCATTTATATCTTCCATAGTAAGCCAACCCGAGTCCACTAACATCTCAGGGCTAATCAACAAGGTATTACCCGCCATACTTGAAATAGAACTGTAAGGTGAATGACCCGCTGAATCGGCCGTGGGGTTAAGTGGAAGGAGTTGCCACACCGTTTGTTTACTTCGAAATAGGAACGCCGCAAAGTCTTTCGCGGCTTCACCAAGGTCGCCAATTCCAAATTTTCCAGGCAGTGAAGTGATGTGCATTAAAATACCGGCACAGCGGTTGTTATCCGGCAAGAGGTTTTTAACACTGTGGAGATTACTTTTCTTCATGTATTAATGGATGGCGTAAAAGGATAACAGAACGCCCGATTACCGTGATCACATCACCGGGTTTATAAACATCGCTCTCTTTAATGTTAATCGTTGCCGTGTCTAGAACTTTGGTCCAGCGTTTACCATACTTTTGTGAAGGCAATGTAAATTCCAGGCTTTCATAATGGGCATTGAAGATGATGTAAAAGCTGTCGTCAGTAATTTGCTCCCCTTTTGAGCCAACAGAATGTAAACCCTTACCGTATAAAAATATTCCCAGTGATTTGGCAAAATCCTCATTCCAGTGGTCTTCTGACATTTCGGTTCCGTCGTGTAAAAACCAGGCAATATCATGTACGCCTGCACCTTTAATTGGTTGACCTTGAAACCATCTTCGCCTGGAGAAAGTCGGATGTTCTTTTCGTAAGCGAATGATCTGGCGTGTAAATTCCAGGAGATCCTGATCCGCATCCTTCCAGTCGAGCCATGAAATTTCATTGTCCTGGCAATACGCATTGTTGTTTCCTTTTTGCGTCCGGCTGATCTCATCACCGGCAACGAGCATGGGCACACCTTGTGATAGAAACAACGTGGTGAGGAAATTTCGTTTTTGACGTTGTCTTAATTCATTGATGAGCGGATCATCTGTCGGACCTTCATACCCGCAGTTCCACGAACGATTGTGATTTTCTCCGTCCTGGTTATTTTCTCCATTTGCATCGTTGTGTTTTTCATTGTATGAAACCAGGTCGTGAAGCGTGAATCCATCATGGGCTGTAATAAAGTTTATACTCGCCGTAGGTTTTCGATAATCCCCTTCATACAAATCCGGACTTCCCGTAAATCGTGACGCGAATTCACCAAGTATACTTTCAGAACCACGCCAGTAGTCGCGTATGCAATCCCGGTACAACCCATTCCACTCTGCCCAGTCCTGAGGAAATTTTCCCACCTGGTAACCGCCATCGCCAATATCCCATGGCTCTGCAATTAACTTAACCTGCGAGATTGTAGGATCCTGGTGAATGATATCAAAGAAAGCGCTAAGCCGGTTCACCTCATGCAACTCCCTGGCCAGGGTAGAAGCGAGGTCGAAACGAAATCCGTCTACATGCATATCAAGGATCCAGTAACGGAGGCTATCCATCATCAATCTTAGTACGTTGGGCAGGTTAGCATTAAGGGTATTTCCGGTACCAGTGTAATCCATGTAATAGCGTTTGTCATCGGTGAGGCGGTAATACGACGCGTTGTCTATTCCACGGAATGAAAGCGTTGGTCCGAGATGATTTCCTTCTCCCGTATGGTTGTAAACAACATCAAGAATAACTTCAATATTGGCCTTGTGCAATGCCTTTACCATCGATTTAAATTCTGTAACCTGGTCTCCAACGGTTTGGCTACTGCAGTAACGAACATCAGGGGCAAAAAAGCCGATGGTATTGTATCCCCAATAGTTGGACAATCCACGCTCTTTCAGGTGCCGGTCAGAAATGAAATGATGGACCGGCATTAGTTCGATTGCTGTCACACCTAAATCCTTTAAGTATTGTATCGTTACCGGATGTGCAATACCTGCATAAGTGCCACGGATACCTTCGGGGATATCCGGATGCAATTTGGTGAACCCTTTTACGTGCGTTTCATAAATTATACTCTTGTGGTACGGGATCATGAGCTGTTTATCACCTTCCCAGTTAAATTCATTTGACACCACAACGCATTTTGGTATATAGGGAGCACTGTCGATTTGACTAAAGCTTAAATCTTCATCGGTACTTCCAATTTCATATCCGAATAGGGCGTCGCTCCAATCGATGGTGCCGGCAATCGCTTTCGCGTAAGGATCGATTAATAGTTTGCTAGCATTATAACGGTGGCCCTGAGACGGTTCGTAGGGTCCGTCAACCCGGTAGCCATACAATTGTCCCGGTTCAATACCTTGAATGTATATATGCCAAACATGGTGTGTCCGTTCAATCACTTGAATGCGATTCTCTTCTGCTTCATCATTTTCATTACGAAAAAGGCAAAGTGTTACACTGGTTGCGTTATCTGCATACAATGCAAAGTTTACGCCTTCGCCATCCCAGTTTGCACCTAATGGGTAAGGCTTACCCGGATAAATATTCAATTTCAATTTCGTGTTTTATTTGTTGCGTGGAACAGATTCATTAAAAAGAGGTGCCGCAAGCTATCGGTGATGACAACAGGAAAATGCTCAAAGCATAACACAAAACTTTTCAGACAGAAGAGTAAGGTTTACATCATCGACTGTGCCGTTTCAATTTCAGCCTGTTTACGTGTCGGTATAGCATTTAAGCGTTTGTTTACCTCCAGTGTAAAGTCTGAAAGGATGTTCATATAATTAATGAACGCTTCGTATGGTGAAGGGTATGGACTGAAATAGGCGTGCACATTTCCATCGTCGTCTTTTTTGGTAGACATGTAATAGAAATGGTCGCTGGTTTGTAAAGTCCGCCAGCGTGTGAGCAATTCTTTATCTTCAAGCGCTTTCACTTTATGTTCCAATGAAAGCAGGGTGTCAAAGGCATCCTGCTGAATAACGTTACCAAGCCAGGCTGAAAGGTCGCGTTCCCGGTCTGCCCATGAAACCAATACTGGAACCGATAGCCTTGACTTAACCTTTTCCTTTCGGATCACTTCGGTGGAGGTCGCCATTCGGTACACCGGATGATGTGCCAGGTTTACCAGAAGATCTTCCAGAAATGAAAGTATGCCTGTAGCACGTTTCTGGTGTTCACCAAAAGTTTCATAGTCGAGGGCGAGTGTTACAAGTGTTTCGTTCTCCGGTATATTATCAAGCCAGCTTATATACTTTTGAACGGTAAGCAGCTCGTTCCCTTGTTTAAACCGGAATGCGATATCATCACTTAACCGATAGTTTCTTAGCAGTAAATGCAAGTCTTTATCGGGATGCTGATATAAATGATGTGGACTTTGGGTGCCCAGAATTTTTTCCAGGCCATCACAGAAGACTGCCTTAAATCCCAGCGCATGGACTCTTCTTCCGATGTCATCACTATAGATCAATTCAGTATTCCGAAATGATTTTGGTTTGACACCAAGAAGACGTTGTAATTTTTTTGCATGATCGATCACTTGCTGTTCGAACTCATCCCCTGGAATCATACACGCTAAAGAATGATATTGTGTCTCGGCTAGAAATTCTACCGCACCTGTTTGTGCCAAGGCGCGGAAACTTGCCAGTACTTCCGGCGTGTATTCCTCCATTTGATCAAGCGCTAATCCTGACACAGAAAACACCAGCTTTATCTGTGGATAGTTTTTAATGAGCTTTAACAGCAACATATTCGTAGGAAGGTAGCATTCGCGCGCAATACGTTCCAGTATGTCCTGATTTAAACTATCGTTCAGGTATGGTTTACCCGATCCGATATCGAAAAAACGAAAATTCGCCAGGCGCAACGGTTGGTGTACCTGGAAATATATAACAAGATGCTTTTGAAGGTTAGTTTGCGATTGCATGGTATATCCGTGTTAATTTTTGCGCTGATTTTTTCCACGTTAATCGTGGGATTTCTTTTTGTCCTCGTTCCTTTAACATGGACGACAAACTTTGGTACTGCAACACACTGCAGATTGCTTCGGCAAGTGCTTCAGTATCCCAAAAGTTAACCTTTAACGCATGCGGTAAGATCTCAGAAACCCCTGATTGTTTCGAAATGATTACTGGTACTCCCGCTTGCATTGCTTCCAATGGTGTTATTCCAAACGGTTCAGAAACAGAAGGCATAACATATACATTTGACATCATCCAGATTCTATTGATCAATTCGTTGTTTAAAAACCCGGTGAAATGAAAATTCTTCGACATCTTTAACTGAGCTACACGATCAATAGTTTGAGGAAGAAGGTCCCCAGACCCCACGATCGCAAAATGTGTATCGGGAAATTTATCCAGGACTTTACGTGCGGCTTCTACAAAATAACGCGGACCTTTTTGATGGGTTATACGGCCAACAAAAGTAACCATGCGGCTCCCTATGGATTCAGGGTATTGCATTGCCTGGGCTTGGTCTTTCGGAATAATACCATTGTGAACTACCTGTATTTTTTCTTCAGGTATGCCGTAATATTGGACAATGATATTTTTTGTCCATTCGCTTACGGCCACAACACAATCCGCCTCCTCCATGCCTTTCTTTTCAATATCATAAACTTTCCCAAAGCTTATGCCTGAACGATCTACTTCTGTAGCATGCACATGTACGACTAACGGTTTTCCACTTTCCTTTTTTGCCATAATGCCGGCAGGAAAAGTCATCCAGTCGTGCGCATGGATTATGTCAAATTCATAAGACCGGGCCAGTTCTTTTCCGACATCTGCGTACCGGTCTACTTCTTCTGAAAGTTTAGGGCCGTATGTTCCACTGAATTGATAGACAGGGAGTACTGGTTCTTCGGTTACCCCTTCTGTAAAGTTTGTTGCTTCAACAACATCAACAGCCTCATTCGTACCGGGAGGGAATTCATAATTCCACCGGTTTATGGTATGCGTGGTCGTAGTTGAAGTTGATATGGAATACGGATCAAGGGCAGCCTGGACTTCAATGGTGGAATATTGCTCCGAAATTTTGGTCTCTTTCATTACGCCCGGCGTAGCAATGTTATTCCTGCTAATCGTTTCAATTCTTTGAACCCGACCTTTTTTTTCGTTCGGCTCCAATTGAGGTAATGGAACGTCACTCGCATTAATGATTTGCATCGTACTGGCCGGCTCATCTCCATGCGCTTTGGGCACAACAAACAAGAGTTCATTGTTCTCCTGTAATAAAGATTGTGTTAAACCAAAACACGCCGTACCTAGCCCACCTGAGATATGTGGCGGAAACTCCCAACCAAACATTAACACTTTCATACAACGGTTGATGTGGGGGTTAAGTTTATCTGGTTTTTTATGCACATTAAAAATAAGGTTGTAAGGGTAGTAATAATATCTATGCTAATGCAAAGGTCTTATGTAAAAATTGGTGCCTGGTTGTTGGGGAGTTATGTGGCACCACTTTCATTATGGGGTTTAGTAAAATTGTTTAATGGAATACATTTATCCAAAAGTTGGCGCGCTACATCGACCCGATAACACAACTACTTTTACAGTCTGGGCGCCTCAAAAACAGCGGGTAGAATTAATGATCCCTGGGCATAGTCCCGAGGTTATGCAAAAGGATGCCTTCGGTTACTGGTCGTTAACACTGCGCGATGTAGGCCCTGACACCCGCTATACTTTTCGCATTGATGATAAAAATGGGTTTCCCGATCCCGCTTCCCGTTCGCAGCCCGAAGGTGTGCACAAAGCATCTGCAGTTGTAGACAACGCATTTACATGGGACGATTCCAACTGGAAAGGTTTGCCTTTATCCGACATGATTATTTATGAATTGCATGTTGGTACATTTACAACAGCAGGAACGTTTGATGGCGTTGCTTCACGGCTGGATTATCTGGAAAGCCTGGGAATCAATGCCATTGAACTTATGCCCGTCGCACAATTTCCCGGTAATCGAAACTGGGGTTACGATGGTGTCTATCCGTATGCCGTTCAGCATTCTTACGGTGGCGTTACCGGATTGAAAAACCTCGTAAACGAATCGCATAAACGCGGCATTGCTGTGATCCTCGATGTAGTGTACAATCACCAGGGACCGGAAGGAAATTATTTTAATGAATTCGCACCATACTTCACCGATAAGTATAAGACCTTCTGGGGCAGTGCCATCAACTTCGATGATGCATTTTGCGATGGTGTACGAAACTTTTACTGGCAGAACGCCTTAATGTGGCTGGATGAGTTCCACATCGACGGATTGCGAATGGATGCTGTTCATGCTATATGGGATTTTAGTGCTTCTCATTTTATTTCCGGATTGACAGAACGTGTTGCAGCGTTAAAACAACAAACCGAAAAAGAAAAAGTACTTATTGCGGAATTCGATCTGAATAATCCGCGGTACATTAATCCAACATCGAAAGGAGGATACGGGATGAATGGCCAATGGATCGATGAGTTTCATCATGCCGTGCACGCCTTGGTTACAGGGGAAAAAGATGGCTATTACGAAGATTTTGGATCGGCAAAACATCTGGCGAAAGCGATTCAGGATTGTTATGTCTATACCGGGGAGTGGTCCGTTCACCGCAAGCGACTTTTTGGGGTAATGCCGGATAACCCGTATAGCCAGTTCGTTGTGTTTGCACAGAACCACGATCAGGTTGGCAACCGGAAACTCGGAGACCGGCTGGCCAACCAGCTTTCATTCGAAGCCCTGAAACTTGTAGCGACAACAGTATTACTGGCACCCCAGGTACCCATGTTATTCATGGGGGAGGAATATGGTGAAAAGAAGCCGTTTCAATATTTTATCAGTCACACCGATGAGGCATTGGTGGAGATGGTACGTAAGGGTAGGAAGGAGGAGTTTGGTTATTTTAAATGGGAAGGTGAAGTGCCTGATCCGCAGGGCGAAGAAACGTTTAAGCAATGTACGCTTCGCTGGAATATGGATTATGATCCATTCAATACACACCTGTTTAAGTTTTATCAGTTTCTCATTCAATTGCGCAAGTCACATCCAGCCCTACAATCCGATCGCCGTGATAGTGTTCAGGTTTATCACAACGAAAGATCAAATGTGATTTCTTATATCCGTAAGAACGGATCCAGTCATCTTCTCATCATCCTTAACTTTGATGATGCGATCGCAAGCTTTACACCACCTGATGTTATATCGTCCGGTGTAAAAATTTTTGATTCTGCCGGACTCTTATGGAATGGTCCCGGGGAGCTCGCTGCCACGATTATACATTTAAATGAGCCGCTGCTCTTACATCCACATTCTGCTGTTGCTTTTGAGTACTAATATTTATGCGCATACCTTCTTCAACATATCGAATTCAATTCAATAAATCCTTTACGCTTGAAAACCTGAAGGAAATCCTTGATTATTTATACGATCTGGGCATCACCACGGTCTATGCTTCGCCCTTATTGGGATCTACATCTGGAAGCATGCATGGCTACGATGTAACAGATCCTCACCAGATTGACGCCGAGATTGGAACAATGTCCGGCTTGCAGGAGATTGCCCGGATATTGCATGAAAAAAATATGACATGGGTTCAGGATATTGTTCCCAATCACATGGCGTTCACTACACAGAACGACAGGCTCATGGATGTGCTTGAACGCGGAGCTGACTCTCCTTACTATGAATATTTTGATATCAACTGGAATCACCATGAGTCTCATCTCAGGGGTAAGCTTATGATTCCTTTTCTGGGTAAAACTTTGGAGGAATGTCTCCTTGCAGGTGAAATAAAATTGGGATTTTCTGAACAAGGACTTACCATCAGGTATTATGATGCTCACTATCCTGTTTCCATTCAAACATGGGCACAATTAAAAGAAACATTGAATTCGGCAGAATGGGAAAGTGCTATTGATGAGCTGTTGATGATGTCCAGGGAAAGAAAGAACCTTTCGGAATGGATATTATTCAAAGAACAGTGGCTGGACAACTTCCGTAAAAATAATTTGTCAGTCAATGCGATCAAAGACTGGATCGTTTCCGTTAATGAGCGTTCTGAAAAGTTGGCTAACCTTTTAGACCAACAATATTTCGTATTAACACATTGGCAGGAAACGGAACGTCATCTCAATTACAGGAGATTTTTTACTGTTAACTCGCTCATTTGCCTACGCATGGAAGCTGATGAGGTGTTTAAAGAATATCACCAGTTTATATACATGCTATACCTGGGAAACCTCATTCACGGTTTACGCATTGATCATATCGATGGTTTGAATGATCCCGCACATTACATCAAAAAATTGCGAAAGTTGTTTGGCGATGATTGTTATATCATCGCTGAAAAAATTCTGGAGGCAAAAGAGGAGATGCCGGAACATTGGCCACTGGAAGGAACCAGCGGATATGAATTCTTATCAATGGTAAACCAGTTATTTACTGATCGCCACGGCGCTGCGGAGCTTGTTCGTTTTTATCGCGAACTTGTTCCCGGGTTACCTGCATATGAAGACCTTGTTATACAGAACAAAAAAATGATCCTCACACAACACATGGGTGGAGAGCTCAATAATGTGGTCCATTATTTTTTTGAATTGGGTCTTCAAGGTGAATTATCTTATGAAGAAGCGGAACAGGCACTTTCGCTGATTATGTTATCGCTTCCCGTTTATCGCATTTATCCCGATAAACTTCCATTGCAGGGAACAAACCTGCTGCTGTTACAAGAAGCATTTACGCAGGCGAAAAAAAATCTCAATGCTAATGTTGACCACCTGGACTATCTGTTCAACTTGTTTACCTCCGGTGATCATGAGTTGGCGTATGGGCAATCCGTTATATTATTCCTGCGCCGGTTAATGCAGTTTACAGGCCCGCTTACGGCAAAGGGTGTGGAGGATACGACATTTTATATTTACAACCCACTGATCTCGCATGATGAGGTCGGAGATGCGCCTGCCAAGTTAGGCATTTCGATTCAGTCGTTTCATAATCGTATGATAAAACGACTCCGCAATACACCTTTATCGCTGAATGCAACTGCCACCCACGATACGAAACGGGGAGAAGACGCGCGTGTACGTCTTAATTTATTAAGCGAGATGCCGCACGCGTGGATCGCCCATGTCAAAAGTTGGTATGCATTAAATCAAACGTTTTTGACACAGGTTAATGGTGAACGAGCTCCTTCTGTAAATGATGAATATTTTATCTACCAGGCCATGGTAGGCGGGTTTCCCGAGGATCTCAAAATTACCGAAGAATGGATTAGCCGCGTTCAGGAATATATGATTAAAGTCGTACGGGAGGCAAAGGTAATCAGTAGCTGGGAGAAGCCGGACGAAGCTTATGAAACAGCATGTGCTGACTTCATCCAAAATATAATGCAACGTCAAACAGCATTTTCAACGGAGTTTATCGCTTTTATGAAGATGCATTGCGCCGAAGCCTGGACCAATTCAGCAGCACAAGCGCTGGTTAAAATAGCTGCCCCTGGTATTCCTGATATATACCAGGGATGTGAACTGTACGATTTGAGTTTTGTCGATCCGGATAACAGACGTCCGGTGGATTATAAAATCCGAAAACAATATTTAGCGGAAATCAAACGTCGTGAAGGTGCCGATGATTTCTTTTCGTGGCTTTTAGACACGGACAAACAATTGGTAAAAATGTTTACTGTCTATAAGATGCTTCATCTGAGAAAAGCCCATCCAATTCTGTTTAATGAAGGTGCGTATATCCCCCTGGAAGTAGACAACACGGTTCTGGCTTTTGCCCGGGCACAGGTAAATAAATGGCTGGTTGTAGTTATTCCATTGGGGGAAACACGAAAAAATCAAGATAACAACACAGACTTATCTGATATTTGTATTTCTTTACCACAGGATTTTCCAAAGAATTGGACTAATCTTTTAACAGGCGAAAAAATAATGTCACGCCAGCAATTGAAATTAAATGAGTTGGTTGGTTTGCTACCCTTTGCTGTGCTGACTTCTTTTGACGATTAATCGTTAATTTTAATGTATGCCAATAAACGGACCAATAATTATTGTTGACGACGATGATGATGATCATTACATCATCAAAAGAGTATGTGAAAAATTGGTCGCTACGCCGGTGTTGTTTTTCAATGATGGAAAAAAGGCATTGCAGTTTTTAAAGTCTTCAAATGAAAAACCTTTTATTATTCTTTGTGATGTTAACATGCCGGTAATGAACGGCCTGGAATTAAAAGAACAAATTAATAGTGACGTGGAGTTAAAGAAAAAACAGATTCCTTTTGTTTTTTTTTCTACATCAGCAATGGCTTCTATTGTTAAAGATGCTTTTGATATGGGTGTGCAGGGTTTTTTTATTAAAGCGCAAAGTCTTGAAGAGATGGAAAATACACTCAGGGTGATTTTTGATTATTGGGAAAAATGCGAACACCTGAACGACTTAAGATTTTAAGCGCTTTCCAGAATTGCAGCAACCCCCATTCCACCGCCAGTACATATCGAAATTAAACCTTTTCCTTTTCCGCGTTCATACAACAGTTTTGATAACGTGGCAACGATCCGTGCACCCGTTGCTCCAAATGGGTGGCCGAGCGCAACGCTTCCACCCATCACATTTAGTTTCGACCTGTCTATAGGACCAAGCGCAGCCATGCCCAATTCTTTTTTACAATATGTTTCACTTTCCCATGCCTTTAAGGTACAAAGCACCTGACCGGCAAAAGCTTCGTGGATTTCATAAAAATCAAAGTCCTGAAGTTTCAGGTTATTCCTTTTCAGTAATTGCGCAACGGCCCTGGTAGGCGCCATTAAAAGTCCTGCGCCATTCACATAATCGACCGCCGCGGTCTGAACATCTTTGACATAGGATTGAACAAGCAGGTTGTTCTTTTGTGCATAGCGTTCCGAGGTGAGAAATATAGCGGCAGCCCCATCAGTAAGCGTGGTGCTGTTACCTGCAGTGAGCGAACCCATTTCGGATATCAAATGCTGGTTTTAACTTGGCTAATTTCGCAAGTGATGTATCTGATCGTACAATTGTATCAAGTGTTGCCTTTTTGTAGGGCACCACCAGATCGCTGTAAAATCCAAGCTGATAAGCGGCCACTGCTTTTTGGTGACTTTCCATCGCAAGCTGGTCTTGTTCTTCGCGGGTAATCTGCCATTCTTTAACCATTTTTTCGGTATGTTGTCCCATCGAAAGGCCTGTTCTCGGTTCAACAATGCCCGGATAGGCTGGCTTAAGATCGCGAGGACGGATCTTCATAAATGCCGTTATACGGTCCTTTAAATTTTTCGACTGGTTGATTTCAATTAACTTCCAGGCAAGATTGCGTTGTACCATTACTGGTAAATCACTATTCGTATCACTTCCTGCTGCAATTCCATTTTCAATCTGGCCGGAGGCTATTTTCAATGCAATGAGGTTCATGGTTTCGAGACTCGTGCCGCACGCACGCTGCACATTAAAAGCCGGTGTGTTGAAATCCAGGTTACATCCCAAGACAACTTCCCGAGCGAGATTCCATTCCATTGAGCTTTTCATCACCGCGCCCAGCGCCACATCACCAAGTTGTTTTCCTTCGAGGTTATATTTTTTAACCAGGGCCTGAATACAGCCGATAAGCATTTCCTGATTTGTTGTACGCGCATATTCACGGAACGAACGTACAAATGGAATCCGGGTACCGCCGATAATGGCGACGCGTTGATTGTGGTTTAACATATCCTCATTTTATAAAAGGCATCGAAACGGTTTGCGCTGTGGTAAGGTATTAAAAAGCAGGCTGACTCTAAAAGTTCCAATATGTTTAATCCACTACACCGGAGATTAATAGATAAGGTGCTGAAGAAAACGTTTGAACCTGTGTTTATACTTCTTTTGCTTTTTCCGATTCGATCATTTCTTCGGTATCTGTCCGATAGGTTTTTTTCCTGATTTTCATGTTGAGGATTTCAACGCCCAATGCAAAAGCCATTGAAAAATAGATATATCCTCGTGGAACGTGAACATGCAAACCTTCAACGACCAGCAACGTACCAATCATGATAAGGAAAGAGATAGCCAGGACTTTCATCGCCGGATGACGCATAATAAAATCGCTGATGGCTTTAGCAAAGATTAGCATGACTGCGAGCGAAATAACGATTGCAATAACAATGATCCAAATGTTTTCAACCAACCCAATAGCGGTAAGGATTGAATCTATGGAAAAAACCATATCGATCAATATGATCTGAAAGATTGCACTCCCAACTGAAAGGGCTTTTGCGTTTTTTGTGCCATGGTCTTTTCCCTCGAGTTTTGCATGTATCTCCGATGTACTTTTACCAATGAGAAAGAGTCCACCCGCTATAAGAATCAGATCGCGGATGCTAAGGTCATAGTCGTTAATGGTCATAATGGGTTTTTGCAACCCGATGATCCAGCTTACTCCAAGGAGCAAAACAATCCGAGCAACCAATGCAAGCACAATTCCTAAAGTCCGTGCTTTAGCCTGGTACTGTTCAGGAAGCTTTCCGGTAATAATCGAAATGAAAACGACATTGTCAATGCCCAATACTATTTCCAGGAACGTAAGTGTTACCAGACTGACTAAACCTTCTGTTGTAAGAAGTGCTTCCATTCGGGTGGATTAAATGTTTAAAATACTAACACCATCGCAGGAAAATATAATGCCTGAAGCGTTCATCAAATTTCACTGCATAAAGCTTCGAGGTAAGTCTAAACGGATCAAATTTTTTAGGCGCAAATACCTGTGCAATAAAATACACATCACCACGGAAACTTTGACGGTGCATATTTATTAAATGATCTACAGGGTGGAGAAATATACCACAGTCGGTTGTAATAACGCATCGATTTTGCAGGAATTCAAATTGGCATACTAATTTCTTTCTGACAGGTAACATGAAAAACTATCAACATAGATTCAATACTATATCCAGGCAATTTATCAATTGTTGGTTACAGTATGCCTTAGCGCAACCTGTTGATATTGACTTGCCCGTTGTGTACAGGTTTGTTATCGATTATATCGGATTAACTAAATTTTCAATCGGTTTTAATAAAGTGAGGCAAAATCTGGCGTTGTCTTTTGATGAGGAAGCTGCGAAGGAAACGATTGAGGAACTCATTCCGCAGGAAAGCTACTCCTGACTTCCC
The DNA here is from genome assembly GCA_035628875.1 of Ohtaekwangia sp. GTDB lineage: Bacteria > Bacteroidota > Bacteroidia > Cytophagales > Cyclobacteriaceae > Ohtaekwangia. The sequence goes on along the minus strand of DASPIZ010000115.1, from coordinate 16,009 downwards.
TCAAATATTACAAGTGATTCACATCTTCTGTTAAATAACAAATTATAAGATTCACTTCATGCAACTTTGCAGCCGTATCGCCGTAAGCATAAGTGAACACGCCTACAGGAACATTATCTGAACCTGATTCTATTCTCAATTAAAATTTTAATTGGCGACAACGGACGAACACCAAAATTTCGGTGATTGAACCGTCCTGTGGTCTGTGTTTACGAAAGAAAATATGAATTGGACAACATTATATATTAAAGGGAGATCGGATTTCCGTCATGAGGTAGCGAAAAAACTCGACCATAGCAGGCTTAACGTTATGCCAGGTTATGTTGATGCTACACAGGCAGGAGGCACATACGACCTTTATTGGGTGAACGAATCAACTTCTCTTCGGAATATCAAAGAAGCTATCGGAAGTAAACTCGTCCTGAAACACAGATTACAGTTTTTTCCAAGCCTGGAGGACTTTATAGAATCCATGAATCCGAAAAGTTCCTCGCTTGAGTTCACCGAGGAAGAAAAACATATGCTTGAGTCGATGCGAAAACAAGCATAAACTAATGAACCTGCCAGGGTCGGTTTAATTTATCCCTAAGAAAATCGATGAAGTCTTGCGTGCCGATAACCTGGATTTCATCGATTAACCCCAACACAAATCTCCCCACGCCTTCAAAGCTGGCTACCGGTCCGTGAAACAGATAGTGATCTTCTTTTTTTTCTACATAAGGAATTGACAGGGGATATTCTTCACGCAGTAACAAATACGCGCGCATACTTAATCGCAGCGTGATCCATGAATTCGAATTACCGGTAAAGCTGAAAATATCTGTGATTGTGTTTTGATGTAACGCTTCAAATTGAAAGGGTTTATCCATTTCAATCACTTCTCCAATCCTGTCAAGCTTGAACTGTTTGCAGATTTTATCCTGCGTATCCAAAGCCATGATCGAAAGATAATTGTCTCCGAAGTGAATCGGCTCCACTAACCGGTCGCGAATTTCGTTGCTGTTAGCAGAGTGATAATTTTTTAAAACAACCTGCTTCTTATCTCTTATGGACTCTGCCAGTTGATCCACGAATTTTCCCTGGCGCGCTTTTACAAAGAGACGCGGCATACTGTCTACCTCTGAATTAAGTGCCAGTTTCTTCAATAGACTATTTTTAAAGGGATTATCTGTGGCGCTCCCTTGGATTAACTTTTTGATCAACTTGGTTTCTTCGATAGAGAATTGCGCCTGAGAAGGATCGTCATCCGACGTCACAATAAAGTAACGATTTTTAAAATCCTGTTCAATCAGAAAACTGGCTTCTTCCAACAGACTAATGTAGCGGTAGATCGTACGTTCACTGGAGTCGAATCTGGAAGCAAGTTGTTTCACGGTAAAGTGCCCTGATTTCAATACAGCAATGATCTGAAAAAGTTTAAGCAATCGCGCCTGTGGAATGATTGATTCGGTTTTTTTAAGCGGTTTTTTCTTATCCATAACGTTTCCAAAATAGGCATTTTTAATCGGGTTCGCCAGTTGACACTATCTGTCATCTGGGTTCCTCCACATTTGGATCAAACAAGAACGACATGAGTACACTACATGCAACAACCACGTTGGTAAAATGTCCGCACTGCGGAAACCAGTTCACACCGGAAGAAGCAATTGGTCATGATATCCGCTTGAAGCTCGAGAAGGAGTTTGAACGGAAACTTTTGCAAAACGCCAGGGTGGTGGAAGAAAAAATCCGAAAGCAAGAAGAAGAACGGTTTCACCTCCAGCTGAAAATGATGCACGACGATGCAGTGGCTAAAACGGAACGACTTAAAATGTTAGAAACCCAGTCCATTCGGATGCAGCAACGGGAAAGCGAGATTAAGGAACGCGAGGAACGTATGGAAATTGAAATGAAAAAGAGACTACTGGATCGCGAAAAAATAATTCGCGAACAGGCAGATAAGGCCGCACGTGATAAAGCGCTGCTCGAAGTGCGCGAACGTGAACAAAAACTTGCGCGTGAGCATGAACGCCTGGAGCTGATGCTAAAAAAACGCGTTCAGGAGGAAACCGAGAAAGCACGGGAAGAGGAGCGAATGAGACATGCGGAAACACAAAAGAAACTCGACGACCAGGTAAGGCTGGTGAATGAAATGAAAAGGAAGTCAGAGCAGGGAAGCATGCAAATGCAGGGAGAAGTGCAGGAGCTGGCGCTTGAAGAGTACTTGCGAAGCACATTTCCACGCGATGAGGTTGAGGAAATCGCTAAAGGCAAACGCGGCGGAGATTGTGTTCATGTAGTTAAAGACCATTACGACCATGTATGTGGAAAAATCCTATACGAGAGCAAGCGTACAAAACATTTTAGCACGGAGTGGATCAGCAAGGTAAAAGATGACATGCGGCTGAAGCAGGCTGACCTCGGCGTGATTGTAACGGAAGCACTACCCGAAGGCATGACGCGGTTTGGTGAAATTGAAGGCGTTTGGGTTTGTACCTTCATCGAGTTTAAAGCACTTGCCTTGTTATTCCGTTTTAACCTCGCACGCATAGGAGAGGTGCTGGCCTCCCAGGAAAACAAAGGCGATAAGATGCAGTTGATTTATCGTTATGTTACCGGTGTTGAGTTCAAGCAAAAACTAGAAGCTGCTTTCGAATCGTTTAATGAAATGCAGGAAGATCTCATGAAGGAGAAAACTTTATTTGTAAGTCACTGGGCGAAGCGTGAGAAACGTTTGTTTAAAGCCATGGAGAATCTGGTTTCATTATATGGTGATGTTCGTGGTATAGCAGGTGGTGCCGTTCAGGAGATCAGATGCCTTGAGATGAATTTGCAATAGGAGTGGTTTTGCGGTAAGCTTCAGGCTTCAGGCGGCAAGCTTCAAGTGGTTTCGATGCTTAAGACGTTTTCGAAATAGCTTTGAGTTGTGAGCTTCGAGCTGCGAGTTTGATTGGTTGTAACTGATGGGGTTTGCGATAAGCCTCAGGCTTTAGTTTGTTCGATCCGGTAATACGTTTTCGAAAACCGTCGAGCTTCGAGCTTGGTGTTTTGCGATCACACAAAACGTTAACAATTGTTTCGAAAATTCCATCAGTTTTCGAACACCAACCTCAGACCTCAGACATCAAACCTCAACAATTTTCGCAATCGCATCAAAAAAGAAAACTCCAATCTTGAACTTTGAACCTTGAACTACTAGAGTCCTGTAAAGGATGCTTTTCCTCCCGTGAGCGGATAACTTTTTCCTTTCCAGATAAATTCTCCTGTCGTAGAGCCGGGGATTTCAATGTCGGCTTTCCATTTACCGTTTCGTGATGTGTAGCTTACCGTGATTTCGCCCCTGGGATGTGGAATCTTACCCGACGCTTCTGTTAATTTATCGAGGTGAGGTTTGATTTGTATTACGTTGAAACTTTCTCCGCCACTGTCGATGCCGAGCACAATGCGAAAGAATTCGATGCTTGGACTTGCACCCCACGCATGGCAGTCGGAACGCGCTTGATTGTGATTTGAGATTTCGGCCCATGTCGTCAATCCGTTTGCAAGTTGATCATGCCAGTCATCGAGAAGATTCAGATACATATCACCCAGCCCGGCTTTCGCAACAGCCTGGTGAAGGTAATATTTGAAATAGATGGTGGCTTGTGTAAGTGTTGTATCAGCGATCGTTCGTTTCATCAGCGATTTAGCTTCTTTATCAGAAAGTACATTTGCTAACACGGCAAGTGTATTCGTATGCTGTGAAAAGTATTTTTTTTCACCGGTGTCAGCAAATAATGCTTTGTTATCGTCCCAGTATTTTGAAAGAATGGTTTCTCTTAACTGCGCCGCTTTGGCTCTATACAATTTTTCATATTGAGTGAACCCGAGATTTTGTTCAAGTATTACAGCAATTTCAAAAGCCATGCAGAGCTGAAGGTCCAGTATCGCGGAGTTTCCATTTTGATCCATGGGAGCAACTCCTTTGTCCCATCCGTTTCCTTCCGCCCAATCGGTAAACTGCCAGTATGGAGGATGGGCTATTGATCCGTCTGGCTGTTGATACTTCGAAAAGAAATGGAGTACTTGCCGCATCCCCGCAAGTTTATTTTTGACATACGTTGTATCCGGCTGGTAGTGCCAGTAATCATAGAGCATTCCGATCCACCATAGTGAGAAAGTTGGGATCTGCTGAGGATGCGCTGTTGGATAACGGCTTAAGGTGATTCCTTCTGCCATCCTGGAATGATCCAATTGATCAATCGCTTGTCGCACGAGCTTGTCGTCGCCGGTATTAAATAACGAGACAAGCGCCTGAATTCGCGTATCACCTACATATTGAAGTTGTTCATAGTAGGGGCAATCCATATACGTTTCACCAGCACAGAGGCGCGCAGTGCGCCAACCTGTTTCATGAATTTTTGACAATGTTTTATCGCTTGTATCAAACGCAGATTTTACTTCGAACGGATAACCTGTGAAAATGCCGTAAAGGTCATCCATGATAAGCGCGTCTTCTTTCGTTTCCACTTCAAGTTGCAAGTATCGGTAAGTACGCCACCATAACGGTGTAAAGGTTTGGGCTTCGCCATTACTGATGAGCTGATCATGAACGCCGACAAAACGTTTTCCTTCAATTTCATCACGGTTTCCTTTTTGCTGATGTGTCTTCCAATCGGAAGTATTTTCTTTTTTGTAAAGCGCTTCAGCGTAACGCAGGGTAATCACCGCATGTTTTCCTTTGCGGAACTTCAAAACGGGATATGCGTTAGTAAGGTGACCTTGATCAAGTATCAAAGTTGTTTTTTTCCTTGGCGGAAAAGTTATCGAAGTGGCTGTTGAAGGAAATTTTGATGAAACGGTTATTCCTTCGGCCTTTCGTAACTTATTTAAGCGGTGTGGTTTCAATTCCATCATAGGAATACTTCGTGGTATGAGCATCCATCCATAACTCCAGTCGAACACGCCTTTCGGTATACCATGCCAAAGTTCATAGGCTGGTATCCATGCAGCAGTACTGAGATCGTGTTTGTTGTAGTCTATTCGTTCACCAGGGCCACTCACATAATAAGTGTAAATAAGATCCGGATTCACGGCGGTATATCGTTCATCGCGTTGGCAGCTCCAGCTTTTATTTGTGTTCAGGATTTCGGATTCTTTTGCGTTGCCTTGCAGGATGAATGCGGTGCGAAAGGAAATTTGTGCTTCGGGTCGTTGGTCTCCAAAGTTCCATACAACCGCTGTGATTATATTCTCTCCGGCTTTAAGCTGCGGTGCCAGATCTATCGTTTCAAAATTCCAGTGGTATAAGTCCCCTCTCGCCGGCCCATGTGCAACCCAGTCTCCGTTGACAAATAGCTTGTAACGGTTGTCTGCGGAAACATGTACTACAAATTCATCCGGTCTGGTGGAAAGTGTAATGACTTTGCGAAAAAGATAAACGCCATAACCCAAAGGATCAGTGCCAGGCGCTTCAATCCAGAAAGCGTTCCACTTTTTACTAAGCAAATCCGGATCGACTGATTGGCCCGACACAACATGGGTGATCAGCGCGAGCGTCAAAACAATGATGAATTTCATACGCGGCAGTTTAAGACGGCAAGGTAACAAGCCCACGTCAACGTAACCGTATCCGCATCAGGTTATCATCCTGTCACGTCCTGGTATGATCTGTGTTGCCGGAGAACCAAAGATAAGCTGGAGTGTACTCATGAGGAAGGCGAAGATACCGGGTATGACAACCTTTTTATTTTTTCATTAAGCCATTGATGAAAGGTTTGTGGCAGTAGTAGGCCTCTGCGTTCACTTAAAGAGGTTTCAGTAGTCGTGTTATGCTAACTTTCGTTAGCTGGTAAAAAAAAATATTTAAATCTTCGGGAGATTTTTTGTCTTTTACAAAACTTTATCGTTTAATTTTGCATTTACAAATTGTAACATAAAACACAGCTGAATGGTCTTCCTCTAACGTTTTAACAATAAGAAAGAAATTGAAAACATTGTTCACCATATTCAAAGCAGCTACGGCAGCTTTCCACTCTAACAGAACGGTTCAGTTCTTAGCAATTGCCTGCATGGTGACCAGGCGACCCCGACCCGTACGCTTTGTGCGTATCTGATACTTTCATCCGCAATCTTTAGGTGGCAAACTGTGATGTCGAGGATATCACGAGCATTTGCCGGCATGACATTCGATAACTCTAAAAGAGTTTTTGAGATGCTGAAATTTCAATCAACCTATTAATTCTGATTAATCATTGGAAAACAAACATAATATCATTGTCAGACTGGCTACAGCCAATGACATACATTACGCGGACACGATAACTACCGAGATGGAAGAATCCGCGAAAGCGCGTGGAACGGGTATTGCTAAACGTTCTTCGGAGTACATTGTAAAGAAGATGGAGGAGGGGAAAGCTGTAATTGCTCATACACCGGAGGGCACCTGGGTCGGTTTCTGCTACATTGAAGCCTGGGAACATGAAAAATATGTTGCCAACTCTGGTCTTATTGTTTCTCCGCCATTCCGTAAAACAGGTGTGGCCACGGAGATCAAGCACAAGATCTTCAATCTTTCGCGCAAGAAATATCCTGAGGCTAAAATCTTTGGACTCACCACAGGTCTGGCGGTAATGAAAATCAATTCAGAACTTGGATATGAACCAGTTACCTATTCAGAACTTACCACGGATGAAGAATTCTGGAAAGGTTGCAAGAGCTGTGTGAACTATGAGATCCTGATGAGCAAAGGCCGAAAAAACTGCATGTGCACTGCCATGCTTTTTGATCCGGCAGAAGCAGAGGCCAAACTTAAAGCAGCAGAAGAACGCGAGAAGGCAAAAACGGTTGTTACGCCACAGGGTGAACTGGTAACGCAGCGTCATCGTGAGTTCAAAGGCAACTTCAAACTGTTCGAACGTTGGGTTCGGTTCAAGCAGTTCGTATTGCTAAAGGCGTTTCGCAAGCGAAATGATGGCAATGGCGATCAATCTGAACAAAAAAAATCCATGTTCAGTATTTTCTTTTGGTAGTTGAAAACATCGGTGCGAAGCCATTCCTTATTATCTTCGCGCCTTGACGCGACAATCACCATTTAACCTTAAACAAACTGTTGATCAGCTTTCTTGTTTCAAGTTAGCTTTGCTTTAAAAAAATGAAGAAAAAAGTAGTTCTGGCATTCAGTGGAGGTTTAGATACCTCGTACTGTGTGAAATATTTAAGCGAAGAAAAAGGCTTCGAAGTACATACCATTACGGTCAATACCGGCGGGTTTGATGAAAAGGAGATCCGTGAGATTGAAGAACGTGCAAAGTACCTGGGCGTGGCTTCTCACAAAACCGTGGATGAAACCAAAAATTATTATGACAAGGTAATCCGTTTCCTGATCTATGGAAATGTATTGAAGAACAACACCTATCCGCTCAGTGTAAGTGCAGAAAGAATGTCGCAGGCGCTGGCTACAGCGAACTATGCCAAATCGATCAACGCAGATGCTGTTGCACATGGCAGTACAGGGGCGGGAAATGACCAGGTTCGTTTTGATATGATCCTGAATATACTCGTACCCGGTATAGAGATCATTACACCGATCCGAGAGATGAAACTTTCACGGGAAGAAGAAATCAATTTCCTGAAAGCCAAAGGTGTTGAAATGAATTTTTCAAAAGCCATGTATTCCATCAATAAAGGAATCTGGGGCACATCTGTTGGCGGAAAGGAAACACTGAACTCCATGGGTATGCTTCCCGAAGAGGCATGGCCAACGCAGGTTACAAAGTCAGGAACTGAAACTGTTAAGTTGGTATTTGAAAAAGGCGAACTTCGTCACGTCAATGAGCAGAAATTTTCACACCCAACGCAAGCCATTCAATTTCTGCAAAGCATCGCCGGTCCTTATGGGATTGGAAGAGACATTCATGTTGGTGATACCATCATTGGGATCAAGGGAAGGGTTGGCTTTGAAGCAGCAGCTCCCATCCTGGTATTAAAAGGCCACCATGCCCTTGAGAAACATGTGCTCACCAAGTGGCAGCTAACGTGGAAGGATCAGCTTGCCCAGTTTTACGGCAACTGGTTACACGAAGGTCAATATCTTGATCCGGTGATGCGTGATATAGAAGCGTTCCTTACCAATACCCAGCAAAACGTAACAGGTGAAGTTCAGATTCAACTGTATCCATACCGTTACCAGGTCTTGGGAATTGAATCTTCATTTGATCTGATGTCGTCGAAGTTTGGAAAATACGGTGAAATGAACCTGGGCTGGTCTGGCGATGATGTAAAAGGATTTTCCAAAATTTTCGGAAACCAAACCATGATCTACAACCAGGTGAAGGAAGAGGCAGGAAAAGTATAACACTTCACTGGGAGATGTATTAACCATCTTCTATGATTGAGCGGTAGATTTACTTCAACACAAGTCAAACATATTTAACAAAAGTACAAACCGTCTTACTGGAGTATTTTTGAGACTTCAGCTTTATCAAACAACAAAATGGATACTAAAATCAAAGTAGGCATCATCGGAGGAGCCGGATACACAGGGGGAGAAATGATTCGCCTTTTGTTAAACCACCCTCATGTTGAACTTACTTTTGTACACAGCAGAAGTAATGCAGGAAACCCACTTCATTTCGTTCATCCGGATGTGATCGGAGATACCGCATTGAAATTTACGGACACCTTGAATTCCCATGTTGATGTGATCTTCCTGTGTCTTGGCCATGGTGAAAGTAAAGTATTCCTTCAGGAAAATTCCTTTCCGGATGCTGTCAAGGTGATTGATCTCAGTCAGGATTTTCGCCTTGGTGAATCCGTATCAGGAAGACAATTTGTTTATGGATTACCTGAAACAAACAAGGTGCTAATCCAAAAAGCAAAGAATGTTGCCAATCCAGGATGTTTTGCAACAGCGATATCGTTGGGCATACTGCCACTTGCAAAGGCAGGACTATTACGTGAAATTTTTACTACAGGTATTACAGGATCAACAGGTGCCGGTCAAAAATTGCAGCCGACAACGCATTTCACGTGGAGAGCGAACAATGTTTCTGCTTATAAAACCCTAACGCACCAACACTTGAAGGAGATAAATTTGTCGTTGAAACAATTGCAGCCTGGATTTAATGATCCGATTAACTTCATCCCCTGGCGCGGCGATTTTCCACGTGGCATTTTTGTAAGCTCTTGCGTATCGGTTGATCTTCCATTGGAAAAGATAAGAGAACTGTATCATGAGTTTTATGCAGGCCATCCGTTCACCATTGTTTCTGATGAAACGATTGACCTGAAACAAATCATAAATACAAATAAGTGTTTGATCGGTCTTGAGAAGGAAGGTGGAAAACTGGTTGTTCATTCTGCGGTTGACAATTTAATCAAGGGTGCATCCGGCCAGGCTGTTCAAAACATGAACCTGATGTGTGGACTGGAAGAAACTTCCGGGCTGCGACTTAAATCCATTGTGTTTTAAGTCTATTCTGATTTTTCATTTATTCTATTTCTTAATCCGCACTTGCTCACCGCCTATGAAACTTTTTGACGTATATCCATTATTTGATATTAATCCTGTAAAAGCACAGGGAAGCTGGCTCTGGGACGACCAGGGAACTAAATATCTTGATCTTTATGGCGGTCATGCAGTGATCTCAATCGGTCATTCGCATCCACATTATGTTCAACGATTATCAGATCAGTTAAGCAAAATCGGTTTTTATTCCAATAGCGTAAAAAATCCGCTGCAAGAACAATTTGCAGAAATGCTGGGACACGTATCCGGTTATCCCGAATACCAGCTGTTTCTATGTAACTCAGGTGCTGAAGCAAATGAAAATGCACTGAAGCTTGCATCATTTGTTACCGGCAGAAAAAAAATCATTGCGTTTCACAAAGCATTCCATGGCCGTACTTCAGGCGCCGTAGCTGTTACCGATAATCCAAAAATTGTTTCACCGTTTAATGCTGGGCATGAAATCATTTTTGTACCGATGAATGATCCAGGTGCGGTAGATGCTGTAATGGATGATCAGGTAGCCGCTGTTATCATTGAAGGAATTCAAGGTGTTGGTGGTATTCAGTTACCTGGCGATTCCTTCCTCCAATACCTGCAGACAAAATGCGAAGAGAACGGATCCATGTTAATCCTCGATGAGATCCAATCCGGTTACGGCCGCACAGGCAAATTTTTCGCGCATCAGTATGCGGGGATAAAGCCGCATTTAATTACCATGGCCAAAGGTATGGGCAACGGTTTCCCTATTGGCGGTGTACTGATTCAGCCAGACATTAAATCGTGGCATGGCATGCTGGGTACAACATTCGGGGGAAATTATCTGGCAGCAGTTGCAGGACTTGCTGTGCTTGAGGTGCTGGAGAAGGAACATGTGTTGGTTAATGCCACTAGGGTAGGTTCATACTTATCAGCCGGTTTAATTGATATTGCCGGAATAGACGAAGTGCGTGGCAGAGGGCTCATGATTGGGTTTGATCTCCCTGCGGAGAAAAAAAACGTACGTCATAATCTGCTCATCAAACACCGTATTTTTACCGGTGAAGCTAAACCAAACACAATTCGCCTTTTACCTTCGTTGACATTAACAATCGAAGAAGCTGATCTGTTTTTAACTGCACTGAAAGAAGAATTACAATGAAGAATTTTATTTCCGTAGATGATGTATCGGATGTAAAAGCGCTGGTAAAAAAAGCGCTTGATTTTAAAAACGATCCGTTACGGCTTAAAACATTGGGTGCGAACAAACGCATCGGTTTACTTTTTCTTAATCCGAGCATGCGCACGCGTCTCAGCACACAAATTGCCGCGGCGAATCTTGGCATGGAATCCATTGTGTTTAACGTAGGGGCTGAGGGTTGGACGCTGGAGTTTGAAGATGAAGCAATCATGAGTGGAACTACCGTTGAACATGTTAAAGACGCAGCACCTATCCTGGGCAGGTATTTTGATATCCTTGGTATCCGTACTTTTCCTTCCCTGCAGAATAAGGCAGATGATTATAGTGAATTATACATCAACCAGTTTATTCGCTATGCAGGTATTCCGATCTTAAGCCTGGAGAGTGCAACGCTTCATCCCCTTCAGAGTTTTACGGATGTGATTACGATTACCGAAACTTTCAAAGAAAAAAGAAAACCAAAGATTGTGTTGACCTGGGCGCCGCATGTAAAGGCGTTACCACAATGTGTTGCCAATAGTTTTTCACAATGGATCAACGCATGGGGTGAATCCAATTTTGTCATTGCCCATCCCGAGGATTATGAACTGGATCCTAAATTTACTTCTGGTGCAACGATTACGCATAGCCAGGAAGAAGCTCTTGCAGACGCTGATTTTGTGTATGTGAAAAACTGGAGCACCTACAATGATTATGGAAGAATATATTGTAATGATCCTGCATGGATGATGACGAACAAAAAATTGAGCGGCACCAAGAATGCTAAAGTAATGCACTGTTTACCCGTTCGAAGAAACGTTGAATTGAGTGATGAGATCCTTGACGGAGAAAATAGTATTGTAACGCAACAGGCATCCAATCGCGTTTGGGCCGCGCAAACAGTACTCGCCGAGTTACTTCAACATAAATAACAGGTTTAAGACTTTCAAGAAATGAACAAGCTCTTCATCATAAAAATTGGCGGTAATGTATTGGACAATCCGGCTGCGCTGAATAAGTTTCTGGACAGTTTTGCCAACATTAAAGAACCCAAGGTTTTGATTCACGGTGGTGGCAAGATTGCCACAAAGCTAGGTGAGCAGTTAGGAATCGAATCGAAGTACGTAAATGGCAGACGCATAACAGATGCTGCTACGTTGGATTTGGTCACGATGGTTTACGGCGGACTCGTGAATAAACAACTTGTGGCGTCGCTTCAAAAGTTGGGATGCAATGCCATAGGTGTTACGGGTGCCGATGGTAATATGATTAAAGCAGTGAAACGTCCTGTAAAGGAAATTGATTATGGTTTTGTAGGCGACATTATACCCGACGGTGTGAACACTTCATTATTATTCTTTTTGCTAAAACAAAATACTGTTCCAGTTTTCGCACCACTTACACATGCTTCAGGTACCATGTTGAACACAAACGCTGATACGATTGCTTCCGTACTCGCTGTGTCGATGAGCAAACACTTTGATGTAAGACTGATCTATTGTTTTGAGAAGAAAGGTGTATTGATGGATGTCAACAATGATAACTCGGTAATTACACATTTGCCAAAGAAACTTTACGATGATTTATCGGTAAAGGGTGTATTTGCTGATGGTATACTTCCTAAACTGGAGAATGCATACCATGCCATTAACGCGGGGGTTAAAGAAGTGCTCATTGGTGAATCCGGAGATTTACTTCAAAACACTGGTCCACAAACTGCAGGAACACTGATAACGCAATAAAAAATTCGCACTACGCATCTGTATTTCTAAACACAAATGACGCCACTTCACACGCTTTCACTCGAACTTCTTCAGCGTCTTATCGCGATTCCTTCGTTCAGCAAAGAGGAAGATGGAGTTGCCACGCTACTGCAGGATTTTTTTCAGCAGCATGATGTTCAGGTAAACCGGCAGGGCAATAATGTGTGGGTTCAAAATCTCCATTTCGACGCCCTGAAGCCTACTGTTTTATTGAACTCCCATCATGATACAGTAAAACCCAACCCACAGTATACCCGCGATCCTTTTCAGCCGGAGATTGTGGATGGAAAACTTTATGGACTGGGAAGCAATGACGCTGGCGGACCGCTTGTTTCGTTAATTGCCACATTTCTTCATTATTATCCGAAGGAAAATCTGAAGTATAATATTGTATTGGCTGCTACCGCCGAGGAAGAGATTTCAGGAACGGGCGGAATTGAAAGTATCTGGTCGTCGCTTCCGACAGTTGATTTTGCTATTGTAGGTGAACCTACCTTATGTGAAATGGCGACGGCAGAAAAAGGATTAATGGTGTTGGATTGTATCGCCAAGGGAAAGGCCGGGCATGCGGCGCGCGAGGAGGGAATCAATGCGATCTATGAAGCATTAACTGATATTGAATGGTTTCGCACCTATAAGTTCCCAGATATCTCTAAAACGCTGGGACCTGTTAAAATGACTGTCACGATCATTAACGCAGGAAAGCAGCACAACGTGGTTCCTGCAGAATGTCACTATACGGTAGATGTACGCGTCACCGATTGTTATAGCCTGGAGGAATTACTCCAAATCATTCAACGTCATGTAAAAAGTGAGGTAAAACCCCGGTCGATGCGCATGCGCCCTTCTGGTATAGCGGAAAATCATTCGCTGATAAAGGCTGCCATTAAATTAGACATCAACCGATATGGTTCTCCAACAACTTCTGATCAGGCTTTGATTCCGGCTCCTTCTATCAAGATGGGGCCTGGCGATTCTGCACGGTCTCACACCGCCGACGAGTTTATCTTTGTTAATGAAATTGCTCAGGGGATTGAGACTTATATAAAGGTGTTGGATGAGATTGTTATTTGAAGGGACGAGGTACAAAGTAATAAGTACGAGGTGTCCGGTGCGCGAGGGTGGAACATGCTTTATACTTTAGGATTAATTCACCAAATTTCGTCTTTTTAAGAATCGGATTAAATCAAATTGACTAGACACTAATACAGCTTCCATGAAACTCTGGCAAAAAGATAAAGCATCGCTGAAAGAGGTTGAAAAATTTACCGTTGGCAAAGACCAGGAGATGGACATGTACCTGGCGCGGTTTGATGTGCTTGGATCGCTTGCACACATCACCATGTTGGAGTCTATTGGTTTGCTGGAGAAAAGCGAATTGGAAATCCTGTCAAAAGCATTGAAAGATATCTATGGACGGATTGAATCAGGTGATTTTAGAGTCGGAGAAGGTGTTGAAGACATTCATTCGCAGGTAGAGCTTGAACTGACAAAATCACTAGGGGACGTAGGAAAAAAAATTCACAGTGGAAGATCAAGGAATGATCAGGTGCTTGTTGATCTGAAGCTTTATCTGCGCCATGAAATTACAGAAGTCGTCCATGACGTCAAATCACTTTTTGATTTATTAATCAGTCAGGGTGAAAAATATAAGACCCATTTACTGCCCGGATATACGCATTTCCAACTGGCCATGCCTTCGTCTTTTGGGTTGTGGTTCAGTGCTTATGCAGAAAGCCTTGCTGATGATCTCATCACACTTCAGGCTGCTTTTCAGATCGTAAATAAAAATCCTTTGGGCTCTGCCGCTGGATATGGATCTTCTTTCCCATTAAACAGGACTTTAACAACACAGTTGTTGGGGTTTGATGATTTGAATTACAATGTGGTGTATGCACAGATGGGGAGAGGTAAAACGGAACGGATTGTTGCGGGCGCATTTTCCAATATTGCAGGTACACTGAGTAAGCTTTCCATGGATGCATGTTTGTTCCTGAACCAGAATTTTGGATTCATTAGTTTTCCGGATGAACTAACAACGGGTTCCAGCATTATGCCGCATAAAAAGAATCCCGACGTTTTCGAACTGGTTCGTGCCCGCTGCAATCAATTGATGGCATTACCCAACGAGATCGCCTTATCGACTACGAATCTTCCGTCCGGTTATCACCGCGATATGCAGTTGCTTAAAGAGATGCTTTTTCCGGCCATCCAAAGTCTCAAAGATTGCCTGAGTATGGTTCAGCTAATGTTGTCTAACATAACGGTTAAAGAAAATATCCTGGCGGATGAGAAATATAAGTTTCTCTTTAGTGTGGAGGAAGTAAATAAACTTGTGTTACAGGGAATGCCGTTTCGCGATGCATATAAAAAGGTTGGACTCGATATCGAACAAAATAACTATCACCCAAACACTACAGTAGAGCATACGCACGAAGGCAGTATCGGAAACCTTCAACTCGATAAAATTATGGCGAATATGGATCGGGTCATTGAATCATTTCAGTTTAAAGCATACCAACAAGCTTTATCCGATCTTTTAGAGGACTAGCGTGCCGTCGCAAAACTAAGTGTGTGTATCCTTGAGCGCGCACACATTGGTCGTACATTTTCCATTATCCTATTGTCGCTGTGCAACTATGTTTGCTTATGGCGCATTCCTTTAATTTTTTTAAATGATATAGTGGGGGTAATGTTGATGTGGGTTGTCTTACTAAAAATTCAACCTATATGAAAAAAGCAATTACATTAGCCATCATGCTCACCATCGTTATCGGTGGCAGATTATCCGCCCAGGAAATTCAAACTTTGTTTAAGGGATATCAATCCTCCGGAGGCTACGGCGCCATTTCAAATAAATTCACAACCATTAAAGGTGAATACGCGAATTTGGCAGAAATCTATGGCGGATGGTTCATTAATAAGAAGTTTTTATTGGGACTCGGAGCAGCAGCATCCACCAACAATCTTAAAGTACCGGATGCTTATTCAGCGGCACCTTTCACTGATATGACATGGCAGTATGTCCAGTTTGGGTTAATGACCGAATATGTTTTTTGGTCAAACAAGGTGGTTCATTTCAATGTCTCCTTATTTTCTGGTAGCGGTCTTACTGTGCAGTACGAACGCAATAATCATGACGATTGGGAGGACGCGATGGATAACATAGACCACGATGAGAATTTCTTTTTTGTAATCGAACCGGGAGCACAACTGGAAGTAAATGTCTTACGATGGTTACGCTTTAGCCCGGGTATTTCATATAGAAAAAGCTTTGGCAGCGATGCCAATGGCCTTGACGATAACGATATCAGCAACTTGTCCTACAATGTGACACTGAAAGTGGGTAGGTTTTAAGCGGTTTTTTCGCGCATAGATTTCTTGAGGCGGTGTTGTAATACGAATGTCTTAGCCAAGCTCCACCAGGGTCTCCTCGGAAAGGGCGGGATGAGGCAATAATAAAGACAGCTTAACTAAACGACATTGAGGGTAGTATAGCCATGTAGTTGCGAAATAAGCTGGCACCTGTTTTTTGTCTCTATAAGTATTAAATGGCGGGTATTTAATGATGCCTGCTAAATGGATGTGAAGGAGAATTAACCCATAATACTTATGAAAAAA
>DASPIZ010000114.1:0-13584 GCA_035628875.1 Ohtaekwangia sp. | reverse complement strand
AACAAAAAAGGCAAATTAAGGTACGTCTCGTTGGCTTCTGTGTGGGCGGATGTTTGTTTCGAAAAAAGATAAGCTAATGAAAGAAAAGATAACCTACAAAGATACCGGCAACCATACCGGCAAGGTCTGCCAGGAGTCCGCCCGTCACAGCATACCGGGTGTTCCGGATACCGGCAGAACCAAAGTATAAAGCCAATAGGTACAGCGTTGTTTCTGCGCATCCTCGAAAAATACTCGCGACATTTCCTACAAAGGAATCAGGTCCATGTTCTTTTGATATTTCAATCATCATGGAACGTGCACCCTGGCCAGTCATCGGTTTAAGAAAGGCTACAGGAAGTGCGGGCACGAAGTCCGTGTTTACGCCGAGTGCAGAAAGTCCCCAGGCTGTTCCCTCCTCCATGTATTTTAACGTGCCTGAAGTGCGAAAAACACCAATGGCTACCAGCATGCCCACGAGGAACGGAATGATCTTAATCGACGTGGAAAATCCTTCCTTTGCACCCTCCACAAAAGTTTCGAAGATGGGTATCTTTCTTTTTAACCCAAGCGCGATAAAACTCACAATGATGGTGAGAATTATGACCGAGGAGAATAGCGTTGATTGTTTTTGAATTTGTTCTGTTGAAAGTGCTGAAAAATAAAACACAACACCTGCGATAAATGCTGTTGTTCCCAGTATGTAAGCCAGTATAACACGATCAAAAAGATTAATTCTTTGCCGGATGCACACATAGAGCAAGCCGATAAACGTAGAACAAAACGTAGCAATTAAGGTCGGGATAAAAATACTCGCCGGATTTACCGATCCAATCAGGGCCCTGTCGGCCATTACAGTAATGGGAATAATGGTGAGCCCTGAAGCGTTCAATACAAGAAACATGATTTGCGCATTCGATGCGGTGTCCTTATTGGGATTGATCTCCTGCAATTCGTTCATCGCTTTGAGCCCAAGTGGTGTGGCCGCATTATCAAGTCCAAGTATGTTCGCACTGAAGTTCATGATGATCGATCCTGTCGCGGGATGATTTTTCGGAATTTCGGGAAAGAGCCTTGAAAAGAACGGTCCCACTACACGCGACAGGATCGGTACCATGCCGCCTTTCTCTCCAATCTTCATCAGGCCAAGCCAGAGCGACATGATGCCTGCGAGACCAATGGAGATTTCAAAACCTGTTCTAGCCATATCAAAGGTTGACTGCAGCATGGCCGGAAATACGGTAGTATCATTAAATACAATGAGCTTGATAAGGCCTACAACAAATGCGATGAGAAAGAATGAAACCCAGATATAGTTAAGAACCATGTGTTGTTAAATAATTGATGCGCTTGTTTGAAATGCAACAGCAACATTGATTTCAATTCCTGAATGTAGGGCAAGAATTATAGTTTGCCAACTTAATTGTTCAGAAGGTTAAGGATGTGACAGGCAGCCAATCCTGCAGTTTCGGTTCTTAGTCGGGAAGGACCAAGGCTAACTTTGGCGAAACCGTGGTTGAGTGCCAGGTTTAATTCAGCGTCATTAAAATCACCTTCCGGTCCGATCAGTACCAGGTAATCCTGACCGCGTTTTGCAACAGATCTAAGATGATCAGGATTGGAGGCATCGACATACGCGATATAACGGCCCTGTGCCGTCGTATTTTTGATAACGGCTTCTAATTCACTTAACGGATTGATCACCGGCAGAAAGGCCTTTAGTGATTGTTTCATGGCACTTACCGCGACCTTGTGTAGTCGTTCAATCTTTTGATAGGTGCGTTCACTGTTTTTACAATTCACCAGTGTTATGCTGTCGATTCCCAGCTCAACGGCTTTCTCTACGAACCACTCGATTCGTTCTGCATTTTTTGTTGGTGCAATAGCGATGTGAATTGAATAAGGATCCCGCGCTACAGGAATGACTTCTTCAATTTCAAAAACGCATTGCGTGGGAGAAGCGTCCGTAATTCTTGCAGTGTAGAATTTTCCCTTACCGTCCGTGATCCGGACGTGATCTCCGTTAGATCGCCGCAGTACTTTAATACAATGCCGCGATTCTTCAGCATCCAGATGATGAACACCGTCGGTTATTAGGGGCTGATAAAAAATATTCTTAAAAGATGAATTTTGAACCATGAACTTCTTCGGTTTTCGAAGTAAGGGGAGTCCAATTTGTTTTCGATAGCGTATAAGTTTCGAACACCAACTTCAAACCTCGAACTTCAAACCTCAAACAATTTTGTTGACCCTTCGCTTTCGAACAATCTCAATTCACCTTACGTGTATTGCTGTATCAGCCGGTCTACAAGCTTAATGTATTCCTCTTTGGCCTGCTCAGTTGTTTTGCCTTTCAATTCCGCCCATGCATCGTATTTGGCAATGGCTTTGAAATCAAATCCACCCGGACGGTCCCCGGACACATCGCCTTCTGTGCCCTGCTTGTACAATGCATAGAGTTGCAACAGTTCTTCATTCGATGGACGTTTCGTCATCTCCTTCGATCTGGAAACAGCCTGCTGAAATTGTTCAGTTAAATCCATTGTTTTAGTTTCGTTTTTTTAAACGTTTTTCGATAAGCTTCAAGGTTCAGGCTGCAAGCTTCAGGGGTGATTGCGACAACTTAAATGTTTTTCGAAAAGCTTCGAGCCACGAGCTTCGAGTTCGAGTTCGAGTTCTAGTTCGAGAAAACCGTTGTGTTTATCGAATCCAACTTCAAACCTCAAATGTCCAACCTCAAACAATTCCGAAAATGAGTCGTTATTAAACCCCCAATCTTAAACTTTGAACCTTGAACTTTGAACCTTGAACTTTGAACCTTGAACTTTGAACCTTGACCTTTGAACCTTGAACTATTTCCTTTCTTTCATGTCAACAAAAGAGCGTGGTGTTGCACCAACGTAGATTTGTCTTGGGCGGCCAATCGGTTCTTTGTTCTCACGCATTTCTTTCCACTGAGCGATCCAGCCTGGTAAACGACCCATTGCAAACATTACGGTGAACATATCAACAGGGATGCCCAGGGCACGGTAAATGATACCGGAGTAGAAGTCTACGTTTGGATAAAGTCTTCGTTCAACAAAGTAAGGATCTTTCAGGGCTGCTTCTTCGAGCTTCAGGGCGATCTCCAATACGGGATCATTTACGCCCAGTTTCTTGAGTACATCATCGGCAGCTTTTTTAATGATCTTAGCACGTGGATCAAAGTTTTTGTAGACACGGTGACCAAATCCCATCAGGCGGAAGCCACTGTTTTTGTCTTTGGCTTTATTGATCCATTTCTCCGTGTCACCACCATCCTGGCGAATGTTTTCCAGCATCACAATCACTTCCTGGTTTGCACCGCCATGTAACGGACCCCATAAAGCATTGATACCGGCAGAGATCGAAGAATAGATACTGGCCTTCGATGATCCAACAATACGCACTGTTGATGTAGAACAATTTTGTTCGTGATCGGCATGGAGGATAAGCAGTTTATCCAACGCATCGGCAACTACCGGATCAGCTTCATATTGCTCAGCCGGCAGGGCGAAAATCATTTTCAAAAAACGCGCACAATAATCCATCGAATTGTCGGGATAATTTACCGGATGTCCTACGGCATTTTTATAAGCCCATGCTGCAAAAGTAGGCATCTTTGCAAGTGCCCGGATAATGCTGAGATAGACAGATTCTTTTGATCGGTTAGGATCTAATGATTCCGGATAAAATGCTGTTTGTGAACAAAATAAAGACGCCAAGACACCCATAGGATGGGCAGTGGATGGAAACCCGTCAAGTATTTTTTTAATGTCTTCATGAACCAGGGTATGTGTCCTGATGTCATTTGTGAAAGAGTCGTATTGTTGTTTAGTAGGAAGTTCACCAAAGATTAAAAGATAGGCAACCTCCAGGAAGTTTGATTTTTCAGCAAGCTCTTCAATTCCATATCCGCGATAGCGAAGAATTCCTTTATCACCATCCAGGTAAGTGATAGCGCTTTTGGTTACACCTGTATTCTTAAATCCTAAATCCAGTGTAATGGCACCGGTTTTTTCCAATAGATCACCAATTTCGATGGCAACTTCGTTTTCACTTCCCACAACTATGGGAAAGGTATAAGACTTTCCATCAATGATCAGTTCAGCAGTTTTCGACATTGTTTAACTTTATTTAAAGAGAAAGTTTTAAATATACAGGCTAGATCGATGCTAGGGAAAAAAAACGCCAAAAAATCGTGTTTTTTTAATTATTTCCAAGAATCAGCGGCATGCCATCCTTGCCAGAACCGATTACGATCACTTTGGCATTCGGGGATTTAGAAAGTTCCAGCGTGGCCTCAATGCCCCTCATTTTCAGCAACTTGTCCGACAGACTGCTATTCACTATGTTGTTGGCCTGGGCTTCACCCTCTGCAGCAATTCGTTTCCTTTCTGCTTCGCTCTTTTCTTTGTCCAGGCGGTATTGATATGCCAATGCTTCCTGCTCTTGCTGCAGCTTATTTTCAATGGCGATACGAATTTGCTCAGGGAGTTTAATCGAGCGAATCAAAACCGCGGTGGCATTGACATAATTCGCGCTCAGGATTTTTCCGGTTTCTATCTGGATCGACCCTTCAACTTCAGCTCTTTTTGTTGAGTAAATTTCTTCCGCCGTAAACTTCGCCATAATTTGTCTTGATACAGACCGTACTTCAGGAATTACAAAACGATTTACGTAGTCTTTGGTGAACTTTTCGTGAATGTATCCAATCTTGTCGGGCATCGGGAAATAACGTACAGAAACATCCACGTGAATGGGTAAACCATTTTTGTCGTTGATGTCCATGTTTTCATCAGATGTTGTCTCTGCGATTTCATAAATGATAACATCGTTCCAGGGTGCTTTGAGGTGAGTTCCGGGTTCGATGATTGTTGATTTATCAAGCCCTGATCCAAACGGATAAAAGATCACCGCACGTTCTGAAGGACCAATCTTATAAAAAATGCTGGATGAAAGGCCGAGCAAAATAAATAAAGCGATGACAGCAAGCACAATCAAAGGAAGAAATCTACGCGTATTCATAGTTAGGGATGTTATTTAAAATTAGGTTTCTCAAAACTACAATAATTCCGGGTCACGACTGTGTTCGATATGCTTTTGAAGGATACTAAATTTTATACATCAAGGTTTAATATTTAAAATGTGGTTATCTAGCTAAATTTGTACACTTGATTTCTTATACTAGCTGATTATTTCGAGTTCATGGGGCGGATTTTTTTAGTTCTTGGTCTTTATTTCTGTTTTTCAAGCGCAAGTTTTGCGCAAGGGACCAGAATCGACAGCCTGCTGAATCTGTTTGAAGAAACTGATTCAGAGGAACAGAAAGTCGATCTGCTCAATCAGATATCTTCAGATTACTATGATTACTTCCCCGACCTTGGGTTCGATTATGCAACCCGTGCCAGTACACTGGCTTCTAAAATAAAATATGCGAAGGGATTAAGTCTTGCCCTCAGTTTGAAAGGATTTTACTTTTTTCAAAGTGGAGATTATAAATCAGCTTTGCAATACTACCAAAACGGTGCGCAGGCAGTAACAGAAAAGGTCAGTGTACTCGGGTATAACTATGTACTGACAGGCAATTTGTATCGCACGATCGCCAATTATGATTCTGCTCATGCCTATTACACACGCGGCATTTCCTTGCTGCAAGCTATAGGTACTACGGATTATCTACCCTTTGCTTACAGGAATCTTGGCAGGTTGTATGTTATGCAATGGAAAAACGAGGAAGCAGAAGTTTACTTCAATAAAGCTTTGAAGATGTATGATGGGGATGGCGACCTGTTCGGAAGGGCAGAGGTATCTTTTGCGCTTGGTGACCTGAGTAAGAACCGCGCTGAACTTAAAATGGCAGAGGAGTATATCTCGCAAGGTTGTGAGATCGCGAATGAACTCGAAGATGAATACCTGCGGTTACATTGTGTCATTAATCAGGGCGAGGTGCAATACCGGTTGGGTGATTACATCGGCGCCCTTGAAACGTTACTTCAGGCAGTTGATCTTTTAAACAAACGCGATATACCTCACTTGTTGTCGAGAGTATACGGCGACCTGGGAGATGTATACGATGTCCTGGGCCAGAATGATGTGGCGTTACGTTATTATTTCGAAGGACTAAAAACTGCTGAACATCTTGATATTCCATATGAGATAGCTTCTCATCAGGCTGATATCGCCTGGATTTACAAAAATCTTCATGACTTTAAATCCGCTTTTGAATTTGTTGATAAATCTATTGCCATAAGGGAAAAGATTAATGATGAAGTAGGGCTTTCCAGTTCTTACAACACGAAGGGAATAATTTATTTTGAACAGAAGCGGTATAATGAAGCGGAACAATGGTTGAACAAATCACTTGGGATAAGAAAGAAAACAAATCACCTTGAGGGTGAGGCCATATGTTTATATAATCTCGCGTTGCTATTTGAAAAACAGGCAAAGTACAAGCAATCGTTACGCTATAACCAGGAAGCGTTACGGATTGAAAAAATAATTGGTAACAAATATAATCTGGCTGTAGCCTTTAATAGTATAGGTAGTGTTTACAGTCATTTAGGACAATTTGATAGTGCGTCGTATTATCTCAAGGAAGCGCAGCAACTTGGTGAGGTTACAGGCTCAATGCGGGTGTTAATGAATAATTCATTTTTCTGGTCTGCATTTTTTGAAGCCAAAGGTGACGCAAAGCAGGCACTGGAATGGCATAAAAATTACGCCCGGTTGAACGACAGCATTTACTATGATAACAGTGCCAACAAGCTGGCGGAAATGCAGGCGTTGTATCAAACGGATAAGAAAGACCAGGAAATAAAACTTCTTCATCAGGAGCGTTTGTTGCAACAAAACGAATTGCAACTACAGCGTGTAAAGATTAGTCAACAACATTATATCATTATTTCCATCGTGGTGGGCTTTCTTCTTGTTTCACTCCTGGCGTTTAAAATTTACAAGTATAACCAGCAAATTAAAAAAGCCAATATTTCCATCACGGAACAAAAGGAAGAACTGCAGACGCAGGCCGAAGAGTTGAAAGAAGCTTACCATATTATCGAATACATTAACAAAAAGCTTGAAGCTAAGGTGGAGGATAAGACTTCAGCACTTGAACAGGCTTACAAAGAACTGGACATGTTTTTTTACAGGGCCTCGCACGATTTCCGCAGGCCGCTTACTACTTTTCTTGGCCTTGCAGAAGTAGCCAATATTTCTGTAAAAGATCCGAATGCATTGGAGCTGTTTAGCAAGGTGAGGGATACCGCGAAAAACCTCGACAAGATGTTACTAAAGCTCCAATCGATTAGCGATATGGGATCGCAGCAGATGGTGTACGGGGAGGTATATGTCGCCGGCATCTTCAATGAACTTTGTGAATTGCATCGTGAGGATATAGAGGCACGACATATCCGGACATTCTCTTCCGTGGTGCTTCCGTTTCCGTTTTATTCTTATCCAGTACTTGTGCACATCGTGATTGAGAACCTGTTTGAAAATGCAATCAATTTTTCGCGTTATGAAAATGGGACCATTCGATTGCGCGCATTTGTTGAGGAACAGAATATTGTAGTTGAGGTGGAGGATAACGGGGAGGGAATCGGATGCGATATCCATGACAAAATTTTTCAAATGTATTTTCGGGGAAGCGAGCGCTCAAGGGGTAACGGCCTTGGTCTGTACATCGTCAAAAAAGCGGTAAGAAAACTTGGCAGTACTATCACGTTTACCTCGCAGCCTGGTAAAGGTTCAGTATTCAAAATCGTTTTTCCCGCTGGCCAACCTTCCCACAATTTTTATGTGCAATAATGCATCACGTTTGTATGGTTTCTTGAAAATTAAAAGAATAACGCCAGTTGCTCCTTTAATTTGAAACTATGGCGTTATGATATTTTATCGTTGGCGTATCAATGTCGTTTACTTAAGCTTACTTGTTTTTTGCGTCGCCTTGCCCTCTCCGAAGGAGAAGGTTGATGGAAACCCAAGTAACGACATTGGTTGGCGTATACCGGTTAAATCTCTAATGCTTTCTCCGGATCCCAATGGATTATTTTCTTTTCAAAATAACTTTTGTTGCTTGCAAGAGCAGGACCTGCTGCCTGCATTCCGAAAAGTGTATCCTCAACAACTTTTTTCTTCTCGCGGATTCCAGCGTAGAAGTTTTTATGGTGATCCAGGTTTGCGCTGTAACCTGAGGGTGCTTTAAATTCAATATCGGCTTCTTTTTCCTGTTTCGGTTGAACCGGATATTTTGATTTATACCACTTCTCATATTCCTTTTGTTGGGCAGCAGAGAACGTATCAAACGAATCCCATCCGCCATAGGTAGGCGTGCTGGAGATTTTGTTCTGCGTTACCTTAACACTATTCCAGCCCATATCAATAACGCCGTCCGAACCGATGAGCTTCAGGCCTTCACCACGTTCGCTCCCGTCTACGAAATTTACCCGCATTTGAAGATTAAAGGCAGGATGTGTCTCCGTCTTAGGATAATCGTATAACCCCAGGGCAATATCCGGAACATCGCGTCCATCTTTCCAGTAGCGTAATCCGCCTGTACAATAAATGCGATTGGGACCCGCTGAACTAATTACCGTATGCAGCGCAGAAAACAAGTGTACGAAGAGATCACCCGCTATACCGGTTCCGTAATCGCGGTAATTTCTCCAATGAAAAAACCGCTCAGGATCAAATTCTACCTTTGGTGCATCACCAAGAAAACGATCCCAGTCGATGGTACTCTGATTTGCATCGGTTGGGATAGCGTATTGCCAGGCGCCATTGGAACTGTGTCGATCCATCCAGGTTTCGACCATAATGAGTTCACCGATCACACCGGATTCATAAAGTTCTTTCGTCTTTTCTGTTACCACAGAACTTACGCGCTGACTTCCGATCTCTACTACACGCCCGGTCTTTTTTTGCGCCTCAATCATTGCGGCACCTTCCTCCAGTTTGTGTACCATTGGTTTTTCACAATACACATGCTTACCCTTATTCATTGCCTCAATGGCAATGCGGTCATGCCAATGATCCGTAGTGGATATAATAACAGCATCTATGTCTTTGCGATCGAGGATTTCCTGATAATTGCGTGTGGTGAAAAGATCTTTTCCATATACTTCTTTGGCGCGTTCAAGCCTGCCATTATAGAGGTCACAAGCAGCAACGATCTTTACACCGGGTACTTTAACGGTGACTTCTGCATTGTTGAACCCCATAATGCCCATGCCGATCATTCCAACGTTGATGGTGTCATTAAGGGTGAATTTTTGATCAGGCTGCACGGTGTCGAGGGTAAAAATATGCTTTGACCCTGCGTGTAATATTGAAGGTGCAGTTCCACTTATCAGCGCTGTAGTTAACGCTTTTTTCAAAAAACTTCTTCGTGATTTAAAGGAATGGTCTGTCATAGGCTATTATAAGATTTGGAAGACCTGAGGAAGTTACGATATTTGTTTCCATATCCAGATGACATTTTTGTTTAAGCGGACAAAAATTGATCGGAATATTTTTTACAACCCATTTTATCCATCCAAACAACATTTTTTAAATGAGCTTTAGCATGTTCAGGAACAAAAGCTTTGCTATCGATTTGGGAAACACCAATACTTTAGTGAGTGATGCCAGACGCATTCTGCTGTCACAACCTTCGTATATTGTTTTCGATGCGGAGAGCAATGCAGTGAAGGCGGTAGGCGACAGGGCCTTTAACATGTTTGAAAAAAATCATGACGAACTTAAAACGGTAAAGCCGCTTAAGGGTGGCGTGATCGCAGATTATGACTCAGCGAGTAAAATGATTCGTGAGTTGATCTCCCAGGCAGACACAAAGAAGTCGTTTTTACAGGGATATGAAAATATCATTGGTGGAATTCCATACTGCACAACAGAAGTGGAACGCCGGGCATTACGCGATGCGCTCGACCAGTTCAGCGCACGCCGAACGTATTTACTTTACGAACCCATTGCCGCTGCCATCGGTTTAGGCCTGGACATTCGCCAGCCTGAAGGAAAAATGGTTATCGACATTGGTGGTGGTCTCACTGAAATTGTAGTGATTTCTCTTTCAGGCATTGCGGCATTTCAATCCGTTAAAGCAGCAGGGGACACCTTCGATGAAGCCATTCAAGATCATTTTCGCCGGAACTATAACATGGCCATTGGCCTCCGTACAGCAGAACAAATTAAGATTAACGTAGGCGCTGTAATCAATAAACTCGATGATGTTCCGGAGCCCATGATGGTAAAGGGAAAAGATCTCGTTGAAGGTTTGCCGGTTACCCGGATGATTGATCACTTCGAGGTGGTTAGTATCCTCGAAAAATCCATTGCAGCAATTGAACACGGTATTGTACAGACACTCGAGGTTTGTCCGCCTGAACTCGCAGCAGATATCTACGAGAACGGAATTCATGTTACGGGCGGTAATGCCATGATTCGCGGATTACGAGAACGTTTCCAGGCCAAGATCAAACTTCCGGTTCACATCGACGACGATGCCCTTACTTCCGTAGGAAAAGGAATTGCAACGGCCCTCGCAGATCCGAAGAAATACAGGAGCGTACTCGTTGAATAGTTCACAGTGCGTTCTCTTCATATCAAACAAAAAAGGGTGTTATCCGATAACACCCTTTTTTGCTATGTTGTCCAAAAAAGCATTCCTTTTTGTAACAAGATGGCAGCTGAACTACTCACGGTTTCCTCCGAATAAATCAGTTTGCACATCAGGAGTTTGATTTTCTTCCTGAGATTCAATTGAAGATGCAGCTGGTTCATTCATTTCTTCTGGCTCTTGTGTAGCAGACTCAGCGGCTTTCGAAGCTTCTTTTGCCTGAACCTTCTGACGGGCACGTTTCTTCAAGGCAATCAGATTGGAAGAGGGCTTTTGAGGAGCCGATTTTTTAGAAGCCTTCTTGGCTGATTTTTTGGCGGCTTTCTTAGGTGCCGATTTCTTTGCAGCTTTTTTGGCTGTTTTCTTAGCGGCTTTCTTTACTGTTTTTTTAGCAGCTTTTTTCGCTGTTTTCTTCGTAGCTTTTTTGGCTACTTTTTTCGCTGATTTCTTTGCCGATTTTTTCGGCGCTTTTTTCACAGACTTCTTTGCAGATTTTTTAGCTTTCTTTGCCATAGCATAAAATGGTTTAGTTACCCAAAAGTTAAAGAATAAAATTTCTTTTTCAGCAGAATGATGCAAGAAAAAATTTTAAACCATTCGAAACATTCCAGAGCAGCCTCTCTCTGGAGAAAAATTCGCCTTGCGTAGTACCATTCTATACCGTTGCATAGGTGTGTCGTCTTTGTATTTATGCCTAGATTCGTGCCTGGTACGTGTATAAGTTGTGATATCTTCCTTTTCTTTCAATGAGTTCGTCATGCTGACCCTGTTCCGCGATCTGGCCTTTCTCAATCACAAGAATCTGATCTGCCTGGCGGATTGTGCTTAGTCTGTGTGCAATTACAAAAGTAGTTCGTCCCCGCATCAAGGTCTTTAAGCTTTCCTGAATGAAGGCTTCTGACTCAGTGTCAAGGTTCGATGTGGCTTCATCCAGGATGAGTATCCTCGGATTAGCAACAATGGCCCTGGCAATAGCAATACGTTGGCGTTGACCTCCGGATAATTTTACGCCGCGTTCCCCGATGAGTGTGTCTAAGCCCTGTTCAAAACGATCAGTAAATTCGTGCACGTGGGCCGCCTTTACAGCCTGGAGAAGTTCTTCTTCCGGCGTGTCTGGCCTTGGGAATAGGATATTCTCCCGTATCGTCCCTTCGAAAAGAAAATCGTCCTGCAGCACTACACCGAGCTGACTGCGATAACTTTTGAGTATAACGTTTGATAAATCGTGACCATCAATGGTGACCTGTCCTTTGATCGGTGTAAGAAAAGATGCAGCCAGTCCGGCAATCGTCGTTTTTCCAGAACCTGATGTTCCCACCAAAGCAGTGACGCTTCCCGCGGGGGCCGAAAAATTTATTCCCTTTAACACTTCTTTGCCTTCTTCATATTCAAAGTACACGTCGTTGAATACCATGTTGCCTGTAATCGGACCGATGTTGATTGTACGGCTGCCATCATCTTCAGGGGGCGTATTAAAAAGTTCTTCTGTACGATCCAATCCGGCGAAAGCCTCCGTAAGTTGACTCCCGATATTGCTAATCTGAACAATGGGAGCAATCATAAATCCGAGAAAGAGTGTGAAAGAGAAAAAATCTCCAGTGGTCATTTCACCACCTGCGATTTGGTATCCGCTGTAAGCCATGATACCAACACTGGCCAACCCCAAAAGAAGTGTTGCAGAGCTTGTGACCAGACTTGTGGTGGTAAGACTCTTCTTTACGTTCAGGAAGAGTTTTTCGACACCTTGTTCAAAAACACGAATCTCCTGATCCTCGGCGTTAAACCCCTTGATCACACGCACCCCATTCAGGGTTTCAGTTAATCGCCCTGTAACCTCCGCATTGAGTTTGCCGCGATCACGAAAAATTGGCCTGATATACGAAAATGCTTTTAATGAAATCACACCAAAAATAGAAACCGGTGCAAGGACGTAGAGGGTCATGATCGGACTGATTCGGATCAGAAAGAAAAGACAGATGATTGCACCCAGGGTACCACCTACTAACTGGACTAAACCAGTACCCACCAGGTTGCGAACACCTTCCACATCGGTCATAACACGTGATACCAGGGCACCCGACTTGTGATTATCAAAAAACCGGACCGGTAATTTTAACAGGTGTTTTTGCACATTCGAACGTAACACACTGATGAGATGCTGCGCCTGAACGCTCAATAATTTTGTCAACATAAAGGAAGTAGCAGATTGAACAATGATGGCGAGCGTAACGGCAAGCACAATCCATTTTAACATCGCGATGTTTTTATTGGCAATCACTTCATCCATGAGGAACTTGCTCGAATAGGGTAGAACAAGACTTGATAAGGTGCTGATTATGATGAGGATAAGACCCACTGATAAAAGTTTTTTCCTGGGCCAGATAATGGTTTTGAAAACGTGTTTGAAGGTTACATTAGATTTAGCCATAAAGAAGAGTAAGGAATACAGATGAATGAACTGGAGTTGGTAGACGAAAACATTGGCGTTTTAGTGTACAACAATAGCACAAATATAGGACAGCGTTTTGGTTTCGGTTTCAAGCATACAAAAGGAGGCACCTGGAAATGATCACTTAAGCATGTAGACAACTGCATTGAAATCACTCCGCGCATGCTGTACCTCGTGAGAAAACATCACGCGGAATAACACGGAAAATCCAAGGAAGTGTCACATTAGTGTATCGATAAGATAGAGATGCGTCGTCTTTCTTACGCGTATTCGAATACGCTTAACCGCAAAGCCGAGGAGGCGTAAAGTAATCGCTGAGTTCTAAACGTCAAGGCGTTCAGGATTTAAAATCAACATCAATAATTTAAAACTTCAAACTATTGTGTCCGGGAAAAACTCATCAAGCGCATCAATCACGTTCGGAAAAATTGTGTGGGGAGTGGTATGCCTCCTTCAGTGTTGATCAATATTAATTAGATGATCTTTCATTCACGTTTTTTTCGCCTCCCGGGCCGGCTTGGCC
>DASPIZ010000113.1:0-53105 GCA_035628875.1 Ohtaekwangia sp. | reverse complement strand
TTTGTCATGGATATAAAGGTGTGTTTCGTATTAAAATAGACGAGGCGTATAAGCGTGTCGTTGGCCTTGAACATTTTAAAGATCAAAATGGCTTACCATCTCCTTTTAACGTAAATGTTTTTCGATGGAATAATGAAATTGTATTTACAACCAACGCTGGAATTTTTCAATACAACTTGACCGATAATAAGTTCTACCCGCATACTTTCCTAACGGCGTTGTTTGGGACTGATCGAAACGTGCGCAAACTGCTACAGCATCACGATCGAACCTGGTTTGCACATGACAATGAAGTGGGATTTTTTTTAACAGATGCCGAAAATCCGCAATTACAAAAAGATCTTTTCCTTCAGCTTAAAGGCACCTTTAATCCAAGCATGGAATGTATCGTTCCTTTTGATGATCAGTTGGTATTCCTGGGTACAAACACAGGGCTATACGCATTCGATCTGAATTATAACCAAAATATTCAAACGGTGCCCGTCTTGTTTTCTGTTATCGCCTATAAACATGGCCAGCATAAAGTGAATCTCCCCTTACAGGACACTGAAGCACAACGGTTGCCCTATCAAACTAATACTATTGAGTTCCGGTTTTCTGTACCAGCTTTCCAGGATAAACTGAGCATACAATATAGTTACTGGTTAGAGGGTGCTGAAGAAAGCTGGTCGGCCTGGCAGGAGGGACCGTATAAGGAGTTTAGTCTGCTTCCCCCCGGACACTATGCTTTTCATGTTAAAGCCCGGAGCTTATTGGGTGAAAAATCAGCTGAAGCGGTTTATGAGTTTTATATTCTTCCTGCATGGTATCAAACGCGTTTGGCCATTTTCTTCTATTGTATTGCCGCAATCGCGTTACTGGCGTGCATGGTTTACCTGGTCAAACGAAGAATCAATAAAGAGAAGGAAAAAACCCGTCTTGAAGAAATAGAAAAGCGGAAAGTACTCGAACTTGAACTGGAACGCATTAAACTTTCACGGGAAAAGGAAGAAATCAAAAAAGATAAAGACCTCTTGGAAGAAGATGTGATTTACAAGAGTAAAGAACTGGCCAACTACACCATGCTGCTTGTGAAGAAAAGAGAATTACTGAGTACAATTCACGACGAGTTAAAAGAATTAAAGGAAACGGTGCGGAATGATGCTTCTCGCCAGATTGTTCGGGATCTTATCAAAAAAGTAAATACAAATCTTCAAAATGAAGAACATCTGAAAGTATTCGAGGCAAACTTCGAACGTGTTCACCATGAATTTTTTTCGCAGCTGAAATCAACTTTCCCTGATCTCACGCCGAAAGAATTGCAATTATGCGCTTTTGTTCGAATGAACCTTACCAATAAAGAAATTGCGTCTATTCTAAATATTTCTGTGCGTGGCGTGGAAACGGCGCGTTACCGCTTGCGCAAACGTCTCGGCATGACCCAGGAGGATGACATGGGCCGATTCCTGGAGAAATTGTATTCATCGCATGATGCCTCGCTGGAAGAGCATTCGTAACATCGGGTTAAAACGTTGTCAGTGTAATTCTCAAAGCCGAATGCGCGAGCCAACAAAAGCTCCGCATAGGTTCCTGGCTTGGTATTTTCGCTTGAAAAATCTTTATCAGTTTTAGATTCTAACTTATTGGCTTTCAACATTCTTTGCTAGCCTGACGTAGCCATGACGTATGGCCGGTTTGGTTTGCAGTATTAGAACCGTACCCACTTTTTTCGCTTGCGGTCGCTGCCTGAATACATTTGAAAGTGGCGGAATCGATTGAGGTGATCGACGACCTCAAACGACGCCTGCACATTTTATCCAACCAAACCAATTAATCTATGAAACAAACTTTACTGTTAAGGAAGCCATTTTGGCAATGCTTTCTTTTAGTGTGTTTCGCGCTTGCATCATCGCAGATTTATGCGCAGCAGCGAAGCGTGACGGGTACCGTAAAAGACGGTTCAACCAACGAGGGTCTCCCCGGCGTAAGTGTTCTTGTGAAGGGTACTACAACAGGTACCATTACGGATGCGAACGGAACGTATACCATTGCCGTATCTTCCGATTCTGACGTGTTGGTGTTTTCATTTGTCGGATATCAGCGAATCGAAACAGCCGTTGGAGCACAAAGTGTTATTGATGTGATGCTTCCTGTTGATATTACAACGCTCGAGGAAATTGTTGTTGTAGGGTACGGCGAACAAAAGAAAAGTGTGGTAACGGGAGCAATCGCAAAAATTGGTACCGAAGATCTAAAAACGACAAAGGACTTACGCATCGAGCAGGCCATGCAGGGACGCACCGCCGGCGTCATCATTATGAATAATTCCGGACAACCCGGAGATAACCTCTCCATCCGTATTCGCGGTACGGGTACAAACGGAAATAATGATCCACTCTTTATTGTAGATGGGTTGCCGTTGAGCAAGGAAGGACTTGACTACCTCAGCACCAATGACATTGAATCGTTGGAAGTGCTTAAAGATGCTGCCTCAGCCGCCATCTACGGAACACGTGGTGCCAATGGTGTAGTAATTATCACAACTAAAAAAGGAAAGAAGAACGAACGCTTTACCATCAGTTATGACGGATACTATGGGGTCCAGAATCCCTGGAAAAAAATGGACATGTTGAACTCCCAGCAATATGTTGATATCATCAATGAAGCTGCGATTAACGATGGCACTGCGCCGTACTTTCCACAATCCATGATGGACACACTGCATCATGACACAGATTGGCTCGACAAAATGTTTTACCGCGATGCGCCTAAGGCGAGCCATTCTATTTCGTTCAGTGGTGGCGGGGAAAAAGCGACGTTCTCATCTTCGTTAAATTATTTTACCCAGGACGGGATTGCGGCCAAAGGGAAATCAAACTTCGAACGCATTACTTATAAATTAAGTAATACCTATGACTTCGGCAAAGTTACACTCGGTAGTAACATCAATATCGCCAATATCAAAACGAAAGGAATTGATGCCAATACGGTCGGCGGAATTGGTTTAATCCAGGGGATGAATATGCCTCCGATTGTACCTGTCAAATTCAGCAATGGCAATTGGGCAACGCCTAACCATTTCAATATTGGTTTACAGGAAATAAGCAACCCACTGGCTATGCTAAGTTACCTGAATCGCAAAAACACAACGACCAAGGTATTGGGTAACATTTTTATTGATGTGGAAATTATAAAAGGATTAAAGTTCAGATCCAATTACGGAGGTGAAGTTGCGTTCGTGAAAATGGATTCGTACACACCAAAATATTACCTGGATGGAAATCATTTTACGTTAAGCAATTCAGCACGCAAAACGATTGATCAATATAATCGCTGGAATTGGGATAATACCCTGACGTATGAAAAATCCGTAGGAAAGCATAACATGTCCGCGCTTGTAGGATTCACGCGATTTAAAGAATGGCATGAAAACCTTGGCGCAAGTCGCGACAGTTTAATATTTGACGATTTTGATAAAGGCTATCTGGACAACTCCATCGAGTCAATATACAACAGGCCTGAAAATGGTTTTAGCGAACATACATTGCAATCATTCTTTGGCAGAATAAACTATAACTTCGATGAGAAGTATTTGTTCGAAGCAGTACTCAGAGCAGATGGGTCTTCCCGTTTTGGTGCCGAGAACAGGTATGGATACTTCCCTGCAGTGTCAGCAGGATGGGTAGCTTCAAGTGAAGAATTCTTCCCGCAAACGGATCTCATCAATTTTGCAAAAGTCAGGGCAAGTTGGGGGCAAAATGGAAATGAGAACATAGGTGATTTTAAATATACAGCGCTCATGTCGAATGGTCTCACCTATTATTATGGTACTGGCCAAACGATGCACAACGGCGTTCAACCCGCATTTTATCCTAATCCATTTTTAAAGTGGGAGACTTCTGAACAATTGAATTTCGGATTGGATCTGAAAATGTTAACAGGTACAGTCACTTTAACTGTTGACTACTACGAGAAGAAAACAAAAGACTGGCTCATGTCTGGAGCACCTTTTCCATTGCTCATAGGCAACGTCGGTCCTGTTGTAAATGCCGGCTCTGTGAAAAACAGCGGTGTTGAGATTGAACTCGGATACCAGAATCAGATCCGTGAAGTAAATGTAGATTTAAGATTAACGGCTTCTACCAATAAGAGCGAAGTACTTGCACTCAATAATGCATCCGGTAACCTGGTAGGCGGGCAAGGTTCCATTGGTCAGGGAAGTATTCTGCGCGCAGAAGTAGGCAAGCCATTAGGATACTTCTGGGGTTATGTAACGGAGGGTATCTTTCAAAATGAAGAAGAGTTAGCGGCATACCCGCATCAGCCGAATGCGCATGTCGGTGACTTTAAATTTAAAGACAGTGATGGTAATGGTACACTTGACGATGAAGACCGCGAGAACATAGGGAATCCTTATCCGAAACTTATCCTCGGTTTTAATTCCAGTTTCGAATGGAAAAATTTTGACCTCGGTCTATTCTGGTATTCTGCCCTAGGCCACGATATTTTTCAGGCAACAAGACGAAACGATTTAATTTATGCGAATTACACGACAGACATTCTGGACAGGTGGTATGGCGAGGGTACTTCCAGCGACATGCCGCGTGTTACATTGAGCGATCCAAATCAAACATGGAAGCGTCCTTCTGATTTTTATTTGAAAGATGCTGATTTTGTCAGGTTAAAAAACATCACACTAGGCTATACGTTGCCAGCGAAGTTAGTGAACAAGATTGGCGTGAAACAGTTTCGTGTGTATGTCACATCTGAGAACCTGCTTACTTTTTCTAAGTATGATGGTATGACCATTGAAGTTGGCGGTGGCCCATTCGAACTGGGCATCGATCATGGCGTGTATCCCGAATCAAGATCATTTATCGGCGGTGTTAACATTACTTTTTAAAACTACAATGATGAAAAAGAACATACATAAAATATTTCTCTTTGTTGCGGTAATAACCGGAATGTCGTCTTGTAACGACTTTCTGGAAGTAACCCCAAAAACAAATGAGTTGGAAGCCAACGCATACCTTACTGAAGTTGACGCGATGGAGGCCCTGACTGCCGTTTACGATGCGCTTGCAGTACAAAACTGGAACTTTGTTCCCGCACAATCGGATGTTTTTTCTGATGACCTATACACCGGTGGTGAACCTGGTGGCGGAATGGGGCAATGGCAGGATCAGGAACGTTCCATCATTACACCTGAAAACGGTGCGGCTGCTGACCTTTGGAATCGATGCTATTCGGGCATTTACCGCGCCAATTTTTATAACTATAAAGAAGGTGGTATTCAGTGGAATGATGAAAACAAACGCAAGCGAATGAAGGCGGAGGTGCTTGTAATGAAGGCATATTTCTACTGGGATTTAGTGCGCCACTATGGATGGGTACCCATCGTCGAAGAGTACATTCCAGATCCGGAAAAATACAAGTCTATTGCGCAGTCGTCACCGCAGGAAGTTTATGAACTTATCGCGGCGAATTTGCTTGCCGCCATTCCAGACTTACCCACCACAGTTTCTGCAACAGAAAAAGGAAGAATAACGAAAGATGTGGCGCGTGTTTTAATCGCCCGTGTTTATCTCTTCCGTGAAGGTTTTGCAAAACCTGTACTGGGTGTTACCGGTGATTGGACAGATGGTGTTACAGTGATCAACAAGGAGTTCGTTCGTGATATGATCGATGAGATTATCACCAGCGAGCGATATGTTTTAGAAGCAAATTTTGCTGATGTGTTTGATTGGGCCAACGAAAATAATGATGAATCAATTTTTGAGTGGCAATATTCTGAAAAGAAAGGACACGGCGATTGGGGTAATCTCTGGGGCGCCGACGGAAACTTCACCGTAGTCTTTTTTGGTCCAAGATCTCCGCAGGGTGATCCTTCTATTGTGGCAGGTTGGAGCTTTGGCACGGTGTCTTGGTCCTTGTATGATGAATTTGAAGCCGGTGATCCAAGACGCGATGTAACGATTTATAACGCCAATGAAAAACTCACTTCTTATCAAAAAGGATTCCAGAATACAGGTTATTTTAATTACAAGTATATGCCACGTGCAGATTATATAGGAACAAGTGGTAGTAGCGAATTTAATTGGAGAATCAATTATAAAGATATGCGCCTTGCAGAAGTTTACCTGATCGGTGCTGAGCTTTATCTCGATACCGATAATGCGAAAGCAACAGAATACCTGAACAAAGTAAGAGTACGTGCCATGGGAGAGGATGCGAAGAAAGAGGAGATAACCCTGGATGATATTTATCACGAACGAAGAGTGGAGTTGGCAGCCGAAGGCCATCGCAAGTGGGATTTGTTAAGAAGAGGTTTGGATTATGCAAAGCAGGAAATCGATGCCAGTTGGAACGTGCCATTGGCTGAAAGCCAGGTTGATTTCCAAGGCAGGCAGTTTGATGTCAATACCTGGGGAATGCTTCCTATACCAGGATCAGAAATACGCCTGATGAACCCCGGCACACTTAAGCAATACGTACCAGCTTTTCAATAACATTAAATAAAATATTATGCGATTAATTTTTAATTACCGCTCATTAGCATATCTCGTTGTTTTTCTGCTGGCCATCGGATGTACCGATGAAGTAGAAGAAGGAACACAGCCCGATACTGCGGAATTTACAATTGAGGCGAATCCGCAGAACCTGTTGGAGATATCATTTACAAATCTGTCGGAGAAAGCCACACATTACGTGTGGAATTTTGGTGATGGAAGTCCGCTGGTGTACACTGAAAATCCCACGCACGTCTACGAGTCTCCCGGAACATATAACGTTACACTAAACGCACGTTCGCGTGGTGGAAATAAGATTAAGATAATGCCATTGACCGTAGAAGGGAATGAGCCACCAAATCTTATTCAAGGCGGTGATATGTCAGATCAAAGTTTGTGGACTGTTGTAAGTGCAGGATCTACATTAACCGATCACGAGTTTTCAAATGAAGCAGTTACTTTTTCGAATGGTTCCGCGTCGGCACAAACGAATATTATTTTTTATACAACGGTTGATGTACTGGCCGGAAGGAATTATAAGTTTTCGGCTAAAGTTTCAGGCTCAGGCGCAACCAATTCCTGGATGCAGGTTTACTTCGGAACTACAGCGCCTGCCGATGGCGTAGATTACAATGAAGGAATGTACACGGGCTTGAATACATGGGATGGATGTGGTTCAAGTGCATTCAACGGAAACCTGGCCGTATTAGGTTGCCAGGGCGGTGCATCGGGCAATGGCAAAGCGGGTGCTGTAACCTTCGCCGAGTCCGGAACAATTTATATTGTGTTTAAAGTTGGAAGCTGGGATGGAAATCTTGGCACTGCGGGCATAATCCTGGATGACGTAAAATTACAGGAAACAGAACAAGCACAGGGTCCAAACTTGATTACAGGCGGTGACATGTCATCAGCTGATGCCTGGGAATTTTATGGCGCCGGATCAACACTAACTACTACTGAATTTAAAGATGGTGCGCTTACGTTTTCGAACGGTACTGAATCTGCACAAACCAATGTGCTGGTGTGGACCGAAGTAGAAGTGGAAGCAGGTAAGACCTATGCCGTTTCTGCTAACGTGAAAGGTTCAGGCGCAACAAATTCCTGGTTTGAATTATTTTTCGGAACGACAGCCCCTGTAGAGGGCTCAGATTATGCTGATGGAAAGTACCGTGCGCTAAGCACGTGGGGAGGTTGTGCAACCGGCCCGTTCAATGGCGACCTGATAACAGTTGGATGTGACGGCGATGGTAATGGTATCATCACGTTTGAGACTTCCGGAACCATCTATGTTGTGATCAAGTCAGGAAGCTGGGATGGAAACCTTGGAACAGAAGGTATCACACTCGATGATTTGAAACTCGCAGAGTTGCTTTAGTAATAGCATTCATAATCAATACGTTTTGGGTTTAGTAAATCTCTGCATGCTTCACGTTGAAGTATGCAGAGTTAAAACGTTCAGATCCTGCAGAATAACAATGAAGAAAATTAATTTCCTTTTTTTTGGATACATTGCTTTAACCAGCATGCTCCAGGCACAACCGATTCAGAGAGAGAAAATCCATAGACAACCAGAAGTTTTCGATGTAGTGGATAAATCTGTTATCGTGTACACTACAGCAGACCAGACCGATCATCGGCTTTCGAAGACTGATACGCTTCGGTTTGCATCATTAAAACAACCGCTGGAAACACAACCCAGTATCTTTATTGATCCGCTGATCACATTTCAATCTTTTGTTGGTATGGGTGCATCGCTCACCGATGCTTCGGCCGAAACTTTTGCAAAGCTGCCCAAAGAAAAGCAACAGGAGTTTTTAAGCGCTTATTACGACACCGAAAAGGGGATAGGCTATACGTTGGCCCGGACCAGTATTCATAGTTGTGATTTCTCGAGTGGGAGTTATACATATGTTAAGGATAATGATGAAGCTTTGGAATCTTTCAACGTAGCGCATGATGAAAAGTATCGTATTCCGTTTATTAAGCAATCAATCGCTGCAGCCGGTGGAAGACTCACGTTATATGTTAGTCCATGGAGCCCGCCAGCGTGGATGAAGGATAACAATAATATGTTGCAGGGAGGAAAGGTTCTCCCGGAATATAATCAATCCTGGGCAAATTATTATGTGAAGTTTATTCAGGCTTATGAGAAACGCGGAATTCCCGTATGGGGGCTTACCGTTCAGAACGAACCCATGGCTACCCAACGTTGGGAGTCGTGCATTTATACAGCTGAAGAAGAACGTGATTTTATTAAAAATTATCTAGGACCTACCCTGGCTCGAAATAATATGGGTGATAAGAAATTGATCGCCTGGGATCATAACCGTGATCTAATCTATCACAGGGCCAGTACCATATTACACGACAAGGAAGCAGCAAAATATGTATGGGGTATTGGCTTTCACTGGTATGAAACATGGACAGGTGGCAACATGCAGTTTGATAACCTGCGAAGGGTCTCAGAAGCTTTTCCGGAGAAGAAATTAATTTTTACTGAAGGTTGTAAAGAGAAATTCAGCATGAAAGGTATTCACGACTGGTCTCTGGGCGAGCGCTACGGATTGTCCGTTGTGAATGATTTCAATAGCGGTACCGTTGCGTGGACCGATTGGAATATTCTGTTGGATGAAATTGGCGGACCCAACCATGTCGGAAATTTTTGCTTTGCACCCGTTCATGCAAACACGGCAACTGGTGAATTGATCTACACCAATGCGTATTATTACCTCGGCCATTTTTCGAAGTTTATCCGCCCCGGCGCGAAACGAATTGTGAGTTCTTCCAGCAGAGAACAATTGTTAACAACAGCTTTTGTTAATCCGGATGGAAAGATTGTGGTCGTTGTACTTAATCTTACCAATGAAAAGATTGACTACAACTTATGGATAGGTGGTAAGGCCGCGTCTTCAACAAGTTTGCCACATTCCATTGCCACTTTGATTGTTCAATGATTTGCAGTAGCCACTTGATTTTTGGTTATGCCTCTCAATTACAATGGGCTAAACTTCCTGTGGCTTGCATTACGACTGATGTTATGGCCACTATCCAAATAACCACGGGTGTTTAAGCCCGTGGTTATGCTTTAGCCCAAAGCCTCGTCCTAGTACGACGTAAATTCGTCTTCTTCCTGAGGAGCAGTCAACGTTACAGCGATTCCATTCTTTTCCCTGTCGGCATATGCCTGAAATTTCCTGCCTTGAGGTGATTCTTTTTTACTGTCTATTTTTACACCGTTAGGTGTCTCCCATCGCTGGTATTTTTTTACTTTGAAATCGTCAAAGGACTTTTCCTTTTTCTCCTCTTCTATCTTGAAAAAGGAAACAAGATCTTTAAGATTGTCAGCCTGGGCCGCCAGCTCTTCAGAGCTACTGGCCATCTCCTCGGCGTTTGCTGCGTTTTGTTGAACGATCTGGTTAAGTTGTTGTAATGCATTGTTAACCTGATTGGAAGACTCGCTTTGCTCCTGGGAACTGGCAGAGATCTCCTGCACGAGGTTGGACGTACGCTCAATATCCGGTACGATAGATTCTAAAAGCTTACCTGATTTCTCTGCGATGTCAACACTGTTCTTGGAGAGCTCATCAATTTCAGTCGCTGCGTTCTGACTTCTTTCGGCAAGCTTTCGAACTTCGGCGGCGACAACAGCGAATCCTCTGCCATGTTCTCCTGCACGGGCAGCTTCGACAGCAGCATTGAGTGCAAGAATATTAGTTTGGCGTGCAATTTCCCCTATGATCTTGATCTTGTCAGCAATGGTCTTCATAGAAGTTACTGTAAGTGTCACTGATTTATTTCCTTCGGAAATATCTGTAGCTGCTTTTACAGAAATCTTTTCTGTTTGCTGTGCATTATCGGTGTTTTGCTGTATAGATGCAGACATCTCTTCCATCGAAGAGGCGACTTCTTCGGCAGACGCAGCCTGTTCGTTCGCGCCTTGTGAAATTTGCTGTGATCCTGAAGACAACTGACTTGATGCGATGGCCAGGTTATCAGAAATGACAACAATGTTTTGAATAACCCCGGAAAGTTTTTCCACCATCGCTTTAAGATCCTTGTAAAGTCCGATCTCGCGTTTTTTAGTGAACGATATGTTCAGGTTTCCATTGGCAAGATGTTTTGCAATCTCAGCGGCTTCATGAGGCTCGCACCCAAGCTGACGCACAATGCTGCGCGTGAGCAGAACACCGGCAAGGATTAACACCAACATAACAGCAATAAAAAAAACGAATGCAAGTTTCGAAATGTCATCCGACTTCTGGACACTTTCATTGTATTCAATTTCGGTTTGCTGGGCGCTGATCTCGGTGAGTTGATCAATTGCGCTACGCATGTTTTCAAAATGCGTCGAGTATACCCCGAAATAAAGCTCCTTAGCTTTTAATACATCACGTTCCTTTAAAAGATTTTCTAATTCTGCAGATAACGTGCTAACGACTTTAAACTCCTCTGCAAACGTTCTGAATGCTTCGTGCTCTGTCCCGCCGGTGGAAAGAAACGTTTCCTTAAACTTTCCAAATCTTTCGTCGAGTTGTGCCAGGTTTTCAGTCAGGTCTTTAAACTCAGTTTGCAGATTATCCTGTTCATTTTTTGATTTTTGGTTGATAATGGCAATAGCCTCCGTAACTGATATTTTAGCCTGGTATCCATCACGGTCGGCCTCCAGTAAAGAAGTTATGCTAAGCAGGCGGTTCTTGTATATGCTGGTAACATTCTCTTTTATGGTATTCAGGCTCACGAGATTGTAAGCAATGTTGCTAACATAGAAAATAATAATGATGATAAAAGTGAACAAAACACGGTGTCCTACTTTCAGGTTTGTAAATAGTTTCATAAAA
Organism: Ohtaekwangia sp.; assembly: GCA_035628875.1. GTDB lineage: Bacteria > Bacteroidota > Bacteroidia > Cytophagales > Cyclobacteriaceae > Ohtaekwangia. Next base: position 41,779 of record DASPIZ010000113.1, on the reverse strand, counting down.
TTTTAGTCTTTTTGGGTTTTAAAGAAATTGAGATCGGCAACAATCACTGCGTAGAACATCTGGCTTTCGAGCGCTTTGTTGCCGCCAAACGCCGCATCCAGTGTAGGCGTTGTGAACATGATGGAATGCCCTAGTGAGCCTTTAAAGGTGTTGGAAAACTTATACTGAAGAATAAGGTCGTTTTCAACGCCAAGTTGATGGCTCATCGTTTTTCCTTCAGCGTCCGGATCATTAATCAGGGCTGAGCTTACGAAGTCATGTATATGATTTTGAATGGTGAAACGATCCGTCACTTTGATTTTTGCTTTGAGATAATAATCGTGTACGCCATAGGGCGTAGGATTTGTGACATAGAAATAATCGAGATAGCCGAAATGACCATGCAATAAACCATAGTGCCTGTCGAAGGACCCGGTTTTTTCATTGTCTGGATTTTCGATTTGTGACTGGTCAGTGCCTGACCCTGCGTCAACGCCTGCCGTAAGCTGAATTGCCTTGCTTGGATTGAAATTTAATTGTGCAGAGTAGAACCAAGCATTTACTTTTTGCGCATCCGTAGTCTTTCCAAGCTGGTGGTAATACAATCCCTTGAAGGAAACTTTGTCCGTAATTTTAATATTAACATGCGGGCCAAAGGTCTGCATGTATGACGAAGCAGTATCTCCTTTTTCCATACCGCGATTGATCGCAGTGAAAGTGACAAAATGTTGTCCGAAATCTTTTCTTAGCCAAATGAACTGCATATTCTTATACGCATTATATTCATAAACTTCACGTTTCAATTCCTGACCATTTGCATTATAAGCGAAAGCAAGGTGTGCCTTAAAATCGTCCGTCTCATATTTAAGAAGCCCGGCATCATGCGCACGCGTTCCGGCCCAGTTCGGATCTCCCAGCAGATGTTGGTCATCGTATACAAATCCCTGGCGACCCAGACGGAGTGACAACTTTGGTGTGATAAATTTTTCAACCCATGCGCGAAACACCGACAGGTTAGCTACATCCGCACGATCGCTCTGGTCACCCCAAAAACGTCTGTCCTGCACGATGATTTCAGCAAGAAGATCTTTTTCCATGGTGTAGTTTAAGATTAATCGCGTGCGTTGCATGGTATACAATCCTGCTTTATCACCTCTATACATCGGTTCACGGAACCCACGCGAATACACTGGGTTGATGCGGTATTCACCATCGAGGTTAATAGACTGGCCACTGAGTGTTAAGCTCACCAGGCATAGATATAGAATACCTAATTTCTTTTTATGCTTCATTCCCTGTTGTTTTTGTACTTTAATTCATTAATCGTCTGTTCTAAATTTTTCTCCTGAACAGTAAGTTCTCTTGAAATGGCAATCGTTACGTTCTCTATTTGTTCTACCTCATGCAATACCATCTCCAGCAGTTTACGCACGTCCGGGTTAACATCTTCTCTTTTTAATAAGTCAACTAGACCAAGTAGTCTGCACAGCGGTCCGCGTACGATGTGATCATTATGGAAACTATATTTTCTCAATCTTTCACTCATATCAACGACGACATCAAGTAACTCCATGCTGGTATCTAACTGTGGAATATCATTCTCCATATTCACGATGCGTTTAAAAGTTCATACGGAATTTCCGATAGCGGAAGGACTTTGTCTGCCGCATTGAGTTTGATGGCTTCCTTTGGCATTCCAAAAACAATACACGAAGCTTCATCTTGCGCTATAGTAAGTGCACCACTTTTTTTCATAGATAGTAAGCCATTTGCGCCATCTTTGCCCATGCCTGTGAGTAACACACCGATCCCATTTCTTCCCACCTGTTGCGCTGCCGACTCGAATAGCACGTCGATGGAGGGCTTATGTCTGTTTACCAGGGGCCCATCCCAGGTGCGTATCATGATTGTTGCCCCATACCGCATCAGTTGTACATGTCTGTCACCAGGAGCAATCAGGACTTTTCCTGGTAATACGCGGTCACCTTCCTCCGCCTCTTTCACAGACATGGCGGACATTTCGTTTAATCGATTTGCGAAATACATCGTGAAATCTTTGGGCATGTGTTGCACGATTACCATGCCGGGTGAATTCGCAGGCAGTGCTGAAACAATTTCTTGAATTGCAACGGTGCCTCCGGTTGAAGCGCCCAGTACGATGATTTTTTCGGAAGTACGAACGGCAAGCAATTCAGATACAGGTAGGAGTGCCTTTGTGTGTTTGCGGACCTTTGCCTTCCCTGCAGTACGAATCATTTCTACAAGCTGTTGGAGTCGTACATCGTCTTTACTTACCAGACGAATATCTTCTTTTAAAAAAATGTCGACAGCACCAAGCTCAAGGGCGCGGACTGCAACTTCACCGCCTGTGCGGCTAAGGCTTGAAACAATGATCACAGGAACCGGATGTTGTGTCATGAGCTGTTTTAAAAATGTGAGTCCATCCATCCGTGGCATTTCTACGTCCAACGTGATGACATCAGGCTTTTGTATTTTCATTTTTTCTACCGCGATGTAAGGATCCGCAGCCATACCCATCACTTCCATATCTTTCTGGCTATTGATGCAATCGCGCATTACTTTCCTTACCAGCGCAGCGTCATCGATTACCAAGACTTTGATCTTATCACTCATAAAGCTTTTATCCCTCCACGGATATATTTGAGTTTTACAATACCCGTAGAGGTGTCGAATTGAATAGTCATACCCAGTTCACCGCCTACATTTTCAGCGACGATTGGAATAGTCAAATCAGCTAACATTTGTTTTGCGATCTGGCTATTGCGTAAACCAATATGATATGGTGCGGCTCCTGCTTCGGATTGCATCCTGCCACCGAAGATCTTGGCAACTAAATTTTTTTTAACTGCGCCTTGAAACACCATCTCGCTGATAAGCTTCTCTATGGCAATGTTTCCATATTTGGGTGAGGCCAGTCCTTCGCCGTTCCATAAGGGCAGCAGATAATGATTCATTCCGCCTACCTTCGTTTTTGAATCCCAGAGACATACGGCTACACAGGTTCCCAACAAGGTGGCTATACGCACAGGCCTTGATGCTACCATGATTGCCGCAGGGTATAAAAAAACCTTTTCTAACTCAGCTACCTCCATCACGCTTAAAAAATCTGATCAAATAAGATTTCGTCACCATCACTCAAAGCAATAGAAAAACCCTCGGCACTTGGCTGTTCTGGTAGGGTGACAATAAAAGTGCAGCCTTCACCTGGGGATGTTACACTCACTTTACCACCCAGCAACTCTGTAAGATCTTTGATCACAGAAAGGCCCAATCCATGACCTTGAAATTTTTTAATCACGCCAGTATCAAGCTGAATAAACCGGTCGAAAATTTTTCCTGCATCCTTTGATTTTATACCTGCGCCAGAATCGGTTACAGAAATTACAAGCGATGAACATAATTGCGTGTCGATTGTTACTTCACCGTTTTCACGGCTGAATTTAATTGCATTTGAAACGAGGTTGGCGAGGATAATCTTGAAATAACGTGGATCAGTAACAAAGTGGATGGACTCTCCGCTATTAAACTTTATGCTTAATTTTTTGCGGACAATAATATTATTAAATGCGTGCAATACATGTTGAATCAGTAGGGTAATATTTGCTTCAACGTATTGTGGTGTTGCATAGCCGGCTTCAATTTCCGCAGCCGTGATGATATTGTCCATTTGAAAGTTAAGGGCGTGGGCTTCGTTTGATATCATGTTTAAGCCATGAACGGCTTCAGCAGGAAGAGACCCGGCCTTACGGAGTAAATTTTGTGTCAACGCAAGAATAGACGCCAGCGGATTATTTATTTCATTTTTAATATTGCTGATAAAATGACTCTTCATAGCCTCAGATTGCTCCAACCGCTCATTGAGGTCCATCATTTGGATAAGCATATCAGGGCTTTCAACATTTGGAATAGCCTTTGCCGCGAGCCGTTTTTTTAACTCGTGAATTAGCTCATGGTCGGATAAATTTATCGTGGTCATAATTTTTTATACATGGTAGGCCTGACCTGCGCAAGGGGCAGTTTCATATTTGTAATTGACTCCGCGTGCCCGATGAGCAGGTAACCTCCCGGGCTAAGATGCGCAACGAGCTTTGTAATTACGGTCTCCTGTACTACACGGTTGAAATAGATGAGTACATTCCTGCAGAAAATAATATCGTAATTGTGCTCGATGCCGACGAAAGCCTTCAATAAGTTAAGACGTTTGAACTCAACGTGCTTTAAATAGTCTGGTTTTATACGCGCTAAAGCATTGTCCTTATTTTTATTTCGCTGGAAGTAACGCTTCTTCAGGTGAAGTGGTAATGCTTCAATACGATCTTCATCGTAAACTGCGGTTACCGCCTGCTTTAATACCTGCTCTGAAAGATCGGTTCCTAATATTTTGTATGGATGTTTTTTGAATGTTTTAAGAAAAAATTCCTCCAATGTGATTAAAGTAGAATATACTTCTTCACCCGATGAACTTGCAGCACTCCAGATTCTAATCGGGTCATCAGCAGCCTTACGTTTTAATATTTCAGGAAAAACTTCTTGTGTGAGAAATTCGAAGTGTGCTGTCTCGCGGAAAAAATCGGTTTTGTTAGTGGTGATCAAATCGATCATATTTTTGTATTCTGCGAAACCACTTTCGCTGAATACGTAGTCAAAATACGTCGTGAATGAATTTACGTTTAGGGCCTTTAATCGTTTTTGAAGCCGTGCTTCAACCATCTTTAATTTGGTTATGGGCAGTTGTATCCCATAATGTTCTTCAATAAAAGCACTGACTTGCAGAAAGTCATCCATCGATAATTTTCCTGATTGTGCCACAGTCATTACCTCAATCATGTTCTTCAAGGTGTTCAGCTGCTTCATTTTGATTCAGTGAAATAATCACTTCATTCGTAAACACCTTGTCTACGTCAAGCACCATGATGAATTTCTCTTCGAGTTTGATAACACCAAGAAAAAACGAAGCTCGTAATTTGTTGCCGATGGTTGGGAGCGGAAGAATTTTTTCGTCAGGAATCTCAATGACTTCAGAAACGCTGTCTACAATCGCACCGATCTTAATCACATCGTCGTCCATGGTTACGTTCATCACAATAATGCATGTGTCTATCGTATCGGGCCTGGGAGGAAGCGAAAATTTTATCCGCGTGTCAATTACCGGAACAACGGCGCCCCTGAGATTAAATACGCCGCGCATGAAATCCGGCGATTTCGGTACATGGGTAACAGGAAGCATTTCAAGTAACTCGGTTACTTTTGTTACACTTACGGCGAAATGTTCGGAGTTCATCTGAAAAGTCAGATATGAATTTGTTTGAGGATCTTGCTTGCGTTCAGCGGTATTCATTGTAGATTGATTACGTTACAAAGAGCGCTATTTAAAATCCATCAGTGAATAGGAGTATTCGGATTTCATCAGGAAAAACCCTTTTTTGATTTGGGAAATTTCCTGCCATAGCGGATCAATTATCGGATAGCCTTGTAATCAATCTGTTGACATCCAACACAAGCGCTACTGTTCCATTGCCCAGAATTGTGGCACCAGAGGCAAAGTCCTGGTTCTTATAGGTTTTTCCCAGGGGTTTAATCACGGCCTGGTATTCGTCAATGATGCTGTCTACTTCAAACACAACTTGCTTTTCTTCGTGCCTGGCAACAATCAGGGTTGCATGCGTTTGCACTGTCTCATCATAGCCAAACAGTTGACGCAAATTGATGTATGGAGCCTGTCTTCCATCCAATACAATCAGCGCATTGAGGTCTGGGTTAACAAGATCCTTTTTCAGTTCATAACATTTGTCAATGGCTGTAAGCGGGATCACATAAGTAGCGTCGGAAACTTTAACCAGAAGGCCATCCATGATGCTTAGTGACAAAGGCAGTTTTAATTTTATCGTGGAACCAATGCCTTCCTGAGAATGGATTTCAATTTCTCCCCGCAAATTTTTAACTGACCTACTTACCACATCCATCCCCACACCTCTTCCTGAAACATCAGTTAATTCTTTCGCGGTGGTGAATCCCGGCTGAAAAATAAGTTGATATATTTCTGAATCGCTAAGTATATCACCCTCTTTCACCAAGCCTTTTTGCAGAGCCTTTTGCCAGACACGCTCTTTGTTGATGCCATTTCCATCGTCTTTGATTTCAATGATTACGTTGGTTCCTGAATAGTATGCTTTCAATTGGATTGTTCCGGTTTCATCTTTACCCTTCAATCGCCGTTCATCCGGGGTCTCAATACCATGGTCCATGCCATTTCTCAGGATGTGTAACATGGGGTCCATCAAGTTCTCAATAATTTTTTTATCAAGCTCGGTATCTCCGCCAACCGTAATAAAACGAATTTGTTTATGCAATGATTTAGACGTATCGCGAACAAGACGTTCGAATCGCATCGACAAGTGGCTGATTGGCAAAAGCGATATACTGAAAGTCTCGTCCCGTAACTGGCGCACGAGCTTTTCGATATTTTCAGAAATTTCTTCGAGTTCCTGGGCGTTTGTGCCATCAGCGAATAAGCTGAGCCTTGCTTGTGTGGTAACGAGTTCACTTACAATGCTCATCAGCTTATCGATCTTGTCGTAAGTTACTTTAATGGTTTGCGGTACATTCCGAACGCTGGGAGGTTGAAGTTTACCGGTCTCACTGGCCGGTTTAGTTGAACCTGGGTATTGAAACCCTGAAATGACATCACTACTAAGTTCCCCCGGATGATTTGTAATGAAAGAAATGAAGGCTTGATCTTTTAAAAGGTTTTCTGCTCCGATGTCTTCAATGGAAAGCTCACAACGGTCTTCCACAAAAATGAATTCGCTACGAATGCTTTTGCTATCTGAAGCAGTGTATAGCAAGATGTCCCAATACAGGTAAACATGATCCGCAACGAAATTTTCGATCTCTGGTAGGAGGTTCGTATGTGTTTTGCTGACGACGCTTCCTATGGCAGAAAGGTCGTCAATCAGGTAAATGGGGTTGTTTCCATTCAAAAGAAAGTTTTCGTGCGGTTTAAATTTTATCAGGTAAAGTTTGCTTTTCTTATCCTGTGGATGGCTGGCCTTGGGACCATTCGTATCAAACGTGGAACTGATTTTTTTGACCGTCTCCATGATGATTTCATGATCTTCTGCAAACAATTGTTCACCACTGCCTAACAATTGACGGATATGGTCAACAGAGCGTAACGTCACGTCAAGGATTTCATCTGTAAGGGTTATTCGTCCGTTACGCAATTCGGCAAAAATATTTTCAAGGTGATGGGTAAATTCTCCAATCTTGTCAAAACCAAACATTTTTGCCGTGCCTTTGAAGGTATGCATTACACGAAACACCTCTTCCATTTGTGCCACATCCTGGGGCGTACGCTCCAGTTGTAGTACAGCTTTCTCCAGATCGTCGATGAGTTCCGTTGCTTCGTGCAGGAATTTTCCTTGAATATTATCCACAGATTTTAATTTGATTTAGGTTAAAAATGCCAGGTATACTTATGCGGACTTTCGCCTCAGCGAAGTACTTTTTTGATCACCGCTTTTAGATTTTCTGGCTGAAAGGGCTTAACGATCCATCCGGTTGCTCCGGCATCTTTGGCTTCCTGTTTTTTTGACATCTGTGATTCAGTCGTTAACATGAGTATCGGCGTTAACGAAAATTTAGGAAGACTTCGTGCAAACCGGATTACCTGAATGCCGTCGGCCTTCGGCATGTTCAAATCTGTAATGATCAGGTCGATGTGGAGGTCGCTATTTAGTTTTTCAATAGCTTCACCGCCATCTGAAGCAGTTACTACTTCATATTCATCATCGAGCGTTGTGCTCACAACAGCAAGAATGCTTTCCGAATCGTCTACTGCTAAAATTGTTTTTTTCATTTTACTATAGATTCAATGATTGACAAGATTGTTACTGAAGGTTTGTGATCAACCCATTCAAGTGAAATTGATTTGTTTTCCTTTCTCAGCATGGCCAGCATTTGTAAGGTTAAATATTCGTAAGCGTGTGATGCATTGAGTATGAATTTTATCGATTGGACCGAACTGGACGTCAGGTCGGTCAATACTTTTTCCGTGTCCCTCGCGCTTACCTGCCCCAGGATAGTGACAAGATGTTGATCGGTGTTCGTTGTGTTTATGTCTATGCCCATTAAAAAAATGTTACATCGTCGGTTACGAATTCTTCTTGAATACCAAAAGTCTGGTTGAATACTTCACGTTCAGCATCCATTGTATATAAGGATTTTACTTCATTTAAAATTTTCATCCTTCGGTCATCCGAAATCCGGATTTCAAATTCAGGATTTTCCTGACGGAGTGTTTCATGCATTTTGATGATCAGATCTAAAGCTGTGATTACATTCCGGAGGTTTTCGGCGGTATTAAAGAGAAATAATTCGAGTGTTTTTGAGATCTCGCGGTCGGCCCATAGCTTTCTGAGTATAGACTGGATTTTATTTGAAGCTAACATGTACTCGCGTCTGATATTCGATAGCTGGTTGTATGCAAGACTCATCAAATCATACATTACCAGTGTATAGTGCGGATGAAGGAATTTATCCTGCTTTTCATAAATTAAATTGAATTCTTTGCTAAGCGCAGACTCAATCGTGTGGATGTGTTCAAGCTTTTGGCGGATAATGTCATGGTATTGCAATTCAATGAGAATTGTATCGAATGATTTTACCGCGTTATTAATCTTATGACTGAGGTTCGTTGGCAAATCACCCGAGGCTAGTTTTTGACGTGCTATCGCGTTATAGCGCCTCACTTTGTTGGTCGTAATAAGGAAGTCATTATTTAAATGTCCATAGAGCAAATCAATCTTTTGATTCAGACTTGAGAACAAACTTGAATACTGGTTAGCCAGCAGTGCACTGATTTTATGTTTTGAAATTTCAATCATTGAGAAAATGTTGGGTATTTCCATTGTGGAAATAAGGTGTGAAGGATTCGCTGTTCGTCTACCGAAGTCAGCCGATTTGAAATCATGCGTAATACGATATGCTCATGCAGGTGATGACCGTTTGTGGTTAGGTAGTTTAGTGAAAGATCTGCATAGCGTATTTCTATCTGCGAGAATACCTGTAGAAATCTTTGATATTGTTGATGGTTAATAAACAAAATGAGCCGAAGAGCGCGTGCGAGGTCACGGTCCATCCATACGGTAATGATTTTTTCACGCATTCGGTGTAATATCGATTCATATTGCGACCGGATGTATTTTAGTTGAGCGAGACAAACATTGGAAACCGTATTGATAAATACCGAAAGGTCTACAAGCCGATGTTCAGAATACTCCAAGGAGAACGATAACAACTTATTCACTTGCTTTAAATGCCTGATGGAGTCCAGTAATCTTGTTAGAGTCTCCGAATCTTCTTTAATCGTATTAAGTAAGGTAAAGGCTGTTTTCAGCTTTGGGTATAATACATGTGCTTCATGAAATTGCCGGTCATTGATTCGATCTTGATATGCTTCTATAGCCTTTTTTATTTTAGCAATCTCTTCACAGAGTATGCTTTCTAACAGGCCAATGTGCTTATCAATTTCTTCAATGTATTTCTTCATTTCAGCTTCTGCTAAAAGACATGCCATAGGATTGCTAATCTTCGCATATTAATCCAATACAAAGAAGGTGCGTTTAAAAGAAATAAAAGATGGGACTATTCAGAAATGTGGAGGGGAATTTCACAATCTCTTTAGGAAATTTCCCGGCCGCCTTGGTGATAGCAAGATTTTTGCGCAGGCAGTCCTGTAGTTGAAAATGACACCGCGGGGGATTAACTCCTCAAAATGAAGAACTGACAATTATTTTTTTTGCAGGTTTATTAGGCGTGTTGTAAATATAGTTTAATTAACTGCACCACGTTTTTAACATCACATTTTCGCATAATGCTCACACGGTAGTTGGCGGCCGTTTTTTCACTAATGAACAGCTTGTCAGCGATTTCATTTGTGTCGAGTCCTTCAATGATCATCTCAAGCACTTCAAGTTCGCGTTTGGATAATACATTTCTGAAAAAATTATGACCTTGCCGGGGCTTATTCATATTTTCTACAATATTGGCCATGATGTTTTGTCCGAGGTATTTTTTTCCGCTGGCTACAGCGAGCAAACCAGAAATCAATTCTTCCCGCGCTGTATCCTTTGTAAGATATCCATACGCGCCGCAATCGATGGCCTTGGTTGCGTAAGATGATTTATCATGCATACTTAAAAAAAGCACTTTCGTTGCTTTATTGAATGTTTTAATGAATTGAAGGATTTCAAATCCGTCGCCATCCGGGAAGTTAATATCGCAAAGGAGAACATCAATGTCTGGATGTGCGTCGAGGAGAGACCGGGTTTCCTGTATACTTGCGGCTTCTGCAATGACCATAACATTGCCTGACGCCTGAAGCATGTTTACAATTCCCACGCGGAAAAGGCTATGATCATCTGCAACGGCTATTTTTATCATTGTTTTCGATTAAAGGTATTGTCAAACTTATTGTGGTTCCTGACTTGGCAGCTGACGTTATCAGCAATTTTCCATGAATCAGTCGTGCCCGCTCATTCATCGTTTTTAAACCAAAGCTGTTTTGCTTTGTGATCTGTTGTGTGTAGTCGAACCCGATTCCATTATCTTCGACAACAAGGTTTAGCGTATTCTTAAGTTTTAAACACATGAGTGAAAGCGCTGTAGCTTGTGAATATTTTATGGAATTATTAATGGCTTCCTGGGCGATTCTGAAAATATGAATAGCTGTTTTTTCGTCTGGTTCATAGCCATCGAGATGAACCTTGCATAAAAATTTTATGCGGTGTTCTTTTACTATGTTGTAGCGTTCCAGCAAAGATGTAAGGCCACTCTCTAAGCCGAGATTACGGATACTCAAAGGCATGAGGTCGCGGGTGATTCCTTTTATATCCGATGATATTTGTTGAATGATCTCCCTCAGGTTTTTTTTGCTGCCAAGGTGTTCACCGGGAAACTCGTCGCCAAATTGATCAACCTGAAGTTTTGCCAGACTGAGGAGTTGGCCCACACCATCGTGTAGCTCTCTGGCGATGGATTGTTTTTCATTTTCCTGCACCTGGATCGTCATAGCAGTTTGATTTCGTTGTGCTTCCAGTTCTGATTTAAGCTTGGCAACTGTAAGCGTGGTTACCTTTTCTTCAAGGATTGCTTTTTCCGTGATGTCAATGCCGTTGACTACATATCCAATTTCGTCCCCTTCGTGGACAAGCCGGGAAAAGGCAACCTGGCTGACGATTTTTTTTCCTGAACGTGATTTAAAGGTTAATTTATGGCGATGATCTCCGCTGAGTAGTTGATCTATTTCAACATCAGGTAAAAGCTTGGATATGTTTTGTCCAATCATGGCATGCATCGGATATTCCAGGAGCGAAAGCGTGGTGTTATTCACAAATTCGATGACACCCTCGCGCGTTGTAAACAAAATCATCGATTGGTTTTGCTTGATCATCTCCTCATAAATTGTCAGTTCTTTCTGAAATAATTTATGTTGTGACAGGTCCGTAACCGTTCCGACCATCTTCATCGGTTTATTTGATTCGTCAGTTTCAACGACCTTTCCACGAAACATAATCCACCGCAGTTGTTTATGGTCATCAATTATTTGTACTTCCATCTGGAATGGATCATACGGCGGATGTATAGAAATATAAAAATAGTGCTTGAACAGGTCGCGCGACTCCGGATGAATGTTGTTCAGAAAACCATTTCGATCTTCCTGCGTCTCTAGTGCGAAGCCAAGAATTGCCTTGGCGCGTTTTGAAAAAAACACGCGGTCATGTGCCATGTCCCATTCAATAACACCATCGCCATTTCCCTCAAGTGCATATGCCCACCGTGTTTCGCTTTCTTTTAGTTCCTTGTTCAGCATTTGCAGCGCACTCATGTTGGCAATTAATTTTGCCTGGCTTTCAGTCAACTCATTTTCACGATTGACCAGTTCAATGTTCAGTTGCTTCAACTTCTCCAACGATTCAATCAATAGATCTGCGGAGCGTTTGGATTCGTCAATGTCTTTTAAAATGCCAATCATACGAACCGTGTTGCCGTCTTTGTCGGTTTCGATCGCCATACTGTGTGCTTCAACCCATCTGAATTCACCTTTTTTATTTGCTAATCGATAAACAATCGGATGTACATGAATTTCGGGTTCTTGGGAATTCCAATTCAACCGCTCACGATCCTCAGGGTGAACCGTTTTTAACCAGCCTTCAAATGATGTGTTGAATTCTTCGGGGTTTCTTCCCAGCATCTCCGCAAGGATTGGACTGAAGATGGTCCTCTTTTCCTTTACATACCAATCATAAACGCCGAGTTCTCCAACCTTCAGGGCAAAGTCGTATCGTTCCTCGCGCTCTTTAATCTGCTTATGGAGCATTTCCCGGTGCTTCGCTGCTTCACGTAATTGGTTTTCATTATTTACCTGGCGATCAATGTCTTTGATGATACCTATGTTTCGTTTTGCCTTCTTTTCAGGATCGTAATAGAAAGAATAGCTTTCCAGCTGTACCCATTTGTAATTTCCTCTGGCATCACGTATCCGGAGCTTAGAAGGACCGTAGTATTCTTTTCCATTGGCGATCCTTCTTGTAATACCTACCGCAAGTTCTTCGTAATCGTCCGCATGAACCAGGCCAACCCAATTTGCATAAGAAGGCTTCAGTGTCTCAGGAGTATGGCCAATGATTTCATAAAACCTTTTATCAAATACCACTTCGTCGGTGTATGTATTCCAGTCGTAAAGTCCAAAGCCACCGGCATCCAAAGCAAACTCATATCTTTCCTGCTGCTCCCGGAGAATCCTTTCCGCGGAAAGTCTTTCCATCTCTGCCTTTATGCGAACGGATAGAACTTCAACAGTGGTCTTGATGAATTCAGGGTGCTCAATTTTTTTCTTAAAAAGAACGGCTACACTTCCGATGGGATTTTTTGCAGCATCGCGAATAGCCACGGCAACATAACCTTCAATGTCAAACTCTTTGAGTATAACGTTTTCAGGGAAACGTTCATGGACACCATGGGGATAAACATAAGTTCCACTTTTGTCAACAATTTCAGTTGGCGTATCAGAGATCGGATACTTGAAATTGTCTAATAACCCTTCGCGATCACAGATGGATAATGTTTTGGCTTCGATTTTCTGGTTGTCAAAAGCTGCAATAAAGGTGAAGTCGCCATCAACAAGATTGTTCAGGCCAATAGCCACTGCATCAAAGAATGATTTGCCTATTTTGTCAGCAAGCTGAAGTTGAAGCTGAATGATTTTTTTATCTTGGGTTGGATAGGCCATGCTGAACGTATATTGCCTCGACTACAAAGTCGTGCAATTTAAACGACTGTTGGTTTAACCTTAGTCAATTAATGATCGCCAGAATGTAAGTGTAAGATTATCGCGTAGAAAATAGAATTTCCTGGTGTGAATTAATGCTTTACACTTTTTATATAAGCACAAATTGAAGGGAGCTGTTTAATACATTACTTGATTAAGCGGGTTTAACTGCCTAGGTATGTGACTACTTGATTCCTTTGAACAATGAATTCCGCCCCTTCATAACAGCAGCAACCGATTGCGAAGTGAGCTAAGGCAATGACTATACCATGAAAGGTAATTTTAGAATTAACAATCCCAAACTTAAATTCGCGCTTGTTGCCGGATTACATTTAAGCATTCTATCTATGCAGCATTATTTCTTATTCGTCACTTGAAGAAGTATTCGGTAAACTGTTTTTGATCGGTTATTCAAGCCTTTAATTATAAACTCGAAGCATCCCAATTTGTAGGAATGGATAATCGGAAACCAATTCTACATGGTTAGGTTAAAAGATTCGTTTTTTATAAAAAACCTTGCATTAAGAATTAAACATCCAAGTTGTTCTTTTTAATCAGACACCCAATCATGAATTTGCTTTCTATATTGAACACCAACGAGACGTGTCATACTTTAGCAAGAAAACAATCCTCACCTATCTTTACGATCAGCTTACCGGAAATTTTGCAGGCTTTGTAATCGGTATTTCGGCCACAGGCCTTGTATCAAATTTTTTTGAAACCCGAAGTATTAAAAACTTATGGGGTCTGGGCGCAAAAAAAACAATCGTCGATAAAGAAACATTTCAAAACCTGGAGTGGATCATTTCTATTGTAATTGGTTTTATTGTTTTTGAAGTAATGACACGCATTGTAAAAGAAAAAATCGATAAATATTTTCCGCTATTTCGCATAAGATTATATCGGTGGATAATTCAAAATAAATTACAGGAAAAAACAAAAAATTTATCCGGCGCATTGGCAAACCAGGGCCGCGTATTCTTTTCCGGTTTTAACAACTCCCTAAGACGAACACTTTCTAAATTTTCGAAATCCTAAACGATCATGTGGCTCAAGTCTTCGCCTGTGCGTCAGCTTTCGCGCGCCTTGGATCCCTCATGTCTGAAGTTATTATAGTGTCCGGGAAAAAATGAAAGGTCGTTAAAAATCACATTTAGAATCGTAAAACAAACTATTTTGATCATTCATAGAAAGAGGGCACTCCCACACCATCCTTCAGCATACTGGTATTGTCGCATAACATTATCTTAGGTCTGGAAGGGGCAAGCGCGGATCATGTTCAGCGACAATGCCAGTATGCTGAGCCCAGCCGGCCCGGGGGGCGAATAAACCGTGAATGAAAGATCATTAATTAATATTGATCAACACTGAAGGAGGCATACCACTCCCACACAATTTTTCCGAAAGTGATTTGATGCTCTTGGTGAGTTTATCCCGGACACTAATAGTCTGAAATCTTCAGACTGCCAAAGTGCAATCATTTAGACGATTCTAACCCGAATTTGATCGCCTTGCATTAACGGTTAATAAATATCGCACTCAAATCCCCTTCAATAATATTTTTTCTTACACATCCCTTTTTCCTTACTTTTGCACCCTCTTTTAAACAAGCCATTTAGAGATCGTGTAATCCCCGGCCTAATTAGGAACGAATCCAGGTGTAACTTCAGCCTGTTTAGTCGGTTGTTTGTCAAGGACGGCTAAAAAGCATTTTAATTTTCATCACATGACCTTTATACATCAATTAAAATCTCATCAATTCAATTTAAAGAATGAAATCCTTTCAGGATTAACAGTAGCCCTTGCGTTAGTTCCGGAAGCTGTGGCTTTTTCCATTATTGCGAATGTTAGTCCGCTGGTAGGTCTGTATTCAGCTTTTATTATTGGTTTGATAACAGCAATCCTCGGCGGGAGGCCGGGAATGATTTCAGGAGCGACTGGCGCTATTGCTGTTGTTGTTGTGAGTCTTGTTGTTACGCATGGTGTGGAGTACTTGTTTGCTGCTGTTATTTTGATGGGGATAATCCAAATGACCATTGGATTCCTCAAGCTAGGTAAATTTATCCGGTTGGTACCACATGCTGTAATGTTTGGCTTTGTAAACGGACTTGCTATTGTAATCTTCATGGCACAGTTAAGCCAGTTCAAAATAGAAGGGGCAGATGGAACTCTTGAATGGTTAAGTGGAACACCACTTTTCACCATGTTAGGATTTGTATTACTTACCATGGTGATCATTCATTTTTTGCCGAAGCTTACCAAAATCGTTCCCGCATCGCTCACGGCTATCTTAGTAGTATCAGGGATTATCATCTTTTTAAGAATACCCACAAAAACAGTGGGTGATATCGCGTCAATAGCGGGAGGACTACCTGAATTTCATTTACCCCAGGTTCCGATAAATTTCGATACGTTGATGATCATCTTTCCATATTCATTGATCATGGCGCTTGTGGGTTTAATTGAAAGCTTGCTTACATTATCTGTTGTGGATGAAATAACGGAAACACGTGGCCGGGGAAATAAGGAAAGCGTTGCTCAGGGAATAGCCAATTTCGTATGCGGTTTATTTGGTGGCATGGGTGGATGTGCTATGATCGGTCAAAGCATAATCAATGTAAGTTCTGGCGGACGGAATAGGATATCAGGCATTGTTGCTGCCCTTGCGTTGATTTCTTTTGTGTTGGTTGGATCATCATTAATCGAAAAAATTCCGATGGCTGCGCTTGTTGGTTTAATGTTTATGGTGGCTATTGGAACATTTGAGTGGGCAAGCTTGAGAATATTTAAAAAGGTGCCGACTACGGATGTCTTGGTGATGATCATTGTAGCTGGTGTAACCGTTATATTTCATAACCTTGCTGTAGCCGTTATCGTCGGCGTGATTATATCAGCACTTGCATTTGCCTGGGAAAGCGCCAAGCGGATTCGTGCTAGGAAATTTGTTGACGAAAAAGGAATAAAACATTACGAAATTTTTGGTCCATTATTCTTTGGTTCTGTCTCGGCGTTTAATGAAAAGTTTGATGTGCTGAACGATCCGGTTGAGGTGATCATTGATTTTAAAGAATCCCGTGTTGTCGATCATTCTGCAATCGAAGCTTTAAACAAATTAACAGAGCGATATGCGAAAGTGGGGAAGAAACTTCATTTAAAACACCTAAGTGAAGATTGTCTTGTGTTATTAAATAACGCTTCAGAAATAATCGATGTGAATTATTGGGAAGACCCGACGTATAAACTGGTATCCGATAAGCTGGGTTAAGATAATTGCATTTGACTCATCAGTTCGTGATTATAGGTTTATCGCATTGCCCATGCTGAGGCCGCTCTAAGATGGTTCAAGTCTTCGCCAGCGCGTCAGCCTCGCGCGACTTGGACCTCATGCCTGAAGTCTTTAGACTTCCAAACGGGCAATCCTTATTCAGAATACTCTTAATCAGGCATCGTTGAAGCCATTTGAAAGATTGGGTCATGAACGGCTCGGGACGTGATTATCGAAGTAGTCTATCAATTCTTCTTTATAAACAAATCACCATTTATGGAATTATATTCCAACGAATCGTTCTCTGGATAAACGGAGATTGAATGAAGCTGAATCCGGGCCGATATTCTATCGTTGCGTCCATGCAATATCATCTCATCAGGCGGAACTTCCGATCTGTATTCCTTTCCATATCGGGTAATAAGTTTTTCGGTAAGTTTGTCCATATCAAAGGTGATCGTGTCAACGGAGATCATTAATATTTTACCTGATAATTCATCCGGAAATTTTACACTATAAGGGATACTGTCAATGTAAAAGGCTTCCGGATCATTGTCACGATAGCCATTTAAGGTGATGAAGTAGTCGTATCCACGGATATCGATCACCCTGTTGTATTTCACATTAGTATCGAATCCAAAACCGCCATAATTGGATTTATACTTATGCATATACCTTAACCCGAGACTTCTCATGTAAGCTTCGGCCTCATTCATGCGATACCAGCGCTTTTTGTTGAGGTTGCTCAACTGCACAATAGAATCAATGTCCTGGTGGTACCATTCGCGAATGGAAGAAAAACCATGATGATCGTCCAGGTAATCGAGTATGGACTTCACCTCATTGTGGAGAGAGTCATTGAGCAGGGACTCGTTTGCATCTTCGGCACTAGTAGCATACAGCGCAGGAATACTATCCCTTCGCCACATCACTTCACCTTTTATTTTTTCATCCTGAAGAATTTTAGATTCAGTCAGAATGGCTTTGAGTCGATTGACCTGGCTGCGTTCGCTGACAGAAAAAATTCCCCAGTAGCCGAAAGAGACAATGATTAAAATTACTGCCAGTGAAATCGGAATAAATTTGATGTTGGTTCGGCCGATGGAAAAGTAAATGCATACAATGGTAAGCCATATGCCGAGTAGAATAATACAATACCGGTTGATGGTGATGCCATAATTAGCAACACGCATTCCAATGGCGATGAACAATAAGATCACGAGAGGGAAAAGTATAAAATAATACCATTTCGAAAATTTCTTTATCCATGTATTGCCCGATAAACTTCCGTAAGGGTACATTAATAAAATTGTGAGAATGCCCAATACGGCAACGCATGCGATCAGGTACGACACAATACCTTTTGGCCAACTCCACAGCACAATGATTTTGCCTGCATAGATATAGAGGATAACGAGGTACAGGATAAGTAACGGAAGCAAAATATATTGTGAAAAGATCTTGATGCCCTTTGGATATTCGTGTACATCGTCCAGGTCGTGAAACGTTTCTGGTATACCGGAAATAAAAAACCACGTATTAAACAATCCTGCAATGACAATGAACATATCCATGAACAGTTCACTGTGAAGGTCGATATCAAACAGAAAGTCAAGAGAACCAAGGGCAAGAGCAAGGCCGGCATAAAGAAAACCAGAGTACAATAACGAAGCGAGAAAACGAACAAACAGGATTTTATTGTAATTCCAAAAACCGTTTAGTTGCCCTTTTCCAAGGAATGGAATAAACGCTACGACCAGGTGAATGGCAATGGCATATATTGTATACCGAATATAAGGCAGTGAAGTGTTTTGCGTTGAATCGCGATCCGGCAAAGTAAAGAACACAAGTACGAGCACCAGCAAGGCACCCAGGTCAAACAATAATCTTTTATTCCGGCTAAATTCTTTGTTATAGGAATACACATCAACACAGAAAAAAAGTCCAATGCCGAGCCCGGCCGAAAGCATGATATTAATGACGGGAAAAACATTGGTGATGTCGTCATAAAATTCCGTGAGGTAGACGCCCATGCACACGCCAATAAATGCCGCGAGAATAATAAACGGAAAACGCAGAAAAGATTTAACCGCGCTTTGTATTAGGTACTGAATGGAAGGAAGCTTCATAAAGGTTCAAAGTTCAAAGTTCAAAGTTCATGGTTCAAAGTTAAAGAATGATTTCGAAAACGAAGCGCTTGCGAAAATGTTTGCGGTTTGATCTGTGAAGTTCAAGGTTCAAGGTTCAAGATTAGATGTGCAAATTGATGAGGTTTAGAAATTGTTTGAGGTTCGAGGATTAACGTTCGAGGTTGGATTGCGAAAAACTGATTTGATCCGTTTTCAAAAATTTAGTTTCCAGCTTTGCGAAACTTAGCGGCTCTTCGGTTAAGATGTCATCATGATTATTCTGGATAACTAAAGAATTATCGCACACGAAGAGATTTCGATACCGGTTAAGGCACATCGTTATCGTCATGCTGAACCATTCCCCGCACAAAGGCATAAACGATTCGGTAAGCGTACCCCGTACCTCGTACTTCTTACTTTGTACCTCGTACCTTAATTTATTGCCCAAACAAACTCGCAGCTCGTAGATCGCGACTTATAGCTCCCCTCAAGGTCCCTATAATTATCGAAATCAACCTGCAGCTTATAGCTTGAAGCCTGCAGCTTAATGGAAAGCACCTTAGTAGCAGGAACAAGTCAATCTTTATCCGCATCATACGTCACGCCCAGCGAAAACATGAAAAGTGCATAACAAATCGTTCCTGCGGCAACTAGAATAAAAAAGAAACCGCCTAAGTTATCGCCGATAAAATCGAAAGCCTTATCCGTGTTAACGATATATTGTCCATCGGACAGAATCCCTGCTTTCATAAAGAAAAATCCGGTGATGCCGAGAATGACACCGCGACTGAAGTATCCGACCCAGGCTAGTAAGTGAATTAGCTTTTTCGTTGCGCTACTGAAATGTGCAATATCAAGACGTTCTTTGTAGCCACGCGTAATGCCGTAGATGAATTGAATGATGGCCGTAGCAAAAATTATAACGCCGGTGATGACGATCAGCCAGTTGCCCCCGGAATGCTGTAAGATATTGGTTACCATTTCGCGGTATTCTTCCGGCTGTCCATTTTTGTTGGTATCACCCGTGCCTACTAAAATTCTAATCGCGGAATAAGCAATGAGCGCATCTGCAATTGTGCTTAGAGCAATTCCAATTCTTTTAAGTCGTCCTTTTGCGTCACTTCCGTAACCGTATGGATCTTTGAAGGCTTCAAAGATTCGCCAGGTGATATAACTCAGGGTGCCGAGGAGAATAAGCCATATGAAAATTTTTCCGATCACGTAGTCATTCAGGAAGGCGAGTAAGCTCGTTTCGTCCGCACCGCCATCTTTAAGTTTTAAAAACGAAAGAATGGCAATGACACCGATACCAAGGTAGATGATTCCGGTAGCGATACATCCATAAACCGGCAGGTAGCCAACGTAGTGTTTTATTGTTTTTTTGTTTGCCATCCTATGTATCATCAGATTAATTTTTGTGCCAGCGGGAGAAAGTCTACAGAAGAACAGATTCAAAATGGGCGGCCCACAAGCTAACTTTGGCATCGTTTTGTATGTGAGGGGAAGGAATCATTAATTTGCCGCCGACAAATAGCTTAACTCAGTTCGCGCAAATCTCTTATGAATTAAAAAGCACAGCAATGCTAATTCAATGATGATGCACAATACTTCGAATTTTTATGCAGGCCTCAGTGGAATACAACTTCCTGTTCCGAAGTATAAGTATCCTTTGGAGTACCAGGCAGGAAGTCGTCTTACATATTATGCTACCCATTTCAATAGTATAGAAATCAATAGTTCATTTTATAAAATTCCAGGAAAAAATACCGTGGCGAGGTGGTCATCATCGGTGCCTGAAAATTTCAGGTTTACATTTAAGCTGTTCAGAGAAATAACCCATGCGAAAAACCTTGACTTTGATCCTGGGCAGGTTCAAAAATTCATAGAAACGATCGGACATGTGAGTGAGAAGAAAGGGTGCGTGCTGGTTCAGTTTCCGCCAAGTCTGAAAACCGAAAGCATCGATCAATTCAATCATCTGCTTCATTCGATTCGGATCGCTGATCCGGATAGTCACTGGCCCATCGCTGTTGAATTTCGCAACCCGGCCTGGTACAACGATGATGTTTACGACATCTTAACATCATACAACGCTTCCCTCGTCTTGCATGATAAGCCCGTTTCGGCCACGCCGTTAAGACAAGAAACTTCCGACACCTTGTATGTTCGCTTTCACGGCCCGACAGGCAATTACAAAGGAAGTTATTCCGATGATTTTTTAACTGAATACGCTGCGCTCATCCTGGAATGGCTTGAAGAAGATAAAACGGTGTATGTTTACTTCAACAATACCAATGGCGATGCTTTTAATAATCTTGTTACGTTGAAAAGGTTTTTGGATCAAAGACGTTGAATTACAAGGTCTATAGTACTTGGATGCATATAGAAATCATTAGTTTAGAAAGCTGCTGTAGGGTGTTTCAAAGCAAGGATACATTCTTAATAAATGTAATGTTTATATTCGGTTGGTAGGCATAATTATATCTTGATAAAATGACAGTACAAGGTGAACAAAATAAGAATTTTATGGCTGGAAAGCATTGGGTTATTGTATTAATAATTCTTGTTTCTGGCTACGGTATTTATACTGGAGTGAAAGATTTAAGACAATCACGGAGGGAAAAGGAAAAATGGACAGAGGAGGACGAGAACGTCCTCACGGAGAATTGTATTCGCGACTCCAAAGACATGGCGATAAAATATCCTAACCTTACTCGAATTTATTGTGACTGCTCGAACAAGAAAATCATTGTACGGTTTACTAAGGCCGAATACGTCGCGATAATTGGTAAACCAATTGACGAACAAAAAACTATTCTTATGCCAGCGTTTCAAGGCTGTTTGACTGAATATCAACTTAAAATAGAGGAAGCGGCACGATAAACGTGCATAAAAAATAAGTATAATGGCATGGTTCGACTATTAATATTAATTTGTCTGCCCGTACGCCTTATATGCGAACATTGACAGCCAAACCGTTATGGCAAACAGGAACCATTTTACAGATAAACTATCAAGCAATTCCAAGTCAAGAACTCAAAACACATTCTTGATACTCAACACCAAAAGGAAAGAATACTAAAGATTGCAAATGCGATTAAATGAAAAAATATTAGGAGAGATAGGCGTTACAGTCAAAAAGTCAAAGCACGAATTAATCCAACACATTCTTGAGCGGAAGAAGAATCGTAATATTTTATCGAATACATTCTGTGATATTGACTATAGTGAAATATCCTTGGAAAATGATAAGATTAATGTGACAAGGCGGCCAGGAATGTTAACAGCCTTTAGACCTTATGGGAGTATCACTGTAAATATCGTGGAGGAAAGGGGGGAATGTAAGTTGTTGTTTGATATTCTGCCTTACGGTGGTAATCTCCCCACACTTCTTTTGGTTGGTATTTGTGGACTTATTTTTTGGGCATTATTGGTTCTGTTGATCAATAATGATTTATTCGGATGGATTTTTGCGATAGGAACTTGGATGTTTGCTGCGTTGATTCAATACATAAAGTATCAGTATACGCTCACAGGGCTGATCGATTACTCCAATCGGTTAATTATTGATCTTCAATAAGGAAGATAGCCGCCAACATTGTATACCAATGACGCCAGTAGATTTGAATTATAATTATTAAATTGGTCTACTGATGAGCTTATCTGCATGAAAGAAACAATTAGAAGAATTAGGAAAAGAAAAGCTTGGGTTAATCCGACGGGATGGGAGCTTACAAGAGGAAGATCGTTAATACTGAATTTATCGCTTTACCTTTTTCTTTGGTAACCCTATTAAGATCGGAGAAACAACTTTCCCTGTTCTTTTCTGATTGCTGCCATCATCCTAACCTTCATTTACCTTAAAATTCAACGACAACTAAGGAATCGATTTAATGACATCGAAGATAAGTCTAGGATAGATACAAAAGGAGTGTCTAATCATATACACCTTCAAATAATAATTCTAATAATTTAATTGGAAAAAAACTATGGAGCAGGACAAAGCTTTACGACTACTTCTCAGGCAATTAAAAGATGTACAAGCACAAGCGGATAGAATATTGAAAGGAGAGAGCTCAAGTGAATCAATAGAAACTTTTGCACGGTATTCGATTGAACTAAAGAGTTATATTTCAACGCATGTGAACTCACAAGAGATAACCTCTTACCTCGCGGAGCTTCCAGAAATAAATTATACAAGAACAGACATTAAGCTTTGGCAATACTTGATACTACCCAGCTGGTGGATTACGCTTTATAAAGACTATCACGCCAAAAATAGAACAATTGAAGAAATTAACTCCGTTAGAGGAAAATATGCGACATTAGAGTTACTCGTAAAGGGATTAGCAGAATAGTCTGTCAACAAAAAACAGATGAAGAAAATTGTTATTGTAATTTTATTTGGACTCATTGGAGCGTTCGGTTTGTTTGTTGTGGCAATTCGAATCATGGCAGACAAACCGAAAAAGTTAGCTAAAACGGAAACGGTTTTCGATGACGAATTCCGCAATGGCGATATAATTTTTCAGACGTCAAGGTCAACTCAAAGTAAAGCGATTCAACTGGCGACAAAATCGAAGTACAGCCACATGGGAATAATCTATGAGACTGCCGGAGAGTATTATGTTTACGAGGCGGTTCAACCCGTTAAGTTGACAAAATTAAACGACTGGATAAAGCGAGGAGAAAGTTCTCACTACGTATTAAAAAGACTTAAAAACAGCGAAAGACTATTGACCAATGAGAACCTTAAAAAGATGAAGGACTTCGGAGAGCGATTTAAAGGTAAAAACTATGACCGCTATTTCGAATGGTCCGACGATAAAATCTATTGTTCAGAACTTGTCTGGAAGATTTATAAAGAAACATTTGGCATTGAGGTTGGCGACCTGCAAGAACTAAGAGAATTTGATTTAACCAACGACATTGTTCGAAAACAAATGAAAGCACGTTACGGGAACAAAATTCCCCTGGATGAAAAAGTAATTTCACCTGCCGCCATGTTCGACTCCGATAAGTTAATAACGGTTCAGGAGAATTGATGGCAACGAGCGCTAACCGTATTAATTTATGGATGATTTAATAAATCAATAGATCATTTATATTAGATTAAGGATGTAACATCGAGTGTGGGTTTTTGATTATCAACAATAAGCATTAAACTAAACTAAATCTCTATGCTTCTCAGTTATTTAAAAATTGCCTTCAGGAATCTTTTAAGGAATAAGATTCATTCTACCATAAATATTCTGGGATTATCCATCGGATTAACGGCATGCATTTTCATATATCAATATTCAGCCTTTGAAATGAGTTACGAGAAATTTTATCAGGACTATGATAGAATTTATCGAATTAGCTACCAGAAATTTCTTGACGAGAAGCAAACAGAAAATATTGCCAAATCACCCGGAGCTTTAGCTACTGCCCTTCTTGCAGAAGTTCCAGAGGTCGAAAACGCGACAAGGCTGTGGCCACTCAATAAAGTAACGATCACCACGGAAAATTCAATCAAGTTTAATTCTTATAAAGCTTTTACAACAGACACTTCTTTCCTTAAAATGTTATCGCCGAACATTATAGCTGGTTCAGTGGAAGGGGAAGGAATTTTAATTTCTGAATCCATTGCTCAAAAGTATTTTAACAAGATCGACCCATTAAATAGCGTGTTGTCTATCCACGAGGAGGACAGGTTTGAAACAAGAGTGATCGGAATATTCAAGGATCTCCCGCCCAACACTCACTTGGACTACGACATATTAATTATTGATAGTAAGCGAGTGAGCGAAGATAGCTGGGCCTGGACAGGATTCTACACCTATGTGAAACTGAAACCAAATGCTTCAGTACTTGAGTTCCGTCGCAAAATGAATCAATTAGCTAAGAACAAAATAGCGAGTAAATATAATGTTAGGGTATCCCTAACTCCACAACCCATTGGTAGTATCCACCTTCAATCTGACTTACAGGAAGAATTGAGCGCAAATGGAAGTTACAAATCTTTGTTATTTCTAATGATAACGGGTTGTTTTATACTGATTATCGCATGGATTAATTATGTGAACCTTTCAATAGCTAAATCTGCCGAAAGATTAAAAGAGATTGGAATAAGGAAAGTAATTGGGTCCCAAAAATTTGATTTGATAAAACAGTTTCTCTTGGACTCCTCATTGCTTAATATCTTGAGCATGCTGATAGCTGTTTGCCTTATTTCGCTACTAAGCCATTCTTTTAACCAACTATCTGGGAAGGGGTTAGTGTTTAATAATTTATTATCAGATACTAATTTTTGGTTAGCCCTGTTGATCATTTTGGTAACAGGTATAATTGTTACTGGCCTATATCCGGCATTAATTTTTTCAAAATTTAAACCGGTGAATGCCTTAAAAGGTGTGTTTAATAACAACGCAAATAGTGGAGTTCCTTTTAGAAAGGCGCTTATGGTTTTTCAATTCGCAGTTACATCATTCCTGATTACCGGAACACTTGTAATCTACAAACAAATGGATTTCATGAGAAAGAGTGACTTAGGAATTGACATCAGCAAAATAATCGTTGTTAAATCTCCAAATGTATTAAAGGAAAGCTGGTCAGAAAAATTGTCAACGTATGTTATCGATTCAGCATACTTTAATAAAGTAAAAACATTCAATGAAAATTTATCGTCTTATAATTCATTTAGCGCAGCATCAATCTCACACATCCCTGGAAAAGAATTGATCTGGGGCACGGAGGGATTCCGGCGAGAAGATGCAGATCCTAGTAACGTACATGCGCTCTATATGGCAGGAATAGACTATGATTTTTTTTCAACATTCAACATTAGACTTCGGGCCGGGAGAAATTTTTCGGAACAGCACCAAGCTGACCAGCTTAGGTCCGCAATTATAAATGAGGAGGCTTGTAAAACATTGGGCTTTGAAAGTCCTGAAATGGCCGTTGGAAAAAATCTTATTTTCTATGATAACAGTGAAAAAAGGATAATCGGAGTGGTTAGCAATTACCATCAGGAATCATTGAAGCGAACAATAAAGCCTACATTTTATCAGTTATTACCCAGAGCATTAGACTACTTTGCTATAAGGATTCCATCTGGTGACTTACCTAACGCTATTTCGATAGCAAAAGGACAATGGGTTAAGGTTTTCAACGATAATCCATTTGAATATTTTTTTCTCGACGATTTTTTTAATGAACAATATAAAGAGGATCAAAAGTGCGGTGACGTTTTTACGCTATTAACCACGCTAAGCATTTTTATTGCGTGTATCGGACTGTTCGGTATCTCGTCCCACATGATTATGCAACGAACCAAAGAAATTGGCATTCGGAAAATATTAGGTGCTTCGATGATGAATATCTTACGGCTTTTATCAGGATACTATTTAAAAATTGTATTGATATCTTTTTTGTTGGCTGTTCCCATCAGCTACCTGACAATGAACAACTGGTTAGATAATTTTGCTTTCAAAATAGATTTGGAGTGGTGGATGTTCATCGCGCCGTTGATCGTAATTTTAGTAATCACTGTAACAACAATAAGCTTCCAATCAATAAAGACAGCCTTAACAAATCCAGTTAAGAGTTTGCGCTCCGAGTGATGACGAAATTGACTGACGAAACAAATTAGAATGACACGCTCCGAAAAAACCACAACCGATGCCTCACATGCCGACAAAACCGAAGCACAACTCATTTAAATAAATAATCTTTTATGAAACGAATCAGAACAAGCATAGCCCTTGTTTTATGTGTACTAATGTTTTGGTCTTTTAACAAGAGCATAGACACCAGTCAACTAACTCCCGAGGAGCTAAAAAAAGATGTTTATATTTTAAGAAAGAAGCTGGAAAAGTATCATCCCGGATTGTACTGGTATACTTCCAAAGCAGAATTCGATCTCACCTGGGATAGTTCAATTGCCTGTATTGATAAACCAATGTCTGAGGAACAATTTTTCAAACTACTTCTTCCCCTAATTGCCAAAGTAAAGTGTTCGCATACTTTGTTCTACCCTTCAGCTAAAATACTTTCAAGTGGAAGCCGGTTCCCTTTAGATTTAAAGTTTATCGATGGGAAAGGATACGTTCTGCCGGATTCTATAAATCAGTATCAAATCCCTAAAGGATCGGAACTACTGTCAATCAATGGCAAGTCATTAAATGAGATCGTAGACTTGCTGCTTCCGAACCTTGAGGCACAAGGTGGAAATTTGGGATGGAAGTTTGTAATTCTTGAGAATGATTTTCAAAATTATTACTACTACATTATTGAACAGACTGAAATTTTTGAGATTGAATATATTGATCATGTGACAGGACAAAGGGTACTTGCCTCTGTCAACGGAAGTACAGAACCGGCACTTAGGCAACATTGGAAGAACTGGTATCCAAAGGAAACCGGAGGTCCGCTGAAGATAGAATTCCTTACTGATCCGGATGTGGCCATCATTACTATTAAATCATTCTCAAAAGGAAGGCATAAACAATTTCATCAGGATTTCGATAAACTGATTGAGCTATACTTTGATGAAATCAGCAGAAAGAGGATTCAGAACCTGATCATTGATGTCCGGGGTAACGAAGGAGGAAACGGACCAGAAAAACTCTATTCATATATTGCAAGGGAAAATGATAGAAGTACTAGCAGTCCTCCAGAAACTATACTGCCCTCCCGAAATAATTTTATAGGAAACGTAATTGTTTTAGCGAATGAGCGGTCTATATCGGCACAGGAAACATTTGTTTCAATTTTCCGGAATTGCAAAAGAGGAATAATAGTCGGTAAATCCACGCCAGGGTGTTATAAGGGTTTAACGGGTGGTAAAAAGCGCAGACTTGTTTTACCAAACTCTCGTCATGAAATACGGATCCCTATGTATGCATCGTTACGAACCTATACCGAGCAGTTACCGTACGAGGAGGGTGAAGGCTTTCCTCCGGATTTTAAGGTGCAAGAAAATATAAATGAGATTCTTGCCGGTAAAGACTTGGTCGTGGAACTGGCACTTGAAAAGTACAGCAGGGGTTGACAAATAGGTGAGGATGATTTTTTGAATTAGGTCAAAGGAATTTACTTCGTCAATACATACCTTTACGCATGCTGTGGATCTTTAAAATTTAATAGTGTTGCAATGGATCACCAATACATTGAAGGACAAACTTTCAAAAATACAGACTTCTCAAGCCAACCCGTTTCCAAAACGGAATATGAAAATTGTACATTCATAGGATGTAATTTTTCAGGCGCGACGCTAGTTGAGAATAAATTTATTGAATCAGAATTCATTGACTGTAATTTAAGCAACGCCAATATATCGAAAGCTGCGTTTCAGGATGTCAAATTTCAAAAATGTAAAATGCTCGGATTACAATTTGACAAATGCAATGCCTTTGGTTTCTCCGTGGTATTTGAAGATTGCCAGCTAAATGATTCGATTTTCTACCAGGTGGATCTCAGCAGAAGCTCTTTTGTTAGCTCCCAACTCGGAGGTGTAGATTTTACAAAGGCGAAGTTGAAAGGCATTGCGTTAATCCATTGTGACTTACTCCATGCGACGTTTGAAGATACGGATCTGCAAAAGGCCGACTTAACAAATTCCATAAACTACTCGGTTGATCCGGAAATCAACAAAATCAAAGGAGCCAGATTCTCCCTGCCCGAAGTAATCGGACTATTGGATAAATACAACATCAAGATAGAACGCCACAACTAATGAATCCAAGAATTGAAATCTTTCCGGAAACAAAGTTACTCGGTATGAGAACGAGTATGTCGTTTGCAAATAACAAAACAAAGGAATTGTGGCAGGATTTTATGCCGAGGCGTAAAGAGATTAGAAATCCAGTCAATACGAACTTATATTCTGTGGAATTGTACCACGACACGGCATTTTTTATACATTTCGATCCCGCGAAAGAATTTGAAAAGTGGGCTGCAATTGAGGTGGATGGTTTTGATAGTATCCCCGGGAACATGTATGCATTGGTAATACCTGAGAGTGAATATGCAGTATTTAATTACAAAGGAAGGCCAAGTGAAGCACGAGGAACTTACCAGTTTATTTACAGTAAGTGGATTCCAAATTCCGGCTATACGTTAGACAACCGGCCCCATTTTGCTTTAATGGGCGAAAAATACAAAGGAGAAAGTCCGGATTCTGAAGAGGAGTTGTGGATACCAATCCGAACGAAATAGCGTGATTAAAAATATGCATTAACTTTATCCTGCCAGCAAGAATGAATGTTCTGTTAGGGAGATTCAATGAAAATCAAAATATCTGCAATTGTTTGCGTACTTTTCTTTGGTAGTTCGACTTTCCAACAAAATCCGGATATCGAATTGGCAAATTGGATTATCGGTACATGGGAAAATAAAACACAACGCGGAAGTATTTTTGAGACATGGTCGAAAATAAAAGATAATGAATTGGCAGCTAAAAGCTACAAGCTAAATGGGAAAGATACTGTCGTATTCGAGACAGTGAGATTGATTCAGGAACAGGATAGTTTGTTTTATATCCCGACGGTGAAAAACCAAAACGGCGGTTTACCTGTCCGGTTTTCTCTTCACGCAATTTCGGATGGCTTGTTTGTATTTCAGAATCCGACTCATGACTTTCCGCAAGTCATTGCGTACAAAAGAATTAATGCTGATTCAATGGTTGCAGAAGTGTCAGGTGTTGTAAAAGGTCAGCAACGAAAGGAGATGTTTCCAATGAAACGAATAAAAAGGTAACTTTTCAAAGTTTAGAAGTAGTTTTCCTCCCCTCGTTACCGTCATCCTAAAGCGGATGTGCCTGCACATCCATGCTGAAGGATCCCCAAGATCAAAGGAACAACCGATTCGTCACTAGAAATCAAACCTTCAAAACATTTTTAGTTGGTGTTTGTGGACTAAAGTCCTTTTAGCGTATACTTAATAGCCACGGGTTTAAACCCCTGGCTATTAATAGAAATAAAAAGGGCTTTAGCCCAATAGAACACGTAGGTTAATAGAGATCTTAAATGGTAAGTTGACAAAGTCGGACTATTCATACATGAAAAAACACACACGCATATTTGTCATAATCACCATCCTCTTCATCATCATTGGATTTATCGTAAAATCCAAATATTACTATGTGCCTTATCCTAATTTAATCGAGTATATCCTTGCCGTTGTCCTTCTGGTGATTACTTTTTTTTCGTTGTTTGGTAAGAAACATATCGAAAAGAAACAAAGAATCGCAACAGGTATGTCGGCCATCGTGATGTTCATGATGACCATAAATCTTTTAAACTATATTTTCGAATGGCATCCACTCGATCTTAAGGTGCCTTTTGCAAAATCGCAATCTTTCGAAGTTGACTTTGAACCTTATTCATGGGAAACTGCCTCTCCGGAAACTTATGGATATAACAATGCAGTGTTGGATAATTTTTTTGAAGACGTTAATGCGTGGGACAGACTTCGGGGATTGATCGTTGTTAAAGACGGCAAGTTGATTATTGAGAAGTATTTTGCAGGAACTACACGGTACAGTGCATTTAATGTTCATTCCGTTACAAAGAGCATCACCTCGGCCCTGGTCGGGCTAAGTATTCAACACAACTTTATAAATTCGGAGCATGAGTTGGTGATGCCTTTTTTTTCAGAATATACAACGGAGTATAATCAAAACTACAAAGGCGCCTTAACCATTAAACATTTGCTTTCTATGCGCGGCGGATGGGCAGGCTGGGACGGACATCAAACAGCGGTTGAGTGTATTGTTGATGAGAAACTTGATGTCATGCCGGATTCAACGTTTAAATATTTTACAGGATCTCAAAATATTTTGTCAGCGATTATAACGAAAACCACAAATCAATCTACCAGGGAATTTGCTGATCAATATCTTTTTAAACCACTTGGTATCCAAAATGGATTTTGGCGCAAAGTTGGTGGTTACTATTGTGGTGGCGATGAATCGTACTATACAGCCCGTGATCTGGCACGAATCGGAAGTATGTATCTTAACAAGGGAAACGTAGATGGAGTACATTTGTTGGACTCAATCTGGGTCAGGAAGTCGTTTGTAAATTATACAACAGCAAGCAATGAATTTCGCTCACTTGATGCTTATGACGAAGTGGGTTACGGATTTTGCTGGTGGATATTCAAAACGAAAGCGGGACACCTTATGTATGCTGCCAGAGGTAAAGGTGGACAGCACGTCGTTTTGATCCCGAACAAAAATATCGTTGTTGTTATTTTACAGGAATGGAATCCGTTGAAGAAGAACGCAAAGGTAGAAGATAAACTTATCGGTGATTTGCTGAAGATACTATAACCTTCGATGGAGGTTTTATTTTGCTCACAGAAAGCACGGAAAACACAGAAGAAACCACTGAATGATTCCTCTCTCTTATTAGATACCGATAACTGATTTAAGTTGGTTGTGAATCCTGTATTCCTTAGCGTTCCTCAGCTCCTTTAAATTAAGTTTATTTTATTGCTTTCCTTTTGCAGAACAATAAAATTAGCGCATCTTATCTTAAAATATTTTGACATGTGTTCGCCGAAGCTTGGAAAATTCACTGTTTTTATCTTCTTATTATTAACGACTTCCTTCTGCCTTAATGCTCAGCAGCTTTTAAAATCAGTTCCGTTAACAACAAAGAATATTAAAACTGCACAGCAGTTTCTTGTCGGGGACAGCATAATTTTAGTGTATCGCGACGCCGCGTCCGGTTCGGATGATTTTACAAAATCGTTATCCAATAAATGTATAATTATCCTTCCGGATGGTAAACAATCCCTGATGTTGCTTCCTGAGTTGTATAAAAAAGACATTATCGCTGTAACGGATGATGGCGCGAACCTATACTTTCATTTTATAGAAGAAATAAAAAGCAAGTCGGAGCTAAAGTCATTGGTGATAGATAAGGTAAGCAATAAAAAGCATTTTGGTGCCCAGCCGATATTGATACCCTCAAATGTAATGGCCATACACCTGGGCAAAACCTTGTCCGTACTTTATAGAATAGAAAGTGATACGCTTGGGTTAATGGAAGTTCGGCATGGTAGAGTGGTTAACAAAGAGAAATATGCGTTGCCTAAAGGCATATTGGAAAAGGGCAAGGATGTTATTCCCTTCATACAGCACGGTGAAACGGTGAGACCCCCGCAAGCTGGCAAACGGATGAAAATTTATAGTGAGCCCGGTGAGATTATTATAACAAAGGACGAATTGTTGTATTCGGGCAGAATTAAAGGAAAGACAACGCTGGTGAAAATAAACACAATGTCCCGCGAAATCAAAACTTTTGAGATACCTGAAGACATCTCGACTAAATTCAGCACGATATGGCACGATGGTTACTTATATAAAGTGGTAAAGAAAGATGAATTTCAGGTTTCTGTTTATGATAATGATACACTTGTTAAGAGCTTTGCAGTTAATGAGCGGTCAAGCTATAGTCAGGAAACTGCCTATGTACGCGACGAAGCTGACAAACGTGTATTTAATGATCGAACTGTTTGGGAGGCAATTGATAATATGGGTAATCCGTTCATTACAGTACATCCTGTTGATTCTAACGAGGTGGTGCTAAAGTTAGGAACCAACAAAGAATTAACAGCAGTAGGTCCAATGGGAGGTTTGCATCATGGGCCTGTCGGCCTTTTAATTTCATTAACGGTGTCTTCTGTGGTGAATGCTGTCGAAAACGTTTTTTATGTACATCATTATTTCTACTTAAAAGGAAATCCTAAAGAGGGGTTTAGTTATACCAACGATACAAGACTTATTGACCAGCAAATCGATTTGTATGAGCTTTATGATCAAAAGTCTAAAACCGAATATAAAATGAAAGGTTATTTAAGAGGAAACAAATTTGTTGTTGCCTTTTACCAGCTTAAGAAGGCGACACGATAGATTTGGTTCGGTTCAATAATACACCATAACCAATTTAATTAGCAGATTTCTCATTTAGGCAAGTCGTTAATTTTTGCTCAAAGAAAGCACGGAAACGCAGACGAAACACCTGAATGATTCCTCTCTCTTATTAGATACCTATAACTGATAAGTTTGGTTCTGAATCCTTTATTCCTTAGCGTTCCTCAGCGTCTCCGCGCCTTAGCGGTTAAGTGCATTTAAAACCGTGTGCGAGTCATTCTTTTTTTGCTCACGCAAATCCAGTAAGCCAGAAATGATTTTTTACTTTTTATGATTCTTAATATGGGACGTCACTTCTGCAAACGGTGCAATCCAGATTTCATCTTCGTGTGCTTTCAGATAATGTAACAGTTGTGCATGTTCTTTCAGGCCAACATTTAAGTCGTGTTCGCCACCTACGCCATGAAAAAGAAATACCAAAAGACGATTATTTTTTATCGCCTCATCTACGAGAGAAACAAGGTTTTCTCCAGTTTCGCCATTGATCATATAAGAGCCCACGTTGAAGATATCGATTTGGTCATCCGGAATCATTTCTGATTGAACACCACGCGCTGAGACAAAATCATCATGAATTTTATCATGGTAAGAAACAGCACCAGCATGCATATCACCACATGGATAGGCAAAAGACCTTTCCGTCTTACCATCCAATGATTGAAGAAAAACATTAGTCATCCGGATTTCATCCAACATTCGTGATACAGAGTAGGTTGATAAATCTCTTTCAGCACTCACCCAGCTTCTGCCAGGCCCTTTACCATTGCAGGGATGAAACAACGTATGGTTTCCCAATTCATGCCCGGCCTCAGCTGCTTTTTTCCAATCCGTTAAACGATCTTTGCATCCGGGAAAATAGGCAGAAAGATAAAACGTAGCCTTGAGTCCTAGCGAATCAAGAAGTGGAATTGCGTTATCAAGGTGTACGTTCAAAGCATCATCATACGTGAGTACAACAGCGCATTTTTTGCCTTTCCATTGATTGACCTGAGCATAGGTCGCAAATGTTATGCTCACGATTAGAAAAAGTGTGTATATAATTCGTTGTGTCATGTTTAAAATTACAAAAATTCCATGGCTGGTAGGGTGTTTATTTATGGTTCATTCGCGGATTCTGATGGCGGAAAATTTAAAATAGAGGCGTAGAAAATTTAATTTTCGATAGACCGCGTCGTAAACATTTACAGCAAATAAAATTTGAAGGGCGACTGCGAAGACATTCCGGCCCCAAAACAAGGCGTACTTTTTTAATAACTATTCCATAATTTTATACAACGCTGGGGCTATTTGTAGGGATGCAGTTCATGCGATCCGTTAAAGAACGGGTTTGCGGCTTTCAATAAATTATGGCAAAGCATCCCTCCAACCGGCAATTAGCCCAATTTCCATAGTAAACATTTTACTCCCAGACGCCACGTAAGTATTTTTCCGGATTACCCCTCGGGCGTAAGGTCCTGCATTTTATCGGTCATTTTTGTCGGTTCGTCGTAGGTATTTTTGAACCCTATACCCGAATTAAAGATTTGGTTCTCTTTCGGATCCAGTGAATCGGTTATAGTGAAGCTTAATTGCATATTATGTTAAAGCATTTCCTAACCTTATTTTTTCTGGCATTCGCCTGCGTATTCTCTTTTGGTCAGCCCGGAAAAAACGGAAACTATACAGTTCCTGCCGTAAATACGGTAGTTAACACCTATAGCAGACTTACCGGCAACGTAGCCGTTGGATCGTCAACAGTTACAGTAAACAGTGTTGCGGCAGACTTGGGTGGTCTTGTTACTGGAGATCTCATTATGATTTATCAAGCGCAAGGCGCAACCATTCAGACTACGGATGACAATGATTACGGAAAGGTCTTAAGCTATAACAATGCAGGTTTATACGAATATGCGTATGTGGCCTCCGTTGCGGGCAATACAATTACGATTGCGTGTGGTGTAAAGCAAGCTTATTCAGCATCGGGTCACGCACAAGTTATAAAGGTTCCACAATACAATAATCTTACAATTCCCTCCGGACGATCAATCATCCCGGCAAAATGGAATGGCAGTACTGGTGGTATCGTGGCAGTTCACGTGAAGGCTACTTTAACCAACAATGGAGCGGTCTCTGCGCAGCGTGCAGGATTTCGCGGTGGTAAGCGTGATAACTTATCCTCCTCGGCAGGTGCTGGAATCATTACAACATACCGTTCCGTATCTCCCAATGATGGTGGTGAAAAAGGTGAAGGTATTGCAGGGTATCAAACAGACTATGAAGCTGCCGGAATGGGTGGACGGTATAGTCGCGGTGCTCCTGCCAACGGTGGGGGTGGGGGAAATGGTCACAACGCTGCTGGTGGTGGTGGATCGAATGGGAATAACGGTGAAACCTGGACAGGGGCCGGTGTAATGGATCCCAATCCCCTATACCTTGCGGCCTGGCAACTAGATCCTGATTTCGTTTCCAACGGATATAGTCTTACCAATTCTTCTGGTGGTGGTCGCGGTGGTTATACCTATGGCGCCAATAATGTAGATGCTTTTAGTGTACCGTTAAGTGACCCGGCCTGGGGTGGTGACTATAGAGATCCTGTTGGTGGCCGCGGTGGAAGACCATTAGATTCGCAGGTCGAGACAAGAATATTTTTTGGCGGCGGTGGTGGTGCAGGTGACGGTAATAATAACGCATCAAATGATGGTGGTGACGGTGGTGGTATCGTTTATATCATTGCGCATACAATCAATGGCACAGGGAACATTACTGCAGAAGGCCAGGATGGGTACAATACGACGCCAAGCCATAACGATGCTCCCGGTGGCGGTGGTGGTGGAGGAACGATCATCGTTAAAGCGTTTAACTTTACAGGACAAACCCTGAATGCCAACGGTGGGGCTGGTGGAAACCAATTGATTGGTGGTAACGAATCTGAAGGTTGCGGTGGTGGTGGTGGCGGAGGTTACATTGCTGTGCCCACAGGGGGAAGCGGAACCTGCGGATTAACGAATTCTTACACGTATATATATGGAACCAACGGTACGTCTACTTCAGCTTCCATAACGGAATTTCCGCCCAACGGTGGAACGTGGGGAGCTACCGGTCAGAATGACGTGCCTGTGTCGCCATATTTTATTCCTTATACATTAACGTGTTTGATTGATAACGATGGCGATGGTGTCCACGATCCATCCAGTGACCTCGATGACGACAACGATGGAATTGCTGACGTATTGGAAAGCCATGGTGGTGTTGATCCTTCCGCCGATCACGATGGAGATTCTGCGCCGAATTATGCTGATCCGAATTTTGTGCCTTATCTCGACGGTAATTGCGATGGAATCAATGATTATTTTGATTTTGATCTTGATGGAATTCCTGACTTCATGGATCTCGATTCCGATAACGACGGAATAACGGACTGCCTGGAGGCCGGAGGAAACGACGCAAATAAGGATGGCATAATCGATGGATTTACAGATAGCGATGCAAATGGATTAGCGGATGCTGTCGGGTCAGGGCTTGCGCCTGCCGATATGGACCTCGATGGCCATCGTACATTTCAAGATCGCGATTCAGATGGCGATGGTATGACCGATTGCATCGAAGCTGGTGGTACTGATGTAAACAAAGATGGTATCATCGACGCCTTTGCCGATACTGATGGCGATGGTTATGCAAACACAGTCGACCCTACAACAGATCGCCTTGCGTTGAGTGGTGCGAACGCTTCCGGAAGTATACCGCTTACTATTTCTGATACCGATGGAGACAACAGAAGGAATTACCTGGATCTTGATAGCGATAATGACGGTATTCCCGACAATGTTGAAGCGCAACCCACGCTCGGATATGTAGCACCTGTAAATGCAGATACTGATGGTGACGGAATTGCAAATCCTTATGATGCTACTCCTGTTGCCATCATGAACACCGATGGTGCAGACCTTCCGGATTACCTGGATACGGATAGTGACAACGATGGAATTTCAGATGCTATTGAAGGAAATGATTCCGACAGCGATGGAAGTCCTTTACCTGCACTTCCCGTAGCTGGAGATTCAGATGGTGACGGACTTTTAAATGCATACGATGGTGTCGCCGGTGTAAACAGTACGGTCGCAGGCATGGGTGGAACCGGTTCACTTTCTCCTTTGCAGGATACAGACGCAGATGGCCTCCGTGACTGGCGTGATACAGATGATGATGGTGACTGCGTGCTTACGTCAACTACAGGAGCATCAGGTGAAAATACAAATGGCAATACATCGTGGGCGGATGATTTTTCGCAAGGCGGTACACCCAAACCGAATTATTTATTCGCCAGCAATACGCTTACGATAACAGGGGCAGACCGTTGTGGCGCTGGTACTGTTACACTTTCGGCTTCATCCATAGCTACCGGAACATTTCGCTGGTATGATGCAGCTGTAGGCGGTACACTGTTAAATACAACAGCAGCCTCATCAACGAGTAATTTTTTAACGCCTTCGATTTCTACGACAGCAACGTACCATGTTGAATTTGATAATACGATTTGTGTAACGCCAAGAAAGGCCGTTATTGCTACGGTAATAAGTTCATCCAGTGCACCAACAACATCGGGAGCGTCACGATGTGATATGGGTTCACTTGCGCTAACAGCAACATCCGGATCGGCAGGAACCTTCCGCTGGTATGACGCAGCGGTTGCAGGAACATTACTTCAAACAACTTCGTCGGCTTCGAGCAGTGAATACATCACACCATCGATTGCTTCTACAACAACCTATTACGTTGAATTCGACAACGGTACCTGTACCAGCGCCCGCGCCGCAGTGGTTGCTACGATCACAGGACCTTCTACAATCTCCGTAACGGATGGTGCCACGTGTGGAAATCCGACCGCAATACTTTCTGCGACCAGTGCTACGGCAGGTACATTTTCCTGGTATAATGCACTTGTTGATGGAATTTTGTTGCATACGGAATCTGGTGTAACGATAAGTTCATTTACAACGCCTTCGATTTCTACGAATACTACATACTATGTTGCGTTTAATGATGGTACATGTACAACACCGCGTGTTGCTGTCACTGCTACAATAACAGCTGCGATCACATCACCAACGGTTACAAACAACACCATATGTTCAGCAGGAACTGCAACTGTGTTGGCAAGCCATACATCCGCAGGAACATTTCGCTGGTATTCGGAAGCTTCGGGCGGAACACTTTTGCAGACCAATACCGGCGTAAGCTCATCCAATTATACAACACCTTCCATTGCTGCGACCACGGATTATTATGTTGAATTTTCAAACGGTAACTGTGTAAGTCCACGTGTAAAAGTTACCGCAACTGTAGTAGGAACTTCCGTGATGGGTATAGACGCAAGCAGGTGTGGAAATGGAACTGTTACTTTGGGGGCAGTGGCTACTGTCCCGGGGACGTTTCATTGGTACACTGCCTCCTCGGGGGGAACGTTAGTATATACGAGTACTGCAAACTCGACAACATCGAGTTATACAACGGGAAGCCTATCGGCCAGTACAGTATATTACGTAAGCTTTACGTCAGCATCACCGGTTTGCGGACCAACTACACGTGTACCGGTCACGGCAACGATCTCATCGGCCGTTACGGTATCGGTTACACCGGCAGGTATTTGTAGTCCTGGCACAGTAGCATTGGGCGCTTCATCGGGCGTAACAGGAACATTTCGCTGGTATGCTGCTTCGGCAGGTGGTACGCCGCTTTTTACTACCTCGTCAGCAACGTCGTCGGCCTTTACCACACCTTTTATTAGTGCAACAACAGATTACTATGTAGAATTTGACAATGGCACATGTATCACTTCACCGCGTACACCCGTAAGAGCATCGGTTGTCGATGGAACCGATCTGGCAACAACGGATGGCAGTAGATGTGGAACAGGATCAGTAAGCTTGTTGGTCTCTTCGTTAACGCCAGGAACGTTTAACTGGTATGCCGCTGAAACCGGCGGATCTCCCGTCGCATCATCCGGCGGAAATTCCACCACGCACACATATTCTCCATCGGTTTCTTCAACAACGACCTACTACGTTTCCATCACAACGGCAAGCCCTGCTTGTACAGGCACAAGATATCCAGTGGTGGCAACTGTTTTTCCAACCGCACCAGATCCGACGCCAATCCATGGATCACGGTGTGGTAACGGTACCGTTGTGCTTGCGGCTTCCAGTACCGAGACCGGTACAATACGATGGTATACCGGAGGGGGAACGCTCGTGCAAACAGATCATACAACTACACTTTCAACATACACGACGCCGTCTTTGACTTCAAGCAGAACCTATTATGCCGAATTTTCAAACGGTGGATGTACCAGCAATCGTGTGGCTGTCGTCGCTACCCGGAATTCCGGAACAGCTCCTGCGGGGCCGGCGGTTACAGCAGCATCCCGTTGTGGTGATGGTTCGTTGACGCTTGAAGCGTCGGCAAGTTCTGCTGGTGTTTTCCGCTGGTGGTCTGCTGCTTCCGCAGGTACCCTTTTACAGACCACAGCGAGTGCTACAACTTCATCCTTTGCAACCGCTGTTTTATCTTCTACAACAACCTACTACGTTGATTTTGATAACGGTACTTGTTTAAGCAGCACGCGTACACCAGTAACCGCAACGATCAATGCGTTTCCTGCAACA
The DNA here is from genome assembly GCA_035628875.1 of Ohtaekwangia sp. Lineage (GTDB taxonomy): Bacteria > Bacteroidota > Bacteroidia > Cytophagales > Cyclobacteriaceae > Ohtaekwangia. Next base: position 2,490 of record DASPIZ010000113.1, on the reverse strand, counting down.
CCAACTGCATCGGATGTGTCGCGATGTGGTCCAGGTACATTGTCGCTTAATGCAACCTCAACCACATCGGGTACTTTTCGCTGGTATGATGCGGCAACCGCTGGTATGTTGCTTCAAACAACATCAGGCGTTACTTCAAGCGCCTACACAACGCCAATACTACCGGCAACTACAATTTATTATGTTGAGTTTAGCAACGGGAGTTGTACATCGGCAAGACGGCCAGTTACTGCGATTGTGAATGCTATCCCTGCCGCACCGGTCGGCATGGCCGGGTCTCATTGCGGAAGTGGGTCTGTAGAATTATCGGCGGATGCAACCACAGCCGGAACGTTCCGTTGGTATGATGCTTCTGTAGGAGGAAATTTACTTTCAACCAGTACGTCAACATCATCGTCGTCGTTCACAACGCCATCAATAAGCGCAAACACAACCTATTACGTTGAATTCGATAATGGCACGTGCGTGAGCGCACGCACTTCAGTTCTTGCAACAATTCTACCAACACCGGCATTGCCTGGCGTAACGGATGGAGCGCGATGCGAGGCAGGAACGGTAAATTTAGGAGCTTCTTCTGCTGTATCCGGAACGTTCCGTTGGTATACATCATCTTCCGGTGGTGCATTGTTAGAAACTGATGTGGCAACAACAAGCTCATCGTTTACTACGCCGGTTCTTACTACGTCAAGTGTATATTATGTAGAGTTCGACAATGGTACATGTGCCAGTTCGCGGATTGCTGTAACGGCAAGTGTTCATCCAGATCCTGTTATTGCTGATGTAACGCCCGGATGTTCGGGAATCGCAGGTAACGGAACGATCACCATAGATGCGTCAGTTGCAGTCGGTACACTGGAATATTCTATAGATGGTACAAACTTCCAGGCATCCAATAGTTTCACCGGTGTAGCTAATGGTACGTATACTGTGTATGCCAGGGAAAACTCAACGCTTTGTTCGACAAGTGAGTCGAATGTTGTCGTTCAGTGTAATGTGCCTCCTACGGTTAGTAACAAATCGGCTACAACGAATGAAGATGTTCCGCTCAGTGGAGATCTCCTTGATGCCGGTGATTTGGATACTGAAGGCACTTCGCTTACGGTTAATACCACGCCCGTTGTGGATGCTTTGCGTGGTGGGATTGTCATCGACGCTGACGGTACCTATACCTATACTCCTGATGTTAATTTTAACGGAACAGAAACGGTAACTTTTGAAGTATGTGATAATGGCTCGCCATTACCCGTTGCATGTATAGACAGAGTATTGACTATCACGGTTACAGTAGTAAACGATCCGCCCGTTGCCGTGCTTGACGAACCGACAACGAATGAAGACACTCCTATAACCTTCAGTGCTACAGATAACGATACTGACGTCGATGGTACAATCGACGCTTCAACTGTCGACCTGGATCCAAACACAACTGGAATTCAAAATACATTCTCAACTACCGAAGGTAATTGGGCTGTTGATGCAGCTGGTGATGTTACCTACACACCGACATTGAACTTCAACGGCTCTGCTCCAATCACCTATACAGTTGAAGATAACGGTGGCGCTACTTCTTCGGTAGGAACAATCACCGTAACTGTAACTGCGGTAAACGATGCACCTGTTGCTGTACTTGACGAACCAACAACAAATGAAGATACTCCTGTAACCTTCAGTGCTACAGATAACGATACCGATGTAGATGGCACGATCGATGCGTCAACCGTCGACCTTGATCCAAACACAACTGGAATTCAAAATACATTTTCAACGACTGAAGGAGAGTGGTCTGTTGACGCTGATGGCGATGTTACTTATACTCCGACATTAAACTTCAACGGCTCGGCTTCGATCACCTACATCGTTGAAGATAACAGCGGAGCTGCCTCATCAGAAGGAATAATCACAGTAACAGTAACAGCAGTCAATGATGCTCCTGTTGCTGTACTCGATGAACCGACAACGAATGAAGATACTCCTGTAATCTTCAGTGCTACAGATAACGATACTGCCGTTGATGGTACAATCGATGCTTCAACCGTCGATCTCGATCCGAATACAACTGGAATTCAAAACACATTTTCAACGACTGAGGGAGAGTGGTCTGTTGATGCAGCTGGTGATGTGACTTACACACCGACGCTAAACTTCAATGGATCAGCTTCGATCACTTATACTGTTGAAGACAATAGCGGTGCGACTTCTTCGATAGGAACAATCACTGTAACTGTAACAGCAGTAAATGATGCACCTGTCGCTGTACTTGACGAACCGACAACAAACGAAGATACTCCTGTAACCTTCAGCGCTACAGATAACGATACTGACGTCGATGGCACGATCGATGCATCAACCGTCGATCTTGATCCGAATACAACTGGAACTCAAAATACATTTTCAACTACTGAAGGTGCTTGGTCTGTTGACGCAGCTGGTGATGTTACTTACACGCCGACATTGAATTTCAACGGCTCGGCTTCAATCACCTATACAGTT
>DASPIZ010000112.1:0-3005 GCA_035628875.1 Ohtaekwangia sp. | reverse complement strand
CTACTGAGGGACAATTAACCGATGGATGTTGGGTCTCGGTTCTAAGTGCAAAAAATGAATTACTTGGAGCAGGCCACTACCAGAAGGGAAGTATCACGGTCAGGATCCTTTCATTCAGCAAAGAACCGAACGAAGAATTTTGGACGGATACGTTCAGTAAGGCCCTGAAGTTAAGGAGGAATGCGGGCCTTCCGTCGGAGACTACGAACTGCTTTCGACTTGTTCATGGAGAAGGCGATGGTCTCGCCGGACTTGTTGTCGACTATTACAACGGTATCGCTATTGTTCAAGCACACTCAATGGGAATGCACGTTGATCGCTTCAAGATAGCGGAGGCGCTCGTAAAGGTGTTTGACGGTGGATTAAAATCCGTGTACTATAAAAGTCAGGCGAGCTTGCCAGGACGCGAGCGCGATAATTTTCCGGATGAATATCTCTATGGCATGAGTGCTGTGCCTCACCTTGTAGTAGAAAACGGTAACAAGTTTTTTGTTGATTGGGAGGAAGGACAGAAAACTGGATTCTTCTTGGATCAGCGGGAGAACAGAAAGCTACTTGCTCATTATTCTACCGGCAAAAAAGTGCTGAATACGTTCTGCTATTCGGGCGGTTTCTCTGTTTACGCGTTGGCAGCGAATGCGACGTCGGTTCATTCTGTCGACAGTTCTGATAAGGCTATTGAACTCACGCGCAGCAACATTGAAGTAAACGGATTTGACTTGTTGCAAAATCCCTGTTATAGCGAGGATGTATTTGATTTCCTTAAAGACAAGAGTGATCAATTTGATCTGATTATTCTCGATCCCCCGGCATTTGCAAAACATCGCGATGCCAGGCATCAGGCGGTCAAGGGATATCAACGGCTGAATACGCAGGCAATGAAAGTAATTCGGGCAGGGGGAATCATTTTTACTTTCTCGTGTTCGCAGGTTGTTGACAAACAACTTTTTTATGACACGATAGTCTCAGCGGCTATTCACGCAGGACGAAACATCAAGGTTTTACATCACTTATCGCAGGCTCCCGATCATCCTGTTTCGATATTCCATCCGGAGGGGGAGTATTTGAAAGGGTTGGTGCTTTATGTGGAGTAGTTTAAGGTTTAAAGTTTGAGTCCCCTCTGAAAAGTCAATTTTTAAAAGTTGCGAAAATCAATTTTTTCAGAATCGCGCCTTTTAGATTTGGAAATATGATGACCAGAAATTTTTTAATGACACTAGCCCATGATCTGCACAGGGGGCTGAAGGTATTTTTGATAGAAAAAGTGGGAATTGGTCGCACTTTTCCTATGAAATTTAACAACCGGACAAAGTTCACCCATAGACAACGGATGTTGGCCCACATTTGATGTTTGATAAGCCCTCGATACCTACTCTTGCTGTTTGGATAGTGATAGGCGAGCTGAAATATGGTGGCCTCAACATTGTTTCTCTTTCGTAATGTTTCGATTGGTGTTGCGGCTATTTTTTTTCGGATCAAGCAAGTATTTAGTTCATCCTGTGAGAAATAGCGATAACCCTTGTGAAGATCAATCCGCCATTTTACTATTCCTTTTTTGTCAATGACTTGCGTATAGGCAACATGTTGGTTTGTTAGGGTATCTAAAACCAAGAGTTTATTGTCCACAAGATCAAGATTATATCTGCCTGCCTCTCCTTGTATGGCGTGAAGGTATAGTTCGATATTTCTGCCATCCTCTTTGCAAAAAGCCTGGTTGTCTTTACTATGGTAAGCACCATCTGCATGGGCTGTTTCTACCTTGGAAGTAAATACCTCTTCAACTTTTTTGATATCATCTTTTAAGTAATCAACATCAGGTGTGCTTGCTTCTCGTACATCTACATGTCCTATTAGATTTAAAACGTCTCCATCATCACAGCTTTCTGTTACATTTATGCTGTATCCTTTTACGGTATCACCACCTTTATTCCGATATGTGCAATCCGTATCATGTGGGGACTGAACGGATTGAGCTGTGATTTCTTCTTTGGCTCTTGCAGTCACGATTTTGTTTTCATCTATGCTATACTGTTCATCAAAAACCCTTGCTAGCGTTTGATAATAACGGGGAGCATCCGCAATTGAAAATAATGGTAATATCTTGTATATCACCGCGCCAAGTTGTTGCAACCTGGTTTGTACCTCTTCGTTGGAACATGTGTAGGTAATTTTATTTCCCTCTAATGCAAGCAGGCTCTCCAACACTTCTGCAGTTGCCTTATCAAGTTTGCCAGTTTGTTTAACCTCACTATAAAAAAGGCGAAACGTTTCATGGATCAATTCATAACGGCTAAGCCAGGCGATATTGCTTCCCAATAATTTGCTATCCATGCGGATAGCCTTGCCGCTGACTTCAAACTCAGCACATTGATTCTTGGTTACTTGTTGAAAAACCACTTCGAATAGATTTACTCCATTGGCTTTTGCATAATCAACCACACGTTTCCTAAACAAATAATAGGTCGATTCTGTAGGTAGAGAGTCATCCGCGTTTACAAGACCTATCGCGTTACGTGTCAGCATATTAAAACGACAATTCTCAAAAAGTTTATGGTCACTTATCCCTTCGGCCTCTTTCAGTATCATCATAGCAACCAATACACGAATAGGCGCATTCGGTGTTCCATTATCACTACAATACAATGGCTTAAAAATATCTTCATCAATTTTGCTGGTAACTTGTTGCCGGAATTTGTTATGCCACGCAGTCTTATCATCATACATCTTGAGTGATTTGCCTGTCAATAATGAAGACGGCGAACTGAACATATTCAACTGAGGTTCCTTGTTGCTTTTCTTAAACATAGTAGCCTGGTATGGCGACTAAATATAGGAAACATTTTTATTATAATAACCTGATTATCAATAAATTATAATTTTTTTAGGGTTTTCGGAGTGGACTCAAGTTTAAGGTTTGAGGTTTGAGGTTGAGCCCTGTTCGAAAGTTCCCACACTTCCAAAATCGGGCGCACACCCAGGCCCCACACCCACGATTAACTATTAAC
>DASPIZ010000111.1:0-16624 GCA_035628875.1 Ohtaekwangia sp. | reverse complement strand
AAAGGTAGCTTCGTTCCAATAGAGGTATCGTTTAAGAACGCGGAGTCATCAGCATTTTTTGAAAAAGCTTATGAATCAATTAAGGCTGACCTCGTTGGAACCGCGACGTCAGTTAAGGAGAGTGGGATCACGGTCGTCTTGAATGACCTATACATAATGCGAGACAAGATATTCTTTCCAATTGTTATCGTCAACGACTCATTTCTTCCATTTGATGTGCAGTCAATTCGCTTCTTCATCCGCGACAAGAAGATGGCAAGAAGGACTGCGATCCAGGAAGTGGAAGTGACGCCAATCCACTATAGCACACAAGAGCGAACGGTTCCGGCAAACGGAAGCCTCGCCGTGATTCTCGCATTCGACAAGTTTACTATCTCGAAAAGGAAGTTGCTGGCCATCGATGTTTCCGAAAGACATGGTAGTCGCAATATCGCGATGAAATTAAAGAGCAAGAGAATCAACAAAGCGATTCCAGTGACGCAATAAATCAATAACAACATTAATGATATAGCATTATGAATCAGAAAAATCTTGATTATCTAAAAGAAGGGCTGAAATACCTGGGATTTGGAGAAGGTCTCAATGACAAGCTTGCCGAAAACATCAGCAAGAAACCGGTCCAGTTTCAACTTAAGACCGAAAACCAATATGGCAATGACAAGGTGAACTACGTCCTTGACTTTAAGAAGGGAAGTGAGTCCGACATGTATTTCTTCAACAGGTACTCTGCCACACTAAGAAATGAATCTGGTGAGGAAAGAACACAATCGTTCTACCCGAAGAAAAACACAGGCATCACGGCTAAAGAAGCCTACAATCTCCTGAGTGGCCGAGCCGTGAACAAAGACCTGACTAACGCAGAAGGTCAGCCATACAATGCGTGGCTGCAACTCGACCCATCGCAAAAGGAAGCCAATGGCAATCTCCGCTATAAGACGATTCATGAAGCATACGGATACAACCTTGAAAAGGAATTGCAACGATATCCAATCAAAGAGTTGAACGATATCACGTCAAAGGAAAGATTAATACAATCTCTCGAACGAGGGAACTTGCATCAAGTCACCTTCGCCAAAGGCGATAAGGAGGAGAAGATGCACGTCGAGGCAAACCCGTTGTTCAAAACATTGAATATCTACGATGAGAACCGAAAGAAGGTATTCCATGAGAATAGAAAACAGCCTGAGAATAATGTCGAAATCCGGCAGGCTGAGGATGAGAAAAAAAGAACGGGAAGGGAGGACCTAAACCGAGAATCCGGTGACACGGCCGAACGGAAACAGAAGGCCGGAAAGTCAAAAGGGATGAAGATTTAGAACAGCATCCATCTCAAATCACGAACAAAATGTTACCTTCAGACCCGTTATGGACAAGACAATTGACGAACGTCTTGTCCATCTTTTTGTTACTCACCCTGGCCATGATAAGGCTTAGCCAATTCCGCTCTGCGATAATTGGCGTCAATGGAGAACATCCTTCAATTTTTCTCTTAAAATCAAGCGATATTTCAGATAAAATTCTAATTTACCTATTAACAACATTTTTGTCCTTCTTAACAAGCTCTGGGAAAAACTAAATTAAAGGTGAGTGACACCAGAATGGATGTTGAGATCAGCCGGGTAGGCCAATTAGAAAAAGCAATAAAAGCGAAAAATTCTCTTGTTTTTTTATGAGTACACACTTTCGAATACACCTCTGGGAAAAATTGACGCTGGAGACGTCCAAATTGATCATGCAGGAAGGTGAAAAACTTCTCATAGAGTTAAACGAAACGGCAAAGCTTCTCAAGGAACGGGCGCTCACGCTAATGAACTTTGCGCTACCAGTTTTTACGGGACTAGTCGTCTACGTATCACAATTGCTGCAGCAGAAAGAGTATGGTATAACACTTTGGGTTGCACTATACTTTACAACAATTGCAGCTATGATAATAACACTTGGCTTCAAAGCTTACTGGCTCTATAAAGAGAAACCGAATGGTATTGAGCCGAGAGAAATGGTAAAGGATGAAAGGAAAATTTTACACGTTGATCAGGAAAAAGCATTTGTGATCGCTCGAATATCTTCAATTCAGGCATCGATTGATCTCAATAGGACTGAAATAGCAAAACGATTGAACAAACTCGAGCGTATGCACACCGTTCTTAAATACTCGATTATTGTTGCAGTGGCGGGACTGCTGGTATTCATCGGTGTTCAGCATCTCCAATGTCTTCGCCCTTAGTAATCCAATCGGTATTACCTTCCGAAGGATACCAAGGTTCAGGAGTTGCCGTTTCGGGTTGTTGGGGCTGCGGTGGCGTAGGTTGTTCCTCTGTTGGTTTGATATTTGGATCTCTTGTCATATTGCTTAACGGAATATATTCATAAAGATAGAAAAAATCATTATCTCTATCAGATATTAGTTTGTCTAAGAACATTTAGGGCGACTTCGAAATCTTCAAGTACCATCGGTAAATACATTTGAAGCAATGCAAATCTCACGTGAATCTCGTTTGCTAAATTCCTCTTCAACTGTCCCAGGTTTGGATAACCTCTCAATGCAGCCACAAATACCTGCTGCGCCGTCATCCTTCTGAAGTCTAAAGGCGAATCTTCAGTGTAGACAAACTTAATAAAGTCCAGAGCTTCATTGAATACGGTGAGGTCATTGTTGACAGAGAATGGTAAATTCTCAAGGCAGTAATAAAAGGTATTCACACCTCCGTAAAATGGACGTTTAAATTCTCTTACCAAGCTTTCCCGGTCAACTCTTAGGCCAACGTAATGATTTTCAATTAGAATTGGCTGAAACTTACCATGATAAATTTCGTCATATTGGTTCATTAGATAATACTCCAGGCTGATCGTTAGATAGTGTGAGCCAAACGTTTTATTATGAATTCTATCATCGGAGATTAAAGTCCTACCGTGGCAGATGAAGGCTGTATCGATGAAATAATTGAAATACAAATCGCCGTCCCTCATAAGATCCGGCTTCTCAAGAATTATGTCGAGCTTCTCCTTCGAAAACCTTATTTCGCAGTGCGAGGAAATCCAATCTACTATTTTTTGCAGTGTTGAAAGTCTGTACTCTTTGTAACCAGGCGGGTATGGTGTTGGCAGCACACCAAAGGAAGTGATAGATAGAGTTAATCCATCTTCCTGCATATTCTTCGCTTCGATAATTTCATTTTCTAACAGCTCAATGGCAAACTGCGAAATAACAAATTTGTGTTTTAGAATTCCGGGGAAGCTTTCAGAGATTTTCATGAGAATTGGAAGACTGGTGAAGTCGATCACAAACTCGGAATCTGAGTTGATGTTAACGCCTGTAAAATGCCTAACTGGAATTACTACAAATCCATTGCTTTGCTTCGATGTAAGGAAACTATATACCTCTAGGACCTCATCCCGTGAGATTCTTCTAACCAACTCCGTGAACGACAGCTTTCCTCCATAATATTGCGCTAAGGCCTCATCTTTCTGAATCTTTTGCCTATCCCCAGCTTCACCGAAATGTTCGATTAATGTCTTATTTATCCCGCCTATGGATGCGTCCTCAAACGGAATCGACCTTATCCCCATACCCGTATAATTTGAGCGACGGATTTCATCTGAAATTCTCGCCGCTAATCCAGAATATTTATCAAATATTGCCACAACCTCAAGTTGTATAGGCTTACGCATCATTGTATCTTCAAGACGAGTTGTTTCACCTTGTTTGAGCCCAAGGATTGGTTTCACCATCCAATTTTCTTGCACAGATATATCAGTAACATCAATGAAGATATCTTCTCCATTCACTCGAAGTTTTACCGTCGTGTTAAGCTCTATTGAATCGGGCCAGGGAATTTCTTTCCGATCGCCGATTTGAGTAGTCAAGAAAAAATATTGTTGCTTAAGCATTGGTCTATTCGCTCCGTGCTTTATTACCTCCTGGTAGAAAATCTCTAGACCCAGCACCTTCTCACCATTCTCGATACAAATCTGTGCAAGCAAAAATTTTTCCCTCCAGTTAAAAGCAATGGACAGCAGATTATTGTTTAAATGGCTACGTAGCTCGCCAATCTTAAGCTTATACAATGCATAAATGAGATAGAATTTGAAGTGTGCGTTGTGCGGAAATTGCGAAAGCGCAGTTCTCGTGAGATTTAGTATTTCTAGACTATTTTCGAGCAACTCATAAATTTCGATTTCCTTTAAGAATAATCGCTCTTGAGGAGAGGTTGCCCTCCGGCGTTTAAGCACTTCCATAAGTTTTCCGGAGTCTTTCTTTAGCTCAAGCAAGCATTCTGTATATATGAAGAGCGCGGGTTCCTCACTTCGCCAATCATGAAATTCCTCTATTAACGCAACAGCGAGTTCATGTTGTTTTACAACGAAACATATTACCAAAACGGCATGTCGTAATTCCGGTTTTAGTTGTGAGTAACCCACCTTGTAAGTATCAATTTCTTTTAGAATGTTTTCAGAATGGCTTGATTCGTATCGATGATAATACGAATAGACCAATGACCGGTAAATGGATTCGGAAAACTGAACGGGGCTAATATAGCTATTGTAATACTGCTCGACTTGTTTTTTATTCTGGATAAGAAAATCTGCAAATTCAAGGAGATTGCTTGTCTCAATGTCAGTCACTCCATCAAGTCTTTCGAGATACTCGATAAAGCAAGATATCGCCTCTTCAACTTTGCCCAACATTTCATATGCATGATACTTCATTGCCGAAACGTAGCTGTCTTTGGTATTCAACCCTTCAGCAAAGCTTAAGACGTCTTGATAGCGCTTAAGTTGATTTAGACTGATCAGAATTGAAGAGTATAGTTGGTCCGAAAAAGATTCGCGCGAGAACGAGGAATTGTACAGATTAGTCATTTCAGTCACCGATTCTGTCTTTCCATAAAGAAGATATTCGCTGTGCCAATAATAGAATATCGTCAATCTTAACGCTTTAGATGTCCTAAATAGCTCGGTATGTGCAGTCAACGCGTACACTTTTGATAGAATTAAGTTTGCGTACCCCATCAAGCTACTTGTTGCATAGCTTTCTTTCTGTTCAGCGAAAATGCTCTGGTTCTGAATTGCTGCGAAATTAAACATCAGTCTTCCGATCAGCTCCCAAAATTCCAAGTTATTTCGGTGTATAGCATCTGGAACAATTCTTTTCTCTATATATTTAGTTAGAAGCTCTCTCACTTTTTCCGTATCCTGATTTTTCTGGAAAAGAAAATGATGAATGCAAATTCTTAGAAAAACTTGGCCAGCCTTGACTGTCGGCGAGATGTTCTGTTCATTAAAATTCTGGTCGCAGATTAGTCGGATTGCATTGGCTCGCTCATTTAGACTGTTTTGATTGAGTAATTCATTCGCTAGAACTAATGCCTTGTCAAGCTGTTGCGAGTTATAATATGAAACGCAAGCCCTTTCTTTATACTTTGAATTATTGGGCTGGAGGAGGTAGCTTTCAATATGGTAATCCGGCAATTGGGCTGAGTCGGATCGGTCAACCCTGCATATTCCCATTAGATGGTACGCCCACGCTTTCAATTCATTGCGGTCGTTGTCTGCCAGGTAAGAATCGTCAACATCGTCAAGAAATTTCCTCAGAAGCTGAAATGCTGTTTCAGGTTTGAAATTATCAAGTAGCCCCTCTATGCTTCTTAACTGGGAATTGAAATGGTGCTTGATGCTTGGCAATTCCCTTGTCTTATACTTCAAAGTGATAAGGCCAATCAAAAGTAATGCAAGCGTTATTAAGATGGCCCAGTCGCCACCAATAAACAAGACTTCAAATAAACGAATCCCCCAGTATTGCCATTTCTCCAAGTCAGGAGACTCCTTAATTTCACCTGTTAGAGAAATCAATGAATCTTTAAAGCCGAAGACACTTAGTTCGGCAATAAAGGCTGCGACTGTGATGTAGATTGAACGATTTAAGAAGTCTATTCGACGGAAGAAGAACCTAACGATTGATGATACAAATTGCATAGTATGAACATTGGAACACAACAATATCGCCAAAACTTGGCGCTACTCAAAGGTAAGCCAGTCATCGAAGTTTTCAAGGCACTCAAGGTCGTAGAGAACATAGCTTTACTTGTTTGGATCGAACATTTTAAGCTTTTACCTGCCCAAAGTTCGGCCTTTTTCCGGACTTGATGCCAAAAGACTACGGCATTTGAACGGCTTCCTCCCTGCCATTCCTTAAAGTCATTCCAGGTTCCCTCCATTAAAATTCCGTTTCCTTCTGGCGCAAGCTGAGGAAGCGGAGTGACCCATTATGTAGTCCGGAAAAAGCCCGGTCTCATGGCCATCTAAAATCAATATTCAACTCAAAAGATGATGGTTATGAAAACAACAACTGAAAAGAACGACTTGTATGAAATGATCAACAACACGATCCTGGAAAAACTTCAGAATGGCATTGCGCCGTGGAAACAATCGTGGAATGATTTCGGGCCCGCCCGGAATTACGTGAACAAGAAGCCGTATCGGGGAATAAACGCATTGTTGCTAAACAATCTGCACTTCGAATATCCACTCTACTTAACCTTTCTTCAAGTGAAAGAGCTTGGAGGCTACATCACGAGTGGCGCGAAAAGCATTGAGGTGATCTACTGGAAGACACTGGAGTTCGAGAATGATGATAAGATCAAACGGGTTCCGTTCTTACGATACTACAATGTTTTTAACATCGAGCATGTCAAAGGCATTGACCTGAAGGTGCCTGAAAAGTATGTAAATGATCCGATTGAACACTGCGAGAAGATCATTACCGATATGCCATCAAAGCCAGTTATTGAGCACGGAGGAGATGAGCCGCACTATAATTGGCGCGAAGACAAAGTGAAAATTCCGCATCGGGACAACTTTACGTTATCGGAAGAATACTATGCGACGATGTTCCATGAGCTGACGCATAGCACGGGACATGAATCAAGACTTGGCAGGGAGAACTGCATGAAACCATATGCATATGGTTCAAGAGAATATTGCAAAGAAGAACTCGTTCCAGAAATAGCCACGTGCTTCTTATGCGGCGAGATCGGAATATCTAACCGAATTCTCGATAACAGCGCGGCATACATCAAGTTCTGGCACCAACGCCTCACACAGATGTTCAAAGAGGATCAAAGAATCTTCGTAGCTGCATCATCAATGGCTCAAAAAGCTGCCGATTACATACTTGATCGAAAACTTGAACCCGCTATCTCCGGATAGCCTGTATTTAAGAGGGCTTTTCAAAAGCCCTCTTTCCTAACCTGCTTGGCGTTGAAACAATGCTCGCTTCACTTTTCGCTCCCGGATCGCAAGATGAACTGTATACCAGATGGTTCCGCGAAACCAAATCCTTCATCACCTGGTGATAAGTCGACGTCGACCTGATTCTCGAAGCACTCATAAGCGCCTTCCTCGTGATAGGAAATGGATTCGCAAATTGGTTTTCAATCCAAAGTGAGCAGAGTGCGGTGCACATGCTAATGTGCGTTGAAGTAAGTGTGCGATCCGACGTAACCCGCAGGAGGAAGTTTACCAACGCTTCAGCCTCCCTCATTTTCCTTCATTAATTTTGCAATGTCATCATAATCGTAGAAGATGGTTCCGCCAAGTTTGCTGTAATTGAGTGATCCATTCAGACGTAAAGTCTGCAGGGTTCCCGTCGAAATCCCTAAGAGAGTTCGTACTTCAGGAGACTTCAACCACTTCTTATGAGTACGTGACGAGTGGGATTGAAGAAGGTTTTTTATTTCGTCGAGCAATTCTTTTTTAAAGTTTTCAAGATCGCCCAAGGTGATCAGTTGGTCCCGGCAAGGGATCGAGCGCGCTTCATTTTTTTGCATTCAGTGGAGATTTTGTTTGAAAGCATCGGCAAAATAAACCAGAGTGTAAGGCATTCTTCTAGGAAATCCATTAGGAAGTTATCCTTACTTTAATGTGCAAATTTTAGCTTTCAAACTACCCGGTCGGCGCCAAATATCGCTGCCCACTGCTACGCATCAGACGGGGGCAGGAGCAAAGTAGCCTTAAAAGAAATTTAAAGTTTGTATTTTCGCTTGCCTCAATACCTTGTATGAAATTAAAAGCTTTTAGAATGGCAATTGGATCGGCCTCTAATGAGAATACTAAACTATGAATCGGTTTCCGAGAAGAATAAAGATTGACACTGTGAAATCTTTGTTGGCGAGGACAGGAAATAGATGTGCGTTTCCGGGATGTGAACATCCTTTGTTTAACGCCAACAATCTCTTCGTTGCTCAACTTTGCCATATTGAAGCAGTTTCGCCTGAAGGGCCACGCTTTAATCCAAACAGGACAATTGAAGAAATAAATTCTTATAGTAATCTACTGTTTCTTTGTTATCGACATCATAAAGAGACAGACAATGTCGATTCTTTTTCCCCTGAAAAAATGCGGCAGCTAAAGGATGAACACGAGAAACAATTTGAAGAATCTAAGTTCAGAATCAATGAGAAAGCGTTGAAGACAGTTGTTGACGAGATAAACACTTTTTGGTATGAGATAGACCGGATAAATAGGCATGAACACGTTGCCCCCGAATTTCAAGTTGAGATTGATGTCGATTCAAATGAACGAAGCTTATTAAATGAAATAAGAGAGCGATTACGGCATTTCGAATATCTGGTCGCAATCTTATCGCAAGACTTGAAAAAGGAATACTTTGAGATTCTTTGCCTCGGTATTCCAAATACTATGACTTCTATAACGACTCGAATTGATCAACTTGAGATCAAAATCTTGGAGCAAAAGTTAATGAATGAACCTACGCAGACAGACCTTAGGAACGAACTCAATACACTAAAAGCAAATTTTAAAGATACAGCTAAGAGAGCAGGTTACGCAGATTGATAAATCCTTAACAATGCATGGTATTGCGGATTCTTTCGCATTGATACTGAGGCTAACTCACTTGGTCGTCGAACGTTTCTCCGCCGTTCCATTCCAAGCCAATCCCAATGGTAAACCGTTTGTTTGCGCCTTCAAATTCAAAAAATGTTCCAAGCGATTCATGCACAAAGAACCCATTCGCATAGTAAATTTTTAGCAGTGCAAAATGCTTAATGTTTTTCTCGTTGTGTGTAATTACATAAATTGCAGTTTCCTCCTTTGACAGACTACTAACGAGTACAGTGGCTTCGTAAATGTTGTTTTTTAGTACGACAACGTCCTTGATGAGCATATCTTGATAAGCCTTAAGCGGCTCCTCTTCGTATTGGTCCTGCGGACAGCACGGGAATGTACAGGGATATTTAATTCCGATCTGTACAGCGTTTGGCGTGATTGCGTTTATCATGGTCGGTAAGCGAGAACCTTCTTCAATTCCGGAAATTGTCTTGGACGCACCTTGAGGAATAAAAAGCCATGAGCCAAGCCGTCCTCCTGAGGGGATTCGTTTACTCGTCGCCCAATCTCGTAATCGCTGAAGAGCAACCTGTGCCTCTTCCCTGGTCACCTGTCGCATCCAGCTAAAATCTTTTTCTTTAAATTTGTCCTGGTATTTCTTCGGATCTTTAATGAATTCGAGAATTGTAACTCCTGTTACATATTCTATTCGCTTTACGGAAATCGGATTTAACAAAATGTTCTCGAGTCGTGTCAACCATCGGAGGTTTTCAGGTCTATTGTTTTGTTTGTTGGTGTCAATGTGATCGACTACGTGTGCGGAGCTCGGTGCCGCACCGTGAAATGCGGTCGCGACAATCCGATGGACCGGAATGGAAACAACGGTTAAGTAGCCAGTTTGCTTGTTAATTTTCCCAAAAGTCCATTGATTGTCCCATTCGCGTAACCGTGCTCCTTCACGTGGAAAACGAAACACCTGACCATTGTCGCGTACTGCGAAGTGTTCCTCTTTAATCCGACATTCGCGTACTTCATTGAAGTGGTCGAAAAGCTCTTTCATGACGTATGGTTTAGGGTTGGGAAGTTAGCCTAAGCCTCTGACAGGTAGTGTCAAAATGCACCTCGTCTTTCATCTTAATAAGGTTCATCCCATCTATCTTGAGACTTGCGAAATTCATGGAGTCAACTCCTTGATTCAAGATTTACTATTCCCGCTTTCCACATCAGACTTAACTTCTGGCGCTAACCTACTTCCGGTTGGCAATGCAGCTCTTGTCAAAAGACTACGGCATAAACGGCACCTTCCTACGGCCTTCCTTCCAATTATTCCGTTTCCTGTTTGACAATCCGGCCACCCTTCAGTTGAGGTGCACCATAATTTAATTCTTATGATTATGGAAAACACAAATGAAAAGAAAATCTTCGACGTCGCAGAGATTCAACTCTCCTACAAGTCAAAAGTGAAAGCCTCCATGCGTCCCAAGATCACGGGATCGAAGGATGCTCACAATGTTCTTCGTCAATACTGGGACTCTGACAAGCTTGAGCTCGTTGAGCAGTTCAAAGTCATGTTGCTTAACAGAGCTAATCAGGTCATTGGCCTACTTGATCTTTCAACTGGTTCGACAACAGGAACGATCGCAGACCCACGTCTTATCTTCTGCACAGCGTTGAAAGGTAACGCTTGCGGAATCATCGTTGCTCACAATCACCCTTCCGGAAATCTTTCCGCCAGCCAGGCTGACATCGCGCTTACCAACAAGTTGAAAGAAGCTGGAAAGTTTCTTGAGATTCAACTGCTAGATCACATCATCATTACGGCTGATTCTTATACATCATTTGCAGACGAAGGGCTCGTGTAGCCCTTTATTTAATATAATATACATAAGCACGGAAAGATTGTTAACTAAAACTTACTTGAATGTTTGAATATTCGGACTGAATCCAAGTGACATCGCTACGTATGCATTGTCAAATAGAAATGATTCCAATTCATTCAAGTCCGAAAAGAACATTTCACTTTCCGTGAATCTCATTGATAGTTTTACATTGCTTGATCTGGAAGAGGAGACGCGTTGAGGATCAAGCTCACCGAATCCAAGTTGCATGCCCCGTTCAGGCTCCCATCGCAAGTAGTTTAAGAAATTCGGGTAGCACACAAAATCAAGCTGGCATTCGCGCAGAATCTGGTGAATGTCATCACGGTATGTGTAGTAAAGGACAATTGTGTACATAGTCAAATCCGCAAAATTGTTCCGAAAATCCCTATATGATCTTCTTTTAAGATCTTCCGTTTGAAACGAAGTACAAAATAGAATCCAACGACGACAATCAATGTCAAATTTGCGATTTCAGAAATTCAGATGCTTCTCCCCTTGGCAGCCTGTCCTTTGGGCAGACTTGCTGGGCTGGAAAAGTGCGGTTATTCGCCAAAAAAATGATATATTTACTCTTTGTATTTTCTCAGTTAGCCTAGATGAATCCTCATCGATTTGCAATTCTTTTCTTCATTGTGACCGCCATCATTGTCGGCTATGTTTTCAATTTCCCAAAGGAGTTACGAAATTTCTGTTTGGCAACCGCAGTCTTAGGTTTTGAAATATTTGACTTCTTCATCGCAAGAGCCCGTACCAAAAAAGTTTTTATTTTCAAAGTCTGGTCAACGCAATGGATGTTTGGGCTTGGATTCGCAGCGCTTCTGGTTTTTTCCTTTTCCGATGATTCAATGGATATATGGAACGTTTTTGCAATCTCGGAAACGGTTGTCTATGCAGCGCTATATGTTGCCAGAAATCGATTCACAGCATTCCAAGTCGAGAAGGATGGGATTTTGAATTTGAACAAGGGAGAGATCATTGCTTATTCCACCATCACAGCAATAACAATTAATGATACGGAAATTGTAATTGACACAACGCGTTATAGAAATGAATTGGTAGTAAAAGCTGATGTGCTTTACTCTCCTACATGGGATAAACTCGTTTCAAACTTTCCAAACTTAAAGGCGGCATCCGTAAAGGGATAAATTTCCGACGATACAGAATAGATTAATAGATTTATGTGACTAGTTAAAACGTAGGATCAGTGAAATATTTAATCATAGTATTATTGCTTTTAGTCATAGTGGCGGTAGTCATTTTTGTCCAGAGGAAAAGAAACACGAACTCTCATATCGTTTTTGTACCCCAAGGC
The DNA here is from genome assembly GCA_035628875.1 of Ohtaekwangia sp. Taxonomy (GTDB): domain Bacteria; phylum Bacteroidota; class Bacteroidia; order Cytophagales; family Cyclobacteriaceae; genus Ohtaekwangia. The sequence continues at coordinate 4,585 of DASPIZ010000111.1, read as the reverse complement.
CTTAGTGATGCAAGAGTAGCGAGCCTAAATCTAAAACAGCAATCCGACAGTAGTTTAGGAATCTTGGACGAACGAAGAATCAAGTTTCCTGTGAAACAGAAAGGAGAGACTGATGATTACCGAGGAGTGCCTGAATTAGAATGGATAGTGGACATTATTCCAGATAAAGGTTTCCTCTTCAACAAAAATGAGTTCTTAAAAATCTTTGATTATAACTGGAGAACAGATTTCGAGTCCCAATTTTATGCTTACTTCCCAAGCACACAGAGGTGGAGCTTTGCAATTGCCGGCGATTCGCCAGAACAATTTGATTCTCTTGAATTAGCAGTAAGCCTTGCTCCTGTTTTTGGAAACGAAGAAGATTTGACCGTCGAACGATTACAAAAATACCTTATTGAGTTACAAAAACGCCTAGGTGCTTTTAGCGGAAGATTTCATGTTACTCCAAGAGAAACACCGGAAAGCGCCGTGAAACGTTCCAAAACGTTGAGGGCGTTGCAAAAGGAGTTGAATTCCGACGTTATCATTGTCCTTCGTTCGAATTCACGTTTTAGATCCGATCAGTTTTGGAACACATTGACCGACCTCGGCTTGAAATGGGGTGATGGGGATTTGTTTCATTGGACTAATTACGAGAGCGGTGTCGGAGACGATAATTTCTTCAGTGTCTGGACCTCCACTGAGCCAGGATATTTCTTGCCAGAGGATGTAGCAAACGGAACAATGAATCCGGAAGATCTAATTTTTGGTTTTTCGATACCAAGAAGTCCGGATCCGAATAACGTTTTTGAAATTGTTGTTGAAAGCGTCGAGTATTGCCAGTCAAAATTAGGCGGTACGATTGTCGACGAAAACGGTAGTCCTTTCGATAAAGAAAAATGTCGAGCTAAGATAAGACAGATCATTAGCAAGATGAATGAAAGTGGGTTTGATCAGGGGCAAGGATTAATTCTGAGGCTGATATGAATAGTATGTTCATTGATAATAAGTATTCACAGCAGGGGCTTTGCTGCCTTGCAACCAAGTTTTTCATATCTTTCGTTATAGTATATATGCAATTTTATGAGTTTAACCATTACGATCAGTGACACAATGGGCGTTGGCAAAGTAGTTAACACCATTGATGTTTTATTACCGAAAGAAAGCGTTCGAGTCAGAGATATTATTGAAGCGAGGGTCTTACAGGAAGTTGCACATTATAACAACATGACACCTGAGTACTTTAACGGCCTGGTGCAACCTACGCACGCGGAGAAAACATTAAACGGCTATCGCATGAAGGAGCAGCGAAAAATCGATCCAGAAAAGCAGGTGTACATTGCCCTCGATGCATTCCAAAAGAACGGTTACTTCATCCTCGTGGACAATAAACAAGTCGAAACACTTGAGCAGCAGGTGCATGTTTCCTCTTCGACCAAGATAAGGTTTGTAAAGTTGACCCCATTGGTAGGAGGGTAACTATGGGGCTACTCGACATTTTAACCGGAAACCGCGGGAATACCGAATTTAAGAACCTAACCCAGCAAATCACTGATGAGGCAAATTCCAGGAGCAGGGATGCATACTCTATTTTTGGTGCGTACGGAAGCCTCGATTCGTCGAAAAGACTTGCTGAAGGCACCAATGATTATCGAAGGAAGTTTTTGTTCTTCTTGTTCGAATTCCTGATCGACAGTAAGCCGAAGCAAGGTTCCTGGCGGGATAGCTGGCATCATGCATTGAAATTTATTCAATACCTGCTTAAAATAACTGAACTCAACGATACCGACGCAATTGAATGTGCACAATTTGTTCAGCGCTTTCGCAAAGCAAATCCCTATGCGTATGATACTCCAGATCTTGCAGTTGTTGAAGCGATTGGTCGATCCGTCCGAAAAAATGGACTGACACCAACGGTGCGGAATGGGCTCCTTTCGATGCAACATGAATTCGATGGCTACGCTAATAGTGCACACATTAAGGCTCAGGAAATGATCTTATTTTTCCTGCAGGAGGATCTGGAAGTTGAGGTAAGTGAGCATGACAGGTGGGGACAGAATGTTGTGTCATTTATTAAGGAATGTACGGTGGAAGAAAGGGAATCGTGGATTAAGCTATTCGTACATGCAAAGGCATCGGCCGGAAAGTCGACTCCTTCCCAGAAATGGTTGAAGGAGGCCGGGCCACTGGTTGAAAAAATCGGTCACATAAAATTCGCCTCTAAAATGGAGGAGTGGTTAGCACTATTGCGAGTTCAACTCCAGGAAATCCATAAAAGCAAGGATGGAAGATATGATTTTTTAAGAACCGAAAATCACGAGGTGATCAAGGGTCTAATCTGGTGCTGCGGCTTAATTGCGCCTGGAACTGTTCACGCTTCGCTCGACGAGTACGCGGCATGGGCTTACAAAAAGAAACCAGGTGTTGGACCAATCTCAGCAAAGACCGGCACGGCAGCGATGTTTACATTTTCAATGTTGCCAGTGCGGGAAGGTGTTTCTCGGATTGCAAAAGTCAAAATGAAAATCAGGAACAATACGGTGCTGAAATCAATCGACAAGATCATCCGTGAAGTAGCTGAAAGAAATGATCTTTCGACCGATGAATTGGAGGAACTTTGCGTCCCTGACTTTGGTATTCACGAGAAGGAATATTCAATGACCTTCGGCGAATGTCGGGGGGTATATAACATCAATTTAAACGAGGTCAGGTGGGAACGCAATGGAAAAATACAAAAGAGCGTCCCTGCAGAAATAAAAGCATCGAACGCATCCGAACTGAAGACATTTAAAAACACGATCAAGGAAATTGATGCTCTGCTGCCGGTAATCAAAATGCGTCTAGAACAAAGTTACCTTGCTCAACGTGAATGGACATTCAAACAATGGAAGTCACTTTACTTTGACCATCCATTAACATCACTGATCGCCGACAAGCTCATTTGGCATTTTTTTAAAGACAATCACAAACAGCAGGGAATGTTTTTAGATGATGCCTGGGCTGATGCATCAGATAACACCATCGATTGGCTTAATGATGACGTGAAGGTTCAACTGTGGCACCCGATCGGATTTTCATCTCATGACATTGTTGGCTGGAGGAATTTTCTTACCAAGAATCGAATCGTCCAACCTTTCAAACAAGCCTATCGCGAAGTGTACATTCTCACTGACGCCGAACTGCGAACCGATACTTATTCAAATCGCTTTGCTGCGCACGTTCTCCGACAACATCAGTTTGCCGCACTCACAAGACAACGCGGCTGGCATTATCAGCTCATGGGCAACTGGGACTCACATAACACGCCGTATTTTGACTTACCCAAATGGCAACTGAGCGCAGAGTTTCTTGTTAACGCAGAATGGAATGACGGGCCGGGTGCAGTGAATGACATGGGGATTTTTAACTATATAACCACCGACCAGGTCCGCTTTCTGCGTCAAGGTCAGACAATGAACCTTTACGATGTCCCCGCCCTGGTTTTCAGTGAAGTGATGCGTGACGTCGATCTGTTCGTTGGTGTTACAAGTATAGGGAATGATCCGGCTTGGCAGGATGGCGGGGACAATTTTCAAAATACATACTGGCGTCAATATTCTTTCCAGGAACTATCTGAATCTGCAAAAGTTCGAAGTCAGGTTTTGGAATCGCTGATTCCAAATTTGAAGATTGCACCGACGTGTTCTTTTGATAAAAAGTTTCTGATCGTGAAAGGCAAAATTAGAACGTACAAGATCCACATGGGCAGCGGTAATATATTGATGGAACCCGATGATCAATATCTTTGTATCGTGCCCGCTAGTGCTAAAGCATCAAAAGAAAAAGTATTCTTGCCTTTCGAAGGTGATAGTCTTCTTTCAATCATACTCAGCAAAGCGTTCATGCTCGCGGAGGATGATAAAATTACTGATCAAACTATAATTAGACAGATTGAGCGTTGAAGCCGTGCCGTTGTTTCCAATAAAGCGACAGTTGGGCTGTTAACTGACCTTGACAATGAAAAACTACGAAAGACTTGCTATTAGATCTTATTTAATCATCCTCGGAATTTCCATACCGATCTATTTCTTGTTGTACGGAGCTTCCGGTCACGAAATAAACGTTCCTGCTGGAGAGATACTCTGGATGGTTGTAGCTGTCGTGGCGTTTTGCTTAGTGTTGACATACAGCGTAAGGCAGAAGAGAGCTGAAGCATTGGAGTCGATCATTTTTGTCTTGCTACTTCCCGTTTTACTCGCGACGATTTACGCCGGGATCAAGATTTTTTGGTCAATGGTCTTATTCGATTTCGACGACAGCGTTGTAATTCCGAGAATTCTTTCCTATGTCGTTCCAGTAATCTTCGTAATATCAAATGGCCTGATATTGATCGCTGTTGTGCGATACAAATTGTTCAATAAGAAAAGCGCTGGGGAATGAGATATTTTATGATATCCATATTGTGGTGGCTTGGGACCACCTTCACCTATGCAACGGGACAGCAAGGAGAACTGGTCATTTACAAGGGCGATACATTGACTATGTTATCTGAGCCGCTGGAGGTTTATCTCAGGAATCACGAACCAAGGGAAAAATTGCATCCAATACTTGGGAATGGAAGTTCTAC
>DASPIZ010000110.1:0-73443 GCA_035628875.1 Ohtaekwangia sp. | reverse complement strand
ATTCCTTCTTAGGTACTTGCAAGATCAATGATATCAATCCTTTTGAATGGATGAAGTCAACTCTGGAAAGGATCCCCAATCATCCAGTAAACCGGATATCAGAACTGTTACCACGCAAGACGTAGTTCACCGGACGCTTACGATGCATTGAGTAAAAAGGCAGCGAAGATGTCCTCCTTCCTTAAATCGCCTGAGAGAGTGCAAACCATCGTAAAAGATATTGTGAACCACTATCAAAGCAAAGTTGAACCGCATGGTTTAAAAGCGATGATTGTCACACCTGATCGTCATGCTTGCGTTCAGTATAAAGAAGAACTAGATAAGTTAATAGGAGCGGATGCCAGTAAGATAGTTATCTCAACGACTGCAAATGATTCTTTTGAATTCAAACAGAAATGGGCGTTGGATAAAGATCAATTGGAGAAAGTGGTCGAACAGTACAACGACAAAATTTCTCCCCTAAAGTTCCTGATTGTAACTGCTAAGCTTCTTACAGGGTTTGATGCGCAATACTTCAAACTATGTATTTGGATAAATCTTTAAAGGATCATACGTTACTTCAAGCGATTTGTCGGACGAACAGACTCTATCCCAATAAAACTTTCGGTAGAATTGTTGACTACTTTGGAATCTTCGATGACGCTGCTGAAGCACTTCAATTCGATGACAAAAGCGTTCAGAAAGTAATTTCAAACTTAAAAGAACTGAGCGTTCAACTCCCGCAGGCAGTTACAGATTGTTTAATGCACTTCGAAGGTGTCGATAGAACGCTTGAGGGCTTTGAGGGTTTGGAGGCTGCACAGAATCACATCACGACTGATGAGAAACGTGACGCTTTTGCAAAAGATTATACTTTCTTATCGAAACTCTGGGAATCACTTTCTCCAGATCGAATACTTGATCCGCATCAGACCGACTACAAATGGCTAACCGGAATTTATCAATCATTAAAACCACCTGTCGATAATGTTGGCAAACTATTATGGCATGCACTAGGGGCTCAGACAACAAAGCTGATTCATGAGAATATTACCGTAGCTGGTATTCACGATGATCTTGAAGAATTCGTTCTTGACGCAGAGGTGATTGATGACATCTTCAATAACCCCAATGATAAGAAGATCAAGAAGCTCGAAAAAGATTTAATCAAACGGTTCAAGAGGCACTCCGGAGATATTAGGTTCAAAGCACTTGGTGAACGATTAGAAGATTTAAGGAACCGTGCAGAAAAAGGTCTTATAGCAAGTATCGATTTTGTAAAGGAGCTCTGCAAACTTGCAAAAGAAGTTGTGCAGGCTGAAAAGGAAGTGTTGTCTACTGACGAAATGCACTACGCTAAAACTGCATTAACCGAATTATTTCTTGAAACAAAAACAGATCAAACCCCCGCAGTCGTCGAACGCATAGTTAACGATATAGATGAAATTGTGAAGATCGTTCGTTTTCCCGGATGGCAAACTACCGCTTCTGGTGAACGAGAAGTTCAGCAATCATTGAGGAAAACATTGTTGAAGTATAAGCTTCATAAGGATCAGTTGTTGTTTGAGAGAGCTTATGGATACATAAAGGAATATTATTAGTATAAAGATTTAATATTTTAAAAGTTTACAATGTGGGTAACACGCAAAAATCGTTGGCATAAAGATGTACTTCCACTTGAAAAGTTTTTGACAGAACGAATCATTCAAAGATGTGATTATAATGAAGTCATTTCCAACAAGCATAGAACTAGTTCCGGTTATATTCACTTAAAAGAACTGATCAACATTAGCCAACTTTCTTTAATCAGGAGCAGATCCGTTAGAACTTTAGTTGTTTTGCTCACGGAGGCAACAGATCCTTTTGTGAAGCAGAACATAGTAAATGATGAAATAATTATAAAATACTTCATTGATTTAAAGAAGTTTATCGCAGCCTTTCCGAAAGACAAGCTACTAGGAGAAAGAAATCAACCTAATTTAGCCGAGCTTCAAAGATTGTTGCATCAATTGAAAATTTTTGAAGTTCAACTAGATCTATACTATTTCGCTTCTCTGAAGAAAGAGTTTTTAGAGTTTGATTATGCTGATGATGAAAAATTTCAAACGAAATCAGATTCACTTTCTCAAATGATTGATCTGCTGATACCGTTCTTATCGTTTAAAGGTTATTCAATTGCTTCAGTAAGTGGGGTGTTGATATCGTGGTTGAAGAACGGTTATCGTCCTACAGCAAAAAGATTTTTTGACTTTTTCCAATTCAAAGAGAGGCATTTTACTTTTCTCCAATACCTGGGTCACAAAAATGAAGAATCCGATTTCTTGCTAAAGCTAATTGAAACTGAATCGCGCGTTCAAATTCAACGACTTAACGGAAAAGAGATAGTTGAAGCGTACCTGCCAGACCTTGATTCCGAGGAAATTGACTCGTTTATTTTGTACACCGTTGAAACGCTTGATCCCCATAATTTCATCCGAAAACAGTATGATAGCCTGTTAAAACGGGTTGTAATGCAAAAGGAGAGGCAAAGTCTATCTTCATTCAATAGTTTCTTCGACGGTAGTTTCTGGTCACATTCCTCAAATATAACATTTAAGAACTTAAATGAAGTCGCGCTTCAAGGAGACTCTATAAATGTTAGTTCCAGAGGTAAAACTCTTCGTGAAACTCTTTTCAAATGCCAAGATTCATACAGCTATCAATTTGAAACAGAGGCAGATATTCCGCTTGTTGATAATCCAACTCTTAAGAATGCGATCTATTATTATAACTTAGCATTAGGTTCGAAGTCAATTGAGAACTCGTTATCACTTTTGTGGACATCCATTGAAACAATTATTCCATACCGAAATTTTGCGTCTGATATTGAATGTGTGCAAGAATTTATTGCAGATGCTCTTGCCATTGGGGCGATATCGAGGGATATAAACGGATTTGCCTTACGCTTTATTCAATTAAACCAGCAGAATGCAAGAGTCCTAAATGAACTAGGGACGAGGGAATTTAAGTCACACTATTCAACGCAAGGACTAGAGCAATGGTTTGAATGGCTAAGTGATATTAATCAGGCAAAAGAAAGGTTTGTTGTTGTAAAAGAATGTTCTGAACTTCTTGCATTTCAATATGCTTCGCTCGGCATGAGATACCACATGCAATCACTCGACCATCTATCGAAACGAATTCTATCTTCAAAATCTTCCATGAAATATCAATTACAGCGTATTTATCTTCACCGAAATCAAATTGTTCATGCAGGTGACTTAGTTAACGAATACACAAATTTATGGATGCATTTAGAATGGTATGTAGGCAAATTGCTCGCATATTTCGTTATCGAACTACATTATGCAAGGAGTTTCGACTCATTAGAAGCTGCCTTCCGATATTTAGACGCGGAGCAGAAGTACTTACTTTCTTACTTAGACATGAATAGAACTCATAAAATTCGAGAGATCAATGGTCGAATTCGAAAACTGCTTTTTGATCACCCATGGCGTGCGTTCTAAGAATTGCATGTAGGTTAAATAAATAACGGGTATCATTTTAAAAGAATTAATATTTCGGACATACCCAGTAAGTATAGAAACATTGTTGAATTCATTGCTTTCAAATAATTAGAATTGACCGTTCTATCACCTCAATACCATGGTGCCGGCTTCATCTGGGTGTACATATCAGACGTGGATTTTAGCCAACAAACTGCACATTTTTTAACAGGCTACAATACCCAAGATTAAGCTGTGTTAGTATTCCACCTCCAGATCATCTTCAAAACGCTCTGCAAAATCCTTTCCTGTGATCTCCCTTATAAGCTTAGCAAGTTTGATGTAATCAGGTGGCCAGGCGTTGCTGCCGTAAATTGAATATAACGTTCCATCGGCTTCCACCTGGACCTCCCATTGCGTTCCATCCAAGATATCGGACAGGTATTCTGTCTTCCAGTGCTGAATGATGGAAATCACATTGCCAACAAAATCAGTCCATTGCGCACCAGTAAAGCTTATGTCAAAAACATTTACTTCATTAAATTGATTGAATTCCACATAACGCAAAATATTGTCCTGCTTTGAGAGTTCGTAGCTGTGAGATAAATATCCACCGTACGTAATTTTAAATGTTGTGATACGCATATTGCTCTTCTTTGTTCAAGGTGCTGCATTTTTTTGTTTGAAACTTAAAGATTTCCATCTTTCTTTTCCAAAACATATCCATTTTTTCTGCGAAGTCGTGGATGATCTCCGCTCAAGCACTCATCCTCGATTGTCATTCATTTCCGGAAACACCACTGAAGTGCTCCTCGACACCACCAGCCCTCGCCCTGATTTCAATATTGGTACTGATCCGTTTCACACGCCACCACAAATACGTGGAAGTCGCTGAGAAGTTTTTCTCGTCACGGGGTTATTCTCTCGGTGTGGATTGGCCATACGCAGGCAGTATTGTTCCAATGCCTTACTACCAAAAAAAGGATCGGGTGCATAGTATCATGTTGGAAGTAAACCGAAGTTATATCTCCGGCCAGGAACAACCGAGAAATCGGATGGCTTTGTATCGATCAGCACCCTCGTGCAGAATTCATTACAGAAATTAAGACCCTGCTTTTGGAGTAGGTGGTCAGTAATAGGTATCTGTATGAGAAGTCTGAACTATTCGCGAAAATGACTGTCAGGTTAGAACCTGTAAGCACTGGATTGCAACTTATTACAATTTGTTTTGCTTTCAGTAACCAAAACTGGCAGATTAAGTTAGTCCTGGTTGACATACGGCATTCGAAATAATTGAAATCAGCACAACGTATTTCATGCCCATAAAACCAAGCCTCTTGGATTCATGAAGTCTCGCCAAAAGGGTATATACTAAACAAAAAATGGATCTTTCCTTCCTTGTAAATAAACCTGTCTATCTTAAACACAAGCAAACTTAGTAAGCAACAAATTGCAATCATATTAGTCATCCGTTGCCAATCGGTTTAGGGATGGATGGTTTGGATGCTTTTCAACTAGCGGTGTGCAGTAGCAGATAATCATCGGGACCACAATAACAATGGCTCTTAAATAAAAGGTAGCACGACGCAGTTTAGAGTTTAGCACCGCTCCGTCACCTCGGTGCCTATTCCGTTCCCTTTCAATAAAATACAAGCGCAAAAGGTTGCCGAAATCCGAATCAAGCGATTCGCCGCACAAATAAAGGATAGCGGCAAGTGTTATCCTATACTATTTTCATTATGCGCGCCTTCATTTAGAGTTGCAACAAATTCTGCTTCGGTCATCATCCGTATTATATATCCTTTAGCAAGCAGTTCCTCAATCTTCTTCATCTTCGCAGGACCAGCACCGTTGCCGAGGATTACAATATCAGTTCGCCTGCTAATTGCCGTGTTAATATCGGCACCCATTGCTTGTATTCGCCCCGCGGCCTCGGATCTTTCAAGACTTTGCAGGTTACCAGTAAATACTACTCGCTTATTGTAAAAAATGTTTTCTTTGTTTTCGACTTCTAGATTTGGCTTTAATAGCGCGGAATCAATCTTTTTGCTTGAGAATAATTCTGTCAAAATATCTCGTTTTCCCTCTGCCGCAATTTTTTCAATTCCGGTTGTAAGTTCAGCAGATTTCCAGTCAAAGACATTGAAGTCAATTCTTTGTAGCGATCTTAATGTAATTGCGGCACAGGCCTTCGCATCTGACATTGCATTGTGATGATTAAGATCAAGCTGGAAAGCTGAAGCGAGGTCCTTAAGGCGATAAGATGCTTCTCCAGGAAAAGCTTCCTGTGCGAGCTTAATAGAACACATGTATTTTATGTTCGGGAGTTTTAGTCCGTAAAGTTGAAGAGACTCGCGAAGGACATTAAAATCAAATTCGGCGTTATGGGCGACGCAAACCTCGTTCTCTAAAAAAGACCTAATGGAATCCCACAAGTGGTCTAACTCAAGTTCCGTTCTCAAATCACGTTCACTCAGTCCGTGGATCTGTTGATTTAAAGCAGATACTCTCAAATTACGAGGCCGAATGTGATGGCTAATCTCCCGAATAATAGTACCCTTTTTAACTTTGACAATGCCAATGGAGCATAACGAATTTCGTGCTTCGTTCGCGGTCTCGACATCCAAAGCCGTAAAGCTTAAGGCTTTTAATTCATCCAAAATGAAATTCTTATCCATGCGGTAAAACGGTCTAGGTGTAGGTAGCAGTAACAATATAAGGAAACTATTAGAAATTGTCTATTCTGGATACTCCACCGCTTTTGATACCGGCAGGCCCAAATGGCTTATTAGTGACTGTTGCGGTACGTTGCATTTTGTTGCTATTGTTGTTATGGAGTCCGCATAATACGCATTGAGTTCGCTGCCTCGGTGAAACAAGATTAAATGAAACGAATTGCAATAAGTTGCCATTCGCTGCTTCACCAACTTGATCTTCAACTTAGCGGTGCTGTATCAGTAGCGTGCTATCCGCTAGAAAGCTAGTTCTCCTGGCAGCGTCTTATTCACTTTATAGCTTTCCTAAGCGTTTAGACAGAAAGCAATTTGCATCTATTCTACACCGTTACGACTGGTTAACATCCTTTGTTTACATGTTCTTAATTTAAGTAACAAACTGCTACATCAGCAACGGTTTGCAATCGTTCATAAGGGATTGGACGCTTTTCCAATAGTACCTTATAATTTAATTACATCGGATTGTTTATGCATTGAATTTAGACGCAAACTGCAACCATAGCAACAGTCTACAACGGTTCGCCTCAAATCAATACATGTCAAACAGTACAATTAATTGCCATCGTGGGGAAACATTGGATATTCCTGCCTAAACTAAGCCGGTTATCCATCCAAGGAAAGTGATTATCCTCGTTCTTGGCAATTGTTGCTTATTATTGCGCCTTGTTGCAGTTTGTTGCGTTTAGTTTCTTGAGAAACATCAACTCTGTAAATCGCACTATTTTTCATAAGAATATTAGGATGATGAAAGGAACGGATGCCCAGCGAACGCTGACCGACTGGACATCTGTGAGAAATCATCCTTCTTCGACCGGATGGTTCCTTTTGAATTCCATCTTGTCTGTTACTTCTTCGAGAAATATTTAGCTGTGTACTTCAGCCGGAATCCTTCAATGTCATCTTCAGAATATGTCTTTTGGCATCGAAGCTTATAGCAATGCGCATCTAAGTCCATCACCGTATAGAACCGCTTGGTTTCTGTCGACAAAGGATCAATCCTTGGTGCCTTTGTTTTAATATACAAATCATTGAAAATAGCACATGGCTCTACTTTCCTTTTTAACTTGTCATATAGTTGAGCAAGGAAGTGAACTATTTTTGGTTCTTGGTATCTCGAATCTAGCCACTCCGGATAATCGTAATTGAGCTGCAAGAAGTCATGCCAATCTGGAACCTCCTTATCCGTCGACTTATTAATCGAATACGTTATTTTGTCCAGAGCATCGAGCTTCACTCCGCTTTTCGTTACGCCGCCTCTCACTAGGTATTGGTTGTCGCAGCCAATTCTAAGAATAAGATTTATCAAGTTATCTTGAGCAGCGCGCTTCTCATCCCAACCAAAAGTTTTCGAGTATCCCGGGAAATTTTTCCCGTTTTCAAAATATATCCAATGCCGAAATTTGCTCTGGCGGCTATCACGTTTTTGGCTATTCTTATCGTTATTAATTCCTTCGATTTTCATAATATACTTATTAAGGATTAGGTATTCATTTCCAAGTGCTTCCAGTCCAACCACCTACAGATAGGTTTTTTTCACGGAGGCCGCCCTAACGTTTTCATGTTAACAGTTTTGCAAACATGTTTGCTACCACCAGTAAACACTATACAGACAACGCTTTGAAAACGCTCTGATAGAGTTTTGTTTTTCCAATGGTTAACGGTTTTTATAAGCATAAGAAATGGACTTATTTTTCAATGGCAATAGTTTTCCCGAGGTTGATAATCAACCTTTTTTGAAACCTCAAAATCTTTCGCGAATAGAATTTGAGTTCTATAAATCTTATTTAGCTTGTTGAAGGATTTCTTCCCGGCTTCTGCGTTTGTTAGCTTTGATGTAATTCAGAAGATCCGATTTAAGGACATAAACTTTGCGCCCTCTTTTGAAGGTGTTGAATTCTCTATTGGAGATTTTTGAATACATGGTAGTCAGACTTATTCCGAGCAATTTGGCGCCTTCATGGATGTCAATAGGCACCTCTTCTTGAGGGTCTCTTGGGCTCGAATGCGCTTTGTCAACAGCCTCCTCTACGGTTGTTCTGATTGTTTCCGATAGAAACTCCTGGAGCTCCGACCTTTTGACTATTAAAAAAACATCGTCTGGCTTTTTTTCGATTGGTAGCATCTCGTTGTATTTCGTTTATGTTCCAAGGATAGGAAATCGTTGAAAATACAAAGCTGCATGTTAACACTTATTCACCGGTAAAAGGGAGGGCAGGATGATAAAGGTGCCAGAAGAGAATCCTAAATAGGTCGCACGTTGATACGTTTGTGAATTATTAAAGACGACCAACTGCAAGGATTACGATGTTTTAAATTTTGCGACTAGCTTTTTGACGGGGTGTGACTGGATGTACTTCGGCCTTGCTAGATATACTTTTACAGTTGCTAAACATATTTTGCATACCGTTCGCTTTTTCGCGTCATAGTAGCAAAAGTTTGATGTTATGAACTTCCTGAGATCTGGGACGACAAATAGTCCGGCATCTCGAAGCAACTTAAACATCGTTACTAAAAGACGAGCACTCTTTTTGAAGAAAATAGGCTCGGGGATTGACTTTCTCTCAATTAACTCAAGAAGCCGTAAGTGATCATCTTCCTCAAATTCATCCTTCAATGCATTGAAAATTTCAGCAATCATCGATTCAGCAGAAAGTACTATAACTCTGCCAACACATAAATTAACGCTGTTGACTTCAAAACGGTCGAGCCAGGAAAAGGTAAGGTCTCTACGATCCGAATTCAAATTGCGACTTATTTCTTTGTCATTTAACAGTCGCATTTTTAAGAAGTATTTGAATGCGTGAAATTTTCCGCCGAAGCCTTTCATCAGATTTAATAACAAGAACTGACTTAATTCCCCTGATCCGACAAGACCGAGCTTCATCGCAAAAAAATGCACATACAAGCAACGATCCTCGCCAAGAATCTCTGTGTCTAGTAAACTCCTTATCTTCCCATCCAACTGACTATCTTTATTCGGCCCCTCATCAAGTATAAATAAATTACTTTTTTCCAATTTACTCTTCACTCCTTGATACATTTCTAAGAAAACTTTGTCACCATTCGTCCGTGCAATAGAAAGATGGTTAGACTCATTTTCCATGCCATCCCTATCCATGGAGACGAATCCGTACAACAGTGGACCCTGCCACAGACCATCCTTGATTATCTGCAAAAAAACAATCTGATCTGTCCGCAGCCAACTGTTCAATTGTAGATAATAGGAATGTACAAGTTTGCGAACATCATTAAGCAAATACGGTCGATTATAGCCTGGACAAAGATATCTATGACTATCTCGAAGCACGGCATATTGTTCTAACCCAGCTAGTCCCCGGTTATAAAAATGGCATGCAAGCGATATAGGGGAGATATCAAAATACGACCAATTGTAGCAATCTGGATTTGGAACTTCGTCGGTGCTCATGTGAATACTAATCAATAAGTTTAATTCTATTTGCAGCCTCACGCCTCACAGAATCAATAACTTTTGTATAAATCAAAGTTGTTTTGATATTCTTATGCCCAAGAAGTTTTGATACAGTTAGGATATCGCTACCGTTGGTGAATTGCAAGGTCGCGTAGGTGTGCCGGAAATTATGAAAGGTAACCTTCTTCGTGATGCCCGCTTTCATAGCCCACCTGCTAAGTAAAATAGCAAAGTATGCTGAATATTCTAAACCTCTAAAGACTTTTTCATCCGGCCTTCCTTTGATCCCTAAATAGTCTCTCGCTTGATCTGAGATTGGATGCCATTCTACGCTGCGAGTTTTTTGTTGAGTGAAAGCAATGTAATAACCACCCATGTCTTCACTGTACTGTATGTTGATCCACTTCAGATTATAAATGTCACTCCAACGCAATCCCGAGAGCGCAGAAAAAAGAGAAGCGCGTTTCAAAAGCTCGTCATCGCATTCTGTTTTAGCTAATGCATTTAACTCCTCTAACGTTAGATACTCCCGTCTCACTTCAGCCGCCTTAATAGGTTTCAATCTTCCGGCCAAATCGGTCTTCAACATACCTTCTCTATATGCCGTTTTCAATGCGGCCATAAACTTCATGAAGTATGAGTGCCTTGAATTTTGAGATAACTTCTTCTTCTCGCTGTGATATGACTTGGTGTTATTGATGTAAGCTTTAAATTGTTCGCATAATTCAATAGTCATATTAGATATCAGCATGGGCTTGCTATTCGCAAACTTCTTAAGATAATTCAACGCGCTCTTCCAGTTACCATAATTATTCTTTGACTCCTTCCTCCGTTCCATGAGTGTCTCGAAGTATTGTATAAAGTCTAGATCCTGCTTCTCTTTGCTCAGGAAATCATAATGTTTGTTTTGAATCGCGAGTTGACGCTTTGCCTTGATGGTTTCAGCCAGCATCTTCGTTTCTTTGTTATGTTCTCGCTCTAAAAAATCTTTTGGCTTTGTGAACAAATACAGCCTAAGAAATTCTCTTCGAGTTGCCTTACCAGTCTCAGGGTGAGGAACAGGAGGGTAGTAGTCAAGGAAGAGTGTGATCTTGCCTTTTGTGATTGTCTTCTGTCTAAGCGTTACTTTCATTTTTGTATTGGTTAATATGGATTGTTAATAAATTGATCAATTGCGCCTTTGGTTATAATGATTCTCCGTCCAATATTTTTATATCTAATCTTGCCGGCCTTTAGAAGGCGGTGCAAAGTCATCCTACTGATGCCAATCAGATTGCATGCCTCTGCAATAGAAAAGTATTCCTTGTTAACTAGAGGAGAAATCGTTGTCGCTGCAATTTTCTGTTGCGTTTCTCTTTGACTTGCATCCATCTTCAGATTCTTGATGCGAAGTTTATAGAATCTGGAATTACAGGTTTTCGAGCAAAAACGCGTCACTGTTGTTTTTGCTTTAAAAACATTCTTGCAATAATCGCAGGCTCGCTCAATCAGAATATTAGAACTCATGTGTCCCTATCTTTCATTGTATATACCGTTGTATCTTAAAGTCAACGGCTGTATACCAATGTATCCTGATGTATCATAATTCCACCGCGTTTGTACCGATTTGTACCTCGCCAACATTTAATGATACGAGGTACAAAATGAGGTACAAAATGGAACAAGTCACAACTAGAACAAACTAGTATACCGAAATGAAAAATAGGGTAAATGATATGAAAAACGCAATCTCGTTACGGTAGAGAACGATAGACTATAAGTGATAATTGTGTCTTATTTGCCGATACAAAACTTCGAAAAAATATTATCCAATAGCGTGTCCGTTGTAATTGCGCCGGTGATCTCGCCGAGGTAGTGCAGGGCCTGACGTATGTCCATGGCCAGAAAGTCTCCGGTGATCCCTTCATTTAATCCATTCAATACACGCTCAAGCGATTCATGGGTTTGTTGCAGGTGCTGGTAATGGCGCAGGTTTGTTACCATCACATCGCCGGTTTTTACATGGCCGATGTTGAAGAATCCCAGGAGCTTTTCTTTCAGCTCTGAAATGTTTGCCTTCGTTGCAGCAGAAATAAAAATGAAATCATCGGATGTTAAATGTTGCATTAACTCGGGATTTGCTTTATCCAGTTTGTTACCGACTTTGAGGTAGGGAATACCCAATAATTTTAACTGTTCATCTTCCTGTGCAATCTCTGTTAACGAAGTTTGTGAAAGATCAAAAAGGTAGATGATCAACGATGCTTTTTTCATTCGCTCACGGGTGCGCTCAACGCCCATGGCCTCGATCACATCTTGTGTTTCCCGAAGCCCTGCAGTATCGATAAAGCGAAAATTTACGCCACCGAGTACGATTTCATCCTCGATCACATCACGCGTTGTTCCCGGGATTTCTGATACGATGGCTTTTTCTTCATTCAGCAATATATTGAGCAGCGTGGATTTTCCTGCGTTGGGTTTTCCCGCTATAACGGTAGGGATACCGTTTTTTATGACGTTACCGAGATCAAAAGAATCAATCAGTTTCCGTAGATACGATTGAATACGGAGAATGAGGTCCTGGAGATCTTGTCGTCCGGCAAACTCTACATCTTCTTCACCAAAATCAAGTTCAAGTTCGATTAAGGAAGCGAAATGAATGAGCTCTTCACGGAGGGTATTGATCTCTTTAGAAAAGCCACCCCGCATTTGATTCAGGGCAGCCTGCCTGGCGTTATCTGTTTCAGCATGAATCAAGTCTGCAACTGCCTCCGCCTGGGCAAGATCGAACCGTCCGTTCAGGAAAGCGCGTTTTGTGAATTCACCCGGTTCAGCGAGTCGCGCGCCATGTTTTAACAAGACCTTAATGATTTCTTTAATGATCACGGGCGAGCCGTGACAGGAAATCTCAACGCTGTTTTCTTTCGTAAATGAATTCGGTTCTTTGAAGAGGGTTACCAACACTTCGTCAAGGATGCGATCTCCATCCCTGAAATTTCCAAAATGCACGGTATGGGTTGGAAGGGAAGCCAAATCCTTACCGGAAAAAGCCTTCTGCGTAATGGTAAACGCCTCTTTTCCGGAAAGACGAACCACGGCAATCGCAGCAATTCCCTGCGCTGTTGCCAGTGCTACGATGGTATCCTCATTGTGATAAGACATAGGCACGAAAATACTATAGTTCTACAAAGAATCATTTTTTTAGATGAACCCTTGTTCAGAAATAATTTACAAAGTACAGGTTGACTGCTTTAGGCGGCAACGATATTTTTTACCTTCATGTAACCCAAACACAATCAATACGCTATGCATAAAATTCTAACTTATCTAACTGTCATAGTACTCGCTATTGCAGGTTGTACGGAAGATCATCCCATATCAGAAGAAAATGAATCGCTCGCCGCATTGCCTCCACACCGCCAGTGTGCCGCCATAGAAGTGTTGGAAACGCAAATGAAAGCGGATCCGAAATTCAGGGCCCGTTTAGAAAATATAGAACTACAAACCCGGGAATTCATTGAAAGTGGTCGGACCGATGTAACGGGACAGATTACAATTCCTGTAATTGTCAATGTGATTTATCGCACAGATATGGAAAACATTTCCCTGGAGCAAATTGAATCGCAGATCGACGTTCTCAATGAAGACTTCAATGCCCAGAGCGCCGGAATCGAAAATATCCCCGGGCGATTTGTAAATCGCGTAGCGGATATGGAGATGAGTTTTGTACTCAAAGAAGTAAACCGAAAATTTTCTAACCGCGAAGTTTGGAGTCTTAATGATGATATGAAAAGGTCCTCAAAAGGAGGACTGGACCCAGTCTCACCGGGGGCGAACCTGAACATCTGGGTGGTGAATAAAATTATGAATGATGGAAAACTAATCCTTGGCTATGCACAATTTCCCGGCGGTGATCCTGCAACGGATGGCGTAGTGGTCGGATTTAATTTCTTCGGAAGAACAGGATTCGTCAGTGCGCCATTCGATCAGGGTCGAACGACAACACACGAGATCGGACACTGGCTGAACATGCGTCACATTTGGGGTGATGATGATTGCGGCGACGACCTGGTAGGCGATACACCGCCACACGATACTTTTAATTACGGATGCCTTTCTTATCCACACTTAAGTTTGTGTAACGACAAACCTGAACTTACCATGAATTTTATGGATTACACCGACGATGCGTGTATGTACATGTTTACTAAGGGCCAGAAGTACAGAGCACGCTCGTTGTTTGATCCAAAAAGAGCGAGGTCGGGAATTAGACAGTGAGTTGTTGATTCGTGTTTCCTTTCTATT
Organism: Ohtaekwangia sp.; assembly: GCA_035628875.1. Taxonomy (GTDB): domain Bacteria; phylum Bacteroidota; class Bacteroidia; order Cytophagales; family Cyclobacteriaceae; genus Ohtaekwangia. Next base: position 59,530 of record DASPIZ010000110.1, on the reverse strand, counting down.
ACCGTCATCCTGAATTGTAGACAGCGTAGCTGCCTACCCAATGAAGGATCCCCCGGAACAACGGAATTAGTCACTCGTTATCGAAAACCAAAATCACGATACCGGGAACAAATCGCACTGAGCAAGCTGTCACGTTTTAAGATAGCAACGCGAATGCGCGTGCGATAACGACGCACTACTACTGCTCTTCCGGGGGATCCTTCATTGTGCATTTGCTGACGCAAACGCAATTCAGGATGACGGTTATAGGGGGAGGGTTTTACAGACCTGTCATGTTTTACGATAGCATCGCGAGTGCGCGTGCGATAACGAGGCATTGCTACTCTCTTCCGGGGGATCCTTCATTGTGCGCTTTGCTGACGCAAACGCCATTCAGGATGACGGGCATAGCGGGAGGATTAACGCCAATTCAGGATGATGGTCTCAGTGGGAAAGGAAACCAACTTTGAACTTTTAACCTTGAACCTTAAACCTAACAATGCCATGGGTTGGTGAAAGGAAAAGTACAAGGGAGAAGAGTACACCACACATCATCGCAATGGCGCCAGCGATAGAGCCGTCGAGCCAGACTGCAACGTAATAGCCGGAGATAGATGCGATGATTCCGACCAGGCTCGAAAGCAGTAACATGATTTTGAGATCATCTGTGATTAAGTATGCTGTTGCTGCAGGAGCAATGAGCAAGGCTACGACGAGGATTGCACCGACGGATTCAAATGAAGCTACTGTTGTTGCCGAAACAGCACCCATCAATAAGTAATGCCACAGGGCAGTGGAAATACCAATGGCGCGTGCATATCCGGCATCAAAGGTGGTAAGGAATAGTTCCTTGTAACCAAAGGTGATAAACGCAATGACAAGAAGAAGGATGCTGCCCATGATGTAAATTGCCCTGGGACCTAAGTTTGTACCATCAGCCGTGATGATGATGTCAAGCGGTACATAGGCGATCTCCCCATACAATACACAATCCTGGTCAAGGTCAACTTTTCCGGCGAACATGGAAATCAACACAACGCCAATCGCGAATAGCCAGGTAAACGTAACGCCAATAGAGGCATCGGTTTGTAATTTTGCTTTTGTATGAAAAAATTCGATCAGGAATGTCGTAAGAATTCCGATTAATCCCGCGCCGATCAACATAGTGACCGAGTCACGCGATCCCGATAGGAGAAAAGCGATAACGATGCCAGGCAAAACAGCATGCGATATAGCATCACCCACCATCGCCATTTTTCTCAGAATCAAAAAACATCCCAACAACGCACAACTCACCGAAACAAGACAAGCTGTAAGAAGAATGTAAACATCATTCGTACTCATATCACCAAAAATTATTTAAACCTCACCCAAAATTTCATCTTGTATTTCACATTCGTATTCCGAACACAACATCCATACCCAATACCTAATTCCTAATACCTAATACCCAATACCTAATTCCTAATTCCCAAATACCGAATGCCCAATACGCGTACCTCGTCCATCATACCTCGTACTTCGTATTTCGTTCCTCGTTCCTCAAATCATCATACGGAATTTCCGACTTATGCGGATCCACTTTAGGAAAGTCAAGCACACGTTCCAATTCAGCTTCGAGCTCGGGCGTAAGTAAGTGTTCTATCGTATCAGCATCATCATGCACGTGATCCGGAGCGATATTCAACTTCGTGGTAAGATACAATTCCCACAACCGGTGAATCTTTACAACACGGCGTGCCCTGGTCTTTCCTTCCTCCGTTAGTTCAGAAAAAGCATCCGAACGTTCCAGGTATCCCTGTTGCTGAAGCCTGTTCAAAATTTTATTCAATCGTTTCGGTGGCATTTTCCTTCGTCGCAGAATTTCGAGTGGATGGCGCTTCACAAGAAAGTCTTTATTGTCTTCACCGAGTTGATACAAGGTTTTTAGTACGTTTTCATCGTTAATTGTTTTGCGTATTGCAGATTGCCTGATGAGTCGACTTACAACGCCACGGCTGGGCGCAAAGAAAAACGAGATCATGGCAATGGTAGAGATCACGATAACGATCCAGGGGCCGGTAGGCATCGCGGGAGCAGTAAAAGAAATGTAAGCTCCGGCAACGCCACTTAGTGCACCAAAAATACTGGCCAGTAAAATCATACGTTTAATGTTATCGGTCCAGAACCTGGCTGCAGCTGCAGGTGTGATGAGGATCGCTGCCATGAGTACGACACCCACGGCCTGAATCCCGATAACGACGGCAAGCACAATGAGGGAAGTAAGCACCAATTCAATCTTTTTGACCGGTAGCCCAAGCGATAGCGCAAAGTTTTTGTCGAACGCGAGTAAGGTGAATTCTTTAAACAGCAAGTAGACGCCAACCAATAGCAAAATCGCGACCGATCCAAATACATACAGATCACCGCCAACCAGAGCTGCTGCTTTTCCGAAAAGAAAATTGTCAAGACCACTTTGCGCTGCGTTGCCGCTTTTCTGAATGATGGTTAACATAAAGATCCCAATGCCAAAGAAAACCGAAAGTATGAGTCCGATGGCAGAATCTTCTTTAATGCGTGTTCGTGTCGTAATAAAATCAACAGCCATAAGCGATATCCATCCCGTAAGGAAAGCGCCGCCAATGAGAAAGACTGGATTTTTTGTTCCCGACAATATAAATCCCAAGCATATTCCCGGCAATACCGCGTGCGCAATGGCGTCACCAATCAATGATTTTTTATTCAGGAATGTAAACGAACCTACAATCGCAGAACTTGCGGTGAGTAGCATGGCGCCGATTACTACAAATCGGATGTTGGGATCGGCAAATGAAAAGAATTCGTAAAATGAGTTCATGGCATTTGCTGTTTTGAAGGCTGTTCGCGGTTTGGAAAACGTTCACGGCGAATCAAATCTCCGACGTCGGAAAGCAACGTCAGCTTTCCACCGTATGCTTCCTGCAAATTCTCCTGGGTGAATGTGGCTTCCGTAGGACCATAGGCGATCAGTCTTGTGTTCAGCATAATCACCCAATCAAAATATTCCGTTACGGATTGAAGATCGTGATGCACAACCACCACAGTTTTGTTGGCGTTGGTCATGTCGCGAAGCAATTGAATGATTGTTTTTTCCGTAGCCGCATCAACACCAGCGAATGGCTCATCCATAAAATAAAGATCCGCCTGCTGCGCCAGGGCACGGGCCAGAAAAGTGCGCTGTTGTTGTCCACCACTCAGTTGTGAGATCTGTCGATTCATAAAGGATTCAAGTCCCATTTTCCGCAAGCAATCCATGGCCACGTCGCGATCTGCTTTACGCGGACGTTTAAATAATCCAAGTTTACCATAACGCCCCATCAGTACAACATCAAGCACAGATGCCGGGAAATCCCAATCGACCGATTCACGCTGTGGAACATAACTGATCCTGTTCCTAACGTCATTGAGATTACGATCAAACAATTTGATGTAACCACTGCTGAGTGGGAGTAAACCCATTACAGACTTAATCAAGGTTGACTTGCCTGCGCCATTGGGACCAATAATCCCAACAAGTTTTCCTTGAGGTATCGCGAGGTCAATATTCCAAAGCACTGGTTTACGATCAAACGCGACGGTCAGATCATGTACTTCAAGGGCAGGTCGGATTTTCTTTTCGTTATCCATAATCATTGTATTGTATAACGCAAGCCGGCAAAGCCTTTGATACCCTGTACGGATGCGTAGTTATAACTTGTGTCGAAATTTTTACCAAAAGGATTTTCCCATCCCAGCAACGGATCGTCTGGCATAAAATTGAGGATGTTCTTTATACCACCGTACATTTCAAATCCGTTTAAAAATGTTTTCGTTACCTGGAAGTTGATGATAGTAAACCAGGGTGATTTGTCCGGACGATCGTCGATAGATCGGTCACCTACAGGTAACTTCATCGGACCATTGAGCCGCCCTGTTAGGTCAAATGAAATACCATGACGATCGAGGGTATAGCTAACGGAGTAGGTGCCCGTGACATGGGGTGCAAAAAGCTGCTGTTGTTTAACTTTTTCGTCAGATCCGGTCTGGCTTTCCAACTGGTATACATCCATGAGCGTGACGCCGCTCATAATTTTCAGGCTATTGGTAAACATCAATTCGGTATTGAGTGTCATGCCTTTCGAGACAGCATGACCGTTAAGGTTGTTGTATATAATTTTATCAGGATCGGTGGTGAAGTCTCCCAAAATCTTATTGGTGAAGTAGGTATAAAACAGACTTGCATCAAATCCAATATAACCGCTGCTATGCGCGCGTGTTGCGGCATAATTCAGGTTCACATTCCACGATTGCTCCGGTTTTAGCTCTTCTTCGATGATCACTTCACGTGCGCCGGTTAAGGCAGCGTGGTCTTCCGTAAACAAGTTAACAACCCGGAATCCGTTACCGGTGCTGAGACGAAATGTATTCTGCTTGTCAGGTGAATATTTTAAGCTCACCCGTGGTGAAAGGATATTACCATGAAGATTATGGCGATCATAACGCAAACCGGAAAGCAACGTAATTTGTTCATTGAACTTCATTTCATCCTGTATAAAAATTCCGGGGAGATAGGTTTGCATGGGTTTGTTCGAATGATCTGCACGAGCTGTTCCCACGGTATTATCGTCGTAGAATACATAGCGAAAAGGAATACCAACCAATAAATCATGCACTCCAAGTTTTATATCCCAACGCAACTGCATAAACGCTACATGCTGATCGGCGAGGTAGGGGGTAACGCCGTAATAAGAATCCTGGAGATGATAGTTGTAGGAATAATCAAAAATGATTTTTTTTCCGTTGACCGGCAACTGATAATTGCCAATCACTTCAATGCGGTTCGTGTAGATGGACTCTCCGTAAACAAGATCACTCCCGCGATGTTTTCGTTTCCATTGCATTTCACCACCCCAACGATCTTCATACACATATCGAAATCCCAGGGAAGCAAGTCGGTTGTCCGTTCGCTCAAAATCCCATTTGTTGAAAACAGAGATGCGTTGTTGTTGTGTTACATCGGTAAAATTATCGCCGTTGATATCTACTTTGTTACCGAAGTTGAAATAATTAATACCCAATAAAGCGCTGGATTTTCCAGTCCGCCATTTCGTTGAAACATCAACATTATATTCCTGTAAAGATGTCGAAGAAACATCTGCTTTAAATTGAGGTGCTGTGCCGGCGTCTTTTGTGATGATGTTAATTAAACCACCCACTGCTTCGGAGCCATACAACGTAGAGGCTGGGCCTTTAACCACCTCAATGCGCTTCACCATGCTGGTGGGAATTCCTGAAAGTCCGTAGACAGTCGCAAGGCTGCTAACAATCGGCATTCCGTCAATAAGGATCATGGTGTAAGGCCCTTCCATGCCATTGATGTGGATGTCGCCGGTGTTACATACGTTGCAATTCAATTGCGGCTGGACACCATTGATCATACCCAACGATTCAAAAATACCAGGCGTTGGATTTTTTGCAAACAGGGCAGGCGTATAGATTTCAACCGGAATAGGCGAATCCATTTTACTCACTTCTTTCATCGTACCCGAAACCACAACCACTTCCTGCAGCGAGTTCAAATCAGGCTTTAGAGACACGGCATAATTTGTTTTCCCTTGTATCAGCGAAAGTGTATCACTCACATAACCAACAAAAGAAAATATCAAACTATTAAATTCATTTCGATCAACAGTAAGATTAAATTTCCCGTTAGTATCCGTTGTCGTTCCGATTGACGTTCCCGGCACCGTTACGTTACAAAACGCCAATGGAATCCGGGTTTCCGCATCGCGAACGGTTCCGGTAACAGGGACTGATTGTGTCTGGCCGAGTTTCGGAATCAGCACAACCCACATTACCCATAGCCACTTCGTTGGTTTCATTTCAATGCTGTGGTTATTGTTTGTACATTCGCATTCACCATACCGATGTAGTCTCCTGCATCTGTTCCAGATTCACCCATCGCATCGGAAAACAAACTCCCGCCGATATTGATATCCCACCCTTTTTGGCGACAGCCCTCTAATACAGCTTCAATAGATTTGTGTGATACCGAGGTTTCTACAAATATGGCTTTGATCTTTCTTGCAATAATAAAATTGACAAGCTCGGTTACATCTTTTAGTCCGAATTCCGATACGGTGGAAATGCCTTGTAGTCCCCGTACTTCGATTTGATAAGCATCGCCGAAATAACCGAACGCATCATGTGCTGTAATGAGCACACGTTGTTGTTGCGGGATTGCCTGTATGGCCGCTTTCACCGCTTCATGCAACGAGTCCAGCTGATTCAGATACCGCGTTGTATTTTCTCTGTAGAATTCAGTATTGATTGAATCATGTTGTATAAGCGTTTCTGAAACTGTTTTAACGGCCTGTTGCCAAAGTTGCACATCAAACCAGACGTGCGGATCGTGTGTGCCTTCAAAGCCGGGGATATCCCGAAGTAGTTTTTCGTCGATACGGGAGGTCACGGCAATCACTGGTCGTGTTCTTGACACTTTGCGGAAAACTTCGCCCATCTTTCCTTCAAGATGTAGTCCATTATAAAAGATGATATCAGCGCTGGTAATTTTTTCAAGATCACCGTGTGTGGCTTTGTAAAGATGCGGATCCACGCCTGGACCCATCAAGGCTTGTACGGTTACTCTATCTTGCGCAATGTTGTGCACAGCGTCTGCAATCATGCCTGTAGTGGTGAGTACCTGAAGTTTGCCGGATGAAGCGTTATTTTGCCTACCTGAACAGCCGCACAGAACCACGACGAGACAAAGCACTACAATGAGATACCGGAAAGTGAAATCATTCAATACGAATATGGTGTTGCGCTTTTTCATTCGGTTACTAACAGGTTTTGAGCTGCATCACGTGAGATAAATAGACGCTTTTTTCCATCGATCATTATTTCAAGAGAGCCATCGAATTCAACTTTTTCCAGGATGGAGATAGAGGCGCCAATGTAAACACCAATCTTACTGAGGTATTGCAGAAACGAAGGAGAGCCGTTGTTTACCGATCGTACAAAAGTCTTGCGTTTCGGAGCCAAGTCGGCGAGGGGAATACATCGCACGGATTTGATCTTACCCTGTTTATCCGGTATCGGATGTCCATGAGGATCAACAGTAGGGTGACCGAGGAAGGCATCGAGTTTCTCGATCAACAACGGAGATTGTATGTGTTCGAGTTGTTCAGCCACTTCGTGCACCTCATCCCACGAAAAATTCAGCTTCTCGACCAGGAAGGTTTCCCAAAGCCGGTGCTTTCGTACTACAATGAGCGCGGCACTTTTTCCAAGCCGGGTTATTTTAACGCCATAATATTTTTCATACGAGATCAGATTCTTACCCGAAAGCTTTTTCACCATGTCGGTAACGGAAGCTGCTTTGGTGTTCATTGACTCGGCGATTTCGTTGGTTGACACCGATTTAGCTCCACTGTCGGAAAGCCGGTGGATCGCTTTGAGGTAATTTTCTTCCGTGAGACTCAGTACCATAGTTGAATTTTACGATTACCAAAATTAAAAGTTTAGACTAATCTAAAAAAATAATCAAGGAAGTTTAATTTTTAAGGGGAAGAGACCGTCAAAACAAGGATAATAAACGCGGTTCCTCGGTTGACCAGAAAACATTCCCCACGTTTTGCTGGTAAAAACGACCGGTTTTCATTTGATGCAGAAGCGCTGCAGCATCGGGCAAATCTTCACTAAAAGGAATGGCTGCGGGGAAGGGGCTACAATATTTCTCCCAAACCGGATGATCAATCAGTAACATGGGGAGCTGACTGCCGAGATATTCAAAAAGCTTTGTTGGGATGGATGACTCTGTGGATTTGTTTGGCGGGTAAGCCACAATTCCGAAGTCATGCGTTTTGATTTCCTGTATGATGTCTTGATGACTGACCAACCGATTACCGCCAACGAGACGAATGAAAGATTTATCCCGAATAGAATCAATAATACGGTTATACACAGCAGGTTGAGCTGCAAAACCTATGATGGTGAGTCGTATAGTGTTGTCTATCTCATGAAGTTGATCAGCCAGGTTGATGGCCGTAAATACGCCAGTTGTCTCGGCAAGCGTTCCACTAAACAATAAATACGTATTGCCATCCTGAAGGCTTTTCTTTTCCGTGTGGATGTCAGGAAGATCCTTGTATCTGTTTTCGACTACAACGGATTTTGCGCGTACAAAAGGAATTTCTTTATAATAGGCTTTTTCAGCAAGGATAAAATGATTTACGAAAGGGGAGAGAATCAATTCCTTGAATCTTACATATCCTGCAACAAAAGGTTTGATCCAGAAGGGAAAAGCATTTGTATACAAAATATTCCGAAAATAATTTTCCTGAACATCGTAGAGGAGTCTGCATCCTAAAATCAGTTTTAATAGAATTCCCGGAATGAGCAACTCATGGGTGCAGACGATAACATCCGTGGGTTTTAATTTGAAACAGTTATGAAAGAAAACCCACGGTGCGGCTAACCGCTTAAGACTCATTCGTTTAAATCCTTCGTGGTAAAGCGTGTGTGGAGTAACAGGAGAAAACTCGTAAGAAGATTCAGCCGGGAAACCAATTACATGCGTTTCGAATTTCTTTGCCAGGCTTTGCGCCAACTTTTCAAACATGCGCGTATCATTCACAGGTTTGAGCACAGATGCAATGACAATTCTTCTTTTTTTTATTTCTTGCATTGAAATGGAAGCCTGCTGGTTGCCGGTGGCGTATCCGGATACTTTTCGTTTTGTAATGAATAACCGGAATTCGCTATTCTTGTAAATATAAACATAAAACCAGATGGCTACTGGCTAAGAAAAAAGGCACTGTTTAAAATAAAAAAATCGTAGAAACAATATCGCTTAGTTCAACGACATTGATAGGTATTAGGTATTAGGTATTAGGTGTTGGGTATTAGGTATTAGGAAATGCCAAATGCCAAATACAAAAGATTCGCAAATGCATTATTAATTATAAACCAACTAATGGAATTACAACAGATCATCGAAAAAACATGGGAAGACCGTTCACTTCTTCAGTCGTCAAACAGCCAGGATGCCATTCGAAGTGTTATCGAAAAATTGGATAAAGGAGAAATTCGTGTAGCCGAACCGGTAGCAAACGGTTGGCAGGTAAATGAGTGGATAAAAAAAGCGGTGATCCTGTATTTTCCAATCCAGAAAATGGAAACCATAGAAGTCGGTCCGTTTGAGTTTCACGACAAGATTGCATTAAAGAGAAACTATAAAGAATTGGGCGTGCGTGTAGTGCCGCATGCTATTGCCCGCCACGGATCCTACCTAAGCAAAGGTGTTATCATGATGCCATCTTATGTTAACATCGGCGCGTATGTTGATGAAGGAACCATGGTGGACACCTGGGCTACTGTTGGAAGTTGTGCGCAGATCGGAAAGAATGTGCACCTCAGCGGAGGCGTTGGTATCGGTGGGGTATTGGAACCTGTACAGGCTGCACCGGTAATCATTGAAGACAACGCGTTTCTTGGTTCACGTTGCATTGTTGTTGAGGGCATCCGTGTTGGTAGAGAAGCGGTCCTGGGCGCGAATGTAGTTTTAACTGCAAGTTCAAAGATCATTGACGTTACTGGTTCTGAGCCAGTAGAATATAAAGGGTACGTTCCTGAACGATCTGTCGTGATACCGGGTTCTTATCCCAAGAAATTCCCAGCAGGGGAATTCCACGTTCCGTGTGCGATTATTATCGGAAAAAGAAAAGAGAGTACAGACAAGAAGACCTCATTGAACGATGCACTTCGCGATAACGGGGTTTCAGCGTAAATGAAGGAGTTTTTCAAAATCGCTCGTATATTCGAAACGCAGTGCGTGTTTACAATTTTTTGCCGTGTTACGCCGTAATAACGAAATATGAATCTCTGGCACATGCTTTGAAATTCATACATCGTTTACACTAGAGTAACCAAGGTTACGTAAATTTGGAGGTTCTGTATGGAGAGATTTGTTTTTGTAATTGGTTTATTTTTTCTGCTCACCGGCTTTAACGATGAAAAGCCGCTAGTCTTTCCGTCGGTGAAAAACGACAGTTTTAAACGTGGTGAAGTGATCGAGTTTAAAATGAACTACGGGATCTTCACGGTAGGCCGAGGCGCTGCCCGCATCGATAAGGAATACCACAAGATGAATGACCGGTATTGCTTCAAGGTCGATGTTACTGGTAAAACTGTGGGCATGGTAGATTGGGTGGCCGATGTGAACGACCGTTGGGGTGCATATATCGATACCGCCGCGCTGGTACCGCATCAGTTTTACCGCCAGATTCGTGAGGGGAGGTACAAAAAAGATGAGTGGACTTATTTTGACCATCAAAACAAACGGATCGAAGTAAAAACACTCAACAACAAGACCGGTAAATTAAAACCATCCAAGTTTTACGACTCCCCAGGATATGTCCGTGATATGATTGGTGGATTTTTATACTTACGGGTCATGGATTTTTCAAAACTGAAACCGAAGGATACGGTTACGGTGACTGGTTTCTTCGAAGATGAATTTTATAAACTCAAGATCCTTTACGTCGGAAAAAAAACCGTGCGGGTTAAATTCGGAAAAGTCAGGGTTCTTCATTTTAAACCACTCATGCCAAAAAATAAAATGTTCGATGGTGAAAACTCAATCGATGCATACTTCTCCGATGATAGGAACAGAATACCGGTGAAGATCGATGCTGAAATGTTTATCGGAAGCGCCGGTGTAGAGCTTACCAATTACTCGGGACTTAAACATCCATTGAACATTGTTAAATAAGAGAGCGTCGGATAGTCACCCTTTAGATTGATGCTAAACACGAGAAGATCTGGCTTATTTATTCAAGCGAATTTCCTTACCTTTTGATACAAATCAAAAACCCATAGGATGTTACAAGAATTTAAAAAATTTGCACTGCGTGGAAATGTTATAGACCTCGCCGTGGGTGTCGTTATCGGCGCAGCATTTAACGCTATCGTAAGTAGTCTTGTCGCCGATCTGTTTATGCCGCTAATCGGAATCGCTACAGGCGGTCTGAACTTTTCAGAACTCAGTTATAAATTCGGAGAAGCTAATATTGCATACGGCAAATTTTTACAAGCGATTTTTATTTTCCTGCTCACCGCAATAGCCTTATTCGTTTTTGTAAAAAGCATCAACGCGATGAAGCGAAAAGAAGAAGCGAAGCCTGCACCAGTGGCTGAAGTTCCTGCTGATGTAAAACTACTTGCCGAGATTCGCGATATCTTGAAAGCAAATCGACAAGTCTAAGGCTTCTATAGTCAGTTACTGTTTAAACCGGTCTGCGACAATCAATTCTTTAGAGCCAGGTGTGTATCGATAAAACCCCTGGCTACTTTTTACACCGGTGTGTCCGGCTAACACCATGTTCACTAATAACGGACAAGGTGCGTATTTCGGATTTCCGAATCCGTCTGATAATACATTGAGAATACTAAGACAAACATCCAGCCCAATGAAATCTGCCAACTGAAGTGGCCCCATGGGATGAGCCATACCGAGTTTCATTACCGTATCAATTTCTTCTACGCCGGCAACACCTTCGTGCAATGCATAGATCGCTTCATTGATCATGGGAATGAGAATGCGATTCGCGATAAAACCCGGATAGTCATTTACTTCAACCGGTGTCTTTCCTAGTTTCACCGATAAGTCCATGATGGTTTTGGTTACTTCATCACTCGTGTTATAGCCGCGGATCACTTCCACTAACTTCATCACCGGTACCGGATTCATAAAGTGCATTCCGATTACTTTCCCCGGACGGCGAGTAACGGAGGCGATACGCGTTATTGAAATTGAAGATGTATTGGTTGCAAGAATAACAGAAGCATCAGTTTTGTTATCGAGGTCGCGGAAAATATTCAGCTTTAGTTCTGCATTTTCTGTCGCGGCTTCTACAACCAGCCATGCATTGGCAACACCGCTTTCCATGTTGTTGTGAAGTGTGATGTTGGCTAATGTTTGTTTCATTAGTTCCGATGTGATCACCGCTTTATCTACCTGTCGTATCAGGTTTTTTTCGATGGTGATCCTGGCTTTTTTTAAAGCCTCATCCGAAACATCAACCAGTGAAACCGCATAACCATATTGCGCAAATAGATGGGCAATACCATTACCCATTGTACCTGAACCAATAACAGAGACAGCCATTAGATTTCGATTTTTTTTTGTGTTTTCGATAAGCTTCAAGTTGCAGGCTGCAAGCTACAAGTTGTTTTCGAAAACTAAATATGTTTTATAGTTTAGCTGCGAGCTGTGAGCTTCGAGCCACGAGCTCGTTTGATGGTAACCGTCTGAATTTTTCCTTTTCCCGCCTTGCTAAGGAGGGACAGTCCAAGTCCCACCGGGACGGACAGGGTGGTTAACCAAACCTATAATTTAAAAGGATACGGAACGCGAATAAATGAATAGTCATGTGATCGGCGCTTTTAGAATATGAACATGGTTTGCATGTAAATCCACGTTTAACCACCCTGATTCTTCAGACTCTGTCGGAGAATCTGTGCCTCCTAAATCAGGAGGAAAATTATTTTGGTTGTTGCGCCTGTGTTTTACTGCACCCACGAAGAAAACGATCACACAACGATTAACAAAAAACCTTTTCCCGCCTTGCTAAAGGAGGGAAGATTGTTTTGGTTGTGAGCCTGAGTTTTACTTGCGCCGATGAAGAAACCGATCACACAACGTCTAGCAAATGACCATTTCTCAGGAGCGAAATTAGATTTCACGTCAAGCAAACCTCAAACCTCTAACTTCGAACATCAAACCTCAAACACATGGCACAAGCCCATCGTTACCGAACCCCCAACCTTGAACTTTGAACCTTGAACTTTGAACCATTTACTTTGAACCTCTCAAATGCGGCATTACCTTTTGCTGGACAGATTTTTCATGAACACCGAGTTTGAAAATATCGGTGGGAGTGCAACATAAAACTGCTTTGCCATTGAAGATTGCAATCGGTGCTTTCAGCAGCTGTGGATTATGCATGATTACGTCAAGCCATCCATTCATCGTATAGGTATTGCCGGCAACTTTTGATTGATATTCAGGTTTAGATCGATCCAACAAATCTTTCGGCTGGAGTCCCAACATACTTACCACTTCTTTCCAGTAAGTCGGACCTAATTTCTCATGCATTGAATTCACTTCGTTGATGTGATTATTCAATGTCATGGCAATCGCTTTCGTCTGTTTACCCGTACTAGTTTCCGGGTTGTATAACAGAAATAATTCATTCCGATGGAATTGCATAGGCGAATTGTTTAGTTGAATAAGTAAGTTACGCAAGTCGTGGCGTAAGACAAACAGGCGGGCTGATCACTTAGAAGTCGAAATCATGGTTAAATTGGAAAGCTGCGAGCCACGAGTGTGCTTGTAGCAGATAACCATTCTTGTACCAGATAGCCATTTTTTGTGGCAGATAACCATTTCCCGCCTTGCTAAGGAGGGACAGTCCCAATCCCGCCAGGGACGGACAGGATGGTTACCCCAAACTTATATTTTACTAGTGGGCGATGAAGATACGGAACACAAGTATTGAATAATCAAATGTTAAAGTGATCTGGTTTAAGAAAATAAACGTATTTGAGTATAAATCCGCGTTTAACCACCCTGATCCTTCCGACTCTGTCGAAGGATCTGTCCCTCCTGAAACCAGGCTTTCTAAGGACGGACAGGGTGGTTAACCAAACGTATACTTTACTAGCCGCGATGAAGGAACTTAACCTTTTTGGCTGCAGGCAAACGTCACCGTTAACCTTAGACAAATCCGTTTAGCCTCCTCGGTTTTTTGAACTTTGAAAGATGAACTTTGGAAACATCAAACTTCAAACATCAAACTTCAAACAACGGCACAAGCCCGTCGCTACCCGAACACCAACCTTGAACTTTGAATCTTAATCCTTGATGTATAGATAACACATCAAAATCAACTTTTACATCACGTTGTAGCAGCCATCTATTTTAGGAAACCTATGTTACCTAGGGAGAAACCCTGATGGAGTTTCGACGCAATATTCTTTTATATCAATTTTTATTCACGCCTGGTGTAAGGGATTATGGTAACAACCCTTAATCAGCACTTTATCTTCTTTAGTGCAACACAGGTAACATAAGCGTTTGATTCTCAAAAGGAAAAAAATCTACTCGCGATATTTTTGTGAACCCATTAAAAAGTATCCTTGAAATTTTTCCAAACATCAATGAAAGTATTTTTCTGTAACAGGCTTCTGGTTGGGTCTTTTACGTTTTTGGTGATTTTTGTTTTTTCTTTTTCTGAAGCACTCGCCCAATGCGTCGGCCTTCCGGCAGTTTCTGCACTCGGGAGTAACAAACTTCCCGTTGGATTATGTTCTCCGGTTAACGCCAGCTTAACCTACAATGTACAATTTGCATCTCCCGTTCCTGAAGGAACATTAGAATTGGTATATGACTGGGGTGATGGAAGTACCAATGAAGTTGTTCCCTGGACATCTGGTGGCAAGGTTTATCAGGCAGAGCGCCTGCATGACTTCCCGGAAGACAGTGATTGCGAATACATTGTTACCATGACCATCCGATACAAGGGTAAACTCTGCACTAACACCAGGCAGATTCAAAAAATATCGTCATGGAGAACCGACAAATTCAATGGTGGCAATATTGGTCTTACTTCACCGCTCACCAAAAAGAGTGAACACCTGGTATGTGAAGGAAGTGACATTAGTGTAATTTTTAAAGACAACAGTGTTTTCAACTGTAATGCGCAATACGTTCAGCAGCCACCAGATGCTATAGAGTCGCCCAATACGGAAGGTCGCTGGCAGCAGATCGTGTACAATACCGGTACCGTTGGAAAGAAAATTCCGAATATCCGGGTGAACGGCGAGCTTCTCACCGATGCGGCTGGAAATGATGTTATCAAGAATTATCAGGATCCGAGAGGTGTTTTTTATATGGCTTCGCCTGTTGTTGTAAACGATGTGAGAAGAAGACCTGCGCTCGAGATCACTGCACTGGGTGGATTTGGTCCTTCGTTCCCGAAAGCAGGAGAGGTGTTTACCATCACGGTTCGTTACTGGAATTTCTGTAATCCCTACGATGATCCCAATATTCCCGGACCACCGACTGATTTGATCAATGGCGATCATCCCCCTGTTGAAAATACGGCGACTATAAAAATCCTGGCACCCCCAACCGCACCTCGCGCTACACAGGAATCAGTATGTAATGATATTACGCCCAAAGCATTTTCGGTTACCGGTGTTCCTTCCGGAAACCTCATCCGATGGTATGAAAACATTCCAAATCCCGATAGACCTGGCGCCCTTATTTCGGAAGGAAAAACCCTTGCTATGACTTCGCACCCGGACTGGGAAACGAATAAAAAGGCAGGCGTATACAAAGTATGGGCAACGCATCAGGCTACCGCATCAAGCGCGATCAATTGTGAAAGTCCAAAAACACTGGTAACGCGAACCATCCGTGAAACACTTACAATAGGAGATCCCGTACAGCCGGTACCTGCTGAAGTTTGCAATAACAGTAGCGTTACCGTTGCCTTACCAGTTCCTGCAAATGAATTAAACGGTGGACCAACTCATTACGCATGGGAAACTCCTGAAGATGTTACGTTGAAAACGAAAACCGCATCGTCAGCTGATTTTTTTATAAATGTTAAAGATTTCGGATCAGCACTTTTTGTTGAGCGTACGATTAAGGTTACCCGGCAATATTCAAACATACCCGGCTGTGAAACTTCAAAGGAGTTTGAAATCACCGTTTACAAAACAGTTTCAGGGGGTACGTTATCATCCATAAAAGATGTGTGTGCAGGAAGCCCTGTAGAAGACATTACAGTGACCGAAGTCGTAGGGATTGTAAAAGCCTGGGAGATAAAGAAAGATGCCGGTACATACCAACCTTATACAGGCCCATCATCTGGAACCTCGATTTCCCCAGGTAGTTTATCACCGGGTCGTTATTCGTTCAGAGCGCTTGTTAGTAATGGCGTTTGTAACGAAGCATATAGCAATGAAGAACAGGTAGAAGTCTTCGCAAAACCACTGGATGCCTTTGCGGGAGAAGATCAATTCATCTGTACATCGCTCAGTTCTGCATCCCTACAAGCCAGCATTGCAAATCCTGGTTTGGGTACATGGTCATACGTTTCCAGCGTGCCGAAAGGATTACCGTCTCCGACGTTCAACACAAATATCCATGATCCGAATACAACCATTACCGTGGCGCCCGAACATGCAGGAGCATATACCCTTCGCTGGACTGTAACCAACGGCACTTGCGTTACAACGGACGAGGTAGTGGTCGATTTCGGTACCAATCCTTCAGATCCAGATGCCGGAAAAGATAAGTGGGTCTGCGGACCAATCACTTCCCTTGAAGGAAATATTCCTCAAAAGGGTTTGGGAAATTGGACCGTGGTAAGCGGACCTGAATGTGTCGGTTCAGGCTGTGGCATCTCGATCGTAACGCAGGCATCAGCTACGTCTGAAGTTCAATTAACAGGTGAGACACCGAAGTACGGCACGTATACATTTCGTTGGTCTATCAGCAGTGGTGGTAACAACTGTTTTCTAAAGACAGATGAGGTCACCATCCGCTTTGACGAGCCGGCTGAAATAACCGCTTCTGATATTGAACTGGTTTGCCTTGACCAGGATGATCTTCAGTCAATTCAATTGTCTGGCAGTATTAAAGGCGTATTTGCCGAAGCGAAATGGGTGAAGGTTTCAGGTCATGGAACGGTTTCGCAGAGTGTGAAAAGTGGTTCAGGTAATTCTATCGTAAAAGCCATGTATACACCTCATATTGAGGACTATATAGCTGGTCAAAATATTCAAGTGAAACTCGTTGCGTCGCCGTTGTCGTCCTCTTCTTGTAGTGCGGTAGAGCAAATTATTAACATTAAAATAGACCGGAAACCAGTCGCTGATGCTGGCGAGGACATCAATTCAATTTGTGAGGATTGGGTGACCTTAAACGCAGCTTCTCCGATGTATGGGGCAAAAGGAATGTGGACTTCTACGCAACCTGATATTGTATTTGATGAGCCTTCAGATCCCCAAACGACGGTGCGGAATCTTCCGCCAGCGCCAAGTAAAACGTTGGTAACATGGACCTTAACAAGTGCCAGTGGAATGTGTACTTCTACACCTTCAACCCTACAACTGACGCGTGTGACATTACCTAAAACGAAGGATTTTACGACGGTAGAATGTGAGACAGGCGCTGGAAATACACGTATTATATTAACAGCGTTTGAGGACTCGGTTACGCCAATTCCCGCTGTTGACCGCAAAATCACCTGGTACAAAACTGCTTCAACAGGTAGAGTTCTGGTAGAGGATCCAGCGGTAATTCAAACTGTTATGGATGGCCAACAGTATGTCGCCGTAGTCCAGGATGTGAAAACCAAATGCACAAGCGAAGCACAGCTGACAATAAAGGTTCGTCCGGCACCGAAAGTAATCAATGGCCTGATGACACTTTGCGAAGACCTGCCGGGGACGAATCGCGTGTCTGGTATCCAGTTAACGGATCCTGCTTATACGAATGCAGTAACGACGGAAGAAAATGTGGCTGTAACATGGCACAATACTGAAGACGATGCTTTAAATAATGTGTCTCCAATCTCTGCAGCAATTGACTTTGTGAAAGGTAAAGAAGTTTATGCGCGTGTTGCGTACAATCAGGCGCCATACTGTTTCAGCACAACGAAGCTTACCCTACTGGCAAATCCAACACCTTCAATCACTACAATATTTGGTCGTGAATCCGTATGTCAGGGTAACCCTTCGGCATTACCAAATGACTTGATCGTGGAAACTTACCAGGTAACACCCATTCCCGGTGCGAAGTATTATTGGGATATACCAAACGATCCGAACACAGAATTTAAAATCTTCGGTGGTGGTAAAGAAGGTGACTTTTATGTTCTCCTCCAATTCCCGAATGTATACACCGGCAAGATCAGTGTGCGCGCGGAATTGAATGGTTGCAGTGGTCCTGTTATTGAAAAGCAAATCGAAGTTGCGCCGGCTCCGGTGAAGCCTGCGATTGTTGGCGAAGCGATTGTTTACAATAACAGTCAGGCTGTAAGTTACCGCGTATCTCCGGATAACTATCCCGCGTCAACATACAACTGGGAGATCAGGAGAGCTTCTGATAATTCATTTGGCGGTGCTTATATCATTGAAGGTCAGTCAACAGGCAACATTCTGTTGAACATGCTTACCGAAGATGTAGTCGTTTCCGTGCGCGAGAATAATGCAATGTGTGCCAGCCCGGTAGCAACTAAAACAATCGACGCGGTTCAGCCACCGAAACCAGTGGAACTAAAAGCTGCCTTCAACGCTACGCCTACTGCTTCATGTTTCCCTGTTAACATCCAGGTAACGAACCACTCTGTGGGAGCGGATACTTTCATCTGGAAACTGATTGGTGCTGATGGCAGTATCACGGCGTCCAACCTTCAGGATCCGCAGTTTATGATTACAAGTCCCGGGACATATACGCTCCATCTCACGGCCACACATGCTGCCACAGGCGATTTTGATGAAACAGAACTAACCGGGATTCAGGTCCTCGATGTACCGCATGCTGCCTTTAATCTTCAGCAGGAAGTCGTGTACGTACCAGATACGGAACTCAAGGTATTGAATTTTTCAAACCGTGCACAACTGTATGAATGGCGTTTTGGTGATGGCGACACGTCGTACGATTTCGAGCCCTCTCATGCTTATCAGAAAGACGGAACTTATCTGGTCACGCTACTTGCCGGAATTGACCATGGGCCACAAGACGTTGATGGCGATGGTACAACGGATGGGCCATTGGTATGTTATGACTCCGCGCAGCAACAGGTGATCGCAAAGGATGGTGGATATCTCGATGTTCCCAATGCATTTACACCTGATCAGGGGGGGCCTTCGGGTGGCCGTGTTGCCAGTGGCGGTGGTTATAACGATGTATTCTTTCCAATGGTGAAAGGGGTTACTTCCTACAAAATGCAGATCTATGATCGTTGGGGTACAATGGTCTTTGAAAGCAACGATCCGGATATTGGCTGGGATGGATACGATAAATCTGGAATACTCATGACTGCGGGTGTTTATGTATACAAAATCGCAGTAACACTTTCGAATGGTTTTAAAGATGTGCGGATGGGTGACGTCGCGCTGATCCGTTAATTCAAAGCATCAACTCAATATGAAAAAGATAATCATCAACCTCTTCTTTGTTTTTATCTCGTGTGCTGCAATGGCACAAGACCCGTTGTTCTCTCAATATTATCAGGCGCCGCTGTTTATGAATGCTGGTTTTACCGGGTTGACAGAACGCCAGCGATTTGTAATCAATCACCGTCTTCAATGGCCGGGATTGCCACAGGCATTTTCAACCTATGCTGCTTCATATGATATGTATATTCCCCAGGTTTCCAGTGGCATAGGTGTGATGTTCACTTCCGATAAAATGGGATCTGTAAACTGGAAGACGACCACCGCTTCTGTATTGTATTCCTATAAGATCAGGTTGAACGAAGCACTTGTCTTTTCTCCCGGAATTTCATTTGGTTATGGAACCAATGGTCTGGACCGCTCCAGGCTTAAGATGAGTGATGTGATGATTCAAGGGGGAGGATCAACCCTTGATCCGGAGATAAACAAAATCCAAAATTCAAACTACATGGATTTCGGCTCAGGATTTTTACTGTACTCAGAACGGCTGTGGATTGGAACTTCTTTTTCTCACATGAATAGACCGCAACTTTCTTTACTTGGCGAGAATGATCGGCTGGATATGAGAACATCGGTTCACGCCGGAATTAAGATTGAGCTATCATCGCCGATGCGTTCTGCCAGGCCGGTATATTTCACACCTTCTTTTATTTATCAAATGCAAGGCAAAAATTTCTCACAATTTGATGCAGGCGTAAATTTTCATATCGATCCTGTTTCGATTGGTGCGTGGTACCGCGGTAAACCGTTTTCAAAAAATGAAAACAATGTGATTGATCACGATGCACTTATCCTCTTTGGCGGATTATACCTGAAGAACTTTAACGTTGGTTACAGCTACGATTTTACAATCTCTTCACTCGGTCCCGGCACAGGGGGTGCCCACGAGATCTCCATCACGTACGAGCTCCGCGCCAAAAAGCGAACTCCCAACAAAAACAAACTTATTCCATGCCCGGCGTTTTATGGGCGCAGATAATTCAAGGTTAAAGTTCAAGGTTCAATTCAAGGTTTGACGATAACGACGGACTTTTGCCAATTGTTTGAGGTTTGACGTTTGAGGTTTTGCGGCGAAACTGATATGCTGTCGAAAACAACCACGGGGGCAAACCGGTGCGTTGTGACAGACCTTGCTCGTAACCACGGTAATGGTTAACAATCAACATACAAGTCCGAAGGACTTAAATATCTGATAACCACCGGTGCACCGGTGTGTAGTGACAGCTTAACTCACAACCCTGATAAGGGTTAAATATCAACCTTCACAGCAGCAAGAGCGGAATCGTACTACCAAGCATAGAAGAGCACCCTCGACTGGCCGCGTGAAACGGAAGCATGGATAAGTATATTATCGCCAAGGTAGATACCGTTGCGCGTGGCAAGCTGAGGCTAGCGGGATGGATTATCGTAATCGCTCATAGCGTTTCCCAATTCACACTAGATAAACGGAACTTTCAGTATCTTTATTCTCTCTTCAGTTTCAAAAATATATTGATGAAAGCGTTTATCATTCTCAGTTTCATTTTCCTAACCACGTCCAGTTTCAGTCAGCATCAACCTGTACCTGATTACCTCACAACACAAGCCTTTCCTGACAGCGTTAAAACAGTGTCGTTGATACAACCCGATGGAACGTCTGTTTCCTTCGCGGACATGCTGCAATTGTACAAAGGGAAAAAGGTCGTCATTGATATCTGGGCATCGTGGTGCCGTGATTGTCTTGTAGGCTTACCGAAACTTGAAGCGCTAAAACAAAAGACCGGAACGGCAGATGTCATTTATGTTTTTTTGTCAGTTGATAAAGATGACCCTAAATGGAAAACTGCTATTAATCGCTATAATATCCAGGGTGAACACTATCGCGTGGAAGGAGGGTGGAAGACACCACTATCAAATTACATTGTGCTTGACTGGGTGCCACGTTATCTCGTGCTGGATGAAAGCGGAATGATCATCATGCCCAAAGCCATTCATGTCGACGATGCAACATTGGAGAAAGTATTAACAGGCGATTTGTAATGGTGCTTTGAACTTATGCCCACGAAATACGTATATTCGTTTATGCTGAACTTTAATCTCTTCTGGAAAAGATTGGTCCGTGGTGGCTTAACATTACTGAAAGTAGAGCTACTCATGTGGATCGTTCTGTTTGCTGTTGCGGGCATTGTTTATTTTATCGTTTCGGTACTTTGAACAGTAGCGATATATGAACTTGTATTTGATTTTAATATTAGTCTCCATAATATTTATTACTTGTACGCCTTCTGAATGTAATATTGATTATGAAAGTCATAGGAACCAGGAAGACCTTCCTTACATTTATATAACTAATAAAAAGAGTAATTGTATTTATGATTTCTCTGGATATTTTTGCTTCGGGAAGAAATGCTTCCAATCAAACGGCGAAATGCATTTTGCAAACAATGCAATTTTTTTTAAAATAGAGGAAATAAATTCTTCGGCGGTTAAATATTTTGATTTCACGAAAGGGGTCAACGAACAATACCAAATTATTTTCGACCAAAGAAATTCTGACTTTCATGAAAGTATAGTTTTTAATACTCGGATTGAAAAGATTGTCCCTGCGAGTAGCGGCGTAAACGTTTATGTTTATCGAATTGAAGGAGCATTCACCTATGAAGGTTTTTATTTTGATTTAATCTATTTTGTTTCAAGGGAGAAAGGGGTGATTGGCTCTTATATTTCAAGCCTTGAGAACGGTGTCGAAACAGTTATTGACCCAGCGGGAAATATCTTGAAAGAAGAAATCGATTATTCTGACAAAGTATTTCGTGTACTGGAATAAATTATTTTCCTCCTGACTGGTGCAAGTCTTTCGGATGTGGGGGCCTTGTGTGCGACTTGTGCTTTAACATGACTTAGGTCTTCAGACTTTTTTCTGGTTGACTTGCGTTTTGCAGCGTTGTTAGCGAAAGGCGAGAGGCGTCACTCTATCGCTCCAACCTCGTCGCAAACAAATAATGTTTCTCATAATAATTATCATCAAACAAAGTCGAGATGATAACACCGCGTGAAGCGGAAGTATGGATAAATTTATTATCGCCTAGATAGATACCGCTGTGCGTGACGAGGTGAGATTTTTTGTAGGTAGAATGAAAGAACACAAGATCACCGCGTTTGAGTTCTTCTCCTGACGAAAGGATCGTACCATAGCGTGCCTGGTCGTGGGACGAACGCGGCAATTCAACCTTAGATTTTTCGTGTACCAGTTTAACTAAGCCAGAGCAATCAAGACCAGCAGGGGAGTACCCTCCCATAACATGTGGTGTTCCAATAAGCGAGGTTGCATATTCAATAACTTCTTCCACATCATAATCTATGTTAATCTTCTTGTTAACACCAGTCTTTTCAAACGCCGCAATTTTAGCTTCCAGCGTATGATCTGTTATGATTGGATGGTGAACAGCATAATTTGAATTATTACCACCACTGGCGGCTACCTGCGCAACGATTAGAATTCCGAATAGATAAGGAAGCATAAATTTACTGATTTTCTTTGCCGCTGGTTTTGTCCGATTGGATTCCATCTGGTTAAGACAATACACACGCACACAAAGTTCATTGTTGACTGGCTGAGCACAGTTAAGCAGCAACTGAGCCACGTTTTATGAAAACAAGCACCCCCACGAAACACAGATCACTTTAAGACGATCAAACCAGACAGCCTCCGGAAAATAATATCAGTGCAAACGTTTATTCCAACTGCAAACGCAGCCCGTTTTAAACTAAAAAACATTGTTATCGCACACATTGTGCGTGTGTGCGCACACGAAATCAAATTTTTCTTTGCAATTTTAATCTGATCTTATAGATTTACTCGCTCATCAGTGCCAGATGTGAAAGGATATTTGGCATGGATGGGCAAAACAGAACTCAAAAACCTAAACTATGCGAAGAAGAACCAACAAACTCCGGTCTTTCTTAAAAGACTTCAGGACGGTAGCGCGGCTCGCCCTGATGTGGAAAATCAGGCGCGTCGGACCTAGTCTCTTTTTTAACCAAACCCAAACAACTTGATGAAAAAATGTTTACTAAAACTCCTTGTCTTGCTAATGGCAAGTGCCCCTGCTTTTGCGCAAACGGTATCGGGCAGAGTTACAAGCAGCGCGGATGGACAACCACTTCCGGGTGTTTCCATTCTTGTAAAAGGTACCAATACGGGTACTACGACTAATGCGGAAGGTAATTTTACCGTCAATGCCAATGCTGATCAAATGTTAGTGTTATCTTTTATTGGCTATGCAACGAAGGAAGTTGTTGTTGGAAATGCAACAACGCTGACAATTTCACTTGATGAAGACATTAGTCAGCTCAACGAAGTGGTGGTCACTGCACTTGGCATTGAACGCGATAAGAAAGAGCTGGGATACTCCGTACAGAGCGTGTCGGGTGACCAGCTAACAGAAGCCCGTGACGTGAACGTAGCTAATGCACTCGCTGGTAAAGTTGCCGGTGTACAGATTAAACAAAATGCTACCGGTGTTGGTGGGTCAACGCGTATTACCATTCGTGGTAACAACACCATTTCAGGTTCAAACCAACCGTTGATTGTAGTGGATGGAATTCCGATGAGCAATTTTGAAAGTTCACCCGATGATTACTGGGGTAACAGTGCCATCGACAAAGGTTCCGGACTTGGTGATATTTCACCCGATGCGATCGCAAGCATCTCTGTATTAAAAGGTCCTGCAGCTGCTGCTTTATACGGTAGCCGTGCAGCCAATGGTGTTATCCTTGTTACAACTAAAACCGGTAAAAATTCCCCTGGAAGTTTATCCTTTAGTTCAAACTTTACTTTCGAAAGACCGATGATGACTCCGAAGTTCCAAAACAAATACGGACAAGGGATGGGAGGCACATTTAATAACAATGTAAAGAGTAGCTGGGGTCCCGAAATGGATGGCAGTACACAAACTATGGCATTGGGAGAGCTTCCTTATTCCGCGCGAGATAACGATTTGTACAATGACTTTTTACGTACGGGTACAACATGGACCAACAACGTACAATTTTCAAAATCTGTTGAAGATTTAACTTTCCTTGCGGGAATAACAAGACTGGATAATAAAGCAGTGGTACCGAACAGTGGTTTGGACAGAACTTCGGTGAACATCCGCACGACTGCGAAAATAACAAGTTGGTTGTCATTTGACGGTAAGATGAACTACATCAATCAAAATTCTGACAACCGTATTTCGATTGCACTCGATCCAAACAACATCTTCTATGACAATCTCTATCGACCTAGAAGTGTTGCCTTTTCTGATTACCGACCCTTTAAAAACAACAATTGGAAACGTGATGATGGTAAACCGGCGTCTTATGTAATTGATCATGGAAATTCGCCGAATAACGTTTTTTGGTCAGCATATAGAAACGGTAATGCTGATGAAAGAGATCGTTATATTGGTTTTGCAGCGCTTGATTTTACAATCACAGATTGGCTGAGCCTTAAGCTACGTACTGGTATGGATAATTATTCATTAAAGTATGAAACGATTCGCGCCACGGGTAACCCTTACTGGGAACAAGGCGGCTCGTACCGTATGCAGACTGAACGATTTAAAGAAATTAATTCTGATTTCTTATTATCAGCGAAAAAGGACTTTAATAAAATCGGTATCGTGGCTACGTTAGGTGGAAACAGAATGAAGCAGACCATTTCATCAACAAATACATTTTCAGGCGACCTCGAAATTCCTGAACAATATAACATTCGGGCTGGTAAACAACATTGGGGTGTGACTGAACTTAAAGAAAAACAAATTAATTCAGTATATGGCGCGGTTTCACTATCCTATGCCGGTCAATTATTTTTAGACGTGACAGGTCGTAACGATTGGGCGTCAACACTGCCAGTTGACAATAACTCGTACTTCTATCCATCAGTGGGTGCAAGTTGGGTGTTCACTGAAACAATGAAAAATCTTGGTCCTCTTTCCTTTGGAAAACTACGTGCTTCATGGGCGCAGGTTGGTAACGATGCCGATTTTTACAAACTTGAAGATTATTATACGCCAGAGTATAATATCCTAGGCGAGTCAATGACGGTGCGTCGTAGTGATACTCGTGCCAACCCTAATTTGAAGCATGAATCCGTTCAATCTGTTGAGGCTGGATTGGAACTTCTTTTTGGCGATCGGATCGGATTGGATGTGGCATGGTATAAAACGAATACATATGATCAGGTCCTTAAGCTCGACATCCCTCCGGGTACTGGCTTTCTCTTTGATGTAATTAATGCGGGAAATGTTCAAAATACGGGTGTTGAACTTATGTTAAATACCACGCCCGTATTAGCAGGTGATTTTAGATGGGAATCCTCTATTAACTGGTCTATGAATAGAAACAAAGTGGTAGAGCTACACGAAACCAGTAAAACTCAAATTCTCAGTTTGGGTGCAACCCCTGTTCGGATTATTGCTAAAGAAGGTGGTTCTTATGGCGATATCTTTGGGTCTGCTTATCTACGGGACGAGAATGGCAAAAAAGTAATTGATGCCAACGGTATACCAGTTTCAGATGGGGTTGATCGGGTTTTAGGCAACGCCTTGCCCAAAGGAATATTAGGTTGGTCAAACACGATTAGTTATAAAAATCTCTCGCTGGGTTTTCTGATCGATATGACGTATGGTGGAGACATTTATATGGGTTCTATCAATATCGGAACGAGTGCTGGTACATTGGCAATGACGGCCGATCATCGTGAAGGAGGTTTGATCGTAGATGGTGTTACGCAGGTAGAAGGCGAGCCTAATTCAACAGCGATTACAGCAGAGCAATACTGGAGAGGCATTTCTACTATTGATGAAGAATTCATTTACGATGCGACCAATGTTCGTTTCCGAGAATTTACATTGAATTATTCTTTGCCGCAATCATTGTTATCGAAAACTCCTTTCAAAACGGTTAAGGCAGGCATTGTTGCCCGTAATCTGTTTATGATTTATAGTACAACTGAAGGGTTTGATCCTGAGGCAGGATACAGCAGCTCAAGTAGTGCCCTTGGGATGGAATTTGCATCAATGCCAACCATGCGGAGTATCGGTTTCAATGTTAAGCTTGGATTTTAATTGGTCACGGTAAAATAAGAATGAACATGAAAAAAATTAAAATATTAATTATTGGATTGCTGCTAACGGGTGTTCCGTTTGCCTGTGATGATTTCGGAGATATGAATACAAACCCGAATCTTCCAAATAATAAGGCTGACTATAATTTTCAGGAGGCTGCATTAGGTTCTATTTTCAGATCAAGCGTACCGGCCATCGAAGGTGATGATGAGCAACGTGTAAAGTCATTGATGGTGGATTTTTATTCGCAGATGTTGGACGGTGGTAATTTCGCTACGCGTTATTATCAGATGGATCAGGATTGGAGTTCCCGGATGTTCCGTAGAGTTCAGACAGGTATCGCAAATATGAATCTTGTGTTACGCGGTTTGGAGGAAAGTGATCCCGAAACTATTGCAAATGCGAAAGCTGTGGCTATGATCTGGCGTGTATGGGTTGCTGCTGTGGGTGTGGATTGGTTCGGACCTATTCCGTTTGCCAGTTACGAAGGAGAAGTAGTAAATAATCCTCCATATCGTTCAGCGGAAGATATTTATACGGAGTTTTTTGAAGAACTGGCTAAGGCAAATACAATCCTATCAGCGGAGAATACCAATCCGATTTTTAGAAATAACCGGTATGATATCCTTTTTCAGAATGACAAAGAAAAATGGCGCAGATTCTGTAATTCACTGCATTTGCGTCTAGCCATGCGGTTAACTGAAGTAAATGAGAATTTAGCAAAAGCAGAGGCAATAAAGGCTATTGAAGCTGGTGTAATGGAAAGTGCAGCGAACAATGCCAAACTTCCAACTGCTAACGGGGGTTGGGGTCAGGACTATAATTACACCATGTTCCAGATCAGCTGGGGAGGGCCTTTGAACATGACCAAGAGCATGGAGAAACTTCTTACCGGAATAGGAGGCATCGATTTTCCCACTGATTTAAAGAACAAACGAAGCAACGTTGCTTTAGCAGATCACCCTGCTAAAGTAGATCCGCGCGGACCTGTTATGTTTGATCCTGCTTTCCAAACCGGCGACTGGAAAGGACGTCCTGATGGTTTGAACATCACAAATCATCCAGAATTATCAACGGCTGATTATGAATCTGTAGATTTTTCGGAGGTTGGATTTTTATACAATGGAGGTACGCCATATGTAAATCGTCCGTATGATTTGTTTCTTTACGAGGAAGTCCTATTCCTGCAAGCTGAAGCTGCCCTTAGAGAATATACGGAAGGCGACGCGAAGGCACTCTATGAGGCAGGCGTAAGAGCATCGTTTTCAACATGGGGAGTTAGTGATCAGGCTGATGCATACCTGGCTTCTACGGCAACGAATGAAGCCGGAACAAGTGCAAATTTTGATGACAACACCGGAGATATGGCGCCTGATGGAAGTGACGGTAATACGGTATTAGAAAAGATCATCACCCAAAAGTACTTGGCGTTGTTTCCCGACATGTCGCAGGAAGCCTGGAACGACAAACGGAGATTGAATTTGCCGCGCACCGAAGTGGCGATGGATCGGTATACGGCAATATGGCCTAATCAGAGCACCGATGTGAAAGATCCTGCGAACTACATCAAACGCGTTCAGTACCCAAACAATGAAGCTCAGATCAATGAGTCTGAATATAACAAGGGTGTTACCTTGCTTGGCGGACCTGATGTCGTTAATACCAGAATCTGGTGGGACACAGGCAAAAACTATGTAACGTCTCCAGAGTAGTGAGTAGCATTTAAATTTTAAGACAACTACATGTTGAAAGAAGCCGTCTCAAAGTTTGGGACGGCTTCTTCTGTTTTGGTTGTG
The DNA here is from genome assembly GCA_035628875.1 of Ohtaekwangia sp. Taxonomy (GTDB): domain Bacteria; phylum Bacteroidota; class Bacteroidia; order Cytophagales; family Cyclobacteriaceae; genus Ohtaekwangia. The sequence goes on along the minus strand of DASPIZ010000110.1, from coordinate 31,407 downwards.
CTCGACGTTTGATACCAATAACGAAACCATTCTCCGCGTCCGCACTCGTTCCGAAACAACAAAGCACTAGTTTGTAGATAATTTATAATGGTGTATATGGTATGAACCCAGGTCATCGGTATTTTTGTAGGTTGAGATGGTGCACAACAAATGGACATGATACAGACGCATTAAGCTGGAATTCTTGGACAGCTTCATTGACAACGATTTCGTTCTTTACACTGTGCTGTCTATACTGGCTACTTTACCTTTTGCAGAATTGTTCTGATCGGATCGAAAATGACAAATTTCAACGTACAGAAAATTGCATAATTCAGTTAGCACAAAACACGCAATAAGTTTGTACCGAAAATTCAACTCCAATCTATACCTCCAATTCCATGCGCTACTGATCGCGCAATGTCTTTGCCGGGTTGGCCAGCGCTGCGCGGATGGATTGGCCTGAAATGGTGAGTAAAGTTGCTGAAAGCACGATGATACCCGGCAGCAAAATCATCCACCAGCTGATATCTATTTGGTACGCAAATCCTTTAAGCCATTGCATGGCAAAGTAATACGTTATCGGAAAAGCAAAAGCACAACTGATCAGGATCAACCTTACGTAGCTTTTTGAAAGCATCATCACAATATTCCAGGCTGTTGCACCTAACACTTTACGAACACCAATTTCTTTTGTACGTTTTACCATGGCAAGAGAAGCCATCCCAAACAATCCAAGACATGCGACCGTCATGGAAATAATACTAAAGATATTCAGGAGAGAAGCAAAAAGCTGATCGGATTTGTATTGCTCTTCAAAGAAGCGATCCATAAAGTAGTACGTAAATGTATCGTTGGGATAGTGCTTGTTCCAGATCTGCTGTAACGTATGCAAAAAGTCGCCCTGGCGCGATTGTATCTGGAAGGAGTAATATCCGTATTCATGTGGATGACGATGAAAGAACAGAATAGGATCTATGGCTTTACGAACCGATTCATGGTGATAATCTTTCCAAAGCCCGATGATCGTAACAGTTTTGTTATCGTTCGTTACAATAGAGGTATTAACAGCATCCTCCGGTTTTTCATATCCCAGTGCCAATGCGGCTGATTCGTTAATGATGCACGTTGTGCCAGGTTCTTTCGGATTAAAATTTCTTCCGCCTAGCAGTGTGATACCAAATGTTTCCTGATAACCTTCGTCAATCCACATCACCTGAAACGATTGTTTCTTCTGTGTATCCGGACCTACGGCATGTACGCTTTCGTCGTGATACCGGATCTCTTCTCCAGGAATGTTCATCGAAGATGTTCCAGATTTAAAAGCAGCATGTTGCAACACCTCATTCCGGAATGAAATGAACCGTGAGTGCCGTAACGAATCCGAATTGGTGGATGCTGGCCCACGCAGGCTTATTGTTTGCCTTGCATTGAACCCAGCGTCGAACGCACGCATGAACGCAATTTGTCGTCCCGCGATCATGGTAACCCCGACAATTCCAACCGCGAGAAACAATTGAAAAATCATCAGCGATTGATGCAACACGTTAACGCGTCCTTTACCATTTCCCAATTTGTTCTTTAGTATTAAGGCAGGTTTATACTTCGAAATAAAATATGCAGGATAGAAAGCCACAAGTGTTGTACAGACGACGAAACCAAAAAAATAAACCATCCACGTTAACCGCTCCGGTTGTGCGAAGGTAAAATCAGTAAAAAGCAAGTGGGCGAGAGGTCCCGTGAAAATAGAATACAAACCTAATCCTGTACAAAAAGTTAATACGGAAAGTATAAAGGCTTGTAGCAAAAATTGCCCGCTGATAATCATTCTGCTCGCGCCGAAAACTTTCCGCACGCCGATTTCATCAGCGCGTTCGAGTGATTGTGCTAGCGAAAGGTTAATATAGTTGATCCATGCTGCTACGAGAATAAAAACGGCCAGGGAGATCAAAGTATACAACAAGGTTTCATTCACTCCGGGTTTTATTTCCCCTGACAACCCCGAAGACAAGTGTAATGATTCGTAAGGACGAAGTTCTTGTTTTGCTATGTGTCCCCGTTTCTCAAGCGTCGTAATATGCTCATTTGCCATCGACGTTAATGCGGCGTTAATGGAGGTTATGTCGTTTGTATGTTCCTGAAGCTTGACAAATGTAAACGTCCATGGTGTGGCGAAGGTGCCTTCTTTGGAAACCCAGCCATAAAAAGGCATTGTAGACCATGATAGTAGAAAATCAAAATCCAAGGACGAATTCTTTGGGATATCTTCAAACACGCCAGTGACGATGAAGGGTAGTCGTTCATTGAAATAAAGCGTTTTACCTATAGGATCCTCATTTCCAAAATAGACCTTTGCCTGTGATGCAGAAACCATAACGGTTTTCGGTGGTGTGAGCGCATCATGTGCCGAACCACTGATCACCTTAACGGGAAATACTTTAAAAAAAGAGCTGTCTGCAAATAACATGTCCTGGTCAACAATGCGAACATCCTCTGTGAACACATAGGCCTTTTCATTATACACCCGTGTTACAGCCTCCACCTGCGGCACATATTCATGTACCAGCAGCGCTGTGCGATCATGTGTTCTGGAACTTCGCAATACGGCCTGACCTTGCTGATACTCATAATAATCTATCCGATAGATGCGATCTCCATCGTCATAAAACTTATCATAACTGAATTGGTATGTAACGTAACCACTCAGTGCAAGGAAAATGGCAATACTAAGTGAAAGACCAACGATGTTAATCGATGTAAATATTTTATTCCGAAACAGATTTCGAATAGCAGCGTTCCAGTAGTGTTTAAGCATGAGGCGGGGTTATGGTGTCCCTAAAGTAATATTTTTTTAAATGGCCGTATACGTGTTAAAGCGTTTTTGATAAAAATTCCAGATTAAACAAATTAATTAAAACCATCTATGAATGCAGTACCTTTGGCAGATGCAAGAGAATCCCAACGTAGTTTACGCACAGTTTTTGAAGAACCTTTCCTTTCCGGAGTTTAACCCCATGCAGCAAGATGTGATTGATAAGTCGCGTTCCATTGCTCACCTTTTGCTTCTTTCACCCACCGGTTCTGGAAAAACCTTCGCATACCTCATCGCCGTCCTAAACAAGCTTAATCCGAAAGACAAAGGTGTTCAAGCCATAGTGGTTGCTCCTTCACGGGAACTGGCACTGCAGATTGAACAGGTTTTCAAGTCAATGAAGACGTCGTATAAAGTAAGTTGCTGTTACGGTGGTCATTCATTGAAAATAGAATTGAATAGTTTGAGCGATGCACCGGCGTTACTCATCGCCACACCCGGACGACTGGCCGATCACATTGAACGCAAATCATTTGATCCGTCATTGGTTAAAATTGTTGTGCTGGATGAATTTGATAAGTCCCTGCAGATGGGATTTCACGACCAGTTAAAAATTACTTTTAAGGCCCTTTCGGGGAAACAGCAACACATCCTTACTTCCGCAACGGATTTATCGGACTTGCCAGACTTTCTTCCTTTCCGGGATGTGGAAACGCTAAATTACCTGACAGATGAAGATGATACTAAGCTTCAGCTGCGGTTAGTTCATACGAACAGTACGGATAAAGTGGAAACGCTCATGCGTCTGGTGGCCGGATTTAACCAGGAAGTTTGTCTGATTTTCTGCAACCACAGAGACGCCGTTGAACGCATCAGCTTATTATTCCGCAATTATAATTTCGAACACGGGATACTGCACGGCGCGATGGAACAGATTGATCGGGAGAAAAATCTAATCAAGTTCAGGGGCGGCGCGCATAATGTATTAATCGCGACAGATCTCGCCGCGCGCGGACTGGATATCCCGGAAATAAAACATGTTGTGCATTATCAATTACCACCAAAAGAAGAGGCATTCATTCATCGAAATGGTCGCACCGCACGCATGCATGCGCACGGAAAAGCTTACTTAATTCTTGCTAATGATGAAGCACTTCCTGATTACCTGGATAAAATGATACCGGAAGAGAAGGTCAGTAAACGACTTCACTTGCCGCCACCCCCTGGCTATGCGTGTTTATATATCAGTGCTGGTAAAAAAGACAAAATAAGCAAGGGAGACATCGCAGGACTACTCATGAAAAAAGCAGGATTAAAAGGTGACGACCTGGGGTTGATCACAATACTTGATCACGCTTCCTATATTGCTGTAAAACGTCAGCTCGTACCGAAGATTTTATCCGCTGTAAAAGACGAAAAGTTGAAAAAGATAAAGGTGAAGATTGAAGTTGCGAGTTAACGATTTGCTGCTTGATTAAAACTTAATCCAAAATCACTTCTGACTTCGGTATTTTTGTCTTCCAACGCTCATGCATCCAAATCCACTGTTCGGGATATTGTCGGATACGATCTTCAATACACTGTGTAAAAACCTGGGTGTTGAATTGAATATCGTCTTCTTCGTTGCCTGTATTACGAACCTGTATTTCTGGAAGTATTTCAATGTGTTGCATGCCATCATCACCAAGGTGGCTAAAAGCGGGAAGCACAGCAGCACCTGTTTTCATAGCAAGCAACGCAGCGCCTACTGGTGTACTGGCCGTCATTCCAAAAAAGTCAACGAAGGTGCTTTTTACTTTTGTGGTGTCCTGGTCGATCAACAGCGCAACGGATCCACCAGCCTTGAGAACTTTAAGCATTGGAAATGTAGCCTTATCACGCTCTACAGCATTCGTTCCATTTTTATTCCGATGCCTCCACATTAAGTCATTTAGTCTTTTATCTTTCAATGGCGTTCCAATCACCATAAAATTAAGTTTTCGTAAAGCCATGCTCGTGATTTGAAGTTCGAAAGCACCCATGTGACAAGCCACGAAAACAACACCATTTCCGCGTGCATTTGCTTCTTCAAAATTTTCGAATCCTTTCATTACAACGAATTTATTCAATTCATCGAGCGAGGATACACCCGCCGACCGCAATACATCGCCTGCGTTTTTTCCCAGCATGATAAAAACCTCGCGCGAAATTCTCTTCAGTTCAGCGGGCGATTTTTCCTTTTCGAAAGCAAGCGTAAGGTGGCTGAGCGTTTGTTTTCTTGATTTGGCGGCAAAGACATACGCCAGCCATCCTAAACCGCCACACAAGCTAAGCCAGATGGTACGCGGCATCACATTCGCGATGGTCATAAAGAATTTTATCAGGAAATAGAGAAATCGATATTTGATCTTTCTACGAACGGCTCGAAAGTTAGGCATTGCACCAAAGGTAATCAGTTTAAACAACACATTGATGCTGATGTACTGAAAGTACAGAAGTTCAATGTTTCGAAGTTCGAAGTCCAAGGTTCAAGATTCAAAGGTGGCGCTTAGATAACGAATGGTTTTTCGAAAGTTGTTTGAAGTTTGATGTCTGATGTTTGAGGTTGGTTTTGTGATACGAAGTGATTCCAATTCCTTAATTTACACTTCAGTTTATTATTGATTCAACTTAGTGTACCTCCCCGTCTCAGCGCCTCCCTATGTTTGCGGTTAAGCGTATTTATCAAATTGCGATAGTACAATGGTCGTGTTTTTCTCACCGCGAAGTCGCGAAGACGCAGCGGCACGCGAAGTGTTAAATAGGATTCACTTTGCGAAACTTAGCGTCTCAGCGCCTCCGCGGTGAGGTGCTATCGCGGCAGTTTTCGAAATTCCCTACGTTATTACCAAACAAACTCGCAGCTCGAAGCTCACAGCTCATGGCTATTGCACAACGACGTTCAATATCGAAAACAACCTGAAGCTTGCCGCTTGCAGCATGAAGCTCATCACAAAACACATAAGTATAACCCACCCAAAAAAGCTATTTCCTTTTCGTCCAGATGAGATTTCGATCGATATCTTTGAGTGTAACAACTATGTCTTTGAATTTTTCGTTGTGAAATGAAAGAACGATGTTGTTGTTTTCGCTTTTGTACCATGTTCCTTCCTGAGAAACATACGAATCACTACGGCCGGGGTATCGCCATAAAAAAGTACCGTCTTTATTTATTTTAAAATAATCCGTGAACGGGGACAATGCTTCCAGATCACTGACCTTTTCATATGCCTTCCATCCGGTCATATCTTCCGTCACAGCTTGCTGATAACTGCTCCAGATACCATACAATGCCGTCATCTTATCTTCCTGAAACAACCGGAGTGTAAATGAAATACAGATTGTTGACACGATGATAAACGTTTTCATGGGTGAATAGAAATGGAGAACCGGCAATTTCACCGGCACTCCATTAGTTTAATTTATTGAATGAATACTTTCATTTTATAAGAACCGTTTTTCGTTTCGATTTTCATGATATAAAGCCCGGCATCGAGCTTGCCAAGGTCGAGATTAAGTTGATCCCGATCATTTTTGAACGTATGCTTTTGGCTGAACCTGACGTCACCGACCTGATCATAAACTGAAATTAACGCATCACCGGTTATCCCATCCTTATTCACCATAGTTATGGATCCACGTGAAGGATTAGGGTAGAACGTCACAGGTACTTTCTCTTTTTCGTTTTCTTCCCGTACGTTTATGGTTTTACCGTCTTTACCATCATCCAGACCGGTACCCAATTGTTTAATTGTATAGATTTCTCCACCAAACACACTATTCGTACTGAGATCCAGTTGCTCTACTTTCAACTTGTACACCTGGGTGATGTTTGTTTGAGGGTTAGGAACAAACTTGAAATGCATGGGATATATTTCCATCGGCTTAAAGTTGAAATCACCGAGGTAAGCGGATGGACGAAGCAATTGAAACACGTTGGTTGAAACCTGTTGTACACCCTTTTGCTTCATTCCGCCTTCTTTCCATTTATCGTATAATTTATCCGGAAGCTCAACGAAAACCTGACCCCATTCAAACACTGAGGCCGCATTTTTAACATTATCAAACGTGAGCCGTGTCTTCATCTCACCCGTAGAATAATTTCCAACGATAAGTGTGAATCCTCCACCAGTAGAACCACCAACAACCGTCACATTTTTCCAAGCGATGTTGTTATTGTTCTTGACATTGTTACCGAGATTCCCGGTTTCCGGATGCGTCATTCCAAACGGAGCTGATGTTGCTGTCTCAATTCGCGACAAGAGGCAAAAATGACTTTTGTCGGCACCGAACGAAGCATAGTCTTCAGGATTTGGCGGATACCATTCAAACTCGAGGATCTCGAATTCACCACCGTCTACGGTAACGGACTGGCTACCCACAGGATTTCCCATCAAGGCGGGCGAAGCAACACTACCATCCCATGGGGCGGGCCAGCTTAATCCGCTTGCCGCAAATGCCCAATATAGTTTTACATCACCTGTCTGGCTTCCTGAACAACTCCGGTTGCGAACGCGAACATAAATGTAATTTGGACTGGAAGGATTATATACCGGATTAAGATGTTCATGATTCGTAAATCCATCGTTGGTGTTTCTCACCCAGATATCGTTGCTCCGGTAAAAGTCAGGAGAAAGATTGTTTGGTTCATCACCGATGTCTTCATTCGTATCCTGCGACCAAAGATCCGGTCCTGGTACGCCATCTGGAGGGACCAATCCCGGTGAACCGATGAGCGATGACCTTACGGTTGATAACGCAGCGACTACACGCTCAGATTGCCCATGTGAAAACATCACCATACACGTATTATCAACATAATCCATGTAGTTCATGAACATATCACCGTTGGGTGCATTACCGCAGGAAGTATGTGGAAAACCCGGACAACCAGAATTCGGACCTTCCTGGTTCGGTGTGTCATCAACGAAGTCGGTACCATCACAAATATCGACTGGCCCGACGGTATCATCGCCCCAGATGTGACGCAGACTAAGCCAGTGACCAATTTCATGCGCGCAGACACGCCCCAGGTGAAATGGTGATGAAACGGTTCCAGTAGTTCCAAAATATTGGTAATCCATGACCACGCCATCTTCTGTTGGACGCGCGGCAAGATCTTCCGGAAAACTTGCGTAACCAGCGAGCCCTCCAAGTAAATCGCAGACCCAAAGATTTAAATACTGATCACTTGGCCAGGCATCTCTTCCGCCACTGCTGGTAAACTTTACAGGGTTCCTGGTTTCCGGAGTTGTACAAAAATCACAATTATCAAATGAAGTTACCGTAGTGGCTGTACGGGTAATCCCGTTGGTTGCATTACAATCAGGGTCACGACTTGCCAATTCAAATTCAATTCTTAGGTCGGATGTAAGGCCACTGAATGCGGCTGGCACAGCACTGATGTCTGCATTCGCTCTTCTGAAATCGCGGTTTAATGCGTCAATCTGACTTTGAATCTGTGCATCCGAAATGTTTTCCGTTGTTGTATTATGAACGACGTGAACAACAACCGGAATCCTGATTACATCGGTAAACAAAGCCGCCTCTCCGGTTTCCCTTAGGTTCTTAACGTAAGCTTCGATCATTCCATTGAGCTTTTCTTCTCCTCGCCGGAATTTGTCATCTTTCCTGATCCGGTCCCAATAGCCATCCATTGTACCACAATTGAATCCTCGTTTGCCATCTCCCTTGTCTTGGGAAAACGCGCGTGTACACCAACAGTTAAAGAGTGCACAACACAACATCGTAAATAGTAATTTTTTCATAGAGAAGTTTTTAGATGAGAAATAATTATCGCAACGAAGTGCTTAAGAATTGGTCGTTGTGTGAGACCGGAAGGGAAACAGTGCGCTATTGTTTTTTTGCTATGTTTCCGAGCGACGGTCCCCATATAACATTTTCTTGGAGGGTTTAGCGTTGCGTGTTGAGAGAACGCCGTTAATCATTATAGTAAAAATTATTTGGGCTAAAGCCCGCTATTGACGGGCATCCAATGACTTTAGTCCAACAAACATCCTGACGACGCATAATTAGAATCAAGAATTCTTCGCTCTGACAGCGAAACCAAACGTTAGCTTGTATAGTTAAAATTCTGTCACGTATTGTCTTTACGAAATATCAATTTGTGATTTCGTCATTATGCATTTTATCGCTTAATGACTTAGCGATGATTGATTGATGTTACATAATTTTAATTATCTATGTTGTACAACATCATTCAAACATCAACAAGTATGACAGAAGAAATTAATCAGGCGTTACCGGAAAAATACATCGCCATACGTGATGCGACACAGGCCTCCGGATTCACTATGGCATCGGATATCGTGACATGCTCATTGCTACGAACCCTTGCGGCATCAAAACCTGTTGGAAAATTTTTAGAACTTGGTACTGGAACAGGGTTATCTACATCTTGGATATTGAATGGGATGGACACAGACTCAACATTGATTTCAATTGATCATGACCACCACTTCCTGGATATAGCAACGCGATTTTTAGGCAACGATACACGACTGAAACTAATCACCACAGACGGAGAGGAGTGGGTGAACAACAACAAAGAACAAAAATTCGATTACATCTTTGCAGATACATGGCATGGAAAATATTTATTGCTTTATGAGGTTTTATCCATGCTCAATAAGGGAGGACTTTATATTATTGATGACATGCTCCCGCAAGAGAACTGGCCCGATGGCCATCATCAAAAAGCGATTGATCTTGTTAAGTATCTCAATACAAGGAACGATCTTGTGCTGACAAAACAATGTTGGGCTACGGGAATAGTGATTGCTGTGAAAAAATAATATCTCGACTCATTTCAACGTCTTCAAATAGGCAATACTTAATGGCACCTGTTCCAATGCACGCGAAGATTCGTCTTCAATAAAATAATGCTTTATACCAATTTCCATGGCAGCCTCCATAACCGCTGCTATCCCAACGTCGCCAGTTCCAAGCACAACATTGGTTTCTACGTCCTGCCTGCCGTTTAAATTATCCGGTGTTCCATCACGTCGGTCTTTTAAATGAAGCATTTTCCAACGGGTCGGATATTTCTTCAACAACGCAACCGGATCTTGTCCGGGATTTTTAATCCAGAAAACATCCATTTGATAATTCACATATTGAGGATCGGTATTGTCCATCATATATTCAAACAAAGTACCTGTGCCTTCGTCATACGGTCTGAATTCGTAGCCATGCGGATGATAACAGAAGTTTAGTCCATGCTCCCTTAACGTTTTCCCGGCAGAATTAAATACCGCTACTGCCTTTTGCATATCCGCAAAGGTAAAATCGTCTCCGTTGTGTGGAATCCAGTAACACACTATGTATTGCGCGCCAAGATCTTTTGCATTTGCAATCACCTTTCGGAGACTATCCGGATGTTGTAGTCGCTCAAAGGCTGCGCCAGTAGCAATAATTTTAAGACCATGTTGCTGAAGTAACCTTTTGAATTCATCTCTGTTAACGCCGCGACCAAAACCGCCTTCAAGCTCGGTAATGCCCAGTTCCTTTATTCGCGCCAGCGTTGCCGGCATTCCTTCCTTGAACATTTTACGCATACTTCCCATCTGGAGTCCGATCTCCTGAGCTTTCGCATCCTGTAAAAAACCAATTGTGATCAGGACAATTGTATACAGTGTTTTTCTCATTAAATTGCTTTGCATAGTCTTTTCTTGATTACTGCGATGATGAACATTATTCAATGGCGTTTTGATAGCAACAACACAAGCCCATTGAAAATAAAGATAAGCATAAATGAGCATGTGTTTAATCAGCTAGATTAATTAAATTAATCTCCGTTGATCTCTTGATTATACCGTCAGATACGTAGTCTGCACATCTTATGATAAAAACTGCTTACCATTATAATACTTATTTCCCCATCTCGGTAATATGGATATGGGTGGATATTTTTGAAAAGTCAAAACCGATGAAGGTAAAATGTACGTTACACGAATGAGAATAACGCGATCCCTTATTTTTCTACATGCCTTTACGGCTGTCTTCACTATTCTTGGATGTTCACAAAAGAAAGCCGAATGGCCTGTTGTAAGCCTTCCCCCGGGGGCCGATACCACCAATGCAATCTGGAAAGGCATCGATCTTGAACCTAAACCACCGGTGCTTCCTTTACCTGTAGCAGAAGAAGCGAAAAAATTTCTGCTTCCTCCGGGGTATGAACTACAAGCAGTTTTAACGGAACCTCAGATACAACAACCTGGCGCAATCACCTTTGACGGCAATGGGAGAATGTACGTGCTTGAGCTTCGTTCATACATGCTTACGGTTGATTCTGAAGGTACGCTTAAACCGGTGAGTGGTATTTCACGGTGGGAGGACAAAGATAACGATGGCGTTTATGAAACAGGGGGGATGTTTGTTGACAGCCTGGTGTTTCCGCGTTTTGTTCTGCCTGTTGGCCCCAATAGTATTCTCACGATGGAAACCAATGCCGACAATGTTTATAAGTACACCGACACAGATGGTGATGGCCGGGCTGATAAAAAAGAATTCTTTACCGATAACTTTGGCCGTCCTGGCAATGTTGAACATCAACAGGCATTTTTATACTGGGGTATGGACAACTGGTTGTACAGTACCGTTAATCCGTTTCGCGTGCGCTGGACACCGAATGGCGTAGTGCGCGAATCCACTGGGTCCAATCATGCGCAGTGGGGTATTACCCACGACGACGATGGTAAGCTATGGTTTCAGGGTGGATCCAACGGACTGCCTACCTACTTTCAGTTTCCCATTCACTATGGTGATTATGTGGTAGAAAAAAATTATGCAGATGGATTTGATGTGCCATGGGGCGCACCCATTAAGCTTGCCGATATGCAGGGTGGGATGCAAGCAGTGCGTATGCCTGACGGAGCACTGAATCGTGTAACAGGTGCAGCAGGTAACGACATCTTTAGGGGGCATCGTCTTCCAGACGATTTAAAAGGCCAATACTTTTATGGTGAACCCGTAGCACGCATTGTCAGGCAGGTAGACGCAGAAGTGCGTGAGGGACTTACCACCCTTCACAATGTTTACCAGGAACAACAATCAGAATTTATCCGATCCACCGATCCTTTGTTCAGACCAGTTGATATGGCAACCGCACCGGATGGTACCATGTATATTGTAGACATGTATCACGGTATTATCCAGGAGGGAGAATGGACTCCGGTAGGATCGTACCTGCGAACAAAAATTGAACAATATCAACTCGATAAAGTGGTGAACCTCGGCAGAATCTGGCGACTCACACACAAGGATCTCCAACGCGACAAAACGCAGCCGCGGATGTATGAAGAATCAACCAAGGAGTTACTCCGGCACCTTGAACATCCAAATGGGTGGTGGCGTGATATGGCGCAGCAAATCCTGGTACAACGCCGGGACAAGTCTGTAGCATCTGCGTTAATAAACATGGTTGAGTCGCACCAAAACCTGGTCACACGTTTTCATGCTTTGTGGTCCCTCGAAGGCATTGGCGCTTTAGAATCTTCATTGGTAAAATCATTGATGGAAGACCCTGATCCGCGGATGCGAATGCAGGCATTATGGGTAAGTGAATCACTATATAAATCCGGAGATAAGTCATTTGAAAAAATTTATCTAACGATGATGCGGGATGAAGACATTCAGGTGAAGATGCGTGCCATGATGACGGGTAGACTTTTAAAAATCCCTGGCACAAACGCCGTGGTGAAAAAAATCCTTGCTTCAGATAGTACACAAGGGGTTCAACTCGTGGGAAAACAGGTATTGGATCCGCCCATTGTCAATTCGTTTTTTGGGAGAAGCTATCCGGATTTTAATGCAGAAGAAACAGCGCTTGTGAATGCAGGCGCTGAAATCTACTCCAGCTTTTGTTCCGCCTGCCATGGTGCGTTGGGAACAGGGACACCGTTTGGGGAAGGTAAGTTAATGGCACCTTCGTTTGTAGGATCAAAGCGTGTTCAGGCGCATCCTGATTATGTCACTAAAGTGTTGCTTCACGGCTTAACGGGAAAACTTGGGAAAGAATCCTACACTGGTGGCCTGATGGCGCCGATGGGTAACAATTCCGATGAATGGATAGCTTCTATTGCATCTTTTATCAGGGTGAATTTTGAAAATGAATCATCGCTTGTTACAGTCAATGATGTAGCTCGCATACGACAGGAAACTTCCAAACAAAAAACGCCTTATACGTTTGAAACATTGTGGCCTTCGATTCCGAAGCTTTTGGTTGCTGATCAGCGCTGGAAAGCTACAGCGAGCCATACTGGCGAAATCCGAAAAGGAAGTACAGCCTCACCGTTAGGTGCGTTTACGTTTGAAGGTTGGACAACCGGAATCACGCAACAAAAAGGCATGTGGTTTCAAGTTGAATTCCCAACATCGGTTCGACTTACCGAATTACAATTTAAATCGCCTCCGATCAGCAGAGGGTGGCGCGAGGGTTCTCCACCTCCAATACCCACCTTTCCCTGCGGTTATGATGTCGAGGTGTCAACGAATGGTTCTGACTGGGTTAATGTTGTTTCCAACGGACAGGGTAGAGGTTCGTTCACCAGCATCCGGTTTGGGCCGATGAAGGCAAAGTATGTACGCATCACATTAACGCGTTCGGAAACTGTTGTCCATGGTGAAAGGCGAGGTCAGCCTTTCGATTTTGAAGTCGTGTGGAATATGCGTGAACTTTCCTTTTATGGATTTGAAGCTGAATAGCATTATCAATTCGCAGGAGCATGCCCTTGATAAAATTCCATTCCCTACGCATGGATACCGCGCATTTTTGATTACGCCGATGATTAGTGACAATTACTTAAGATGGCATCCTTGGCTGGCTCATACTGCATTTCGTTTGCCGTAGCCAGATCCATACATCCTTCCAGTTTTTTCGATGTTAACAATTTAACTAAACCTCTTTTATAAAATACGCTTGCGTCATTGGGATAGATCCGGATAGATTCACTGTAATCCTTTATTGCGCCTTCGTAGTCTTCAATCATTTCTTTTGCTGTAGCGCGATTATCAAAATAAGTAGCCTCTTCTCCGTTCAATTCGATCGACTTTGTGAAATCTTTAATTGCGCCTTTGAAATTCTCGTCGTTGAATTTACAAAGGCCGATCAAATTATGGATGTCAGAATTATCACTTTGCTTCTTTAGATAAAGTTCAAATTGAGTAGTTGCTGTTTTATAATCACCCGCTTCGTAGAGTGCCCGGCCATAATTTTCCAGGTATTGCAGGTTATCCGGAGCCAGTTTAAACGCATCACGAAAATTTACCGTTGCACTATCGTATTTTTCAAGCCTAAATTGAGACACCCCTTTGTAATTATAAACTTCAGCACTTTTTAAGTTGTTGACTATCGCAAGATTGTATGAAGCCAAAGCATCATCAAAATTCCCAAGTTCAGCCAGTGCTACGCCATGTCTGAGATGTGCTTCACCATCTTCCGGTTTAATTCTGATCGCTTCTTTAAAATCACTTGCAGCCGATTCAAAATTCCTGTTGTTGATATACGCTAATCCACGGTTTTTAAAGGCAATAAAAAACGCTGGTTCCAATTCGATCGCCTTCGAGTAATCTTTAATTGCACCGGTCAGGTCGCCGAGGTAAAACTTCGCCAGTCCGAGATTGTTAAATGCTTTCGATCCTGATGGATCTATTTCAATGGCAGCATTGAAATCACCAATTGCCTCGTAAAAGTTCTTTAGTTGAATTTTAGTTAATCCACGGGAATTTAACGCGCGATAATTTCCCTCACTCGATTTTATAACCTTTGTATAATGGACAACGGCACTGTCGTAGTTTCCTGCTTCGTAAAGATCATCTGCCCGCGATAACATGGCTTCAATGACATGATCTTGTTTGCTACTCTTATCGAATGCACTTTGCGGTATCACGAACAAAGAATCATCCAACGTTACATTAAATTCAAGGTGACTTAAGTTAATATCAAGTGTTTGGTCCTTACTAACATTTAAAATAGAATGCGGAAACACAAAGCCATCCTGTTTGATATAATTCGAAAAATAGCGGTAACCTTTTTCATCTTGCACCTTGTAAATCAAAAAGGTTTTCTGATTTATAAAATATTTTGTTTTTGCTTTTTTATCCTTTGTCAATTCTAATACATAAACTTCCAGGGAATCTATTTTTTCCGTTCCTTGTAATTTTAACCGATAGCCACGATTATCATAATTCAGCAGATCATCGTTAACAAAGTCAAATGTTTCATCCTGATCCGGGGAACCGTCCTCGTTCTTTACAACAGGCGTGATCAAATGTTTGTCTTCCATAGGATTATATTTCCATTGTAAAGAATCATTGGATACCTGGAGGAAGGTCAGGTCCTGGAAACTCATTTCTATCCGCATTAGCGAAGGAGCTTTAAAGCTAAGCACCATGGGAAACCTAAGTTTCTGCATGGATAATTCGCCCTTAAATCTGAAAGTCTTGATGGCCTCCTCGTGTACACTTTGATCGAGCGCTTTTCTGTATTGTGAAACAATTTCCCGCTCACTTTGTGAGTATGCGATGTTATAACAAAAAACAATGAACAAAAAAGCAAAACTGTGATGACTACTGAAACCCATTCTCTACCTTTTAATATTAAAGCTAAAACAAGCTTTAAATATAAAAATTAAAGTAAAGAATGGTAGTGCCGGATCACTTTCGAATGTTAGTATCTCTTGGCGTTTCTTACATTCATGTTTTTCTGAATGATAAAGAAAATTTGTATCGCCAAGCCTAATCGTTTTAACTCGCTTTCGAAACTCTCAACCGAAATAGATAAGAAATGGACAACAACGCCAGAAAAATGAGTGGTGCTATCCAGGGTGTACCAGTTGCGATATGTGTCCATACCGCTCCAATAAAAGTAAACGCAAATCCAGCATAAGCCCATTCCTTTAGTTTCTCCCCACCCGGAATAATAAGCGCTATAGCGCCCAAAAGTTTCGTAATACCGAGCATAGTGACAAAGTACAACGGTATACCTAGTGTTTCAAAACTTTGCATAAGTTCCGGATTTCGCATCAGGTACATCGTAGCACTCGTTAACATTGCGGCGGCTACCAGTCCGGTGGTGATCCAGTAAATAACTTTATCTCGTTTCATAGTCTATTGTTTTATTCGACAAACCTCCGGGAAATCAACTTTACATGCGTAATGGGTTTCCTTGTAGAAACCGGTTACCTCGGGGAAACCAGGTTGACAATGTGTTATTTACTGTGGATCTTGCAGTATGAATAACGAAACGACTCTGGTTTGCTCACCGGTAAGCGAAAAACCGCATTGTGGCGCGGCAGACCACCGCGAACGTGTTATGGGTATCCGTGATGCCATTGATGTATTAAGTGGCAAGTGGAAAATTGAGATTATAGGTGCGTTGCTTTTCGGTGGCCGTATGCGCTTTATGGATGTGATGCGCGAAGTACCTGGCATTGCTGCAAAGATGCTCTCCAAAGAACTGCACGACCTGGAAGCCCATCAACTTGTAAAACGAACTGTAATGGATACAAAGCCCATTACTGTAGAATATGAAATTACACCCTATGGCAAATCACTGGAGGAAGTGATCATTACAATTGCGAATTGGGGACTCTCACACCGGAAAAAGATAATGAAGGGATAAGAAAAGAAAACAGGTACTAGCTAGTTTTTCGTAAAATTGATCTCTGTCACCTTTTTGATAATTGTTCTTAACATTATATTCTAATAAAAACATTACAATGCTCGGAGGAGGTTTTATCGGAAAAATGTATGAAACGAATAAGCGGAACAGGGCGCTGCTTAAACAGCATAAGCGTAAACCATTTGAACAGGGAGGATATAATGCTAGCGAGAAAACGATTTTGACAGACAGAAAAGTTTGTCACTGGAAGAGCGATCGTATTTGCTTCAGCAAATAAAAGTGAACAATAAACTTGAGAGAAAGCATGCACTGCTAATATTGGTCATTTCCACTATGCTCTCTGCGGTGTTGATGTTTGATGTCTATTCTATGTTGAGCGAAAATATCATTGAACTTATGCAATAATCTTGTTATCTGTAAAGTGTTACAGATGTTGATTCCTGCAATAGCATAACTTTATAAAATCGGGCTGCAGCTTCCGCCAATTATCTTCCACTTAGTACCCATTAATTTCCATACGCGGATATAGCGAAAATCACCAGCAATTGGTTGATCGATCATTTTTCCATCCGTCGTGATCTTCACAGAAACAACGGCGGTACCTTCGTCAATTACCTGTACAACGAGTTCACTGGCCGATAGCGAATTGACCACCATTTGTCGGGATTGATGAGCAGCAAGATCCATGGCCTTTGTCACTGTGTCGCCACCCGGAATACAAAACAAGAGGTTGTCATGCAGTAATTCATCCAACACCTGTACATCACTTTTTTTAACAGCGTCCAATAACATTTTTTCTTGTAACCTGATTTGTTGTTCTACAGCTCCAAGTTGTGTCGTAATCATTTGTTTAAGTTTATTTTTTTAAAATAACAATCACCTGCGTACCTGGGGGATTAGGTAAATATAAAAAATTATACCAAACAACATTATCGCTGCGCTACAATATGAAGCAAGGGACGCAGCAGGTATAAAATTTTTGTTCAAGCTCCAACGCTGTTTTGATTATTATCTGAATCTCTTTCATTCTTGATCTAAGCGGCAGCATTTCCCTGTTTGGATCAGGCAAAACAGAGATCTGAAAAGCATGCCTTAAAATAATTCGAATCGCTGAACCTAAATTAATGACATGATTCAATATCAATTTTCGCGAGTTAGGCTCGCTTCGGTTTCACTCCTTATGTTTCCATTACTTTTCTTAAGCAGCTGCCTAACATGGGAACTCGGATCTGCAGGGCAACGTAAAACGGCTCGTAAAACTTTTGTTATTGTAGGGGCATCCAGCGGATTTGGCCGTGGTGTAGCGGAGCAGCTTGGCGCGTATAAGGCAAACGTTGTACTGGCTTCCAGAAGAACAGAACTCCTCGAAGAAGTGGCCAGCAAAGTCAGGGCGAATGGTGGAACAGCGCTTGTCGTTACCATGGACATCAGCAAACCGGAAGATGTGCAGCGCCTGGCAGACGAAGCAATCAAACAATATGGCAAGATCGACGTGTGGATCAATATGGCCGGCGTGGGTGCCATCGGACGTTTCTGGGATATCCCGATAGAAGATCAGGCAAAGATGGTTGACATTAATCTAAAAGGTTTCATTTACGGAAGTCACGTTGCTTTGCGGCAGTTCCGCAGCCAGGGTTATGGCCGACTCATCAATATGGGATCCATCGAAAGTGAAAACCCATTAGCCTATCATGCAGCTTATGCAGCAACCAAAGGAGGTGTACGAAATCTAGGTCAGGCGCTTAACCAGGAACTCAGACTTGATGGTCACAAAAAAATTGAAGTGATTACCATCGAACCCTGGGCGGTTGATACTCCGTTCTGGAGACACGCCGCCAACTACAGCGGTGGTACACCACGCATGGCGGCTATGGATGCACCATACAAAGTCGTTAACGCTACCATTCGCACTTCCTTGCGAAGGAAAAATGAAGTACCGGTAGGGTGGAAAGCAAAAGGGGCATGGATTTCACATCGTTTGTTTCCCCGATTTACAGAGCGATTATCCGCAAATATTATCCGCAAATATCAAATCAAAAACGCACCACCTGCACCGGCCACTTCAGGCTCCGTTTATGAACCGATGGAAGCTGGGCGGAGCGTTGACGATGGCGTACGACAAAGAATTAAAGCAGAGAAGAAAAAAAGGAAGCAGAAATGACGTTCAATGTTCAACGTTAAAAGATCAAAATTAGGAAGGTTGTGGATGGATGAAACGGTCTGAAGTTTGCTGTTATCAGTGTCGGCGATAAACTCACTAAGAGCGTCAAATCACTTTCTGAAAAAATTGTGTGGGGAGTGGTATACCTCCTTCAGTGTTGATCAATATTAATTGATGATCTTCCATTCACGTTTTTTTCGCCTCCCGGGCCGGCTGGGCCTAGCATACTGGCATTGTCGCTGAACATGATCCGCGCAATGCCCCTTCCAGGCCAAAGATAATGTTATGCGACAATACCAGTATGCTGAAGGATGGTGTGGGCGTGCCCTCTTTCTTTGAACGATCAAAAAAGTTTGTTTTACGATTCTAAATGTGATTTTAACAATCTGTCATTTTTTCCCGGACACCAATAGTTTGATGTTTGATGATTGAAAATTGACTCGGTCATTTACACCTTGCGGCTAACCGCGACCATTCTTAAGTAAGGAACACTTTAATGTAACAAACTATATAGCTAATGGCAACAAACGATGTAGTTAAAACATACCATTTTTTCTCAAATCCGTGCAGCCTGAATTATTTTTGTACAAAGTCTTACCGATGAAAAAAGCTTTACCCGTACTAATACGATTCCTGGTAGTTTCAATGATTTCCGTTCCGGCTGCTTGGGCACAGGTTGACCCCGACGCTTCAGAGAAAACGGTTACCCTATACGAGAACCTAAAGAAGATTCAAAACGGACATTCTTTCCTCTTTGGTCAGGAGTTCTTCAATAGCTTTCGGTTTAATTCGGGCAGTGCGCACGGCGATAAAACATATTCAGATAGCCATGCCGTTACAGGCGCACATCCGGCTGTGCTTGGTTCAGACTTTCACTATTATATTGACAAAAGCGAAACTGAAAGAACATATCATACGGAAGCCGTCAAATGGGCTTACCAGCAAGGCTATGCCATTACCTTCGATTGGCATATCTCCGCCATGGGTACGACCAGTTATGAAAGTGGTGCGGCTACTACAGACCTCGTAAACAATATTGTTGGGGACGAATCCAGCGAAGAACGGGCATGGTTACTTGGAGAACTTGACAAAGTAATCGACATCATCAACAACGATCTTGTTGTTGATGGTGAAAGAATTCCGATCGTATTTCGTCCCTGGCACGAGATGAACGGAGGCTGGTTCTGGTGGGGGAGCAGCGAAACTTCTGCTCTAAATTATAAATTATTATATCAGCTCACTGTAGATTATATCCGCGAAAGAACGAACACGGTTTTATTCTGCTGGTCTCCAAACACACCAACTAATTTTGATTACTATCCTGGCGATGATTATGTAGATGTACTCGGTCTTGATATTTACGAATTAACAGCCACCAGTTTACGACAACAAATTGCACCCATCATAGATCATGCACAGGAACACGATAAAGTGGCGGTACTGTCCGAAACGGGTAACAGAACAGCGGATCCGGAAGACGCTGCGGGCTATTGGTTTGACACTGTACTTCCTGCTATTAAAGATGATCCAAATGACAAAGCCCGGAAAATCGCTTGGGTTCTAACCTGGATTAATTCAAGTTGGTCCTATCCGTATGTGGCACATTCAGCCAGCCCTTCGGCGGCGAAACAAAGCTTTGTCAAATTCAAGGAATCACCCTATGCCATGTTTGGGAACGAGATACAAAACATGTATACGCCCTGGATCATCACCGACACCGAAGATGGAATAGTCGCAGAAGAGTTAATCCGTGTATCTCCTGTTCCTACAGCAGATCAACTCATCATCAGGCTTTTCAATCTGAAACATAAGAGTGACATTACGATTTATGATATCACCGGAAGAATCATTCATCAGCTTGAGATGCGTAGCCCGGAAGAAACGTTTGATGCAAAAAGTATTTTATCTCCCGGCATATACGTACTACGTGCTACGATTTCTACAAGAACAGTAAGTAAGAAATTTATTGTGGAGTAACATTAAATAAGTATGTAATTATTGTGGAGAAGCATTAAACAACTCCAATCCTATAAATAAAATCCTTATAATTAAGTTGTGTGGGTTTATCTTTACAGGATTGACGTTATTAGATAATCATGAAGTTTCATATTCCATTACAATTTCATCTTATATTTTTCATTTTAGGGATACAATATACAGTTGCTCAGGTACCCAATTATAGGTTGTGGGGCACAACTGCACATACGGTTCTTGGCTATGGTTCCATTTACAGTGTAAATGCAGATGGTTCCGATTACCAACGTGTAAAAGTGTTTGAACCCAATCCAGACGGTTCTGTTCCCACTGATAGACTTGTTAAAATCCCAACTGGTGAACTTTATGGATTAACTCCCGAAGGAGGTATGTATGATGCAGGTGTGATTTATAAAATAAACGAAGACGGCAGTGGTTATACAAAAATTTTTGACTTTAGTTTTGAAACTGATATTAAGCCCAATGGAGGTTTAATATACGCTTCGAATGGTTATTTGTATGGGGTAACGGCTGGCCAGAATTCAGACATGGGGGGCTATGGAACTATCTTTAGAATTCTGCCAAACGGAACGGATTTCTCATTAGTTCATCAATTTGACGGAACCCTTGGCGGGGCGCCATATGGAGGTCTTCTAGAAGCTTCTGATGGTAACCTTTATGGTGTTACCACTTTTAGGAAATCGGCTCCTAACCAAGGAACGATTTTTAAAATAAATCTTGATGGTAATGATTTTGGTGTCGTCCATTATTTTAATGAACATGATAAGTCCTCTCGAACCGCTCTAATCGAAGGTAAAGACGGATCTCTTTATGGCGAAACTGGGGGAGCTTCGCGTCTATTTAAGGTTAAAAAGGATGGATCCGATTATAAGATACTTCATGAGTTTGGAATAGGCAATGATGGGATATCCCTTTTAGGATCGCCCCTTCAACTTGCCAATGGTGATTTGGTCGGAATAGCGACTAATGGTGGAATGAATAACAAAGGAGTTCTTTTCAGTATTGAGCCTGATGGAGCTAATTATACCAGATTGTATGAGTTTGATGTTATGGCTCAAGGTAGCCTAATTCTTGGCAGTGATGGCCGACTCTACGGCGTTGCTGATCCCCTTGATCTGGGTATTGTATTTTCTATTAAAATCGACGGTTCAGAGTTTAACAAGATATTTGTGAATGCAGATCTTAATCAAGGCAAGTCGTTTACAAATTTAATAGAAGCAACCCCAGGCGTTTTTATCTGTGTCGCTCGACTTGGTGCCGCCAGCAACAACGGTGCGATTGGTAAGTTGACGTCGTCAGGACATTATACCAAATTAAAAGATTTTTATCAGGAAGGCGAAGATCCCAGATGCGCGTTAGTCCAGGCATCCGATGGTGATTTATATGGTGTGACGACCGCCGGTGGAACCCACGGTGCAGGAATAATTTACAAAATAAAAAAAGATGGTTCTGGTTATAAAAAGCTCATGGACTTTGATGGTATAAATGGACGTGAACCAGTTGGTAATCTTCTTGAATTACCGGATGGATTTTTATATGGCACTACGAAGAGAGGAGGGGTTCACTTTGATGGCAACATTTATAAAATACGACCCGATGGTAGTGAATTTTCAACTATTAAATACTTCGAATTCAATGAACCCGGTCCAGGCGGTACTTTAATTTTAGGCGATGATGGGTTGTTGTATGGAGTAACTTCAGATAACATTACATCTCAACCAGGTACGCTCTATAAGATTCATCCCGATGGCACAGGTTATACTGTAATTTTAGATTTTTCCGCAATCCCCTCTTCCTTTGGAACATATCCGGTTGGAATAAGACAGGGAGCCGATGGCTATTTGTACGGCATAAGTGTAAAATACGATTTAGGTATAGAAAGTATAATCTTTAAAATCAAAACGGATGGTTCAGATTTACAAAAACTAAAAGAACTGGGTTTTGAGTATTTACCATACGCATCAGGAAATATTCCCCTCTTAGCTTCCAACGGATTATTCTATGGAACTGGTTTTGAAAATAATTCCATCTATGTTATTAATTCCGACGGTTCCGAATTTTCTTCTTATACTGACCCATCAATTATAAACTCGCATGGCGATTTGATCGAATTAGAAGGAGGGAACCTCTTTGGAACATCCAGAATTGGTATCTTTCAATTCAATATAAATTCAGCTGCTTTCCAGAATTTATCCGAAGGATGGAATAGCTGGTTCAAAATCGAAAGTCCGCAGGCAGGGTTACTTGCAATTGAAAAACAATCACAAACAATCACATTTGAGGAACTCGTCGAAAAGACGGAAGGAGAACCCGAATTTACCTTGACCGCAATTTCCTCTTCCGGGCTTCCAGTTACGTTCACCAGCAGTAATACAGCAGTTGCAACAATCGAAGGTAATGTTGTGAAAATTGTGAACGCTGGATCAACTACGATTACAGCAAGGCAGTCTGGAACCATGGATGTCTCGGCTGCTGAAGAACAACAAATACTTACGGTGACTGAGCTCGTCACTCGGAGATCGAACGAGCCCCTGAATGAGAAGATGAAAATTTTTCCAAATCCTTCCAATAGCCTACTATTTTTCCAACTTCCTGATTCACATTCGAAAGTGTCTGCCATTGTATTATATGATATCACGGGACGAATCTATGATTTCGATGTTATCGCTACAGATGATGGGTGTCATGTTAACGTTCAGCACTTACCACCAGGACTTTATCATATTAAAATTACACAAGACCATAAGATTTATTATGAAAGATTCATAAAGGGGTAAACTACTTATGCGAAAAAAACGTCGAGATGTCTTTTTTATTCAAAATCCGGATTCTTAGCCAGTATTTCATTGCGAATGAAGGCGCCTGATTCTGTTAACTGATCTTCGGTCCAATGGCCTGTAGCCGATGCGTTGGGTTTCAACGCCGCAGAGGATTCTACTTTATCCGCTATCGACCAGTTGCACCAGGATAAATTATGATCTTCTATAAAATCAAACCAGAGCCTTGTTTCTTCCTTGTTCACCAGGCCATCGCCGGTAGCATCCGTAGTGCCAAACTCGGTAACCATTAGCGCTATACCTTTGTCCATGGCGCGCTTAGCCTTATCGCGGAGAAATTGTTTATGGGTACCGGAATAAAAATGCAATGTGTAAGCAAGGTTCTCACCAACTAACGGGTCGTTAGCGGCAACGTCAACATCCTGCGACCACGTAGGGCTGCCACATACAATGAGATTATCCGGATCATAATGCCGGATCGTATCAATGACAGCCTGTAGATAGGGTTTAACAAGACCCGACCAGGATACCTGCATCGGCTCATTAAAAGGTTCATAGATCACGTTCGGTTTATCTCCATATTTTTGTGCCATCGTTGCAAAGAAAATCTTTGCCTCTTGGGTATGATCGTACGCGTAATGATCATGCCAGTCAATGATCACATACAAGCCAGCTTCAATAGCAGCGTCGACAACAGTATAAATCTTTTGCTTTTCAGTCTCCGGGTTTGTAAGATAACCGCCCTGGTCAACAGCCATCGCTGCTCTTACAATACTGCAATGCCAGTCGTCCTTCAACCATGTTACTGTTTCCGGTGTATAGTATTTACCAATCCATTGGCTCCAGAAAAACGACATTCCTCTTAACTGTACCGGCTTATCATCTTTCCCCAGTATTTGATTTCCTACAACTTTTAATGCGCCATAATATTCAACAGCTGTAGCCGTGATCAACTTTGGTACTTCTTCCTCAGGCGCTTCTGCCTCAGGAGGAGGAACAACGGATGGCTTATCTTTTTCATCTTCTTTACAATTTATCAGTCCTGTGAAAAACACGACGACAATCAATCCTCTGACAACCGTATTTAGACAAACCAGGCTATTTTTCATTTTTATTACGTAAGGCTGTAATCTCCAAAATAGTACTAAAATGCTACAATTCATATCCGTATTTTGGATTGAAAGATTTAACACGGACAAACCATATCCGTACTGGACGGTATCTAAAAATACAACTGTATTGGTATTATTTGGCATTTGGCGCTCACTTAGCTTTACCAGTAACTTGACATAGCCGATAAGTTTCTCAGTAATCGTCGTTTGGAATTGGCCAGAAGTGAAAAATCTAATGAAATCAATTTATTAATACCTAACTATTTATGAAAAAAGTACTTTCCTTTACCTTATTTTTTGTCCTAATCAGCGCGGGAATCATGGCGCAAACATTAGGAGAATTCAAACCCAAAGACTCATCGTATGGTTTGAAAAAAATAAACAATACAAACAAAATCTTCATCGCGGGGTTTGATGTAAACTATCAGGTGTACAACGAAAAAGAAGAATTCAAACAAGGTGGGTCCATGTTGGGCGGCGGAATGAAAGGTGATGCAAAGACTGCCATCTCCGTAGGTCTTGAAGGATTAGATGAAAAAACGGTCCAGGAAATTACGGATCAACTATACGAAGAATATGTTACTAAGTTAAAAGCGAAAGGGTTAACCATCATTTCCGCCGATGAAGCCGCAAAGACCGAAGCTTATGAAGGTTTTACAAAAGTGAAGGGCGGAAAGGTAAGCATGGCACAACTTCCTGGCGTGATGGCTACCGCACCTAGTTCATTTGAATACTTTATTAAGAAAGTAGATAAAGACGGTAAAGAAAAGAAAGGCGGATTTTTGGGCAATGATGCCAGCAAGTATCCAAAATTATCGAAAGATCTGGGTGATGCCATCATCGGGAATGTAGAGATCACTGTGCTCTTCGTACAGGACCAAAATGCCTTTCAGGGCAATGGTGCAAAACTAAAAGTAAAAACAAATCTCCGCATAATTTCCACTGAAGCTATCGTTATGACACTGGACGCCAAGGTCAAATTTAAAGGTCAGAATTCGGTGACCACGGTAACGAGCAATGTAGGATTCTATCACGGCAAAATGGGTGCAGGCGCGACATCGGCTTATATCGGAACGCTTGGAAAGCCCATCGCCATTGATGGTGTGATCGAAGACACAAAGTTAACAAGCTATGCCAGCGGTGGAATGACGGCGGGTACACCTACGATATACGGAACATTCTACAGCGTACGGAATGGAAATACTAAAAATGCAAAGATCATTAACGTTGATCCTGTTAAATATAAAGAAGGTGTGTTAGCCGGAGCAAGCAAATTCTTAGGGTACCATACCGATGCGTTCCTGAAGGAGTTGGATTAAAGATCCGGTGGAAAAAAAAACAAAAGCCAGGCCTTGGGCCTGGCTTTTTATTAAAAAATTTCTGGTGACGTAACTTTTATTGCGCTTAAACTCCTCTTCGGTTTACACTTTTACATGCTTCCATTTTCCGCGGGTGAACAACCATAAGGTAAACAGCCCCACAGAAGTTTCGGAAATAAACACACCCCAGAACACACCTGAATGTGCCCAGTCAAGTTTAATGGCCAGGTAGTACGAAAGAGGTATTTGAATCAGCCAGAAAAAGACCAGGTTGATCTTCGTAGGTGTAGTGGTATCACCTGCGCCGTTGAATGCCTGTACCGACACCATCCACCATCCATAAACAAAAAATGAATAGGAGAGTATCTGTAACCATTCGCTGCCAATAGCAATCACTGTTGGATCTTCCGTAAAAAATTCCATCAGCGATTCGTTAAAGAAAAAATAAATCAAGGATACACTCACCAGGAATATCATATTGTAAGTACCAATTTTCCATACCGTGGACTCCGCACGTTCCGGTGAACCCGCCCCCAGGTTCTGACCAACAAGTGTAGCCGCAGCGTTGGAGAAGCCCCACGCAGGCATCATGGTGAACATCATAATGCGCATGGCGATTGTCGCTCCGGCCACAGCTTCACTGCTGATGTCGGCCAGGATGCGCATCAGGAATATCCAGGAAGTCATGCTCACAATCATTTGACCAACGCCACCTAAAGATGTTTTTACAATGTTGAGCATTAACTTTGCATTCCAGCGCAATTGTGCCTTCGATACCTGGATATGTTGACCACCCTTGAACAAGGTCCACAACTGAATAGCAACACCAACACCCCGACCAATAGTAGTTGCAATGGCAGCGCCTTCTATCCCTAAAGCAGGAATAGGCCCCCAGCCGAAAATGAGGATCGGATCAAGGATAATATTAATTCCATTGGCAATCCAGAGCACCCGCATGGCGATGGCAGCGTCGCCTGCACCGCGAAAGATGGCGTTGATGATAAACAGAAATAAAATGACGGCATTACCACCCAACATCCATTGCATGTAACCATAACCATACTGTACGCTCCATTCATCGGCACCCATAAGGAGGAGCAACTCTTTGGAATAGAAAATTCCCGCGATTGAGAATGGTAACGATGCGAGTAAAGCAAGGATAATAGACTGAACCGCAGACAGTCCGGCATCCTCAGTTTTTTTCTCACCAATCCTTCGCGCAATGATCGCAGTAACCGCCATGGAAAGTCCCATGCCAATAGAGTAGAGGAGAAATAAATAAGTTTCCGTTAGTCCAACAGTTGCAACTGCAGATGCACCCAGTTTACCGACGAAATAAATATCCACGATCGCAAATGTTGATTCCATCACCAATTCCAGAATCATGGGTATAGCCAACAGGATGATCGCCTTTTTAATTGTGATTTTCGTATAGTCAGCTTCCGTTCCGCGAATGGCGTCTTTTAATTGCTCCCACAATGATCGGTTCGGTATTACCGTTTCTGTCGCTTTCTTTTCGTTCATATGTTTCCATTACGTTAAGTCTCATTTAGTTAAGCTCTTTCGCCTCGTCCGGACTCTCTCCGAAGGAACGAAAGCTTAACTAAACGACATTGATTTACCCTTGGTGAACTTCACCCTTCCTCTGCAGCGAACAAAAAACTGATTTACTTTGACTCACGACAGACAGAACAACGGGCAGCCCCCTCAGTATCTCCTGAATTCAAACTTAAACCGATTTTTGAAATTTAAGTGTGGCTTAACCCGACATTATTACGGGTTAAATACGACTTGGTTGCAGGTGAAATGGAAGTTTACGAAAGATTATTTCCGAAAAGGCACTTTATTCAAACAAACACTTTGCGCATAACGCACAGGTATCCAACAATAATATTAGATCAGAGTACAAATACAAAATACCTGTTAATCCATGACAAGCCTGTAACATTGTCTCGCGATCTCAAGTTCTTCATTGGTAGGAATTACTAAAATTTTTACAGGAGATTCCGTAGTGTTGATCTCCGTCACGTCTCTATCTCCGGCATTATTTTTATCTTCATCCAACACAATACCGAGGTATTCCATATTCTGTGTTGCTAATTTTCGGGTTAATGCATCGTTTTCACCAACACCTGCGGTAAAGACAATCGCATCAAGGCCATTCAAGATCGCGGCATAAGCACCAATGTATTTCTTAATGTGGTAGGCATACATATCATAAGCCAGTATCGCTTCGGCGTCACCCTTGTTACGCGCTGCGGTAACATCACGCATATCACTGAAACATGTAAGACCGAGCATGCCGCTTTTTTTATTCAGCGTATAGTTAACATCTTCCGGCGAGTATCCCAATGTGTTTATCAGATGAAAAATAACAGATTGATCAATATCGCCTGTACGCGTTCCCATAATCAATCCATTCATCGGGCCAAAGCCCATGCTTGTATCGATGCATATACCATCGCGCACAGCAGTCATGCTGCATCCGTTTCCCAAATGGATGATAATCAATTTGGATTGTTCTTTCTTCATATACGCAATGGCTTTTTCAGAAACATACTTATGACTTGTACCGTGGAATCCATAATTACGGATACCATACTCGTCATAAAATGATTTTGGAATTGCAATGCGGTAGGCAACAGGAGGCATTGTCTGGTGAAAAGCTGTATCAAAAACAGCAACTTGTTTTGCCACTGAGAAAATATCCTCCGCCACATCGATGCCAAGATAATTTGGCGGATTATGAAGCGGTGCTAAAGGAAACAGTGTTTTGATTTTTTCCTTTACTTCGGCTGTAATGATGGTGGTATTGGAAAATGTTTCACCGCCATGCACAACACGGTGTCCTACGATATCAATTTCAGCCGGATCTCTGATCACACCAATCTTTTCATCGGTAAGCAGTCGTGATACTTCTAACAATCCGACAGCATGATCGCGAATGGGCATAACCTGTTTTATTTTTTCTTCACCCGCTGGTTTAAAGATTTTATGGTAGATGGAAGCGCCTTCCAATCCAATGCGATCGATAAGTCCAGAGCATACTACTTCTGCTTCGGGCATACGAATCAATTGGTATTTTATCGAGCTGCTTCCTGAATTAATAACAAACACGTTCATAAAAAATAAAAAATTATTGTTGTGCCTGAATAGCCGTGATCACCACCGTATTGAATATATCCGCGACAGTGCAACCGCGACTAAGGTCATTTACCGGTTTATTAAGGCCTTGTAACATCGGACCGATCGCAATCGCTCCGGTTTCGCGTTGAACCGCCTTGTATGTATTGTTTCCTGTATTCAGATCCGGAAAGATAAGCACACTGGCCTGACCCGCTACCTCTGAATTCGGCATTTTCTTTTTGCCCACTTCAGGATCTACAGCCGCATCATATTGAATGGGACCTTCCACTTTTAAGTCGGGTCGCTTTTGCCGGACAATCTGGGTTGCTTTTCGCACCTTTTCAACATCTTCACCTTCACCCGATGCGCCGGAAGAATAAGACAACATCGCTACCTTGGGATCAATGCCGAACATCCTGCTCGAGTCTGCAGACGATATCGCGATCTCCGCAAGTTGTTCCGCTGTAGGATCCGGATTAACCGCGCAATCGCCAAAAACGGAAACACGATTCGGAAGGCACATAAAGAAGACAGATGATACCGTTGAAAACCCTGGTTTGGTTTTAACAAACTGCAATGCCGGCCGAATGGTATGTTGCGTTGTATGGGCAGCGCCAGAGACCATGCCATCAGCCTCTCCTTTGTACACCATCATGGTTCCAAAGTAAGATACATCCAACATCAGGTCACGCGCCATCTGGAGCGAAACATTTTTGTTCTTACGCAATTCATAAAGTGTGTTGGCATAATCTTCAAAGCGATCAGATGTTCCAGGATCAATGATATCAATTTTATCAAGATCAAGATCCAGGCTCAATCTTTTCATAGAGGCCTGGATGTTTTCGCGATGACCGAGTATCGTAAGTTTAACAACTTGTTGTTTCACCAACGCATCAGCCGCTATTAGAATACGATCGTCATCACCTTCGGGTAGTACGATATGTTTTTTCTTTTCTTTCGCACGTTTCACAATCTGGTATTGAAACATACGCGGTGTAATGCTGGTTGTCCTGAATGTAATGATTTTCTTTTCCAGGGTTTTCACATCCACTGATTTATCGAAAAGACTTATTGCCTGCGCAATCTTCTCTTTATTATCAGCGGAAATCCGAGACTGCGTATTGGCCACATGAGTAACCGTTTTAAATGTTCCTGTCTTCACACTGATGATCGGAACGATGGTATCCAGGCCCTCTATCAGGTTAAGAATGGTTTGATCGGGAATCAGTCCACCGGTGAGTACAAGGCCGGCTATTTTCTGATAATTTTTTGACAAGTTAGCCTGAAGCGCACCAAGAATAACATCTCCCCGGTCGCCCGGAGTTACAATCAGCGTGTTCTTACTCAATCGCGACAAGCAATTGTGTAACTGCATGGCCCCAACAATCGAACTGTCAACCTGGTTAGAAAGTAAATGTTCTCCGAACAGAAGCTCTCCACCTACAGATTCAAAGATTTCTTTCATGCTGGGACTGCTGAGGTCTCTGTTCGCAGGAATACACGTTACGATAATATCCTTGGGCAAAGCTTTCGACAATTGTGTACGGATTTCGTCAATTTGCCCGGAGTCTGTTTTATTGGCAATCACAGTAAGAATCTGAACACCTTCATCTCTATAACTTCGTGTGGTTGATAACGCTACATCGACGATTTCCTGTACCGATTTACCTTCACCGTTTACAATAATGGCTGCAGGTATTCCGAGATTTTTCGCAATTGTAATATTTCCGTCAAATTCAAGGTTGGTGATACTTCCCATGAAGTCAGTTCCTTCCACCACAACAAAATCGTGCTGCTCCTGAAGTTGCTTGAATCGGTCGATGATGGTATCAATAAAATAAGATTCATTACCTGAATTAAAATGATTAACAACTTCACTTCTTGTAAAAACAAACATATCACGGTAAGGCATAGCCAGGTTGAAATGCGTTGCAATCATCTGGAGACGAGGGTCTTTGCGCTCACCTTTACTGCTGATCACCGGCTTGAAGTAGGCAATTTTTTCCGTTTTACCAGCAAGCAAATTAACGAGTCCTAATGATATAATGGACTTGCCTGAATATGGCTCCGTGGTTGAAAGATAAATGGCATTAGTCATATGTACGAATCTTAAATTTTGAACCGATGTAGCAGCAACTTAACACCACATCGTTTACATTGGTTTTCTTTACGCCTTAAAAATGGCCGCAAACTGGTTTTCAATGTATGACAATTATCATTAGCAAAGGTGATTTTTAAAGTTCCAAGTTCGAAGTTCATGGTTCAAAGTTCAAAGTCAGTTTTTCGATAACGACGGGAGGTGTGCCCAACTGTTTGAGGTTTGACGTTATTGTTGTCCGGGATATTTCAGATTTGATTTAAATTCTTGGATTCGGTATTTATTTGATGGTTTTTTTTCAATGTAAAAAAAGAGGGTCTGCTGTCTTAGCCGGATAATTTAAGATCCAGTTGATAATCTTCGGCTGT
>DASPIZ010000109.1:0-67433 GCA_035628875.1 Ohtaekwangia sp. | reverse complement strand
CTAAAAACCTGGCAGCTCGCCTAATTTGCCTCAGTCAGTGTTAACGTTATCCACAATTTCACAAAAGAAAAAAGAACCAAAAAAGAAAATCACAACTACAATAACCGTAAGTAGTATTAATAGTGATTCAAATCTAAAGGTAGCTCGCAGCTAAAAGCTCGAAACTTTTCTAAACAGTACTGAGAAAATCCATTGTATCCACGTTATCAGCGTAGTCAGACAGTCTGGGAAATTGTCCTTTACCAAATGGAACTGTACCCCATGGTTTTTTCCCGATCCTAACCTGAATTTTTTCTGATAGGTCAGATAGTCTTGATCGTAACGCATCTTCATCATTGTAATATTCATAATATATAACAGAGATGGGAGAGACCAGGTTTTTATTTTCCTGGAACATTACGAAACCGTTATCGAGAAAAGGAATCCGATTCACAAGTTGAATGGATTTTTGGTAATCATAATTATTACAATATTTGTGATGATGAATCACAGGTTCGTAAGATGACCAGCTTTCAAAGAGTTTGTCAAACGTATAGTCAGCCGGCACAAAGAGTTTCGAAACATTGCGGCAACCAAGGCCGAAGTAATTAAACACATCCCGGCCGAGGGCGGTTAATTCTTCGACTGTTTCATGACCATCAAGTACAGCAACAGAGGTTCTGTTCTTTCGGATAATGTGAGGATACTTGCCAAAGTAATATTCGAAATACCGGGAAGTATTGTCACTACCTGTGGCAATTACAGCGTCGAAATTTTTCAGCCTGTCTGTTATTGCAATCTGATCCTGAAAACGTGGTTCGATTTTAAAGAGTTGATTGATGATGTATTGGATTAGTATAATATCTTTTGAACTTAACTTAAGTTGTGCCCTATGACCTGAGATAAGAACAGAAAGCAAATCGTGGAATCCAACAGCAGGAATATTGCCCGCCATAACGAGGGCGATTGTTTTATTTTTTTTAGGTAAGGTATATCTCGATATCCAATCACGAAGTTTGTCTTCATTCAGAAAATCTAAAATACCGTTCAGTGCCAAACGAACGTTCTGTTCTGTAAACCATGGATTTTCGTTCTTTACATTAAGTGCTAACGTTTGAAATTCATCGTCACTCATGTTGTTGAGGAATTGTCCCAACTTATGGAAAGCAATTACCTTTTCATCTGCAGTCATTCGTAAACTTTTAGGAGCGAAACTCCGTTTTATCTATGCGTTTAATTATCGTGAAAGCATGTAATCTTGTCTTCAAAGAAGATTTGGTCTATGCTTTGTTAAGTATTACTTTTGTTATCATAAACGGACCAAAAATAGAAAAAGCATGGCAATAATGATTACGGACGAGTGCATCAACTGCGGTGCATGCGAACCGGAATGCCCAAACACAGCTATCTATGAAGGAGGTAGAGAGTGGAACTGGGCCGGCGGAACGAAGCTAGAAAAAGTGGAACTGGAAGATGGTAGTGCAATAGATGCAAAGGATTCGCAAACGCCGGTTTCTAATGAATTTTATTATATCGTAGCAGGAAAGTGTACCGAATGCACGGGTTTCCATGAAGAGCCACAATGTGCCGCAGTATGCCCCGTAGATTGTTGTGTTCCAGATCCGGATTATGTAGAAACACCGGAAGAATTGCTGGCGAAAAAAGCCTGGTTACACCAGGAAGTAGAAGCTTAATACTATTTCGAACTTCAGGTTAATGCTCTTAATCTGAAGTTTGAATTTTTTAATAATAAATAGTTTCTTAGCTATTGCATCCATTCGAATGCATTCAGAGCCTTACCGCATCTTTGCTCGTTTTATCAGATAAGTTTGCAGGATAACATTGAAGTCCATCTGTATATCAGCTTCAATAAAATCGATTTTATACTGGTTGCATCGCATCTGAAGCGCTTTGTGGAAACGAGTAGCTTCCGCCTGGTAGTGCACCTTAACGTCTCCCGGATTTAATCGTAATTTCTCACCGCTTTCCAGGTCAATAAATTCCATCGGGCGGTCCTGGAAATCAAAACGCAGTTCAGTTTCATTATCCAAAACATGAAATACGATTACTTCATGCTTGTTGTGTTTAAGATGTTGCAGCGCTTTAAAAAGGTCGTTTGTATCCTCTCCGGAATCAAACATATCGCTGAATAGAATAACCAGGGATCGTTTGTGAATTTGTTCGGCAATTTCATGGAGGACGTTGGCTACTTCTGTTTTTCCAGGACTAGGCTGATACTTTTCCAGCCCATCAAGTGTATGCAGGATTTTTCCCAGGTGTGTTGGTGTTGATTTCACCTGGGTAAGGGTAGTTATCGTATCGGAAAAAAGACAAACGCCAAATGCATCCCGCTGACGATGCAGCATGTAACTCAGGCCTGCTGCAGCAAACTTGCTAAATCTGATTTTGGCCTTTGACGCTGAAGGATAGAACATAGAGGCGGAAGTATCAATCGCCAAAAGACACCGCAAATTGGTTTCTTCTTCATATCTTTTTGTAAAAAGCCGATCGGTTCTGGCATAAACCTTCCAATCAATATGGCGTGTACTTTCTCCTTCGTTATAAAGTTTGTGTTCTGCGAATTCTACAGAAAAACCGTGATATGGTGACTTATGTAACCCTGTAACGAACCCTTCTACCAACTGGTGGGCGAGTAGTTCAAGACTCGTATTCTGCTTAATATTATTAAGATCAATCTTCACGCGTTTGTATATTTGGATAAATGGTTCTTAATTAGAACGTTATTTTGCTCTAAAGGGGAGTACAACGTAGATCTTGGGTAAATATTGAATCGTTCTTTTGGAATAAATTGTCAAAATAGTAACTTAGATGTTACCAAACTTAAACCTAACATTAAAATTGAAGGATTGTGGAAGAAAACAAGACAAACGGCAGGGATGAAATTTACTCAGCGAAAGTAAAAGCCGGTAAGAGAACCTACTTTTTTGACGTAAAGTCAACGCGCTCTAATGATTATTATTTAACCATTACAGAAAGCAAAAAGCGTTTCAAAGAAGACGGATTTACCTATGAAAAACATAAGATCTTCCTTTATAAAGAAGATTTTAATAAATTTATGGAGGCACTCAACAACACGGTGAACCACGTGAAAACTGAATTGATGCCGGAAGTGGATTTTAGCCAGTTTGATCAGGTTCATGAAAGCGAAGAAACCGCTACAGCGGAAGCTTCTACAGTAAAAGGTTCCGGTCTCGATACCGAGCTAAAATGGGATTAAACCTTATCTAATACCTATACCTATTCCTAATTAAGTGAAAAAGCCTTTGAGAAATCAAGGGCTTTTTTAATTGAACGCTATATCGTTTCTTCTTCTTGATTCTTCAGATGCGAATCAAGGTCGTTTACTTAAGCTTGTTTGTTTTTTGCCTTACCCTGCCCTCTCCGAAGGAGAAGGTTGACGGAAGCTTATGTAAACGACATCGAGATGCGAATGGTGAATCGCCAGGGCCGCATTGAAAACGCCTCCGCGAATTAAATATTAATCCTATATTTGCGGCCTTAAAAAACGACGTATATGGCACTTCAATGTGGGATTGTGGGATTACCGAACGTAGGTAAATCAACTTTATTTAATGCTATTTCTAATAATAAAGCAGAGGCGGCAAATTTTCCATTCTGTACCATCGAACCCAACGTCGGGATTATCACAGTTCCGGATGAACGGCTAACCATTCTGGAAGGGCTGGTAAATCCGCAAAGGGTTTTGCCTGCAACCATAGAATTTGTGGACATCGCAGGGCTCGTAAAGGGCGCAAGTAAGGGTGAAGGTTTGGGCAACCAGTTTCTGGCAAATATTCGCGAGGTGGACGCCATTGTACACGTTGTGCGCTGCTTTGAAAACGATAACATCGTTCACGTAGATGGAAAAGTAGACCCCGTTGCCGACAAGGAAATTATCGATACCGAATTGCAGCTCAAAGACCTTGACTCGGTGGAAAAGAAGATATCGCGTGTAGAAAAAATGGCAAAAGGAGGAGACGCAAAACTAAAGAAAGAGTTAAGCATACTTCAGATTTATAAGGAAGCCTTGCTGGCCGGAAAAAATGCGCGTTCTGTGGTGGTCGACGACGAGGATAAAAAGGCCATATCGGATTTACAATTACTCACGGCGAAACCGGTTATCTACGTTACCAATGTGGATGAAGCATCCATCCACACCGGAAATAAACACGTTGAAGCCCTGAAGGCACACATACAGGGCGAAAACGCTCAGGTGGTCATGATCAGCGCCGCCATAGAGGCACAAATCGCCGAACTTGAGAGTCTTGAAGACCGGGCAGTCTTTCTTCAGGAGTATGGACTGTCGGAATCTGGTCTCAATAAATTGATCCGGGCCTGCTATAGTTTGTTAAACCTTATAACGTATTTCACGGCAGGCGAAAAAGAGGTTCGGGCCTGGACGATTAAAAAGGGATGGAAAGCACCTCAGGCGGCCAGCGTTATTCATACGGATTTCGAAAAGGGATTTATTCGTGCTGAAGTGATTAAACTTTCTGATTTTCAGCAATATAAAAGCGAGCAAGGATGCAAAGAGGCAGGTAAGATGGCCGTAGAGGGCAAAGAATATGTAGTGGCCGACGGCGATATAATGCATTTCCGCTTCAATGTTTAGAATATTGGTACTTCTGGTTTTAAGCTTCCCGATTTTTTAGTAGCTTTATAAACTGCCCTTTTTCATAAAGGGTAAGTGTTTTTTGTTTTTTGGTCGATTTTTTATTCCCAACTAAATTTTTTGGGTTTGAGAACCAGGATTATTTTTTCCCTCAAGAACAGGGGAGCTTATGTGCCTTTTCATCACCAATATTTATTGGCCCAGGTTATCAAGGGGCTCTTAATTTTTGGGCAGGAAAAAAGCTATATTGAATTTAATCAATACAATTTCTCAGGACTGAAAGGTCAAACCAAAGTCAGCCGCAAAGGGCTTCACTATTTTTCTTCTAAAGTCACCTTGGTTTTTGCTTGTCCGGATAAAAAATTCATGGACTATTTTTTAGCCCGCTTATTCGAGCAGAAAGACCTGATGGTCGGTAATCTGCATTTGGTTCCGGAATCTACAGAAGAAGAAGATCCTGTTGTGATCAGCGATGAGTCACGCTTTCTTTGTATTTCTCCAGTGGTGGTAATCCCTGCAACATTTAACGATGAAACAGGTAAAAAATTCGTATCACCGGAAAGCGACGAATTTTCTGATTTGCTTTATGAATCGACGCTCGCGCGGATGGAAGCGACCGGAAAATACACAGCTGAACAAATTACTTCATTTTATAAATTTCAGTTGGTGCCGGATCGTGACTACATTCATCGCTTACAGGCTTCGCATAAAAAGTTCGCACGGATCTATCCGTTGTATGATCACGACGTAAAGTTCGAGGTGCGTGGCTATACTTTTCCTTTTACGCTATACGCAGCAAGGGAAGTGCAGCAGTTTGTTTACGAAAACGGATTGGGTTACTTCACCCACAAGGGTTTTGGTATGCTCGACGTATCCAACAACGATGCTATTCAACGTGCTACGCAGCACGATATGATCTACGCTTAACGCGGATTTTCTTCCAGCCGGATATAACCGATCAATAAATCGGCCCGCGGCTGAAATGGCCTGTGGTAAACGAACACTTCGTAAAAGTTTTCAGTTTGATAGTAACTCCCTTCGAAATAATAGGGTGGGAGTTTTTTGGATTTCACATAGTACTGGTAATCATACCATCCCTGCTTTAATAACATTCTCCCGGTATACATTTGCTGGGCGGAGTCGTATTGCATTTTATTGTTATTGTCAAGGTTCCAGTAATTGAAAGCACCGGTTATATAAACATCGCCATCAACGGGTCGGGAGTTAAGTGAGAAGTTTACGAAGGCGTAATTGGTGTACGTAAGATCTTTAAAATCATAATTTTCAATAATAAAGTTTCCATTCATTTCGTCATACTGCGCATAAGCTTCAGTTGAACGTGATTTGTCTTTAGCGAGATAAATTTCAAAAGGTTTAACTTTCGTATTGACGTAAGCTACATTACGACCGGGATAATTTAGCGAGCGCATATCAAAAAAACGGAATTCATTCCCACCTTTAAACATTTGCTTATCATCAAAGAAACGATACTCCAGCTCTTTGTCAATATCGCGAATGAAGGCTGGTTTCAGGTTTGTCGCCATGTTGTCCCAGCGTTGATTCTGTCTTATATTAACATGAACATCCATGGCAGGATTTAATATGTTAAGATTTTTATGATTGATTGTAAAATTGATTTGCTGATTTAGATCAGCGATGCTTCCTGCGCCAATCAATTTGCCATCTTTGGAAAAAGTTACCTGGTTATCGTAAACCATAAAACGACGGCTAAGGATCAGATCGTCTTTATTTCCTTCACGATAAACCACCACCACATAATTTCCTGGAAGTTTTACCGGTGGTAACGAAAACCAGTAATGGACATAGGGAACATGGGTATCCACAGAAAATTCACTGTTGTTGATTGGAACTTCATTATAAACAGGCATAAAATCCAAATCCTGTAAAGCAGATTTTGTCCAGTCGTGATTGCAGTGAACGATTCTTGCAAGATAGTTTTCGCGGTCAGATTTCAGGTCGTCAAATTCCATGACCAGATTCCAGGTACCCAACGGGGTTACGGCAGGCAAGGTCGGCGCCCCGGAGGGAAACAGGCGGATGGTTTTGATGGATTCTTCATAGGCTAAATCCCGCAGTTTCAGCTGTTTAGGATTGCTCTGAGAATTATTCGAACTTTGTACGAGAGGCGTACATGCGATCGTTGTTAAGAGGATCAGGACGCTGATTACTTTTGTCATGGAACGCTTGGTTGCAAGGTTTATCGTTACAGAAAGTGGAAATTTAATAAAGATGAAGATGTTTCGCCGTTTTAATAAACCACGATCCAACTTTTTCAATAAAGAAAGTGTCTAACAATGCAAAACCGCGGGATTATCGGACACATGCTCAACGAACAAGAGCTAATAGACGGATGTCGAAAATCAGACAGGGCTTCGCAAAGGGCTTTGTATGACCGGTATTGCCGTAAAATGATGGTCGTGTGTCTCCGGTATTCTAAAACGACCGCGGAGGCGGAGGATATTCTTCAGGAAGGTTTTGTAAAGGTCTTTAACGGACTAAAAGATTTTCGGCAGGAGTCGAAACTGGAAACGTGGATTACACGGATCATGGTGAACACGGCTTTAAATGCGCAACGAAAAAAACTTTATCTCTACCCCATGGTTGATGTTCAGGAAATCGACCTTCCGGAAGAAGAGCTCAGTATTTCTGGAATTCACTTTACACAATTACTTGAAATGATACAGGCGTTACCGCAAGGATGCCAGATTGTGTTTAACTTATTTGCGATAGAAGGATACAGCCACAAAGAAATTGCAGAACAACTTGGCATTTCTGAAGGCACTTCCAAATCGCAGTTTGCGCGTGCGAAAAGTTTATTGCAGAAGCGATTAGCGAAAGAGTCAACGTATTATGAACGATATGGAGAGGCGAAAATTTGAAGAGGGCTTTAAGGACGCCTTCAAAGATGCCGAAGTTAGTCCATCAGAAAATGTGTGGACTAATATCGAACTTGATATTACCAGGGCAGAAGGTGGTAAAATGAAGCAGCGTTTGCTGTTTTATAAATTACTGGCTGCTGCTTCTATAACATTTGCCTTGTGCATGGTTGGCGTGGATTACTATTCCGACAATAAAGGAATTGAAGTAAATGAAATTGCCCTTAGCGAAAATACAGTTCAGGGACGTTCCCGCACAAACGGACGTGCCCAAACCGAAAATTCTGTTCGGGCAATTGATTCAGCTACCCCGTCCGTTGTAACTGAATCTGCTGAGGTATCTCCAGAATTCAAAACAGAACAAACACCAACCTCCACATCGCCAAGTACAACGTTCATTGGCTCCGAAAATTACCACGTGGCTGCGAGCGATTTGAACGATGAAAATACATTGCCTGATCGGAACGCAAGTAACACTTTATACACCGATAAAAGCACGCCTTTTGCTACGGATGGAAATTCAAATGTTGTTTTTATATCGCCGGATGAAAATTTTAACGACATGGCGGATCGACCGTTGCCATCGTTATACACGTCTTCCGTAAAACATCCTCAATACGTCACCGGGCAATCTGTGGCAGATCCTGTTGCGCTGATGTTTGCCCGTTTAAAAGATCTGGAACGCGAACTCTCAGGTGAAAAAAAAGATAAGAAATCCAGATCAGCAGAACAACTGTGGACTTCCGTGGGGTTTTCCGCAGGAAGTTTCAATTCGGTAAATCCCAATGTTTCGCCGCCATCCAATCAAACTATGGCCCGAACGAATCAAACAGTGAACCGGCAGGCAAAAGCTTCAGGTACTGCTTATTCACTGGGTATAAGTGTGGGTACCAAACTGGCTGAGCGGTGGGTGATCCAGGGCGGTGTAAATTACCTCACACAACTCTCTGACTATACGACCGACGAAGCGATCGGTTCGTCCAACCTGGAATCATTTAAAGCGGCTTCGCTAAACGAGTTTAAAGCCGGTATCGATAATAAAGTTATTTCGACGGCTCCTTACACCGTGAATACCAGTGTACGCTTTATTAGCGTGCCAGTTCAGGCGGGATATCTTATCGTGAATAAAAAAGTAAACGTTCTCCTGAACGCAGGCGTTTCTACCGACATGTTCTTGCAGAATACCGTCGATCCTGAAGGAAATGGTTTAGAGACAACGACCCAGGGACACGGCGATGACTCTCCATATCGGGCGCTTAACTTTAGCGGTTTGGTGGGCACAGAACTGAGTTATCGATTTGCGGATCGGTATCGCCTCTCCCTTAATCCAGGATTGCGTTATCCTTTCAATTCAATATACAAGGATAACGTCGGCGTGGATGCCACACCACTTACTTTTGATATTGGATTGCGTTTCCGTTATATTTTTAAATAGCCTTCCAACCTTTGCCTGGAAGGCAGGGTCTATGTTCTATAAACCATTAAACCGTTGTTTATGGAAACCTTGGAGAATCGATTACAAAAGAGAATGCACGTATCACTATATGCGCTTCTTTTTCTTACTGTATTGCTGGGTTTAAGCATTCTGCTGGAAAGTTGTTCCGGTTCGCATAATAAAGGCTACACATATCAACAACAGCAATTCCGTTCTTGTATTGAATTTAAAAGATCGCAGGCGAGTTTATTAATATTCGAAAAAAAGCTCACGGCTTTTTCCAACAACGGATGTAGCCATATTTAACAAAGAGCTTAGCCATGCTCCGGGGAACGGCTCTGCCTCGGAGTGGGCGGCTCTCTTTTCTGCCAGTTCGCCATTGTCATTGTAAATTGGTCTTTGACTGAGGCTGCCAAGTCAGCTTGAACTCTTCTAAAAATTATATCAATATCACATTTATAAAAAAAAAACAAAATTCCTTCCCTTCTTAAGGGAAAGGTACCGAGCGCAGCGATGGTGGAAGGGTTTGAATTAAGATTCATCAATCGCGAGCGCGACCTCTTCCCACTTTTTAGTTACGTCATTAATGGAAGTCTGTACATTAATCAAATCGTTTTGCAATTGTTGAAGTAAGTTAAAATCGTTGGAAACTTCTGGTTTGATCATCTCTGCTTCTATCGCAGCTTTCTGTTTTTCAAAAGTATCGAGTTGTTCTTCGACCTTTTTTAATTCACGTTCCAAAGATTTACGTTTTGCTTCCTGCGATGGTGTTTGCGGTTTCTGCACTTCCACCGTCTTCTTTGGTTTTGGTAATTCTACCTTTACTTCACTGGCCTCATTTTGTGTTCTCCAATATTCATATTCGTCATAGGTACCAGGGTATTCCTTGATCTGTTTGTCTTCGATGTACCATATCTTGTTTGCAATCTGACTTACAAAGTGACGGTTGTGTGACACGACCACAAAACTTCCTTTGTATTGTTGCAGCGCCTGGATTAAAATGTTCTCCGAAATAAAATCAAGGTGGTTGGTAGGCTCGTCGAGCAAAAGAAAATTGGCTTCTGAAATTAAGGTCTTTGCCAACGCAACACGTGATTTTTCGCCTCCCGAAAGGACCTTGATCTTTTTGAACGCGTCTTCATCCGAAAAAAGAAAGCATCCCAGCACATTACGCAATTGCTGTTCTGTTTTTTTTGAGCCGGCTTGCAGCATTTCTTCCAGGATTTCATTTTCAACATGCAATGATTCAAGTTGATGCTGCGCGTAAAAAGCTTTGATTACATTGAATCCCATAACACGTTCACCCGCTACAGGCTCTTCACCGGCGAGTATCCGAAGCAGCGTGGATTTACCTTTTCCGTTTGCGCCGATCAATGCAATCTTATCTGTTCGCTCTATAGCGATCGAAGTATTCTTCAGAATCTCCTGCGCGCCATACGCTTTTGAAACATTGTTCAGCGTGACGATGAATCTGCCAGGTTGTTGATTAAAAGTAAAACGGAAATTAACGGCTGCAGTATCATCAACCACTTCTTCAACCATGTCCATTCTTTCCAGGGACTTTACACGCGATTGAACCTGTCTTGCCTTCGTTGCTTTGGCTTTAAAACGTTCGATGAACCGCTCCGTCTGACGAATTTTAGATTGCTGATTCTCATAAGCGTTTTGCTGAATCTCCTTACGCATTTCCTTCTCTTCAAGGTAGAAAGAGTAGTTCCCTTCGTAGGTAACAAGTTGTGATTGCGTAACCTCGACGGTTTTCGTGATGACGTTATCAAGGAAAATTCTGTCGTGTGATACAATCATCACAGCACCTTCATAATTGCGCAGATAATTTTCCACCCATTGAATAGAAGGTAAGTCGAGGTGGTTGGTAGGTTCATCAAGCATGAGCAAGGACGGCTTCTCCAGCAGAAGCTTTGCCAGCATCACGCGCATTCGCCATCCACCTGAAAACTCTTTTAACGGTCGGTGAAGATCTGACGTAGAGAATCCAATACCTTCGAGCACTTCCTCGGCTTTAGCCTGCATGGCATATCCATCGAGGTGTTCAAATTTTTCCTGAAGCTTGGCTAGTTTATCGACAAGGTCATCAGAATATGATGTCTCGAGCTGGTGGAGTACTTTCTCTATCTGCCGTTGCGTTTCCACAGCTTCTTTAAACGCTTCCATCGCCACCGTTACAATGGCGTCGTCGGTTTGGTAGGAGAGAAGATCCTGGTTGAGAAAACCAATCGTGCAGTCGTTGCTCTTACTAATTGAACCGGCATCCAGCTTATAATCGCCAACAATTAATTTAAGCAGCGTAGATTTGCCGCGGCCATTCAAACCGATCAGCCCGATTTTATCCTTGGGCTTAACGAACATGCTGGCATTTTCATATAGCGCACGGCCACCGATAAAGTAGGATATGTTTGATATAGAGATCATTGCGTTTCTTTCTAAAAAAATAGTCCAAAAATAAGCAGTATTTAAAGTAATAACGAACGGAATGCCAACGTCCTTCCAATAAAAATTACCGTTGGAAGAAATTACAAGACAAAATCCCCCGAAATGTTATTAATTTTTGTTCTTATTCTTAAAACACACCTTATGAAGCGATTGAAAAGTTTTTCATCCTTTACTTTTCTCATGTTACTGGCGTGCAGTAATACCAGCAATGAGAAATCTTCCGAAGCGTCAGCACCATCCGATTCAACGGCAACCGCCGCTGATCAAAATAAAAAAAGTCTGCCACTTGAAAAGATTAAACTTCCTCCAGGCTTTACCATTGACATTTTTGCTGAAGTAGATAATGCCAGGTCCCTGGCAAGAAGTCCTTCCGGTGTAATCTACGTAGGAAACAGGAATGGCGATAAGGTTTATGCGGTGAAAGATACAGATGGTGATTTCAAAGCAGATAAAAAGTGGACCTTGGCTTCAGGACTAAACATGCCGAATGGAGTTGCCTTTAGAAATGGCGACTTATATATCGCCGAAGTGAGTCGTATTACGAAGTTAACAAACATAGAAGCCAGTTTGAATAATCCACCTAAACCCG
The DNA here is from genome assembly GCA_035628875.1 of Ohtaekwangia sp. GTDB lineage: Bacteria > Bacteroidota > Bacteroidia > Cytophagales > Cyclobacteriaceae > Ohtaekwangia. The sequence goes on along the minus strand of DASPIZ010000109.1, from coordinate 55,449 downwards.
TTGTGATTAAAGATGATTATCCGAAAGAAACACATCACGGATGGAAGTATATCGCCTTTGGTCCCGACGATAAATTGTATGTTCCGGTGGGAGCGCCTTGTAATATTTGTGATCGGAAAGAACCGGTCTATGCTTCCATCACCCGGGTGAATGCAGACGGGTCAGGTTATGAAATTTACGCCCGTGGTATTCGCAATACAGTAGGGTTTACCTGGCATCCTCAAACTAAAGCATTATGGTTCACTGACAACGGACGCGATATGCTCGGAGATGATACACCGCCGTGTGAATTGAATGTTGCCGCGAAGGCAGGTTTACACTTTGGCTATCCATATTGCCATGGCGGTGATGTAAAAGATCCCGAGTTTGGTAACAAGAGAGCGTGCAGTGAGTTTGTTGCGCCTGTGGATAAATTAGGTCCGCACGTTGCGCCTTTGGGATTGAAGTTCTATACCGGTGACATGTTTCCTGCGTCATATAAAAATCAGGTTTTTGTTGCTGAACATGGATCGTGGAATCGCTCGAAAAAAATCGGATATAATGTTACCCTCGTTAAGGTAGATAACAATAAAGTTACAGGTCACGAAATTTTTGCTAGTGGATGGCTTGACGAAGCAACACAAAAAGTCTGGGGGCGTCCTGTTGATGTATTGGTATTACCGGATGGTTCGATGCTTGTTTCCGACGATCATGCCAATGTGATTTACAGAATCTCCTACAAGGGATAAAGATTTAACTAAAGTTTCAAAAAAAAACAGGCTGTCTCTTTTCGTGGCAGCCTGTTTTTTTTAGGATTAAAGTTCCCTGATCCAAATATTCCGATAGCTTACCGGATTACCATGGTCCTGTAATATTATCGGACCTTTTACTTCTGGTTTATATACAGGTAACCCGATGTATTCTGTAGGGCCCCATATGGCGATGTGGTTTTGCGTGATAATGCCATTGTGGATTACAGTTACGTAAGCAGGATGCAGAATGCGACCTTCACTGTTAAAACGTGGCCCTGTAAAGATGATGTCGTAAGTTTGCCATTCGCCAGGTTTACGACAAGCATTCACCAGGGGAATATGTTGTTTGTAAACTGAACTAGCCTGTCCGTTAGCGTATGTTTTATTGTTGAAGTTGTCTAAAACCTGAACTTCATATTTGCCATGTAGAAATATTCCGCTGTTACCGCGGCCTTGTCCGGTTTTTTCAGGATCCACTTCTGCTGGAGAACGCCATTCGACGTGAAGTTGAAAATCGCCAAATTCTTTCTTCGTCCGGATGTCTTTTGATCCTCCAACTACTGTCATTGCACCATCTTTCAATGACCATTTCGGCGTGCCTCCTTCAAGTGAAGACCAGTTGTCAAATGATTTACCATCGAACAGCACAGTTGCATCGGCGGGTGCACCGCCTGGCTTATCCGCGGGAGCAACAATGCGCGGTTGTGGTTCCCAGATTTCGGTTGTTTCAGGTGTTTTTTTTAATTGTTCCTGCGCAAGAACTGCCTGGATAGTAAATGCGAGGGCGAGGCTCAATAACAAGCGTGGTGTACGATTGATCATCATAGGTTCTTTGTGTTTAAAAATCATTAGCAATATTTTCTATTTTTTGTTTTTTATCTTCTTTCATCATTTTGGGAATCACATAAGAGAAATACAACATTTCAATATGGTGTTTCCCATGTTGCCGGAATTTAAGAACCAGATTTTCAGCTTTCCAGAAATAGGTTTCATTTTTAATGTCGTAGTCGGCCTTTCCAAACAGGGACTCGAGCGCTTTCATCAGGCGGGGATCCTTATCGGCGATCACGCTGATTTCATAAATTAAGTTTTTATAAGCCTTTACCTCAACCTCCTTGATTTTTACATCGCCAATTTTTTCGTAATCGGGGTGGTCGATCGTGTAAAGTTTGGCATCGAACTCATCGTTTTCCTTAAATTCCTTTTTCAGTTTTACACCCTGAACGGAGTCTATGTTCGCTTCCAGCTTAATGTCTTTAAAACCGTGCCGCTTCTCCAGTTCTGCCGCATCTTGTGCTAGCGAAAACTGGCATAATGTTGAACACAGTATGCTGATCAGTACCTTGTACATGTTAGGTTATATAAATTTTATTGGGATCGAAATTCTGGTTTTATCCCATAACATCAAAAGATTGGCCACTTCATTGCGTTGATCAATCTGTATTGTGAATGGTTCAAAAATAACTTCTCCGGGAATTTTCGTTACAGGCACTTTAAATCGCATGACGTCCTGTGCTTCATTATAATTATAGGCTCCCCACAGACCAACATCCTGGTTGATAATTATCGTCCAGTCTTCTTTATTTGGTATTGTAAACAGCGAATAAGTACCAGCTTTAAGCAAAGTACCGTTGATCTGAATAGCTTTTGTGATCGTGATTTCCGTCGCTTCATTGGCGCCAGTGCGCCATACCTTTCCGTAGGGAACAAGTTCTCCGAATATCTCGCGTCCTTTTTTATGGGGTTGGGAATACGTAATCCTTAAATAAGAATCTTTGTAACGCGCGGTTACTATGGCGAGAGGGCTTGGTCTTGGTATAATCGCATCCTGCGCAGCTGCGGAGAAACCAATCAACACCATCGTTACAAGGAGCATCGATTGTTTAATACTTCTGTCTTTGCTGATTTTCATGTCTACAGCCGATGGAAGCCGCTTAGCCCAGGGATTATCATTGTTTCTCATCGTCCTTAAAGTTAATAATTTACGTGCAATGCAAATTGATGTAGTAAAGTTGAACTTATACCTTGTGGTAAGCCAGAAAATGATCTATTATTTGCCATTTGACATGATGACCGGTAGAACTTTGCGGTGAAGTAAACCCAGATTGGTTTGGGAGCAAACTGAAGATCTGTATGTTTTAGCATAAGATTTATTCAAAACCCGGCGTTCATCCGATTTAAATCTGTTAAGGTAAATAATAGTTCGATGGTAAGTTTTAATTTTGCTGCTATGAGTCGCCCTGCCTTTGAGGAAATCTATATGGAACTTGCCGTTAATCTGGCGAAACGTTCGCATTGTATTAAACGTCACGTGGGCGCAGTGCTTACGAAAGATACCCGCATCATTTCCATCGGATATAACGGGCCTCCATCAGGCACCCACAATTGTGATGAAGCGTGGCCAGTTGAAGGTTGCCCGCGTGATTCAAAAGGAGGATGTTCGCTTGCCATTCATGCCGAACAAAATGCCATCCTTTATGCTGTAAAAAATAAAACTTCAGTTGAAGGGGCGACACTCTACGTAACGTTGTCGCCCTGCCTTGCCTGTGCGCGTATTATTTTTTCAATGGGTATACGTGAGGTGATTTACTACAAGTCATACGCTGAACACAAAGGAATCGCTTCCGACGAAGGTGTCGAGTTCCTCCGGAAATTTGGTGTTGATGTCAGGAAGTATACCGGCGACTTACTGAATGCGACTCACCTGATCTAGGTGGCGCTACTGGGTGAGTGCCTTTTCAAGATCGCCCAAAAGTTTTACGGTTACGCCTTTGGTTTTTTTTGCCTTTTCAGCATTCAAAACCTTTAAGGCACGGCCTGCTGTTTCTTTTAGTCCTTTTGGATTTTTGTCAAACCGATAACTTCCAAGACACCATTCCAATTCTGACTGGAGTTGTTGATCAACGCCCAACGATTGCAATTTTTTCAATGCTTCTTCGCTGGCAGTTTCCAATAAATCGGTTGATGTTGGTTTTACGGCAGTCTTCGCCGGAGCTTTTGATGTGGTTTTAGTGGTTGTTTTAGCCATGGTCTTTTTATTATAATATTAAAATCAGAAGAAAGTTACGGGGTCATTATGGTGTTCCCAAGACCTTGAATCACAAAATTTCCGCAACCGTATGAACATCTCCCACTGTATTGAAAGGAAACATCAACTTTCGTTAGCACGTGGGTCGATTGCTTAGGAAAAAATGCTAGCGCTTCAGTTTTATCTCTGGCGGTACGAGGGAACAATGGTTTAGTCATTTTCGATCAACAAGAATATCCAATAACAGCTATAAAATATTATACCATGCCGAGATGCATTGTTATTTTAGAAGGGTCTATCTGGCTAGCGGAAGTGACCTGAGCCTTAATGAAGCGGATGGTTAAGATCCTGAAGGTTTAAAAAAACGAAAGGGAAGTAAATCTCATTTACTTCCCTTCGCAAAGTTTTTAGGACTTGCCTAATTACTTCTTCTTCTTAGCAGCTTTTTTTGCAGTCTTCTTTGCAGACTTCTTTGCCGCTTTCTTCGCTGTTTTTGCCATAGCGTTTAGAATTTATTGTTAAACAATACGAAAAGTTATAACAAAATTTTTACATCAAAAAATTTTTCCAAAAAAATTTTTGGTTGACGGATTTTTAACAAGTAATGAACTGACAAGAAATTGACAAAATCAGAAGTGTCATGATCAAGAAAGTAACATGATCATGCACTGATCACATTGACTTCAGGTTGAAGTATAATACCGAACTTCTGTTTTACTGAAGCCTGAATCTGGAGTGCGAGTTCCCAGATTTTTTTTCCTTCGCTGCCTCCGTAATGAACAAGTACAAGGGCTTGTTGAGCATGTACGCCAATCTGACCAATCGTTTTTCCTTTCCATCCACATTGTTCGATCAGCCATCCTGCTGGTACCTTCACGAGGTTGTTTTGCTCTTTATAGCCTGGAATAGCAGGAAATTTTTCTTTTAGTTCTTCATAAACACTAATGTCGACGGACGGATTTTTAAAAAAACTTCCGGCATTACCGATATGCACAGGATCCGGCAGCTTACTTTTTCGAATGTGGATAACCGCGTCGCTTATTGTCCGCAGGTTTATTTGCTCCACGCCGAATTGTACTAACGTATCTTTAATCGCACCATAACTTACATTGAACGGATGACTTTTTTTGGTTAAGGTTAAAGTAACACTTGAGATGAAATAGCGATTACGTGCTTCGTGTTTGAAAATACTTTCCCGGTAACCAAACTGACAGGCTTCATTATTGAACGTAACTGATTTTCCGGAAGAAAGATCAATACCTTCCACCTCATCGATCACATGTTTAACCTCTACACCATATGCACCAATGTTCTGCATCGGTGCAGCTCCAACGGTCCCGGGAATAAGCGACAGGTTTTCTAAACCACCATAATTTTTATCAACGCAATACATGACGAATTGATGCCAGTTTTCTCCGGAGCCAACCCGAAGCGTGATGTTCGCATCATTTTCTTCCAGTGTTTGGATTCCTTTTACTTCATTTTTGATTACCAGCCCGTCAAAATTCCCGGTGAAGAGCATGTTGCTGCCTCCACCTAAAATTAAAGTTTGGTGTGATTGATAAACCGGCGATTCAATAAGCTCGCGAAGGTCAGCGATTGTTTTGATAAGAGTAAAATACCGCGCCGATACATCTAATTTGAATGTATTGAAGGGAAGCAGCGATACATTTTCCTGGATTGGAGGCATAATAAAAAGTTTGACACGAAAATAATCATTCTCGTCATGTGCTTCTTATTTTCCGCGGCAAACTATGTGCTACCTGGTAGAAGCCTCTTACTTTACTTCTTTTTCAACTTCATCCTTCGATAACTTAATGATCGTAACACGTGCAAAGCGTCCAGCGATGTATGTAGTTCCGGCGATAGCCAACCCGCCATCCAGTGTTTTGATTACATTCCCGATCTCAAAGGGATTAGAGAAACCTACATACCGGTTTCCAAGAAGTGCGCCAGTGGTCTCATCGTAAAAGAATAGACCGATTTGTTTCGACTTTGTATTTGATCCGTAAACCAAAACATTTTTTTCGTTAAGCTGGGTGCGCAGAATTTTTACCGGACTGTAAGGCGCTAACTCAGGAAGTTTAAACGCTCCTTCAAATTCGATTGAGCTTTCGCCGGAAGATGTGGCCAACGTAGTTCGTGGATAAAGAAAATTATCACCCTGGTTGAACAGTGAGGTCGCAAATACGTTACCACCAATTGGAACAACTGTACTGAACCCTACATCGTCATATTCCGTGCGAATCACACTCGAAGCTTTATTGTCACTCTCATTGAGGTTTACGAACGCAAGCGATAAGGAATAATCATAAAATCCATTAAAGAAATACAACCCTGGCGATACTTCACCAACCTGGAAGGGGAAGATTCTTCCCGTGCCGGCAAAATGATCATGAATTTTTTCATCCACAAGGTCATTCCCAGCACCGATGGAATACGATGCAGATCGCGTGACCATTCCGCTGGTGCTTACGATAGAGACCACAGATTGTTTATCGGCTGGATTATAACTTAAGACGATAAAATCCTTATTGATGTTTTTTAAGGGCGCTACTGCACCAGGATGGCTAAGGCCTAAAGGTGAAAAAGAAATTCCTTCAAGGTTAATATCAACAGATGCCAACTGCGCCATGTAGTTTCCTTCTGTTGAGGTGCAAATGAAATAATATTTGCCATCAACTTCTGTAATTCCTGGCAATGCATTGATGTAAGATTCTTCGACATTTAGATCACCAACAAAATTTCCATACTGATCGGTTTTCAGCAGATAAACACCCTGGTAGGAAACCTGTCCTGGCGTTACTTCAATAGCACGGCCAGCTAAAACCAGGTATCCTCCGGAAGGCAATTCGATGATGTCGATAGCCTTGAAAGAAGAACTGAATTGACCGTGGTCGAAGAAACGGATGAATTTTTCACTTTCAGAGGCCGGGTCAGCTTCCTCGAGGCAGGAGGAAAGCGGCACGATAAAAAAAAGACAATATATAATGGTGCGAATAGACAAATGCATAGCCTTTATTTTTTTTGATCTAGAGATTTAAACCCGCTGGAAAGAAAACGCAACGGAAAGAGTGTTCCGATAGAAACGGCGACGTTATCCAGCGTAAGATCATCCATGGCGTCGCCGATGCCAGCCAGTCTGTCATTATCATATCGGTTTTTTGTGGATGTAATATTGGTCATTCCAATTTTGTACTGGATGTCGAGGTTAAGACGTATGTTGCCAAGGTTATAATAGACACCGGCACCTCCGAGTATGCCATAATGTGTTTTTGCAAACAAATCTTTCGCACCCACGATAATGGGTTCTTCCTTAAAACTGCTTTTACCGCCGGAAGCATAATCAACACCCGAAACTTCTACCGATTTGCTGGCATTCAGCAGAAACCCGGCAAAGGCGCCGACCTGAATGTACGGCCTGATCTTATTTCCAATCACCTCGTATTTCAGGATAAGCGGCAGAACGAAATGCTCCACCTGTTGATCCTGATTGTAGTTCAATGTAAGTTGATTTGTGGAATTTTCTTCCAGAGATCCGTCTGTCCATTCGAAATGATTGGTGTACCGGAATCCGGTATGTTGATACGTGGGTTGAATACTGGCTGAGAAACCTTTGAAATAAAAAGTAGCTTCAAGGCTAATCTGCTTTCCCCACGATTTAAAGCTTTCGTATTCTTTGTCAATGTTGGTAGCCTCGTAATTTGTTGGCGATAGAATGGCGTAGCTTTTGTCCAGCCGGGGATCTGATAAGTTAACGCCGGCTTTCAATCCAATCCACCATTGTTTTTGCAGAAATATGTCGTTCTGCTTTTTGTTAGGCTTATTGTAAGTTGTAGTTTTCCGTTTTTTTTGTCCGTAGGTGCAGAGTACAACACCACACAACGTCATGATAAGTAAAAGTCTTTTCATATCGGGTCTAAGGATAAGTAAGCATCATTATTTTATAATGACCAGTTTTTTAGCTTGTTTAAAACTTCCTGAACGTAATTCATAAACATAATTACCGGATGGTAAATCGCTCAGATTTTCGGTTACCTCATGATCGCCGGGAGCATATTGCTTATTGGTAATCACTTTTACTTTTTTACCGTTGCCGTCAAGCAAATCAAGGCTCACGTTATTGGCTGCATTAACGCGGAACGAAAATACGGTTTTTCCTTTTGTTGGATTTGGATAACAATCCCTTAAAGTAAAACGCGAACTGACAAATCCTTCCGATCCGGTGATCACCTGTTGGGCGAGTTTTAAATCTTCGTCAAATAAAACATCATCTGAGGTACCAGTAGTTGTCAATCCAGGAAAAATCACATCTAATTTTTCCTTTGCTGTTGTATCGTCATATTCGTTCAATAACCAGTCTCTTACGATGCTGGCATATACCTGGCGGTAATCATATTGAAGGGCAACATTCGATAAGCTGAGATCAATTTCATTTTTCTGTGAAAGACCAGGTTTAACACCGCTGCCAAAAACGAAGATCGGTCCGCCTGTTCCGTGATCAGTTCCATAACTTCCATTTGACCCGATTCGTCTTCCAAATTCGGACGTGGTTACCGTTAATACATTCTGCTCGATACCACGTGCACGAAGGTCTTCCTGAAATGCCTTCATCGCAGTGGTGATGTGATATAACAAAGCAGCGTGTGAACCGAGTGTACTGTTATAGTTTTCAACCTGGTCGGCATGTGTATCAAAACCACCGATCTTCACGAGGAAAACTTTCGTTTTACAAACGTTGCTACCCAACATACGCGCGATGAGTTTCAGCTGTGGCGATAAACGATTTCTGTAACTTCCATCGGGGGCGTTGAATGGATAGTTCTCTGGATATGTTACGCTCGTTTCTCCACCCATATTGTAAACGTCAGCCATACGTTTGGAGTAATCTTTTGATTTATCCTCCAGGCTGAGAATCCATTTCAACTCATTATAATATGGAGAATTGTCAAGCAATGGAGAAGGCGGGAGACCACGTGGATCTACACCGGCTTCCTGGAAACCTTCGAGTTCTTCTATTAAATTGGCAAACCCTTGCGGATCATTGATGGAAATTGAAACCGGAATATTCCCCGCCTGATGGAAGATCAGGGAAACATCATTTCCCATTTCAATGGCCAATGGATCAGGATATTGTTCGTTTGGAAAATCTTCCGGATAAGAAAGTCCGGAAGGAAGTTCCCGATCCATGTATCGTCCGATCCATCCTGAAGACAAATAGTCTTCCGCGGAACCACCCATGAACTGGATGTCGCGGCCACGGAAATGTGATCCACTGTTGTTTTTATACGAGACGCCCTGTACGATGGACACGCGACCAATGTCATACATGGCTTTCATGGCAGCCATATCGGGATGAAGACCAACCTGCGCGTCGAGTGGTAATGTACTGTCGAGTTCTATGTATTTCCTTGAACTGTTTTTTCTTGGGATGGCAATGTTCGGGCGACGGCTAAAATATTCTTCGTAATTTTTAACCGGAATTAATGTATTCAAGCCGTCATTTCCACCGTGCATTTGGAGAATGACCAAAACACGCGGGTTGTCAAAGCTTGCCTTCGCCATTCGTGTAAGCGCGTTGTCTTCTGCCATTGCACGAAGTGGAATACCACCCAATGCAAATGGAATGCTCATGGCAAGTGGCAGCTTCTTTAAAAATTCTCTTCGATTTTGTTTCATTCGTCCATTCATTATTGAAGTTGATACTCGGGCGATTGCAACATCGCATTGAAAAGGAGATCCAGTTGCTCACGAAGGTCAACAGCAGATTCATTCCATCTTGTGTTCCAATAGGCCGCATCAAAACTATCCAGGAAACGTAGCTTAAAATATTGCATGCGCTCATACGTGATCTCTGCATTTGCATCAACTCCTGTGAGCGAAAGATTTTGCGATACGGGCAAAAGATAGTTGGCCAACGCTTTTACAAGCTCGTCGACATCCGGCGCTTCCGCATTAAAATGCTGTTGGACAAATTCCAAACCATTCAGGGCAAGGATGGATGGATTTAAACTCAGGGTGTTAAAAAGATCGCGGATAAAATTATATCTTCTTGCCAGTGTATTTGGTGTGATCCATGATCGGTGGTAAATCGGAAACTGATGATAAGCTTCGTAGCCGGCTACATCAAACGGTTCGTAGAAATTCATTCCGAGTTCTTCAATGCTGCCGAGCATCACGCCCGTTCTTTCATAGAAACCCGTTGCATCCGTATTCATCGATGGCAACTCAAAACTGAAGGTACGCAGTGTACCGACAACGAGGTCGATTGGCGATTTAATGATACCACCAAAATTATCATCGATGAACCCACCATTGTTCGAATCATAAAAGTGTTCGCTGCACAGGAGGTTCTCGACTACAGGCTGAAGTTTGTAGCCACTGGCAATAAAAGTATCCGCCATCAGTTCAATGATCTCTTCATCGATGCGTGCTACGAGACTTCCAGGCGTATATTCCTCGTGCGGTGCGTAAACAAAGAATCGATAAATCTTCCAGCAGATTTGTTTTGCAGTATCACGATTGGAATAAATGATATCTACCAATTGACGAATTTCATCCAGCGCGCTTTCCTCTGTAGGTAAATCTCCGTTTAGTAAGGAGGTGTCTGGCGTTACGGTTGCACCACCAAACCGATGACTGAATACCTTAGGATCCTTATCATGCGCGGAAGCATTCGTTGGATTCCCTTTGACGACACCACGTGGCAGTAATGTATCCGGATCAATCGATTGAAAAGAATCATCAAAAGCCCAGCCGGTTAAAACTCTGGCCGCGGCCTGAACATCTTCTTCCGTGTACAAGTAATAATCACCCGGATCTAGATTTTTAAGATTTGGATGGCCTTCCAGGCCGCGTCCAATTGAAAATAACTCGAGGAGTTCGCGGGCATAGTTTTCATTTTCACTTCCTTTTACGTTTAGATTTCCATCCAGCAAAACAAGCATCGCATTGTCGATGCTGATTTTTATAGTAAGTGTTTTAAAGTTTACTTCCGGCAGTGCGTATTTGTCGGTTGCGAATTGGCGGAATAGCTGGTTTTGAAAATATAGTGCTCTGCTGCTCTGAATTTTTGATGCAATGGCGGTGAAATGTGTATGGAGGAACAAGACAAGTTTTTCGCGTGCTGCATGTGCAAGCGAGTCTTCCGCGGGAACATCAGCACTCATCATTTGTCCAAGAAACCAACCAAGGAAGTAACGTTCTAAATCAAATCCTTCGCTGTTTGCACCAGTTGCTCCTGTTGTCACCCATTCCTGACCAGTCTGTGGATCAATGGGTGGAGGAGGTATGGGAAGTGGTGTTGCCGGAAATAACAACGCGATTGCCTGCGCCGGAGTGCGTTGCGCGTATTCCAGTATTTGAGCTGGTGTAGCCCCGAACGTTGCCCTTCTTAATAAATGGGCAGCTCGTTTTATACCGAGGTTGCCGCCATATTCTGGTAATGGCATAGTTAGGTCAGTGTTTTATGATTTGTCAAGTTAACAAACAGCAAATTAATTATTTGATTGGGGAAAATAACGCGTAATCGATCAGCGGGTTTAAATTTGCTTCTTTCTGATTTTCCGGGAGATAAAATGTCTTTTGCGAAGACCGCGTTTTGTTCGAATAATTGTGTGATCAAAATATATCCTACTTTTCAACATGAAGGTTAAACATACGAATGACGTGAAAATCGTGGAATGTCCGCGAGATGCCATGCAGGGACTTACTACGTTTATCCCTACTGAAAAAAAAATTACTTATCTTAACAAACTTCTTCAGGTTGGATTTGATATCCTTGATTTCGGAAGTTTTGTTTCGGCGAAAGCGGTTCCCCAGATGGCGGATACCGAAGCTGTATTAAATGGAATAGAAGTAGGCGACTCAAAAACTGCTTTACTCGCTATTGTGGCAAACACGCGGGGCGCAGAAACGGCAGCATCATTTGAGTCGATCAATTACCTTGGATTTCCATTGTCCATATCGGAAACTTTTCAACAACGTAATACAAATAAGAGCATAACAGAAGCGCTGAATACACTAGCAGAGATTCGCGATGTTTGCAGTAAGAAAAACAAAAAACTAGTCACCTACATTAGTATGGGATTTGGAAATCCCTATGGTGATCCTTATGAACCTGCATTGGTTTCTCAGTTTGCAGATATATTAATTACACTGGGAACAGACGTTATTTCACTCGCGGATACGATTGGCGCTGCAACACCTTCCCAAATCAAAGAAATCGTAGGAACAGTGGTGAAACAATACACGAGCGTGGAGATCGGTGTTCACTTACATGCGAATCCAAATACAGCGTTGGAAAAAATTGCTTCAGCTTACGAATCTGGTTGCCGAAGATTTGATGGGGCCTTGCGTGGTTTTGGAGGTTGCCCGATGGCGAAAGATGAATTGGTAGGAAATATTGCAACGGAACAAGTGATCAGTTTTGTTGAATCGAAAGGAGCTTATACTGGAATAAATAGTAATACCTTACACGAAGCGATGACGCTGAGTTATGAAATTTTTCCAAAGCACTGAAAATATTACTTCGCCCGTAGCGACGCTTCAAATTCAGTTACCTTTGATTAAAATTATGGATATGAAGCGTTTATCATTGGCACTTGGGTTTATGTTTTGTTTCTTTATCGGGCATGCACAAAATGCAAAGGAGCTGACGCAGAAGGGGCGGGACTTGTACGAGAGACGTGATTTCATGGAAGCGTTGCTAAACCTCAACAAAGCGATTGAATCAGATCCCAATTATGCTGCTGCATATTATCTTCGCGCCAACATCAAAGACAATTTTGACGATCGTCATGGTGCCATGAAGGATTATAACATGGCAATTGAAAAAAATCCAAAATTTGCCGATGCTTTTTTCTCGCGTGGCAATATCAAAATGAAACTTCAGGACTATTATGGCGCCATCAATGATTATTCTTCTGCCATTGGTATAAATGAAAACTATATTGAAGCTTATTTTAATCGTGGAAAGGCCAAACAATATTTACTGGCATACGAAGACGCGATAAATGATTGCTCTAAAATAATCGAAATCAATCCAAAAAATATCGATGCCTTTTTCATGCGCGGAATTCTTCGCATTAATTTCGGTGATACCGAAAATGGTTGCCTCGATTTAAGTAAAGCCGGTGAGCTTGGCGATCTCAAAGCTTACGAGGCGATTAAAGAAAAGTGCAATCAGAAGTCCCTTGACGATTAATAACACTTTCAGTTACTTCAATTTGTATTGTTTGCCAGGTAACGGTGTAACATATCCCTGGAATTCCAGCGTGAGCAGAATCGAAGCGAGCTGACTTACACCAATGCCTGATCTCCAACTTAGTTCATCAATCATTAACTGATTTTTATTTTCAAGAAGTAAACGAATCACTGTTTTTTCGTCTTCATTAAATTGGTCCAGATCAAGCACTGGCTTTTTAACAATCCCGGGTTGTGTAAGGTCCCAGTTCATCAGGTATTCCAGGTCTTTTACTGAAGTAATCAGAAAGGCTTTGTTTGTTTTGATCAGTTGATTACATCCCTCCGAGGTGTTTTGGCCGATGTTTCCCGGATATGCAAATACATCTTTATTGTAGCTGTTGGCGATATCGGCGGTGATCAATGCACCACCTGTCGCAGCAGCTTCCACAATAACGACAGCATCAGACAATGCAGCAACGATACGGTTACGCGCAGGAAAATTATGCGCATCTGGTTTTGTACCGAAAGGATGCTCTGTGATAAGTCCCCCTTGCGCAAACATCTTGCGTGCCGTTTCTTTATGGGAAGCAGGGTAGATTACGTCCATACCACTACCCATCACGCCCAATGTAGGGAGATTATTGCGGATGGCTTGTTTGTGCGCATGGATATCTATACCATAGGCCAGTCCACTGACGATGGTTGCGCCATGCGAGACTAATCCGGTGATGAGATCTTCCACACAATGTTTTCCATACCCTGTAGCTTTCCGTGTGCCTACGATGGCGACCATTTTTTTATTTTCAAAATCAACGTTTCCTTTCACATACAAGAGGGAAGGTGCGTCGTTGATTTGTTTCAGCCTGGAAGGATAATTCCGATCCATAAAAAAGATCAGCTGTACATTTTCTTTTTCTGCTTTTCTGATTTCATGGTTTGCCAGCTCAAATGGTTTTCCTTTTTGTATCGCATCTGCTGTAACGGTGCCGATACCTGGAATTTTTAGCAGTTTGCCTTTTGGTGTTTGAAAAACTTTCTCAGCAGATCCGCTATAGCTGATGAGCTGGCGGATGGTATAATCACCCAATCCCGGAATGAAATGTAACGCTAGTAGCGCTAATCTGTTCTGATCCATTACTTACACAACGTATTGCTTAATATAAAAAGCCAGTTGATGTATTGGCTTTCGGTTACTCTTTTTCGTCTACGGAAGCTTTTCCTTTAGTTCCTGTAAAAAACCACGTACACGCCGTAAGGATTCAATCATATCAATTTTATCGCGCACAGCCTGCGAATCGTTGCGCAGCATCTCTTTCGCTCCCTGCAGTGTGAAACCTTTTTCCTTAACGAGGTGATAAATTGTACGGACATTGTCGATGTCCTCTTTGGTGAATTGGCGATTTCCCTTCCGGTTCTTTTTTGGTTTGATAATTTCAAATTCAGATTCCCAAAAACGAATTAAAGAGGGCGCCACATTAAATAACTCTGCAACTTCTCCTATGGAGTAGTAAAGTTTTTCTATTTCCTTTTCCTTGTACGCCATGTTAATAAGCAAGGTAAGTAATTAAACCATTATCATCAATCTGAAGGGGCGTTTCAGGAAAATCTTTTTTTGTAAGCTCCTGAATGATCCTAATCACCTGTTTACCAGGGTCTATTTTTACACCCGATTCGTGTGTTTGATAGGTTGGTGTGATCTGCCCACGAAAAAACTTTCCCGATTTATCAGTATATACTTTGATTATGGGCGCCAATCCTTTTATACCCGAAACACTAATGCCACGAAAGGTGCAAAAGTTACCAAGGCTGTAAGCAATGAAACGTTCTTTATAAACTTCGATGGCGCGCGTTATATGCGGTCCATGACCAAAAATAACATCGGCACCAACATCAATAAGTGCATGTGAAAACGCGTAAACATTGCCGCGGTTCTCTCCATAATAAGTTTCGACCGTACGGGGTACGTGTTGAAAATTAACGCCTTCAGCACCGCCATGAAACGAAACGATGACAATATCGACAAGCGAATCGAGGCCGGCGACAAGTGCTTTGGCGCCTTCAAGATCATTTAGGGGAACGCAATTACTATTGGGAGCAAAAGCAACTAAACCATATTTAATACTATCTTTTTCGAAAATCGTTGTCTTCTGATCCAGTTGCCCGGCATGCAAAATCCCTGCGTTCTCCAGGGTTTCCATGCTACTCTTTCTCCCGGCATCTCCCATGTCTCCGGCATGATTGTTTGCCAGGCTCATCATATCAAAACCAGCGTTCACCAGATTCTTAACATAACTTACCGGCGTGCGAAATGCATAACAAACTTTTGGATCGTTACATGTTTTAGGTTTCCCGCCTTCATCCAGGAGCGTTCCCTCCAGGTTTCCGAAAGTAACGTCGGCATTTCGTAAAACAGGCTCGATATCTTTCATGAGAAATGCACCTTCTTCACGGGGAAGCCGGTTCTCCGGGTAATTGGTACCCATCATGATGTCACCTACGCCGATGATGGTCAATGTATCCGGCTTAATTGAAACAGGTTCAGCGGGAAGAACTGTTGTCAGGGTATCTTCAACGTGAGAAACGGTATCTACGACTTGCGCAAAAGCAGGGGCCGTCAGGCAGATCAACACAATAAAAAGAATAAAGCGCATAACCGGTATTTGGGTGGCAAAGAAAGCAGATTTTCAGGAGCGAAAAAATCATTTAAGTTGAAATGCAGCAGTTGTCTGCAAGGGAAAGTCAGAAAGCACGTTACAATGACAAATCCGATTGACTAGTGGTACAATTATGGGGAAAAGAACACTTGAGTAAAACGACGTTTCCTATCCATATCATTTTTTGAATAATTGATCAATCGAAAGTCGTTGTAAAAAAATCCAACAATGGCTCTTTAATCTGTCTTTTCAGCTTAATTTTGTGGGTTGCTGACATCCTAAGGTGGATAAGGCAATGTGAATCATATACTTAGTTATTAAAATACAGATCAGGAAATGGATTCGGGATCGATCAGACAGACGTTTTTAGATTTTTTTGCAAAAAAGGGCCATACCATCGTTCCTTCAGCACCACTTGTGCTCAAGAATGATCCTACATTGTTATTTACAAATTCAGGCATGGTGCAATTCAAAGATTATTTCCTGGGGAATGCTGTACCAAAATCAACACGGATTGCCGATACACAAAAGTGTCTTCGTGTAAGTGGTAAACACAATGACCTTGAAGAAGTAGGCATTGATACTTATCACCATACCATGTTCGAAATGTTAGGCAACTGGTCTTTTGGCGATTATTTTAAAAAGGAAGCGATTGCATGGGCCTGGGAATTACTTACAGCAGAATACAAATTACCGAAAGACAGGTTATACGTTACTGTTTTTGAAGGTGATCAAAAGGAAAATCTACCTTTCGACCAGGATGCTTACAATTTCTGGAAGCAATGGATCGATGAGGACAGAATTTTAAGAGGGAACAAAAAAGATAACTTCTGGGAGATGGGCGAACAGGGGCCTTGTGGTCCGTGCTCCGAAATTCATATTGATCTGCGAACGGATGAGGAAGTTAAAAAAGTATCCGGGAAAGATATGGTAAACACGGGTCATCCGCAGGTGATTGAAATCTGGAATAATGTATTTATGGAGTTCAATCGCAAGGCAGATGGATCGCTGGAGAAACTTCCTGCCCAACATGTGGATACCGGCATGGGGTTCGAACGCCTCTGTATGGCAATTCAAAAGAAAACTTCCAATTACGATACGGATGTATTTACACCATTACTCAGTTTCATAGGAGAAGCAGCAAATGTAAAATATAAAGCGAATGAGAAGACTGACATCGCAATGCGTGTCATGGCAGATCATATTCGCGCTGTGGCGTTTGCTATCTCAGATGGGCAATTGCCTTCCAATACCGGCGCTGGTTATGTCATCCGCCGCATACTGAGAAGAGCAGTTCGTTATGGGTTTACATTTCTAAACTTTAAAGAGCCTTTCATGTATCGGCTTGTGGCGGTATTGAGTAATCAGTTGAAAAGTGTTTTTCCGGAATTGCACCAGCAGGAAGATTACGTAAGCAAAGTCATTTTCGAAGAAGAGGCTTCCTTTTTAAGGACCCTGGAGAAAGGCCTGAAAAGGATTGATCTTATTCAGCCGGAGCTAAAGGCAAACACCATGACAGGTGAACAAGCTTTTGAGTTGTATGATACGTATGGTTTTCCACTTGATTTGACTTCGCTCATCGCCCGTGAACGCGGATTCTCCGTGGATGAAGAAGGGTTTAAATCAGAGATGGAAAAGCAGAAGACGCGCTCGAAAGCGGATGCGGCTAAGGAAACCGGCGACTGGACTTTTGTTGGCGATGATGTTAAGCCTGAGTTCATAGGTTACGATCACCTGGATGCTGAGATAAAGATTATTCGCTACAGAAAAATCAAACAAAAGAACAAAGAGCTTTTTCAATTGATTTTCGATCGTACGCCTTTCTATGCTGAAAGTGGTGGCCAGGTAGGAGATACAGGTTTTATCAGCAATGTAAATGAAAAGATCGCGATCATAGACACAAAAAAGGAGAACGAATTGATCATACACCTGGTTGAGCAATTACCGCAAAATTTAAAGGCTGTGTTTAGCGCTGAAGTAAACAAGGAGAAAAGACAACTCTCCATGGACAATCATTCGGCTACGCACTTGTTGCATGCCGCCTTACGCCAGGTATTGGGCAAACATGTAGAGCAAAAGGGATCGCTGGTAAATGAAAAAGTATTGCGTTTTGATTTCTCTCATTTTGCCGCGATGACGAGTGATGAGATCAGGCAAGTGGAAGATATTGTGAATAGGAAAATACGGGAGAACATTGCGCTTGATGAAAAACGCAACGTTCCTATAGAAAAAGCAAAATCGCTTGGCGCGATGGCGTTGTTTGGTGAAAAGTACGGCGATTTTGTTCGCGTCATTACTTTCGATCCGGGATTTTCCGTAGAGCTTTGCGGCGGCACACACGTTTCAGCAACAGGACAGATTGGTCTTTTCAAGATCGTCTCTGAAAGTTCCGTGGCAGCGGGTGTACGAAGAATAGAAGCGATTACAGCACAGGAGGCTGAGCGTTTCGTTCGGCATGAACTTGACGTGTTGGGCGAACTGAAAGATCTTTTCAAAAACCCGAAAGACATTGTATCTGTTACGAAAAATCTCCTGGAAGAAAAGCATGCGCTCGAGAAAAAACTCGAAGCGTTTCAGCTGGAACAGGCCAATCAAATCAAGGATCAGCTTGCGAAAAAAGTAATTCAACGAAATGGTTGTAGCCTTATTTTGGAAAAGGTAACAGTACCCCATGCAGATGCGTTAAAGAATATTGCTTATGGGTTACGCAATCAGTATGATGATCTCTTGCTTATCCTCGCTGCGGATGTTGATAGCAAACCACAAGTAGCTGTGATGATTGGTGAGAAGCTCGCGCAAACGAATCAGTATCACGCCGGAAACATGGTGAAAGAATTGGCAAAGGAAATTGCAGGCGGGGGAGGAGGCCAACCTTTTTTCGCTACCGCAGGTGGAAAAAATATTGAAGGCCTGAACGCGGTTATCGAAAAAGCAAAACAACTAATTCAGGGTTGAGCAGGAAAATTTTTATGGACAAAGCAATTCGTGATAAATATACAGTAGTGGTAGGGTTGGAAGTACATGCACAACTTCTTACCAAAAGCAAAATCTATACAACTGATTCAACCACTTTCGGCAGTTTACCCAATACCAATGTGAGTGTTATTACGTTGGCTCATCCCGGTACGTTGCCAAAGTTGAATAAAAAGGTTGTTGAGTATGCAATCAGAATGGGATTAGCCTGCCACAGTGCAATTTCACGGTTTAATATCTTTGACAGAAAAAATTATTTCTATCCTGATTTACCAAAGGGTTATCAATTAACGCAAGACCGTACACCCGTTTGCAAGGGCGGCTATGTTGCAATAAAAACCAAAGCCGGTGAACGAAATATCGTATTGAATCGTATTCACATTGAGGAAGATGCCGGTAAATCAATACACCTTGCCAATGAGCCGGATACCCTGGTGGATTTTAACCGTGCAGGGGTTCCGTTGATCGAGATTGTAAGTGAACCTGCCATTCGTTCTTCCGAAGAGGCGTATGCTTACCTTACGGAGATCAGAAAGCTTGTTCGTTACCTTGAGATTTGTGATGGCAATATGGAAGAGGGTTCACTGCGTTGTGATGCAAATGTCTCGGTGATGTTGAACGACGCGAAAGAATATGGCAAGAAAGTGGAAGTGAAGAATATGAATTCGATCCGAAATGTGCAACGCGCCATTGACCACGAAGCGGCACGGCAAATTGCCTTATTGGAAAAAGGTATCGCTATTGTTTCGGAGACCCGAACTTTTGATGCGAACGATGGCAAGACGTATGGTATGCGAACAAAAGAAGAACTGAATGATTATCGCTATTTTCCAGATCCTGATTTAAGTCCGATGATCGTTTCGGAAGAATGGCTTGCCGAAATTCAATCTGGCATGCCAGCTTTACCACATGAATTATTCGCGAAATTTGTAAAAGAATATAATCTGCCGGAATACGATGCACAGGTATTAACCGATGCAAAAGATGTGGCCGTTTACTTTGAGGAAGTGTGTAAGCTAACCACGAATTACAAGGCGGCCTCCAACTGGATCATGGGGCCGGTGAAATCATACTTAAATGAATTGGGATTAACAGCAGATGAATTTCCGCTTAACCCGGCGATGATTGCATCAATTATTCAATTAATCGATGCCGGTAAAATCAACTTTGCGATTGCTTCTCAGCGGATCTTTCCGGAGCTGCTAAAAAATCCATCAAAGTCGGCTTTGGAAGTGGCCCAACATTTGAATGTGTTGCAGGACAGCAGCCAGGACTCTATTCTTCCGATTGTCGAACAGGTAATCCGTGAGTTTCCGCTTAAAGTGGAAGAATATAAGAACGGAAAGAAAGCCATCATCACCATGTTTATGGGTGAGGTAATGAAACGTAGTAAAGGAAAGGCAGATCCAAAACTGGCCAACGAATTATTAACGAAAAAACTGTCTGAGGTGAAACTTTGATTCACACAGTTTACAAATTATTAAACACGCTGAAAGTCAAATTAAGCGCAACGCTTCAAAATTGTATTGCATGAAAAAAAACAGATTGATAAACAAGGTCATCGCATCATGTTTTCTTTTTTTAGTATTTAGTATTTCTTGTTCCTCCACAGGGAAAGAAAAAGAAAACGATAAACAAACCGATAAACAAACCGGTGATAGCTGGACCGTTACGGTAAGTGGCCATGTAACAACGCCACAGAAAGGGCAGATACTGGTTCAGCGTATTGAGAATAATGGTGTTGGTTTTCAGGATACAGTAACGTTAAAAGCCGATAACACCTATCTGAAAAAGCTAACCATATCAGCACCCGGTTATTATAAGATAAATTTCTTCAACCGCCAGGTCGTTGATTTCATCCTGAACAAAAGTAATCTTGAAATAAATGTTCAGGGCAACGATCCAAATGGATTTGCGGAGATCAAAGGTTCACCGGAGATTGATATAATTTATAAGGCACAAGGTATTCTTCAGGCTGCAGAACAGTCGCCGGTGATGGCCCGCCTCAATGCAGATTTTACGAAAGCAGCACAAGCCAAGGATGAGGAGGCAATGGCTTCTCTACAGCAGGAATATTTAAAGGAGATTGCAAAAAGTCACAACCAGGTAGCTGAGCTACTTCGCAAGGAACCTGCTTCACTCGGCGTGATGAACTTCCTGCAGGGAAACAATAATCTCGATCGTGATAAATACCTGGATGTATATGTTGACGCCGCACAGAAAGCAGAAAAAGCCTGGCCGGATCTTGAACAGACTATTCAGTTTACAGAGATGGTGGACAAAATGAAAATTACCGCGATTGGTCAGCCTGCTCCTGAAATTGCATTACCAGATACAACGGGGCAGATCGTTAAACTGTCGTCTATGAAGGGAAAGTATGTGCTGCTTGACTTCTGGGCAAAATGGTGCGGACCCTGCCGACAAGAAAACCCCAATGTAGTACGCGCTTTCCAAAAATATAAAGACAAAGGATTTACGGTGTTTGGCGTTTCGCTGGATCGTTCGAAGCAGGATTGGCTTAAAGCCATTGCAGAGGATCAATTAACATGGACACATGTTTCAGATTTAAAATTCTGGCAATCTGAAGCCGCTAAAACATACAACATTACGGGAATTCCATTTTCATTGCTGTTAGATCCAAACGGAATTATCATTGCGAAAAATTTACGCGGAAGAGCATTGGATAACAAGCTGGCCGAAATATTTGCGAACAAAGGACAGTGAGCATAAAAAGTATATTTCCATTTGTAGCAGTGATCTTATTTTCCTGCAGTACAATGACACAGGAAAGTGTCACTTCTTTTCCTATTACCTACGAAAAGAAGACGTTTCTGCTCGAATCTGTTCCGGGATGTAGAGAAGAACAAGCTTGTGCACGTTATGAGGTGATCTACCCTGTATTTTCCGGATTGGATACAACAGTAGCGCGAACACTACAACGTGCAATTGAATTAAACGTGGCCATGGGTGATCCGGATGCTGCCGATAAATCTTTGGAGGAAATTGGTAAGGATTTTATTTCGGGTTACCGCGAGTTTTCAACGGCTATGCAGGAGAGCGGGCCTGGATGGTACTACCAGGCTGATGTGGATGTTCTTCTTTCAGTTGATACATTGCTTAGTCTCATCATCGAAGAGGAGCATTATACAGGTGGCGCCCACGGTGGAGCAGCTACTTACTTCATTAACATCAATCCAAAAAAAGGTATGCAAGTTACCTTGCCGGACATTTTCAAAACCGGTTATGAGGATCCTTTGAATGCGATCGGCGAAAGACTTTTCCGAAAAGAACGGCAATTGTCCGATACGGCATCCTTCCGTTACAATGATTTTGAATTTCCGGATGACCAGTTTAAACTGAATCTAAATTTTGGTTTTACAGAACAAGGAATAGTTTTCGTTTTCAATAGTTATGAGGTTGCCCCATATGCAATCGGGCCCACTAAGATTTTAATTCCCTATGGCAAAATACAAGACTGGCTTAACACCAAGCCAGTCTTGTAACAGTTCATTTCAGCACGTTGAATTGGCTTTTTTCTTAGCGATCGGAAACTGGAAATAAAGATCTTCCAGTGAAGAAGTTTTTTTCTTCGTATCCTCTTTATCGCCAAGGCTGAAGTTGATCGGAAGCACTAGCTTTTGTCGCACCAGCATACCCTTGTTTTTTGCCGGCGTCCATTTCGGTGATAACGCCATAACGCGTAAGGCTTCTGCATCAATGGCAGGATCGACGCCTTTTAAAACGCTCAGGGAAGTAATGGTGCCATCGGGCTCAACCACGAACCCAACGAGTACCTTTCCTTCAATACCACTTGCTCTTGATTCTTTGGGATATGTTATGTTTTCAGAGAGAAAGTCGTAGAGTGCAGGCATTCCGCCAACCGGTGCCGCGGATTCTTCTACAATGGTGTAGGTCTCATTTGATTTGGACCGCTCACTGATGTCTGCGATTTGTTCATTGTACTGAATAATCATGAAGTTACGTACCGGTTCATTATTCACTGCAGTAGGTTTGAACATATGGACTCCGGCAATTTGGCTTTGATCCAATTGATTCATCTGCTGTTGCATAGCTTCCAGTTTGGCTTTTCCTTCAGCGTCTACTTCGATCAAAAGTAGTTTCAGATCCGGATGATTGGCTTTTAATTGATCGTACTGTTGTTGAACAACCGCAGGAACATCCAACGCCATGGTGGAGGACTGTGCAATATCAGTAACCTCCTGTATAACCTGATCATGACATGCTACCGTAACAAAGAATATCAGCAGCATTGATCCAACGGTGGCAATCTTCCACCGATGGAGTTTCATTTTTATTTTTCGTATCATTTCGATTCGTTTTAAGGTAAGAGAATTATTAAAGTAATTGGCCATTCGAATGTCGGCCGACATAAGGGCAACCCTGGCCAGGAGATTGCAGTATTCATTCACATCATGCGTTTTAACAGCGCGCGCATCTGCTTCAAACTCATGAAGTTGAACGAAAATTTTACGGTATATTCTTACAACAGGATTAAACCAGAAGAATATTCCAATGATGTTGATTACGATAATATCAAAAGAATGCCGCTGTTGAGCGTGCACTTGTTCATGTGCTATGATCTGCTCTTTTTCATGTTGGCTAAGTGCACTTGCCTGGCCGATGAAAATAAAATTG
This sequence comes from Ohtaekwangia sp., assembly GCA_035628875.1. Lineage (GTDB taxonomy): Bacteria > Bacteroidota > Bacteroidia > Cytophagales > Cyclobacteriaceae > Ohtaekwangia. The sequence goes on along the minus strand of DASPIZ010000109.1, from coordinate 32,221 downwards.
AAGAATGAAAAAGAAGGATATGAATCGTTTGATTCGGCTATAATGAGATTGTTAACACGGTGTGTCGCCGATTGTTTTATAATTCGGATTAACCGGATGAGTTGTATAAGAAAAAGGGAAAGAAAGAAGACCACGCCACAAGCATAAATCATCGCTATTAGTTTCCAAATAGAAAATGAGCCTTGGGAATTCTTTGCCATTCCTGATTCCGCCTGTAAGGTGAATTCAGGTAACCACACTACGGGGATAACATCGCTCAACGCAGGCAGTGCAATATGGTTTGTCTTGATATGAAACATTGGAAAGATCACGGAAGCCATAACGCCGGCGAGAAACAACATTCGTTTCACTTTAAAATCTGTATCACGTTTCAATAAAAGCGCACAGGCAAGTGCAAAGAAGCACAACCCGGCATTGGCTTCGATGAGGTAGTTCAAGTAAGAAGTCATGGTTTTGGTTTTTTTAATTCTTCCAACAGTTTTTCCACTTCGCCGGCATTCAGTTTATTTTCCTTCGCAAAAAAAGAAACGAGGTTTTGGAAGGAGCCATTAAAATATCCTTTGATTAAATTGTTGAGATAAAATTTCGTGTACTTATCTCGACTGACCAAGGGAAAATATTCATGCGTTTTACCATAGGCTTTGTGATCAACAAACCCCTTTGTTTCTAATATGCGCACAATGGTTGAAACAGTATTGTAGGCAGGTTTGGGCTCAGGCATTTCTTCTATAATGTCTTTGACAACACCCTTTTGAATTTTCCACAATATCTGCATCACCTGATCCTCTGCTTTGGTCAGTTCTTTAATATCTTTCATAACTACTATCTGTTTAGGTATAAAACTAAAAGATTAGTTATAAGAAACAAAACAAAATTTAATTTTTATTTATCAGCACCAGCAAGGAGGTATTCTCCGATATCCATTTATTGTATTGCGCAGGGGACGCACCCGTAGGGGCATTCATAGCGCCAACCAGGATATCCATTTTGTGATCATGATTGATATCCATCAGCTTCATTACAAGCCAACGTCCTGAGTTAGCCATGGGGTTGATTGCTGGCACGTATCCTGAGGGTGTATTTTCAAAGTAGATAAAACTCTGTTCCGGAGATTTATAGAAGTTTGGGAAAAAGGAAATTGCTGCGATGTCAATGTCACCATCTTCATCAAAATCATACGGCATCGCTTGTGAGGCACCATGCATGGGATAGAACCAGTCTTCTGTGAATTTGTTATTTCCATTATTTAAAAATATACGAACACCATGGTAAGGTTTAAGTATGGTTGAGTAATCCGCGTTATCGCCATTCGTATAAAGAATATCAGAATGTCCGTCGTTGTTAAAGTCGGCAATTTCAAAATAACTTGATCCGTAGACTGGCGGGAAGCGAAGTAATACATGTGGCTCGAATGTGAAATTACCTTTATTTAAAAAGAGGATGATTCGTTCATCGCCCTGCGTCATTAACGCCAGTATATCGGGCCTTTTATCCTTATTAAAATCTTTTACCACCACGTTTCTGGCACCCGGTAAATATTGTAATATATGTTTGTGATAATGAAGAGAATCGTGTTGTTGAAATACACTTAATGCACCGGTGAAGTTTCCAAATTCTGAAATTATAAAAACTTTCCTCTGATCGTTATTTAAATCAACCGAGGTGAGATGAACAGGTCGCTTTAGCGAATCAAGGATGCTGGCGTATTTAAATCCGGCTAAATCAATTTTGCCCAATTCTCCTTGGGTTTGGTCATTCGGATCCATGATACCCATCAATAAGACTTTTAGCTCGTTTTGTTCCACCACCAATGAAGAAGGAGGGCTCGGCAGTTGTATGGATGCTTCAGCTTTTAGCTCATACGATAATTGTAAAAGATTGCCTGAACCAGTACCGATGTAAATTTTTTGACTCAACGTGTCGCATTCTATCAGCGTGATACCGGATTCTGCGCCGGCTATCTTAGCAACCGAAACAGTAAATGGCAATGCATGATTGGTAATTTTGTTCTCCGGAATTAGCAGCGAATCTGGCGCGTGGGCGAGATAGTAATTTTTTATCTGTTCCCATTCCTCTTGCGTCACCATAGCTTGTTTCGGCAATGCGGTTAGGATAGCTTTGTGATCATACTGATGAAAATCACGGAGCGGGAAATAATCAAGCCCCATACGAAACTTCATTTGCGGAAGCACTTGCTGTTCCCAGGTAGCTTTGTCTAATAATTCAGGATCAGGAAACAGATGACAGGATGCGCAATACGTTTTTGCCAGGTGTTCTTCTTTTTCCTCGCGGGTTTGGCAGCTTACCAATAGCAAGAAAAAGGAAGCAGTGAACATTCCCTTAACCAGAAAAAAAAATTCCGTTTTCAAAGTGCCTGTGTAAAACAATACGAAATTATGTTAGCACCCATTTGTAAAGCCTGCAGGCGTTTTTCCTGAGGATCGTTATGAATTCTTGGATCTTCCCAACCATTTCCGAGATCGGTTTCGTAAGAATAAAAGACAACCAGTCTTCCTTCATATATTAAACCAAATCCCTGTGCAGGTTTGGCATCATGCTCATGGATTTTTGGAAGACCATTCGGAAAGTCAAATTTCTGATGATAGATTGGATGTGAATAGGGGAGTTCCACAAGTTCCAATTCAGGGAATATTTTTTTTAATTCGATACGGATGAATTTATCGAGTCCATAGTTATCGTCAATGTGTAAGAAGCCACCACCAGTAAGGTATTTCCTGAGGTTAGCAGCGTCTTCTGCGGAGAATACAACGTTACCATGACCAGTCATATACACATAGGGGTATAGAAAAATATCACGACTTCCTGCCTCCACCACGTCTTCATCTGCAGCAAGGTTCATTCCTAACGTTTGATTACAAAATTCAATCAGGTTTGGCAATGCAGTTTTATTCGCATACCAATCACCACCTCCTGCGTATTTTAGTTTCGCCAGCTTAATGGGAATCTGAGCCATAGCAACATTGCCCATCAACAGAAAATGAAAAAGGAGTACAATTCTTACACACTGGGTTACCATATCATGAAAATGATTATCTAAAAGTGAAAAAAAAAACCTGTAACTAAAAGCAGCACTTACAGAACGTTTAAATCACGCTATTACCATGAAAACTTCATCGAAATTTCATTTTTTTTCTCTTGTTTTTGTCCTGATCGGGTTTGTTTCCTGCTTGCCTGATGAAAAGAATGTTCCTATTCGCAATTCTGAAGATCTGAAAGAGGAGACGATAACGGATTTTTACTTCCAGGATCTTGATGACCTTTCTGGTGTAGCCCTTGCCGCGCCGGCGGCCGATCAATACACTGGTGGGAGAGGACAAACGACGATTACCATTGAAGACCATCGCTTCGGTTGTGAAGGAATCATAATCTCTATTGAACCTGGTGTAAATTCTACCACAGAAAATCCAAATGGTGTATTAACAGTAAATTTTGGGAGTTCAGGATGTAAGGATCTCAAAGGTAACATCCGGAAGGGTAAAGTAATGTTTACATACACCGGTAAACGTTTTATGCCAAATTCAACCGTGGTGACAACATTGGAAGATTATATGATCAACAATATCAAACTTGAGGGTGTGATAACGTCAACAAACGTTGCTTCCAGTACAGAAGACGCGCCTGAGTTTAATGTAGTATTGACAGATGGAAAAGCGATTTTTGGTGACGGATCTGTTGCCAAACGGGAATCTGATATTACGTGGTCGTGGCTTCGGGCTGAAAATCCTTTAAATGATAAACTGGTTGTTCATGCCGGAAGTATAGCTTCAGGTGAAACAAGAAATGGTACGGTGTATCATGTAACGGTAAGCGATCAAATGGAATATCAAAGGTCATGTGCTATCGCTGTTGCAGGAATTAAAACATATACACTGAACAAAGGAGCCGAGATAATTATTGACTTTGGTGAAGGAAGCTGTGACCGGGTGGTTACGGTAAGCGCCGGTGAATCAGAACACACTGTGATGCTATAAAAAAGATATAAAAACAAAGCAAGGCCTGTATTTTAATGCAGGCCTTTTTAATTTCCGGTATTTCTTGAGTTTGTTCATGCCGCTTTATTACTTGCAGTATTAAATAGAGCGCTATGAAACAATACCTGGATTTAATGCGGGATATTCTTGAAAATGGAACGCATAAAAGCGATCGTACCGGCACGGGCACAGTTTCCGTTTTTGGAAGGCAAATGCGCTTTGATTTGAGCCAGGGTTTTCCGTTGGTAACAACCAAAAAGCTTCACTTACGGTCGATTATTTATGAATTATTATGGTTCTTGAACGGCGATACCAACATTAAATATCTAAACGATAATAAAGTAACGATCTGGGATGAGTGGGCGGACGAAAACGGCGAACTTGGACCAGTTTACGGTCATCAATGGCGCAGCTGGCCATCTCCTGATGGAAGGTCTATTGATCAGATTACGCAAGTACTAACACAGATCAAACAAAAACCGGATTCAAGAAGACACATCGTTTCTGCCTGGAATCCTGCCGAAGTCGACAAAATGGCGCTTCCTCCCTGTCATGCATTATTTCAGTTTTATGTAGCCGATGGTAAACTTTCGTGTCAGCTATATCAACGCAGTGCTGACTTTTTTCTCGGTGTGCCTTTTAACATTGCGTCTTATGCTTTATTGACCCACATGTTTGCGCAACAGTGTGATCTTCTTCCTGGGGAATTTGTATGGACTGGTGGTGATGTACATTTGTATACCAATCACATCGATCAGGCAAAATTACAATTAAGCCGGACACCTTATCCATTACCTTCTCTCATGATTAACCGGCATCCGGAATCCATCTTTGATTATCGTTTTGACGATTTTGAGATCGTCAATTACCAGTCGCATCCCGGGATTAAAGCACCGATAGCGGTTTAAATTTATGAAGTTAAACTTAGCGCCCTTTTTGTTCTTAGTGATTTTTAGTTTTTCATGTAGCTATACGGTTGAGAAAAAAGAAAAAACCGTGTCGTCAAAAAAAACGAAAAAGACAACCGGTGTAAATAAAGTCTACTATGAGGATGGAACTTTGCGCGCTGAGGTAAACGTGGTCGAAGGAAAAAGAAATGGCCTCGCCAGAGATTTTTATCCCTCCGGGAAACCGCATCTTGAAGTTGAGTATAAAGATGGCCTTAAACATGGCCTTACAAAAATGTATTATGAGAATGGTACATTATATGAAGAAAGTGCTTTTGATATGGGGGTAAAGCATGGGGTACAAAAGAAGTACAGACAAGATGGTAAATTATTAGCGGAAGCAAAATATCATTTGGGAGAGCCTTGTGCAGGATTAAAAGAATTCTTAAAAGATGGATCGTTAAAAAAAAAATATCCGACGATCGAAATCACACCCATCGATAATATTTTAAAAAACGACAGCTATACACTTCGCCTGTCGATGTCCGACAAATCCAAAAATGTGACTTTTTATGAAGGGCGATTGGATGGGAGTTGCATTGGTGAAAACGTAGAGCAAGTACATGATACTCCATCCAAAGGGATAGGTCAAATAAAGTATTATGTGCCGCCGGGCATGGTAATCATGGAGCAGCTTACCATTATAGCCAAGGTTAAGACCTTGCAGGGCAATTATTATGTAACCTCCCGGTCATATAATGTTGCCGTAGAAAACCGATGATTCCCTCTATTTGATCATACGCTGACGCATCAGCAGTTCATAATTTTGAGGTGAAAGTTCAAGACCTTTTTCAATGAGACTTCTTGCTTTGGCAGTTTGTCCTTTGCGGAAGTAATACACAGCTGCAGTAGAATAAGCCTGGCCTATTAAATTACTATTAACCGGAAGACCGGGAATTTTTTTTAGGTATTCTTCAAATAGCACTTTGTACTTATCACCCGTAGATGCCTTGCCAAACTGATATTCAATGCCAAATTGCGCAAGGTAGGTTGAGGCCCTCATGTTATTGAATGTGTTGTTGTCTAGTAGGGTAGGATATTGTTGCGCATACTTCTCGAGTTGATTCATAATTTCCAAATTATCTCCAGTAGCTGATAATGTTTGAGCAAGTACACCGATAAAGGCTGTGTTAACGTCGAGTTGTGTTGGCTTGAGTTTGAGTGCTGCTTCAAATAACGGAAGTGCCTGTGCATGTCGTGATTGAATGTACAATAATCTGCCGGACTCGTAATAATATAGAAATTCAACCTCCTTTTTAAGGGCTGGATTCGTGAGCTTATGTAGTAAGACCTTATAATATTGTTCGAGTGCTTCTTTTTGACCTTTTTCGAAAAGTAGCGTCTGAATGACACCGGAAAATTCGCCCAAAATAATATCAGATGAAATGCCATAGTCAGAGAACCGCGCAAGTTTTGCCAGCAGGTGTGCATGCGCTGTATCTTTCTCTTTTCTCGCAGCAAAGGCTTCATGGCAAGCCGACATCAACAGGAAGGAGGTTTTCGGTGAAGGAAAAAATAAATATGCCTTTTCAAATTGTGCCAGGGATTCATCGAATTTTCGCTCTTCATATTTTATCGTAGCATCATTCATATATTGTATGCCCACCAGGTTCAGCAAGGTGATATCCTGTTGATTACCAAAATAAAAACGATCGAACAATTGATCTTGGCTATAAGAAGCGAACTCTTGCGGAGAAATGACTTTTTGATCTTTAAGCGATTTGACAAACTGCTGTTTAAATGCAGTGGTCATACTTTGAAAACCATCGTGCGGAGACTTGGCCTCAACCTTTATCCTTTCGTTTTCTGGAAAGGCTACCAGATAAACATGGGTCGGCTCCTCTTTTATGGTGTACGGTATATTGCCCTCGTGGAAAGCCAGGGCGTAAAGCGCGGAAGCAGACAAGGAATTAAATGAACCATTGAAAAAAATGTCTTCAAAACTTTTTCCTTCTTCGTATTTCTTTAAGAAAGTTTTGTGGATGTCATCATAAATGTGTTTAGCTCTTTTGTCGTTTTTTCTTCCTGCAATTTTTTCAGCCTGATAGGCTTCGATATGACTATAGAAACGTTTTTTAGCCTGTTCGATTTTGTCATCACTGAGCAACGATCCCCCCGCCATGAACAACAGGAACTCATCCGTGTTTTTGTTTATAAAATGGTCAGTCAGAATTTTTTTTTCAAACGGAGAAAAGAAAGTTACTTCATTGAACTCAATCAGGTTAGTTTGAGCTGAAAGCGAGATGCAAATGGAGAGTAGAAACGATAGGATTAGGCTATTTTTACGCATAAAATTGTAAAAGGGGCAAGTGGTTGCAAGGTACAAAATCTAAAGGCAATGGTCTATTGGAACCATACGGTTAAAAACTTCCCTGAAACTTTTTTTGTAACAAATTCATCTTTTCTGCGACAGATTGCGTAATTGAGATCAGAATGCCAGAGAAAAGCAGCGTTTTTGATATGATCGGTCCCATTATGATCGGCCCGTCGAGTTCCCATACAGCGGGAGTCTTGCGGATCGGCCGTGCGGCACTTAATCTTTTGGGTGATGTCCCGGACCAGGCAGAGATCATTTTTTATAATTCATTTGCACAAACCTATGAGGGGCATGGCAGTGATCTGGCGATCATTGCCGGATTATTGGGTTTAAAGACCGATGATAAACGAATAAAAGAATCCTTTACTTTGGCGAAAGATAAAGGTCTTCAATATAAATTCCGGTCTGTAGCAAATGCATCAACGCTGCATCCCAACACCGTCAAGGTTACAATATCCCGCGGTGACAACAGGGTTGAAGTGCTCGGTGAGAGCAGGGGCGGAGGGATAATTAATATCGCTGAAGTGAATGGTTTTAAAGCCGATTTTAGTGCCAGTTTACATACCCTTATGATCACAGCTCAAGACGTAAAAGGCAGTATCGCTTTTATTGCCGATGTACTGGCACATGATGATTGTAATATTGCCTCCATGTCTGTTTCAAGAAGGGGCAGGAACGACCTGGCCGGGTTGGTGATTGAAATGGATTCTGGCCTGAAGCCTGTAACATTAGCTTACCTGAAGAGTCTTAGCTGGGTAAAAAACATAATTTATATTCCGGAAATTGACCGTTGATGAATACATGAAAACTATCGCAATACTATTCTTCCTTTCCTTTTCAATCCCGTTTACCCTCCAGGCGCAGGAACCTGATTCTCTGCCACAAGGTAAGCTATGGTCATTAAAAGAGTGCATTGATTATGCGCTGGCCAATAATCTCAATGTTAAACGCAGCGAGTACGCGGTAGAATCCAGTGAGATAGAGTTACGCCAATCGAATTGGAACAGACTGCCTTCATTAAATGGAAGTGCCGCATATGGATACAGTTGGGGACGGGGTCTTGATCCTGTGAGCAACAGTTTCGTTTCGCAGGAAATCAAATCGTCTAATCTTGCCGCGAATGCCTCGCTTCCTTTGATCAATGGATTAAGCATACACAATACAATCCGTCAAAATAAAAAAGCTTATGCTGCTTCTGAATTTGATTTAAAGGACGCCAGGAATGATGTGATGCTGAATGTAGCCGGTCTTTTTATTACCGTTGTGTTTAACAAAGAATTAGTCGATAACGCGCAATATCAGCTTGCCTCCAGTCAACAACAATTGGACCGTACAAGAAAACAAGTTGAAGCAGGAGCGTTGGCAAAATCGGAAGAACTAAACCTGGACGCGCAGGTAGCACAAAACGAACTGACCCTGGTGCAACAACAAAATGCTTTGGTGTTTTCGCTTTTGCAATTGAAACAAGCGCTTCAAATCCCGGCACCCGAACCGTTTGATATAGAGATTCCGGATGTTAACCCGGAAGATCTAATTCTGGATCAGAGCAGTGAAGAAATTTTTCAAATAGCGCGTGGATCAATGCCGGATATTAGAAGTGCCGAATTACGAATCGAAAGCTCTGCCTACGCTGTTAAAGCGGCGCGGGGTAATTTATATCCAAGATTAAATCTGGTAGGGTCTGTTAATACGAACTATTCCAGTAGTGCAGCAACCCAGTTTCATCCCGATGGAACGTTTTCGTATTCGACTGTGCCGATCGGATCGGTGAATGGAGAAGGTGGCGCAAGCGTTTATGCGATGCAACCCAATGGTGTTTTCCGTGATTCTTACGGACCACGTGACCAATTTTCAGATAATATCTACCGTGTGTTGAGTGTCCAACTTATCATTCCGATTTTTAATAACTTTAATTCAAGAGCAACTGTTCAGCGTTCCATCATTACAAATAAGCGCGCTGAGATCGATGCCATTGAAATATCAAATACGTTGCGACAGAATGTAGAGACTGCTTACAATGATGCAGTGGCTGCTTCAAAAACATATAACGCTGCCATGCGTCAGGTAAGTGCCAGAGAAGAGGCTTTCCGCATGATGGAACAACGCCAGCAGGCCGGAGCGGCAAATTCATTTGAGTTTCAGGTTTCTCAAAACGATTTATTTCAGGCACAAACTGATTTAGCAAGGGCTAAATACGATCTTATCTTCAAGCAAAAGGTGCTTGATTTTTATCAAGGTAAAACTCTCGACTATTAATATCCTTACTCCATGGCAAAACAGAATCGTAAATCAAACAAGTTAATATACTGGCTCATTGGCGGCCTGGCTTTTATCATTGTATTTGTTATCATAGCCAGTCAGCTTGGATGGATTGGACAACCGAAAGAAATTGAAGTTGAACTGGCAAAAGCCAGCAAGACAAGCATTGTGGAAAAGGTTAGTGCATCGGGTACAATACAACCCGTAACAGAGGTGAAAATTGCGCCAGAGGTTTCTGGTGAAATCATCGACTTGCTTATAGAAGAAGGTGATTCCGTGAAACGCGGTCAAACTTTAGTAAAAATCCGGCCTGATACCTGGGAAAGTCAGTTGGAACGTGCTCAGGCAGGTCTGAGTCAGCAACGCGCAAACCTGGAGCAGTCCAAAGCGAATCTTTCGCGGGCACAGGCCCAGTTGGTCCGCGCCCAGTCAGAATACAATCGTCAGCAAACACTTTGGAAGGAAAAAGTTATATCTGAAGCTGATTGGCAACTAGCACAGCAAAATTTTGAGGTAGCAAAAACAGAGGTGACCTCAGCGGAACAAACGGTTGAAGCAGCCCGTTATGTGATCCGCAGTACGGAAGCGTCGCTTAAAGAGGCACAGGAAAATTTCAGAAAGACAACCGTATTTGCGCCTATGGGTGGCGTTGTATCGAAACTCATTGTTAAACCGGGTGAACGTGTTGTTGGTACAGCAACCATGACCGGTACCGAGATGTTGCGTATTGCCGATCTTTCTAAAATGGAAGTTAGGGTGAACGTGAATGAAAACGATATCGTTCGTGTGCATTTTGGGGATACAGCAATCATTGATGTCGATTCATACTCGAATCAGAACAAAGAATTCAAAGGTGTGGTGACGCTTATTGCAAATACAGCTAAGGAAAAAGTATCCGCTGATGCTATTACGGAATTTGAAGTTCGCATTTTTATGCTGGAATCCTCTTATCAGGATCTGATTAAGGATGGCAATCGTTTTCCTTTCCGTCCGGGCATGACGGCAAGTGTGGATATTATTACCAAACGTAAAGATAATGTGCTATCTGTTCCGTTGGCTGCAGTTACAACGCGCGATCCGCAAGACTTTAGTAAAGGTCAGGAAAACGGCGGACCACCTGCAGAGCAGGCAAAAAGCCAGCAGGCAAACCAGCCTATGCCTGAAAAGGATGAGCCCAAAACCGTTGTGTTTGTTAACAATAACGGCGTAGCGAAAATGGTTGAGGTTAAAACGGGGATAAGTGACTATGATAATATAGAAATTATTTCCGGAATATCGGATTCATCTGAAGTTGTCAAAGGTCCCTTTTTAGCGGTAACCAAACGTTTGAAAGATGGAGACAAAATCAAAGCGATGGGCAACAACGAGAACAGTGCGCCGAAGAAGGAGTGAAAGTAATCTGAAAGTCTGTTAGAAAAGACTTCTTTTTGATTATTATTGCGGAAAAATTAAAAAATGGTTAAGCATCCCTGGCACGAAGTATCAACTGGCATTAATCCGCCGACGCACATTAACGCCATTATCGAGATACCGAAAGGTTCCCGGGCGAAGTATGAGATTGATAAAGATAGTGGTCTGATAAAATTAGATCGTGTTATTTATGCATCGATGTATTATCCACTCAATTATGGTTTTATTCCGCAAACGCTCGGTGATGACCATGATCCGCTTGACATTGTGGTATTGACGCAGGTTACGGTTGTTCCTCGTTGTCTTATTCCTTCAAAAGTGATTGGTGTAATGCAGATGATTGATCGCGGTGAGGCGGATGATAAGATCATTGCCGTTGCCGAAGAAGATCCGAGTGTAAGCCACATCAATGATGTGAAAGATTTGCCGAACCATTTGCTCGCAGAGTTAAAGCACTTTTTTGAAAACTATAAATCGTTGGAAAATAAAAAAGTTGTTGTCGACGAATTTTTATCCAAAGAAGAGGCGCACAAAATTATCGAGAAGAGCATCAGCTTTTATTCGGAGACGTATAAGAAATAGTTTTAATCAAACAAAGCTTAACGAAGTGCTTTATCGATAAATCCGGTAACACACATATCTTTTTTTTTAAAATTCCGTATATCGTATTTAATACAGTTATTCGAATAAATAATAGTGTGCAATACAACCTTGCACCCTTTTTGTGTGTCAAATGAGTATGGGTAATCCCGTAAAGATTTCAGCTACGATTATCGCCTTTAACGAGGAGAAAAAAATAGAGCGATGCCTCAAATCGTTGCAGGGTGTAGCCGACGAAATTGTGGTCGTGGATTCCTTTTCGACCGACCAGACTGAAGCCATTTGCAAACGATATAACGCCATTTTTATCCAGCATAAATTTGATGGATATGTTGCTCAGAAAAACATAGCATTAACCCACACTTCATACGATCATGTTTTGTCGCTCGATGCAGATGAAATGCTTTCACCTGCTTTGGCCAATGCTATCCTGGAAGTAAAACAAAACTGGGGATCATATCACGGCTATTCCTTTAACCGGTTGAATAATTATTGCGGCAAGTGGATCAAGCATTGCGGCTGGTATCCGGACAGAAAGATCCGGTTGTGGAATAAACAACATGCGAAATGGCAGGGAACGGATCCGCATGATAAGGTGCTGATACCTAAAGACAACGTTAAGTTGTTGAAAGGTGACCTGTTGCATTATGCATACTTTACAGTAGACGAGCATCTTGCGCAAATGCATCATTTTGCGCAGGTGGCTGCAAAAGCAAAATATAATGAGGGAAAGCGACCAAGCTTTTTTATTCATGTTATCCTAAATCCTGTGTTTAAGTTCGTCCGAAAATATTTTCTGCAACTCGGATTCCTGGATGGTTATTATGGCTTTGTGTTTTGTGCTACGACATCAGGCTTAAATTTTTATAAATATCTGCGGTTATATGAATACGCACGAAATGGATTACCAAAACAATAATGTTGATTGTGATGAAAGTCTCTGTTATCATAAGTACATATAATGCCCCGGAATGGCTGGAGAAAGTGCTCTGGGCATACACGGTTCAGGATTTTACAAATTTTGAAATTCTCATAGCCGACGATGGATCTGGCAGTGAAACAAGACAGCTTATCGAAAGTTTTGCACAGCAGTCATCGTTGGACATTAAACACGTTTGGCATGAAGACCAGGGTTATCGCCGACAGACGATTTTAAATAAAGCCATTCGTGAGTCGACAACCGAATATCTTATTTTTACTGATGGGGATTGTATTCCCCGTAGGGATTTTGTGGCGACACATGTTGTCATGGCACGCAGAGGAACTTTCCTTTCCGGTGGCTATTGCAAGTTACCGCTTGAAACAAGCAAGGCTATCACCTTTGATAACATTAAGAACCAGGAAGCTTTTAATGTAAACTGGTTAAAAAACTTTGGCTCGCTCGGCTTTTCTCAAACACGCAAACTTTTCGCGAACGGACACCTTGCTTCGTTTTTAGATTTCATCACAACGGCAAAAGCAACATTTAACAATTGTAATTCTTCCGCATGGAAGGACGACGTTCTGGCTGTGAACGGATATGATGAGCGTATGCTATATGGCGGGTCAGACCGGGAATTGGGAGAACGACTCGTCAATTATGGTTTGCGCGGGAGGCAGATCAGGCATCGCGCAATTGTTGTTCACCTTGAACATGAAAGAAGTTATAAAACAAGGGAGTCGATGGAACGGAATCTGTTAATTCGCAATAATACGCGTGTTCAAAAAGTACGGTGGACACCACATGGAATTGTCAGGTGATGTATTATTGTATCTGGCGTTGAACAAAGCCAATGATTTCCATCATCCATGCAATGCCGAGGTGAACAATGATTCCACCCCATATACTACGGGTTTCAAAAGCAATGACACCGAGGATGTAGCCGCCAAAAATTGAACTGATTGCTTCACCTGCGGGTTTGCCGAAATGAAGAAAGCAATAGACAACAGCCATAGCCAACACGGCTCTTCTTCCAACCACGTGTATGAGCCCGATCACCATAAAGCCACGAAATAAAAATTCTACGGTAACAAAATCCAACCCATAGGCTACCTCATAAATCAATGCCGTAATATATTCCGGAACATCGAGATAAAGATGAGCTTCTGATGTTTTATACATGGGGTATTGTCGTATAAAACTCGGATGGAACGACGCGGACAATAACAACGGCATCATCATGAGAAGCATAACGAAATAGGGCTTCACATCGAATTTCCGTGCGTTTAATCCGTAAACGTGTGTGTGCGTCGGGCGATCATATAGAAAGTAAAACAGGAACAGCGGAAGAAATACCGTTCCGATACTGATCAGATTAATGAGTACTTTATATGCCCAATAAATTAAGGCGTCATCGAAATTCGAGTGAATAAAATCGGATAAAAATGGTACGCTGCTGTCCATACTAAGCACGAGTAGCGCGAGTTGAGATCGCACCCAGAAGGTTCTTTTATTCCAGTAATTATTTAATGTTTGTCTCGTGTGAAACAGAAGCGTGAGATAGTAGGGGATAGCATAGAATAAATAATAAAAGAAAAATTTAGCAAAGCCTTCCTGCTGATCCAGGAACCTGTCCTCGACATCAAACCGGTAGTTGAATATGATAGCCACTATTACCAGGAAGGCCGTGGCGGTATAGTCAGCGGTTCTGAAATCCGACTTTAAATGGTGTAAAAGAAACTTCCAGATTTTTCGCATTACCAGTTCATCAGATGTTGATGCACCTTGTGTATAGGCAGTCCCATCACATTAAAATAAGAGCCAACAATTTTTTCAATAGCAACCATACCGATCCAGTCTTGCGCTCCATATGCACCCGCCTTATCGTAAGGCTTATATTGGTCTACATAAAATTCAATCTCAGCCCGCGACAATGTTTTAAATGTAACTGACGTTGTATCATCAAAGCCTTCTTCCCGCTCTTTGGAAACAATGCAGACACCTGTCATCACAACATGTGTGCGGCCGGATAAAGCGGATAACATGGCAATGGCTTCATTCCTGTCAATAGGTTTATTCAGAATAATATTGTCAAGGATTACAACTGTATCGGCGGTAAGAACAATTTCCTCCCGGATTTTTGGACGAAAATATTCAGCTTTTTTAGAAGCGAGATAACGCGCTACCTGTTCAACCGGCATCGTAGAAGGGAAGTCTTCTTCAACATCAGGTTTCTCAATGGTGAAACTGAAGCCAGCTTCTTTCATAAGAAATTGTCTGCGGGGAGAACTTGAAGCCAGGATAAGTGGACGAATAGCCATGGATTAAAACGGATAATAAAGCGGTGTTGTGAATTCTTCTTCTTTAATCGAACTGAACAAAAAACCACAAATTACTTTTGGATAAAAGTACGTTGATTTCTGCGGCATGGTGTAACCGCTTTTGCAAATTTCTTTCACAATGTCAATGGAAACCTCATTGGTAATGATGGCAAGCTGGGCATCTCCGGTCATTACTTTTTTCAGGCAATCCGATAAACTTCGGTCGAATGAAATCAGCTCAGACCTGCGTTGTTCTTTACCCGGGATGCCCAACGTTTTTTCGATGATAAAGTAATGCATAACAGTAAGATCAAGCACTTTAACCGCATCCGGAAATGGCCATTTCATAGTTTCAATAGCTTCTGCTTTCAGTCGAATTTTGTAAGCATTCTCCTTGAAGATTAAGCCAAATGCCCACGGTTTACCAGCGATAATTTCGTTTATCGTATCGGCATCTTCCACGGGCTTAATGGTAAAGTATTTGCTTATTTTTTCGAGTATTTCATTTTCATCGAATCCCGGTATTCCCGAGATCAAACGGTGCGTTGGAAGAATACTCAGATCGTCGGCCTCTGTATTGGTGAGGTACATCATGTGGAAATTATATCCTTCATTTCCGGTGTGCCTGGGGTTGGCTCTTTTCTGCTCATGCATGTTGGCAAGCGATCCCTCGTAACGGTGATGTCCATCAGCAAGAATAATGGTTTTATCTTTAAGCTTGCCCACAAAACGTTCGATGACCACAGCATCATGAATCACGGCCATGACATCGCGAACGCCTTGATAATCTTCTGTTTCAAGAGTGGGATTCTGAATGGCTTCATCCATGTATTTTTCCAGTTCAAAATCCGGATCAGTATATAGGCCATGCGTTGCGCTTACATTCAATTCGGTTTTTTCAAGAAGATCGATCCTGTCAGTAACGGCATTTGGAATTGTGCTTTCATGGCGTTGAATTACATTCGCTTCCCATGGATAAAGGCGGATGTTAGAAATAAACCCCTTGCGACAATATTCTCGGGTAGATCCGGCCAATCTGAAAAATTGATAATAAACATAAATGGCAGGAAGGTTATCCTGAACAATTGTTCCACTGGATTTCCAATCCTGAAGCAGCAAAGCCGCGCGATCGGCAGGAAAAGGAGGTTGTGGAACCGAAATATGAATGCTGTTCAATGGATTCTGATACAAAGCTCTTCGTTGTTTTGCTGACACTACATCGAAAAGGGGAGACGTAAGTGTCTCAATATCATGTGATAATGTAGCGTTATAGCGCCAGGCACGAAACGGAAGGATTTGGGCCATGTAAAATGTGTAAAACGAAAATGTATCGAAAAATAGAAAATCGAAAGGAGGGGTGAAAATGCAAAGCCGGTGAAATAAAAAAAGCCAGGTAAATTACCTGGCTTTTTATAATAAATGTTTTTGTATTACTGTCCGGCAGAGTCCGCAGGCTCCTCAGTAGGCAGCGTATTCATGCCCGGCGCCGGCTGATCAGGGATCTGATCCGAAACATTTTGAAGAATGTCATTTCCTGTAGCACCCTGATTGGCACCAATAAAATTTGTTGACATACACAAGACCATAATGGCGATGATAAAACCCCATGTTAATTTTTCCAGCAGGTCGCCTGTCTTTTTAACCCCTATTATATTGCTGGCAGAAGAGCCACCAAACTGGCTGGACAAACCTCCGCCTTTAGAATTCTGCGCCAATATTACCAATACAAGTAATAAGCTGAATAAAATGATCAATCCAATAACTAGTGCGTACATATCCCTATTTCTTCAGTGCTTCAATTTGAGTCGCAAAGTAAGCCTTTTTTTGTGGAAACTTCCAAATCAGCTTCTTCAATACTTCAATGGCTTTGTCTTTTTTTCCTTGCTTTAAGAGAATTTCTACAAGCGTTTCTGAAATGATATTGTCCCCGAATTCGCCCGTTCTTATCGTACTCAGGTCGCTTGGATTCGATTCTTTCTCCTTCATACCACTGATAGAGGGCTGAATACGGATAAACTGCTCAATGATTTGCAGCTGTTCCTTATGTTTATCGCTTTCGGGAACAAGTTCCTGTTTCGATACGAGGTCATTAATAAAAGTATCAGTCACTTCTCTTTCTTTTAGCCTTCGTGAATTTTTAGGCGGTGCGTTTTCAGCTGGATCCGCTGGAATATAAGCCTTGGCAATTTCTTTGATCCGTTCTTTTTTGGATTTACTGCCCTCTTTTTCATCCCTCGATTTAACCTGATCTTCGATTAATTCAGGTGTACCGGGAGATAGCATCGAGGTTGCGGAACCATCAATAAACATCATTTCAAAATTGTGTTTGAGATGGCGCAGTTGTTCCAGGTCTGTGAGAATTTCCTCAGCAACGTCTATTCTGTTCTGAACAGGGTGTTGTTGCTGTTTTCGGTTAAGGAGTTCAATGCTGTTTAAATCAGGATTGTACTCCACTTCCATAATATGTTTTAATACACCACGATCAGCTGCATAAACTGCAGCATGTTGCAATTCCTGCTCGTAATTACTGAAGCCATGGTCTTTACTTACGCGGGCCGAAAGTGTGTGAAGCAGCTGACTAAACGGATAATGCTCCGTTGCTGATAATATAGCCTGAGCATCTTTGGTTGATGTACCAGAGAAATGGTGTAGAATCTTTATTAAATCTGCTTTTTCCAAAATGCGTTACCCGTAGGGTAAAAATACTAAATTTTACCAATTGGCAACCGACGCATTGAAGATGTCATTGATGATACGTTCGAAAATGTCACGTATGTATTGTTCTTCCAGATCAGCAAGATTCACCTCGTTCGGCAAATCTCTGTAAAAGGAAAAAGTTTTGTCTTTAAAGCTCATGGTTTCATCCAGCGTATTGATATAAGTCGCTTTTACCGTAATTGTAATCCGGGTAGAAGATGCCGTTGTGAGCGCATTTGGGTCACCGGTTGAAACAGGCGCTATTGGCGTAACACGCAGATCCACAATTTCGCCTTCCAGCTGCAATTCACCTTCTTCGGCCACTACGCTTAGGCTGGAGTTTTGAATAAAATAGTTTTTAATCTGATTTGTAAAAGTCTGACCCATGTTGGCCGGGCCGAGATCAGCATTATTATAGAATTCCGTAATTGAAATGGTCTCCGCCGTTGTCGATGTACCGGTAAACGAATAATTCACCGAAGTGCCACAACCACTCAGCACAAACCCGGTTATAAGGAATAAGCAGCTTATGGATTTGCGCCAGGGGCGGGAAGGCCGGTTTTTAATCTTCAAGATCGTATTGTTTTATTTTCCTGTACAAAGTGCGTTCCGAGATGCCCAAATCACGTGCCGCATATTTGCGTCTGTTGTTATTTTTGCGGAGTGCCCGAATGATCAATTCTTTCTCTTTCTTTTCTATTGAAAGGGAATCTTCTTCTGTTTCGTGGCTGATATCGTGAATATCCTCGAGGTGATTGGATTCGTTATTCTCTCCAGGGATGAGTACGAGTGCTTCTTCGTTTTCGCCAATGGATTCGGTGTCAACACCTTCGAACAAACCAGGATTCTCCTTGATCAGTTGATTTCCCTTGCCAACTCCGCTGTAGGTTTCCAGAACCAGTTTTTTCAAATCATGCATGTCTTTTTTCATATCGAAAAGCACCTTATACAGGATATCCCGTTCTGAAACGGATTCTTTTTCGGACGATGCACTTTTATACAATGCAGGCAAACTATTTTCCCGCGGCATATAATGCTGCAACACATCAGCATTCACTTCTTTATTGTCAGCGGATAAAACTGAGATCTGCTCGACGAGGTTTTTTAATTGTCGGATATTTCCCGGGAAACGGTATTTGACCAGAATATCCTTTGCGTCGTCAGTGAGCGAGATCGGCTTGACTTTATACTTTTCCGCAAAATCGCTGGCAAATTTCCTGAATAGCAACTCAATGTCTTTTCCCCGTTCCCGCAAGGGGGGTACGTAAATCGGCACAGTACTTAAGCGATAGTAAAGATCTTCCCGGAATTTGCCGTCTTCAACACTACGCATGAGGTTAACATTTGTAGCCGCGACAACCCGTACATCGGTTTTAAGTACTTTGGAAGATCCTACCTTGATAAATTCGCCGTTTTCAAGAACACGAAGAAGCCTGGCCTGTGTGGCCAATGGCATCTCACCAATTTCATCCAGGAATATTGTACCCCCATTGGTGACTTCAAAATATCCTTTCCGGGCTTCATGAGCTCCGGTGAAGGAGCCTTTTTCATGACCAAACAATTCCGAGTCGATGGTGCCTTCGGGTATTGAACCGCAATTAATAGCGATGAACTGGCCGTGCTTTCTTGCGCTGATGTAGTGGATGATCTTGGAGAAAGATTCCTTCCCACTACCACTTTCGCCCGTGATTAATACCGACATGTCCGTGGGCGCAACCTGGATGGCCACACTTACGGCGTTGTTAAGCAACGGTGAGTTTCCAATAATTCCGAAGCGTTGTTTGATACTTTGTATTTCT
Organism: Ohtaekwangia sp.; assembly: GCA_035628875.1. Classification (GTDB taxonomy): domain Bacteria; phylum Bacteroidota; class Bacteroidia; order Cytophagales; family Cyclobacteriaceae; genus Ohtaekwangia. The sequence continues at coordinate 12,960 of DASPIZ010000109.1, read as the reverse complement.
GAATCTGTAATCGCCATTAATGTAAAAGTAACGTTTGCGTTATCAGTTGAATGTTTTAAACTGGTTGTCCAATCAACGTCCCACCTGTGCATTCTTGCACAAGAATATTAACGTATTCTCCCTTCTTAAAATTTCCTTTCGGAAAAACAATCACCTTATTTGTTGAGGTCCTGCCCTGTAAATCTTTGTCAGATCGTTTTGAAAAACCTTCAATCAGCACGCGATGTACTTTTCCAACATCCATCAGATTGCTTCGATGTGAATGCTCCCTTTGCTTGGCAATAATTTCATCAAGTCGTTTTTTCTTAACCTCCAAGGGTACATCGTCCGGAAATTTTTTAGCGGCAAGCGTACCGGGCCTTTCAGAATAATAAAACATGTAGGCAAAGTCAAACAGCACCTCGTCCATCAGCGAAAGCGTATCCTGATGTTCTTCTTCAGATTCGGAACAAAAGCCGGTAATCATATCTGAAGAAATACCACAATCAGCACCTAATATCTCTCTGATTCTGTGTATCTTATTGAGATACCATTCACGTGAATATCCGCGGTTCATGAGCTCCAAAATCCTGGAATTTCCGCTTTGAACAGGCAGGTGAATGTAGTTGCAGATGTTTTCGTACCGGGCCATGGTATGAAGGACATCATCCGTAATGTCTTTTGGGTGGGAGGTAGAGAACCGAACCCGTAAGTCGGGATGTACTTGTGCTACCATTTCAAGCAGATGGGCAAACGTTGTTACATCTACACGAGGTTGCTTTTCCAGCCAGGTCTTCGTATTGATTTCAGGACTCCATTTATAAGAATCTACGTTCTGACCTAATAAGGTAACTTCCCGATATCCTCTTTCAAAAAGGTTTTTGGCCTCATTTACAATGGATTGCGGATCACGACTGCGTTCCCGGCCCCTTGTAAAAGGAACCACGCAAAACGTACACATATTGTCACAGCCGCGCATAATCGAAACAAAAGCGGTAACGCCATTGGAGTTAAGTCGCACGGGACTGATGTCTGCATAGGTTTCTTCACGTGACAGAAATGTATTTACAGCTTTCCCACCATCGTCAACCTGCGCGATAAGCTTGGGTAAATCGCGATAAGCGTCCGGGCCAGCAACCAGGTCTACGATTTTTTCCTCTTCCAGTAATTTGGATTTGAGCCGTTCGGCCATACATCCGAGCATGCCCACCAGCAGGTCGGGTTTGTGCTTTTTGAGACCATTGATATGGGTTAAACGATGTCGAACTGTTTGTTCTGCTTTTTCCCTTATCGAACACGTATTCAGGAAGATAACGTCTGCGTGCTCAATAATCGATGTAGTATCAAAACCCTCATTGTGAAGAATGGAAGCAACAATCTCACTGTCCGAGAAATTCATTTGGCAACCATAACTCTCAATGTATAACTTCCTGGTCTTTCCAGTGTGCTGATCTTTAGAAATATGAACCGTTTCACACGCTTCTTCAGGTGCCTGATTTAAAACTTCGATATCTCCGATTAACTTCTCCATTTCAAATTTCGATGATTTCAAAACACAAAAATATTAAACTTTCGCGATTAATGACATCTTGTCAGGGTATCGATGAAGTTTTTTTCTGCATAGTTTGCGTGATATTTTGTTGACGGTTCACCTGTATTTTTTGCCTCCGGCAACTTTAACCAAGTACGTTAAATACGTTGATTGATAATGAGTTGTAATCACATTACTCAATGTATGGCTTGAATAAGCTTTGCCCTAACAGGTTCCAGCAACAACCGTTGCTTACTATTAAAATGCGTTCTGCGAGAATCCAAGCTTCTTTATGAATTATGTTATCTCAAATCAGACGAACGCTATGCAATTTTGAATATAATCACTATTCTGAACTTCGAACTTTGGACGATGAACTGAATAACCTGTATTTTCGCCCCATTACATTGAGTGATATGGCGCTGATTAGAACAGTACGCGGTTATAAACCCCGCTTTGGATTGAACTGCTTTCTGGCCGATAATGCCACCGTAGTAGGCGAGGTGGTGATGGGAGATAACTGCACGGTTTGGTTTAACGCTGTGGTGCGGGGCGATGTAAATGCGATCACGATCGGAAACAATACCAACATCCAGGATGGTGCTGTGATTCACGGAACTTACCAAAAGTCGGCTACCCGAATTGGCAATAATGTTTCAATTGCGCATAATGCTATTGTGCACGGCTGCACAATATCAGACAACGTGCTGATCGGTATGGGTGCCATTATTATGGACGATGCGGTGATCGAAAGCGACGTAGTAATTGCCGCCGGAGCGGTCGTGTTGGCTGGGACTGTGGTAGAGTCTGGAAGCATTTACGCGGGCATGCCGGCGAAAAAAGTAAAGGCGATTTCAGCAGAAATGAAAGCCGTTATACAACGGACTGCTAAAAATTATCCGATGTATGCTGAATGGTTTAAAGAACCCGCCAGCTAGAAAACATCGCGGGGTGGCATTAAAATTTCGGATTTTTTGCTTTGTCTTTAGGCCGCATCGCCTTAAGCATTATATTCAGCCCTGTCGGTTCTGGTTTCCTTAACTTCAAAAGTTAAAAAACGCTATGCAAACAATTAATAATAAAGGGTTCGATCCGCAGACAATCCAGGAATACCGTCTTCGGATGAAAGAGAAAGGACTTTCTTACCTGCTTGACGAGGAGGATGAAACATCTGACGAATACGCCCATCTGTATTTTATCGGAAAGTTTGAAGACCGGGAAGTAATCTACGATACCGTTATCTATACGCTTCGCCTGGAGCATGAAAGTGAACTGTATGAGATTGCCGAACAACGTGCTTCAGCACATTTTCCGGATTACAAAAAGATCACGTATGCGGAAGACGAAAATGGGAACCTGGAAACTTTGGATCCAAAGGAAGAAGAAATCGGACTATTTATGGCCGAAGTAATCATGGAACTGGAAGAAGATGAAGCTGTAAAAGTGCAGGAACACGTCGATCTGGATGCTGAATCCGAATTTGGCGTCGGGCTGGATGTGGGGCTGCATCGCGAAAAAATAACCAACGAGGTGATTCAACGGTTCGTCAAAGACTTCAATGAAGACACCTTGTCCCTGGATCAAACTTTTTATTCGTTTCAAACTGAGGACGAAGAAATGTAAAGTAAGATTATCGGATACATTCCCGATTCAGGGCAGGCAGAATTCTGTTCGGAGGTAACCGTTAATCGCTAATTGCCTATTATATTTGCGACCTTAACTTGAACCCCCTAATGAAGAATTTGTCTTTGATTTTAAATATCGTCCTGCTGGTAGCGGTGGCGGTTCTGTTTTACCTGCATTTTGCTGACAATAAATCGACTACGACAACTGTTGCAAGTCAGCAAGGTGATCTAAGTATAGCCTACATCAATTCTGATACGGTGTTAAAATATTATGATTATCTAAAGGTAAGCCGGGAAGAACTGGAAGTAAAAACCCAGAAAATGGACCAGGATTTCCGGAACCGGGCGCAGGGCCTGCAAAATGAAATTGCAGCATACCAACGCAATGTAAACAGCATGACGCTTGGCCAGGTAAAAGCAACGGAAGAAGACCTGACTAAAAAACAGCAGAATCTTCAGCTTTATCAGCAAAGCCTTAGCCAGCAATTAATGCAGGAAGAATCCAAGCTGAACCGGGAATTATATGACCGTGTGACCGCTTTCCTCGACAAATACGGAAAGGAAAAAGGATTACAGGTTGTGCTAAAGTATGATCCAACAAGTGACGTACTTCATGTAAATGAAGCGCTTGATATTTCACAAGATGTAATAAAAGGACTGAATGAAGAATATAAGCAGGAAAAAGCAGGCCCGAAAGCCGATACTACTGCTGTAAAATAATACATGCAAGTTGCTGAGAAAAAGAACCGGTTCAAAAGCCGGTTTTTTGTTTTTATATTTGGTATAGCCAAAACCCATTTCGCTTGAATAGGGCTTTTTATTGGTGCACACCCAAAGCTTAGCTCACACACCGCATGAATAACATGCGCAGTTTTTTAACCTAATACTATGGCTAATCCCCTGACTCACGCCTTGACGTTCAAAACACAAGAGCAAAAGCAGATCCTGATCATGCTTTGCACAGGGTTTTTTATGGGGGTATTCATCGCGACGTATCAGGTAACCGCTGATTCGATGTTCCTCAACAGATTAGGTGATCAGCTTGATCGGGCCTTTCTTATTGCCGGGGTGTTGGGAATCATTACAACTGCTATCTTTTCTTTTTTTCAAAGCCGCGTACGATTTACCAGCATTGCCCTGGTGAGCGTACTTTTAATCTTTGCCTTTACCATCACCGTGTTCTCACTACTTAAGTTCGGTGATCCAAACAAGCAGGACACGTTTGTCTTTGCATTGTATACGATGAGCGGGCCAATGACAGCCGTATTACTTTTAAGCTTCTGGGGCATATTTGGTCGTCTTTTTAATTTCAGGCAGTCAAAGCGAATCATTGGGTGGATCGATACAGGGCAATTAATTGCAGCCATCATCACCACCCTGGTAGCCATCCCGTTAACTACCGAGATCATTCACGACACGGCCAATTACCTGTTGGTTTGTGCCTCCAGCATTTTTATAGTAAGCATCCTGCTGATTTTAATCGCCACTTCATTTACAGTTTCCAAAAATGATCCGCGTGAATTTGGAACCTTAATACGCCGGCAGACTAGATGGAGAAACCTTTTCGGCGACAAGTATATTATTATGCTTACCGTTTTCCTCATGGTGTCCATGGTGATGTTTGTGATGAGCCAGTATTCCTTCCAGCATCTTGTAAAGGAGCAATATCCGAATGAACGTGAGCTGACAAATTTCAATTCGTTTTTTACCGGTGCGGTTTATGGTATTAGTTTGATCATGCAAACTTTTGTAAACCAAAGAATTATCAACAACTATGGTTTAAGGATTTCGCTTTTTATTTTACCCATCATTATGGGGGTGTTCTCCGCCGGCTCAATTATTATGGGCAATGTCTTTGGTTTCGATAAATCGATCGCACCTACAGGCTTTATTTACTTCTTCTTATTCATCTCATTAAACCGGTTACTCAACTGGACATTGCGTGACTCGCTCGAAAATCCGGTTTTTAAATTATTCTTTATTCCACTCGAAAATAAACTAAGGTTCAATATTCAATCGAAGATCGAAGGACTGGTAAACGAAGGATCACGCTTCATTGGTGGTCTTTTAATTTTTGGATTGGCGTTGTTTCCATTCTTCACCCTTATCCACATCTCCGCTTTCATGCTGCTCTTGTCGGTGATTTATCTTATTATCGTCAACAAGATGTATCTCGGGTATAGAAACAAGATCCGGTTAAAACTGGAAAGTACTGATGTGCAACAAGATAAATTGGAAAAGGGTTATACCAAGATTACAACAACGCTGCAAGATCGGTTATTGAATACAGCGCCTGGAACCGCCGTATTTTCGTTCAAATTATTGCAGAAAATTAATGCTGCACAGGTGCCCCTGTGGTTAAACAGCATGATTAAGAATCACGATGAGGTGATCAGGGGTTATGCCAACGAAAAAGTAAATGAACTGAAGGGACTTTCCGTTTCGGACCAGTATGTGATTCGTATTGATCCGACCAGGGGAGTATCGGGTAATAAAAATATTTTGAGCAAGGCAGATCTGCAGATGATGCTACAGCATGGGGGAGAAGTATCCAAGACTAGAATTCGCAACCTGACCCGATCAACCAATCCCAATGACCGGCAGTATGCGGCTGAGCTCTTGTTGCATACACCGCAAGATCAGAACACATCATTTTTGTTGGAATTACTAAACGATAATGAACCAAAAGTCCGAAGTACGGCAATTCAAACTTCGATCAAAAAAAGATCCTCAGAAGTAATAAACTCAGTTATTGAAAATCTGGTTAGCCCGGTGTACAGCAACCAGGCCGTTAGCGCGCTTGTATTAATGGGAGCAGAAACGCTTCCAAACCTTGATGCGGCATTTTACCGGAGTGGACAAAGTACACAAATGATGCTGAAGATTGTTCAGGTAATCGGACGAATCGGAGGACAACGTGCGAGAGAGATTCTGTGGAATAAAATGGATTACCCGAACAAGGTGGTCGTATCGCAGGTGTTACTTTCGTTGGGCGAGTGCGGGTTTAAGGCTGGGGTATCGCAGATCACACGAATCAAATATGCAATTGAAGCCGATATAGCTGACATCAGCTGGAACCTGAGTGCTATTCATGAAGTAGGTGATGAAGGGTTCAGTGAGGCAATAAAAGCTTCTCTGCGTGCAGAAATTCAAAGTGATATCGAGCACATCTATATGTTGCTCACCATGTTATACGATACACGTTCTATTCAACTGGTGAAAGAGAATATTGACAGTGGAACAACGGAAGGGATAACCTATGCCATTGAGCTTCTTGATGTCTTTTTATCAGAACAATTGAAGCAGCGCGTAATTCCCTTATTGGATGACCTGACGGACCACGAACGGATAGGTAGACTTGAATACTTTTATCCGCGGGTTCGTTTAGATTCTAAACTCGTATTGAAGTTTTTGATTAACCGGGATTTTACGCAATCGAACCGATGGACAAAAGCCTGTGTTCTTTTTCAGATTGGTATTCTGCAGATTACTGATTTTAAACTGGATCTGATCGCACAATTGTTTAATCCGGACCCGTTGGTGCGTGAGGTTTCTGCGTGGGCATTGTTCCAGATCAGCGCCGATGAATATCACCTGAACACAAATCGATTGGGGCTGAGTGCCAAAAGGGAGCTCGATATTATTATTATTCAATCAAGGAAGATGATGCGTTTTGAAAAGGTGTTATTCTTTGAAAAAATCAACGTCTTTGAAAAAGTCCCTGGGGTTATACTCGCAGCGCTTGCAGATATCAGCGAAGAACAACGGTTGAAAGAAGGAACGATACTGGGATTGGATGAAAAATCAAACAATGATTTTTATGTCCTTGTAAGTGGTGTTGTGGCATATTACCAACGTGGTGTTGAGGTGGCGGAATTTACTGAAGGTCAGTTTATTGGAGAAATGTTAGCGATGCCAAATTATATCAATACCAACCTGATCAAAGCCCGGACAGATGTAATTATTGTTAAGTTTCATAAGGATCAATTTTATGAATTGTTAGCAGACAATGTAAAACTGGCTGACCAGGTGTTGGAATATATTTAACTTTTGAACCATGAATAAATCAAAAAAAATGTTCATGTTGGCTACGTTGTTGTTTTTATTACTGCTTTTCTATGTCAGTTATGACATTGCCAGGAGGACTACCTTTCCGGGCGGTAAACCTCAATTGAAAACACGGATTCAAGACGCGTATCATTCACAAGACACAACATCAATTCAAAATCAAGAAACAGATTCGCTTACCCGGGAAAAAAATTAGTCTGAAAATCGGTTGTTTTAATATTTCTTTATTTTATATTTGAAACAGATTAAAGCCAACTATAGACATGACAATCCCCCTTAGTCGAGTACTTTGGGGGATTGTCACTTTTATGGCCTTTCTGTTTATCTGCTAAAAAAGCATTTTATCTACGCATTATTTAAACTGAACGATAAGACAATGGTAAGTTTATAAATGGCTGATATCTTTAACTCAAGATTAAAGCCAACTATAGACAGTGATTGTCCCCCGAGATCAAGGATTTCGGGGGATTTTCATTTTACAGGCCAACCCTCTTTATTGACGATCCTTCCATCACAGATCATCTTACCAGATTTTTTTTCAGAATTATGCACAAGAGGCTTCCTTTTGAATCATTTTCTCGTCCTGCGTATAAACAGTATTTAACTAAATGACATTAATTTAAATATTGTGATTTTAGTGATACATTAAGATCCTGTATAAAAAGAGACCCCCTTTGACCAAACCTGATTTACGCATGAAGGATAACTTCCCTTTGCTTAAAATTTTATTTCTGATATTATTCGGTTTTCTGGCAGATACGAGGATTGTTGCACAGGTTCGCTTTTATGCTGAGACATCCGACGTGAAGTTCTTTTCAGACGGTATCATCGAAGATATTTCAGCCGAAAATAAAAATGTGACCAGCATCTTCGATGTCCGGAAAAATGAAATTGCATTTCTTATTAAAGTACGTGACTTCGAGTTCGAAAAAAAACTAATGCAGGTACATTTTAATGAGAAGTTTTTAGAGTCGGATAAATATCCGAAAGCCACGTTCGTAGGTAATCTTATCGGATTCGACATCCAGAAGGGTGGTATTCAAAAAGTAAAAGCGGATGGAAGGCTTTTTATCCACGGTGTTACCAGGGATGCTTCGATGACAGGAACTGTTGAGGTGAAAGGAAGAAATGTTATCATGAAATCCAAATTCAAGGTAAAGCTTGCTGATTATAATATAACCATACCACAGGTAGTGTGGCAAAATATTTCAGAAGAAGTAGAAGTAACAGTTGAATTTCTATATAGTCCATTATAATATATTTATGAGAAAGCTTACACTCATTTTCCTCCTTACTACATATGGCGTCTATGGCCAGGAAGATCTGCTCAGGGAAATGGAGCAGAATAAGGAACCGGAAACCGATTATACAATCGCCACTTTTAAAGGTACGCGAATTATCAACGGGCATTCAATGGAAACCAAGCCGGGTGGGACATTGGAATTTATTTTTGCTCATCGATTTGGCAGGATAAACAGTGGTTGGTATGAAATGTATGGATTTGATGATGCGCTTGTGCGGCTTGGCCTGGATTATGGAATCACCGACAACCTGTCGGTAAGTATTGGCAGAAACTCGACGGATAAAACGCTGGATGGCTATGCCAAATACCGTGTACTCAGACAACGTGAAGGGGCGTCTTCTTTTCCTTTTTCACTGACGGCACTGGGCGGTATGGCTTACAAGTTTTCACCCCGGAAGAACCATGAAGTATCTCCTGATTTTAAAAGTACTGACAGGATAAGTTATACTGCCCAATTACTGATGGCGCGCAAAATGAGCACGGCCTTATCATTGCAACTTATGCCAACCATGATTCATAAAAATTATGTTGAACCTGCCCTGGAAGAAAATAACCAATTTGCGCTCGGTGTTGGTGGAAGGTTAAAACTGACCCCAAGTTTAGCACTCACTACCGAGTACTATCATAATCTCAGTATGAAAGATGATTCTCCTTACCAAAATGCGTTTGGAATAGGCGTCGACATTGAAACAGGTGGTCACGTATTTCAACTGGTATTTACGAATGCTGTAGGCTTAACAGAGCGTGCCTTTATCACAGAAACAACAGACAACTTTTTTGATGGTGATATTCATTTTGGTTTTAATGTAACACGCACATTTCAATTCAAACAAGATAAAGAATAACTTTGTCCGGAGGACTGATCCTTAAGTATATTGGTATATTGATCGTCCGGATAAAAGTTAAGAAGCTTGTTACTCGCCTTTGTTATTTTATACCTGATTCTCACGGTTCTGATCGGCGTCTGGGCGGGCAGAAAAGTAAAGTCTACGGGTGACTTTATGCTTGCGGGCAAAAGTCTTCCACTCATGCTCGGTTCGGCTGCCTTGTTCGCAACATGGTTTGGATCCGAAACTGTCTTTGGTGCATCAAGCGAATTTATTGCTGGAGGTTTGTACAACGTAATCGAAGATCCATTCGGTGCTTCCTTATGTCTTGTTCTCTTTGGCTACTTCTTTGCCAGGAAATTATACAACATGAATCTGCTCACGCTGGGTGATTTCTTTAAAATCCGGTATGGCAGAAGAACAGAACTTATCGCCAGTGTTTTCCTGGCACCTCCATACGTTGGCTATATCGCCGCGCAACTTGTTGCTATGGGAATTATACTCAATGTAATTACCGGAATGGCGGTATGGCATGGGATCATACTAAGTGCTGTGATTGTTACGATATATACCTACGCTGGTGGTATGTGGGCGATATCCATCACAGATTTTATTCAGAGTATCATTATTGTTGCAGGTCTCATTGTTTTATCTGTTGTGTTGGAACACGACGCTGGTGGAGTACAAACCATACTGCATGACGTGCCTCCTGATTATTTTAAATTCTTTCCTGAGTTTCAGTTTAAAGAGGTGATTGGATGGCTCGCCGCCTGGAGCGTTCTCGGTCTTGGTTCCATCCCTTCGCAGGATGTTTTTCAACGTGCCATGTCGTCGCGCTCAGCAGATACCGCAGTCTGGTCATGCTACATTGCAGCGATACTTTATCTTACGGTAGCGATGTTGCCGCTGTTTATTAGTTTATGCACAAAACATCTTTATGGCGGCCAATTACCCGAAGACACACAGCTTGCTCTTCCCATGATGGTGCTGCTTCACACAAGTCTTCCGGTTCAGATTCTTTTTTTTGGTTCACTGCTTTCAGCGATTATGAGCACCACCAGTTCTGCTATCCTGGCACCTGCATCTATCTTCTCAGAAAACCTCGTGAAACCGTTATTCAAAAACAGGTTAACAGATCGCCAGCTATTGGTGGTAACGAAAATGTCCATCTTGCTTTTTAGCGTAGCCGCTACCGTTATGGCTTGTCTCCGATCTAATATTTATGAACTGGTAAGTGAATCATCAATTTTAAGTCTGGTTTCTTTGTTTATCCCTTTACTAATGGGACTTTACTGGAAAAAGGCAAACAGCACAGGGGCACTTTCGTCAATGATACTCGGAATGGTGACATGGATCGGATTTGAATATTCAGGATCAGAACTGCCGAGTCTTGTTCCGGCCACAATGGTTAGTTTGCTGGCCATGATCATGGGAACATATATGCAATCAAAGAATACTGCGTTGCAATAACTTATTCGTTCCCGACTCTGTTATTTGGTTGTTGGTAGTTATTTTTAAACCTGGATTGATGAATTAAACGCGTAGTTATGATAAAAATTGAACTCAATCGATTGAATGATGCCTACCTGATGGAAGGTGTTAACGAACAGGGAAACAAAGTGCAAATGGATGCATCACCTGAAATTGGTGGAGGTAATAACGGCATGCGTCCGATGCAAATGCTTTTAGCTGCAATGGGTGGCTGTAGTAGTTTTGACTTGATTAATATTTTAAAAAAGCAACGTCAGGACTTAAAAGATATAAAAGTTACTGTAACCGGTGAAAGGGAAAAGGATGTTATGCCATCGCTATACACAGCAGTTCACGCGCATTTCCGGTTATATGGAAACCTTGATCACGATAAGGTAGAAAAGGCCCTGGTGCTTGCTGTGGAGAAATATTGTTCAGTAGCTAAAACGCTGGAGGCGAAAGCCAAGGTTACCTATAGTTTTGAGATCATTAAGTAGTAACAAATTCAATGGAAGACCCACAAAGAAATTTTGAGACCGACGCTATCCGCGAACAACACGAACGTTCTTCATTTCGTGAACACAGTGTGCCGTTGTATCTCACGTCAAGTTTTGTGTTTGATGATGCAGAACAAGCCCGCGCCATGTTTGCCGATGAGATACAGGGTAACATATACAGCAGGTATTCCAATCCCAACACCGACGAATTGATCAGCAAGCTTTGTCTTCTTGAAGGCACAGAAGATGGTATTGCTACGGCGTCGGGAATGGCGGCGATGTACTCAAGCATGGCTGCGCTTTTAAAATCAGGAGATCACGTGTTGTCGTGCCGTTCAATATTCGGGTCCACCCATCAGATACTGAATACTATTTTTCCGAAATTCGGAATCACACACAGTTATGCCGACATTAATCAGCCGGAAACATGGGAGCAGAAAATTCTTCCGAATACCAGGATGATTTTTGTTGAAACGCCTTCGAACCCGGCATTGGATATCCTTGATCTGGAATGGATCGGAAAACTGGCGGCGAAACACAATTTAATTCTCAATGTAGATAACTGTTTCGCAACACCATACATACAAACACCGGCGAAATGGGGAGCACATATCGTAACACATTCTGCAACCAAATTTATGGACGGTCAGGGACGTGTTATTGGTGGTGTAATTCTTGGCACAAAGGAATTAATTAATGAGATCCGTTTCTTTACAAGACATACGGGACCATCGATGTCTCCCTTTAATGCCTGGGTACTTTCAAAGAGCCTTGAGACACTGGCGGTACGTATGGATCGTCATTGTCAAAATGCCCTCGCGATAGCCGAATACCTGGAACAAAACGAAGAGGTGTTGCGCGTGAAATATCCGTTTCTTCCATCTCATCCACACCATACACTGGCAAAGAAACAAATGCGCCTTGGTGGTGGCCTGGTAACTTTTGAAATTAAAGGAGGACTTAACCAGGGAAGAAAGTTTCTCGACGCCTTAACAATGATATCTCATACACCGAATCTTGGCGATACAAGAAGCATCGCTACACATCCAGCGTCTACTACGCATTCTAAATTAACAGAAGAAGATCGTATTGCGGTGGGGATTACCCCAGGACTGATCCGCATCTCCGCAGGTCTTGAAAACGTACATGATATTATTGGTGATATTGATCAGGCAATAAAGGCAAGCAGATAATGAACCGATGAGTCTGGTCTTAAGGCAAGGCTCATCGGGGTCGGCAGATCAATAGGTAGGCATTTCATCATCGATCTCCCGTGCCCACGCAAGTATACCGCCTTTGAGGTTGTAAAGATTCTCCATACCATGATTCTTTTCCAACCATTGCACCATATTACCACTGCGAGCACCGCTGCGGCAATGGATTACCACTTGTTTATCTTTGGAAATCCTATCCACATTATTCGGAATATCGCCTTGTGGAATCAATTCACCGCCGATGTTACAGATATCATACTCATGCGGTTCACGCACATCAATCAATTGAAATTCCGAACCGGAATCCATCATTTCTTTAAGTTCTTGAACGGTAACTTCTTTCATAGTAGTTGTTTTATCAGGTTCCAAAGTTTTCATTTTTTGGTCACTTATCCCACAAAATTCATCATAATCAATTAAGCCACTAATGAATTCTCGGGCACCTT
>DASPIZ010000108.1:0-49619 GCA_035628875.1 Ohtaekwangia sp. | reverse complement strand
GGCTTGGCCCAGCATACTGGTGTTGTCGCTGAACCTTATCCGCGCAAACCCCTGCCAGACCAAAGATAATGTTATGCGACAACACCAGTATGCTGAACGATGGTGTGGGTGTGCCCTCATTCTGTGATTACTGAAAATAGTACGTTTTCTAGTTTGAAACGCAATTTTTTTAACAACTCCAGTTTGTTCCGGACACTAATAACCTCAAACATCAAACCTCAAACAATTTCGCAAACCCTTCGTTATCGAACTCCAACCTTGAACCTGGAACTTTGAACCATGAACCATGAATTTTTAAGTTACCAATCCAATCCTTCTCGCAAGGTCTGAAGAGAATAGGTTCGTTGGATCGTATTTCTTTTTGATATCGAGCCATGTTTTGTACTGTGGATACATCGCTTTGAAGGTGGGCTCATCAAGATAGGCATCTTTGCCGAGATAAATTCGGCCGCCCATGTCGAGGATCATCTGGTCGAGTTTTCTTGTAAAGGGTTTTAGCTGTGGAGTAATTGGAAAATCGATAGCAAATGTGTAACCCTCGAAGGGGAAGGAGAGGAGCCCACCCTGATCTTTTCCAAATCGCTTGAGAACATTTAGAAAGGGGATGCAATTGCTGCGTGTGATCTCTGTTAAAATGGTACGGATATTTTCGTGACCATTCTGCATGGGAATTACAAACTGGTATTGGATGAATCCACGTTTACCATACCCCCGGTTCCAATCGTTAATCATGTCGAGTGGATAAAAGAAATTTTCATAGTGTGAAATCGCAGGCGCTGATTTTTGCATCCAATACAAAACAACATCAAGCATGCGTACTGTTGCCGAATTAAGTACAAAGCCAGGAAGATAAAACGGCACAGTTAGTTTTGGTTTCTTTCCGATTTTCAAGGGTTCGTCTTTCAATTTGTCAGGCAGATCATAAATGCCCGCATGATTTCCTGTGGTTAACACACCCCGTCCGAGGTTTTTTCCTTTTGCCATGGGATCTATCCATGCTACGGAATAAGTATAATCCTGGTCACAGTCATCTATTGCCTGAAGCATTTCCGTCAGATTTCTGGCGGGGAAGGCCTGCTGTTTGAAATAAGTAGTTGCAATTCTTCGAAGTTGAATGGTGGCTGTCAGGATGATTCCGAGCAGACCTAATCCGCCAAAGTTTGCCCAGAACAGATCTTGGTTTTCTTCGCGACTGGCACGCACCACTTGTCCGTTCGCAAGGAGTATCGTAAAATCATAAACACAGTTAACGAACGATCCGTCTGCGTGGTGCGCTTTGCCGTGCACATCATTGGCGATGGCACCTCCAACTGTAATGTATTTCGTGCCTGGTGTAATCATGGGAAACCATCCACGCGGTGCAAGGTGGATGATAATTTCTTCGAGTGTGGTGCCAGCTTCACAGGTTAATATTCCGCGTTCGGCATCGAAGGAAAGAAAGTGATTCATCTTCTCCATCTTCACCACGAGGTGTTGGGTGTTCGTGGCCTGATCGGCATAACTTCTGCCAAGACCACGGGATAACAGCTGATCACCATTTAAGGTTTTCACCATATCCTGCACATCGCGTGCATAAGTAACTTTGCTGGTTGATTTGGGGATATTGCCCCAACCTGAAAGCATTTCTTCGTGAACTTGCATACTTGTACTGGTAGTCGGCGAACCGAATTCGATACGCGAATTTAAAAGATAAAACTTGAGAACCCTTGTATGGCTCAGGATATCAATTTTTCATGCCAATGGCATTACTTTTTAAGCGATTAGTTTTCAAATGTTAATCCTATGAAAATAAATATGAAGATAAAAGCGCTGATGTTCATGGCGTTAGTTGCTTTTGTAACACCTTCCTTTTCAGCCGTATCAGGACCTGTTGTACCGGTGACAGAAACGCCTGAAGCTGCTGTATCACGCTTATCACAGCGTTTGGAAGAGATTAAAGAAATGGATCGTTCTACATTAAGCCGCGCTGAAAGAAAAGCGCTGCGGGTTGAAGTGCGGTCAATTAAGAAGGAAATGGCTGCCCTGAGTGGCGGTGTTTACATCAGCGTTGGTGCTATTTTACTCATCGCGTTGTTATTGATTTTGTTATTATAATCGGTTACATGCTGTTGATGTTATTACAATTCAACAGGGTTACCAAAAAAAAGGATACTGCTGGTTAGCGTATCCTTTTTTATTGGAATATATAATTACCGTTATTTTTTCGATAGCACAGAGAAATCGAAAGATGTTTCCAGGAATTTCGTCGTGAATTTACCAGAGCGGAAGATGGCATTGTCCATTAAGGCCAGGTGAAATGGGATGGTGGTTTTAATTCCTTCAATCACGAATTCACTCAAGGCACGTTTCATGCGGGTGATCACTTCTTCTCTTGACTGACCACTTACAATAAGTTTCGCAATCATTGAATCGTAATTTGGCGGAATAGTATAGCCAGCGTAAACGTGGCTATCAATACGCACACCATGACCGCCAGGTAAATGCAGATTTAAAATTTTTCCTGGAGAAGGACGGAAACCATTAGCAGGATCTTCTGCATTAATGCGGCATTCCATTGCAAACAGATTCGGATAGTAGTTTGTGCCAGAGATTGGCACACCTGCAGCTACTTTAATTTGTTCTTTGATCAGGTCATAGTCCGTTACCTCTTCAGTGATTGGATGTTCTACCTGGATACGGGTATTCATTTCCATGAAATAGAAATTACCGTATTTATCTACGAGGAACTCAATTGTTCCTGCACCTTCATAGTTAATTGCTTTCGCGCCTTTGATGGCAGCTTCGCCCATGCGTTCGCGAAGTTCCTGATTCAGGATAGGTGAAGGCGTTTCCTCAACAAGCTTTTGATGTCTGCGTTGAATGGAACAATCGCGCTCTGACAAGTGACACGCCTTTCCATACTGATCACCCACAAGCTGGATTTCAATATGTCGCGGCTCCTCTACAAATTTTTCGAGGTAAAGACCATCGTTACCAAAAGAAGCGCTGGCTTCGCGCTTTGCTTCGTCCCATGCTTTTTTAAAATCGTCCGGGGAATTAATGATGCGCATGCCTTTCCCACCACCACCGGCTGTTGCTTTTACGATTACAGGGTAGCCGATTTCTTTTGCCAGCTTTATACCTTCTTCAACGGAACTTAACAGGCCATCTGAACCGGGTATGGTAGGAACACCTGCTTTTTTCATGGTTTCTTTAGCTGTAGACTTATCGCCCATGGCTTGAATCATAGCAGGCGTAGGACCGATGAATTTTATACCATACTCATGACAAATCGCAGAAAATTCTGCCCGTTCGGATAGAAAACCATAACCCGGGTGAATCGCATCTGCGTTGGTGATCTCTGCAGCAGAAATAATGCGTGGAATATTCAGGTAAGAATCTTTGCTCGGGGCATCTCCAATACAAACGGCTTCATCTGCAAAGCGTACGTGGAGGCTTTCGCGGTCCGCTGTCGAATATACGGCAACCGTTTTGATGTCCATTTCTTTACAGGTTCGTATAACCCGTAGAGCAATCTCGCCACGGTTTGCTATTAATATCTTTTTAAACATGCATTAATTTTAAATTTGAAACTATCAAACCGGAATACCAAACGCGGTTTGCTGTTACTGAAACCGTTTAATCAGGTTCTACTACGAAAAGTACCTGATCATATTCTACCGGAGTAGCATTCTCAATCGCCACTTTTACAATCGTGCCACTTACTTCAGATTCAATTTCATTGAACAATTTCATGGCTTCAATGATACAAACTGTTTGGCCTTTTGTGACTTTGTCTCCCACAGAAACAAAAGGTGGTGAGTCAGGCGTTCCAGATCGGTAGAAGGTACCAATCATTGGTGATTTAATATCCACTGTGGTTGACGAAGTTCCCGATTCAGCAAGTTTCTCCACTTTTGGTTGTGAGACTGCGGGTGTTGGTATTGAAACTGGCGTAGCAGGTTGGTGTGTTACCACTGCATGCGTTGCTGGAGAAACCATCGAAGACTTAAAAACTTTTTGGTCAGGCTCACGCTTAACGTGAAGCTTCAGTTCTTTGGTTTCTATGTCGACCTCGTTAAGACCTGTCTTCGAAATAAAATCGATGAGGTCTCTGATTTCCGACGTTTTCATCTCTGGTTGGTTAACCGGATCAGGCCGGGAAGATTTTTGTGCTTTTTTAGCAGGCGTTTTTGATATTGTTTTTTTACTCATGATCAGGGCGTTATTCTTTAACACGTTCTACGTATGAACCGGTGCGTGTATCGACTTTGATTTTTTCACCGGCGTTGATAAATAATGGTACCCGTATTTCGACACCGTTTTCGAGTGTAGCTGGTTTCAGTGTGCGTGTAGCAGTGTCGCCAGACAGACCTGGCTCGGTATATTGAACTTCAAGAACAACATGCGATGGCGCTTCAGCTGTGATTGGATTTGTTCCATCTTCAAAAGCAATTAACAAGGTAACGCCTTCTTTAATGAAGTTCACAGATTGTCCGAGCAGTTCTTTGTCGATATACACCTGATCAAACGTAACGTTGTCCATGCAAACCAGGCTTGAACCGTCGGCATACAGATATTGATATTCTTTTGTTTCTACACGAAGTATCTGCACCTCCTCACCAGGACGAAAGCGATTCTCTGCAATTTTTCCATTGCGTATGTTGCGCATTTTGATTTGATAAAAAGCGCGTAAGTTACCCGGTGTGCGGTGCTGGAGTTCTTCCACCTGCATAATTTCACCGTTATAGCGCATGAAATTTCCTTTATTCAGATCGGAAACAGTTGCCATAGAAATTTTTTAGGTCGTTAAGTTACAAATCAATTATATAAATGCAATTCAGTTACTGTTTAGGGAGGGCCAACGTCATTTGGCATCGTAAGCCCACTTTACATAAACCGAGCCCCACGTAAAGCCTCCGCCAAACGCAGCCAGAATAAGGGTGTCACCTTTTTTTAATTGTTTCTCATAATCCCATAATAAGAGCGGGATGGTTCCACCTGTGGTATTACCGTAACGTTCAATATTCATCATCACCTTTTCTCCCGGTATACCCACCCGATTTGCAGTGGCATCGATAATTCTTTTGTTAGCCTGATGTGGAACTAACCATGCAATATCCTCCGGTTGAATTTTGTTCCGCTCTACGATTTGCGCCGCTACATCAGCCATATTGGTTACCGCAAATTTGAAAACAGCAGCACCTTCCTGATAAACATAATGCTGACGCGAATTCACCGTATGCTGCGATGCCGGTAAGCGGCTTCCACCGGCTTTCATGTGAAGGTACGTCTCTCCACCGCCGTCACTCTTGTGGATAGAATCCATAATACCTACTTCTTCCGTGGTAGGTTCTAGTAAAACACAACCTGCGCCATCTCCAAAAATGATACACGTTGTCCGGTCGGTGTAATCAAGAATCGCCGACATTTTGTCGCCTCCAACAACAATTACTTTTTTATATCGGCCCGACTCAATAAAAGTTGCGCCTGTTGTAAGCGCATAAATAAATCCTGAACAGGCAGCACTCATATCAAAACTAAAAGCATTCACAGCACCTACAGCGGTAGCTACAATGTTGGCTGTAGCAGGAAATGTCATGTCTGCCGTTACAGTTGCAAAAATGATGAGATCAATTTCCTTTGGATCTGTTTTTGTTTTCGCGAGCATATTTTTGATCGCTTCTATCCCGAGTACAGACACGCCCTGGTTTTCACCCTTAAGAATTCTTCTTTCTTTTATTCCTGTGCGGCTGGTGATCCACTCGTCGCTGGTTTCTACCATTGTTTCGAGTTCCTCATTAGTAAGAATGTAATCCGGAACATATCCGCCCACTCCGGTAATTGCTGCTCTGGTCTTTGTCATAATTTTTATTGTGCCCGGGTGTTAAACACCGTATAAACGAAAATGCTCGATGAGGGCAAATCATCGAGCAAGTGTATGATGTAAAATTACCTCTTAACAGAGGTGGAGTTCGCGTGTTTCTCGTTCCCGATCCTGGTGTATTTTATCAGGATTCCAGCACACTGAAATATTCGGAAAGCGAAGCCGTTCATGTAATTACGCCAGCACTTCTTTTTCCATGACCACTTTACCGTTATAGTAAAGTTTTCCTTCTTGCCAGTACGCACGATGTGGCAAGTGATGTTCACCAGTAGTAGGGCACACAGTCAGTTGTTTTGCAGTGGCCTTGTAGTGCGTTCTTCTTTTATCTCTTCTGGTTTTCGAGGTTTTACGTTTCGGATTCGGCATAGTCTTAAAACTGTTTTATTTTAATTTCTTTAATATATTCCAGCGAGGATCAATATTCTCGTCTTCGTTTTTACTTTCTTCCGGTGTACCGGAAGAATATACAATCTTCCCTTCAATCGATTCATCCTCCTGCATCTCTTCTGTTCTGAACCTCGGGTGAAGTTTCTTTATCGGAACCGCAAGCGCGATAAATTCATATACATACTGACCGATTTCAAGTGTGGCAGTATCGTGTGTGATCATTATAATCTCATCACTGATTTCTTCGTTTTTTTCGCCGTACTTGAACAGAATTTTTTTCTGTGTCTTGATCGGAAAGTCAAACAATTCGAGACTGCGGTCACAAGTCAAAACTGCAATTCCGTTAATCTTAAAAGTTGCTTCAATAAACGTTTCGTGCTTATTCAACTCCACCTCCACGTCAAACTTTCCGTTTGAAATAAGATCACTTCCGTATTGCCCGAAAAATTTATCACCGATCTCATAGTCGAAATGGTGCAGCTTATTGCTCAGGCCTATTATGTTTATTCCGTAAGCCCCCACATCCTTAAAATTAGTCGGCAAATTTAGGAAATTAATAAGAATCTTCACCAGCCGATAAGCAGATTTTACCGGTGTATTAAAGTGAGGCGATATTTAAGTTACGAAATGGGCCAAAACGAAGCAGAAAGGCCGTTTTTTAAGGTTACATGTAATCCCGA
Organism: Ohtaekwangia sp.; assembly: GCA_035628875.1. Classification (GTDB taxonomy): domain Bacteria; phylum Bacteroidota; class Bacteroidia; order Cytophagales; family Cyclobacteriaceae; genus Ohtaekwangia. The sequence goes on along the minus strand of DASPIZ010000108.1, from coordinate 42,686 downwards.
AGAGCCACCACTTTAAATTCATTTCGGGTTTTTTGACCAAAATGGCTTATAAAATAATCGATAACTCCTTTTTTAAAACCCAGCTTGATCGCAATGTTCTTACAAAAGATGATCTCGCTTTCAAATACATTCTGATCAACAAATACAAGTTCTATGGACGACCACAGATATTCGAACTTCTGGTCAGGAGAAAGCGCACCCAACGAATCAATCGGCTCCGGATTTTTAATCAAATCGAGTACATCCTTTTCCGGAAACTTACGGTCATTGGCGATTTTGAAAATCATCTCGCGTTCAATCTTGGCAAAATGTTTGTCGGCCTCCGCCAGTTGTATAAGTATGTTCAACTGCTTTTTAGTAACTATATCCATTTAAACTAATGCTTGAAATCAAATATAATGATTTAATGACATTAAGCGGATACCCTCAGGTGAATGGTTAAATGTCGCCTCCTGCGTAACTATTTTTCTTTAGACGGTTCCATCCGCACACGCGTGATATCATAGGCTTTATAGATTGCTTCACGCATCGAATCTTCCTTTGCCTGGTTTTTACCAGCCAATGCATAGGCTGTTCCGTGGTCCGGCGAAGTTCTTACAACAGGTAGTCCGGCAGTAAAGTTTACGCCATCGTCGAACGAAAGTGCTTTAAACGCCACCAAACCCTGATCGTGATACATCGAAAGTACGCCATCGTATTTTTTATAGTTTCCTGAAGCAAAAAAACCATCTGCCGGAAATGGACCAAATACAAGCTTACCCTTATTTTTAAGGTCATTCAAGATTGGTTTAATTAGCTGCTCATCTTCCTGGCCAATCAAGCCGCTATCGCCGGCATGGGGATTAAGGCCAAGCACAGCAATTTTTGGTTTCTGGATTGCAAAATCCTGGCGAAGGCTCTGCTCCATGATCTTCAGCTTGCTTTCAATTTTTTCTTTCGTCAGGGCAGTGGCAATGTCTTTAACTGGAATATGTTCTGTAACCAGACCCACCCGCAGCAGATCGCTGATCATAAACATCAAACTATCCTGTGCGCCAAAGTATTGCGTTAAAAAACCAGTATGGCCAGCAAACGGAAATTCTTCACTGTGTATACTGTGTTTGTCAATCGGTCCGGTCACCAACGCATCGAGTAATCCTTCTTTCACGTCAGCACAAGCCTGTTTCAATGCCTGCAAAGAGGCCAATCCACTTTCTTTAGAAGCCTTACCAGGAGCGATTTCTAATGTATCCTCCCAGCATTGCACCACATTCAAACCTTTTGGAACATACTGACCTTTGTTTCTGACCTGGGCGTAATTCAAGTCTTCCAGGTTTAACTGTTTCTTAAAGTATGAAATTGCTTTTGTAGACCCATACACCACAGGCGTAAACAAAGTAAAGAGCCGGTGATCCGCTAAAGCCTTTAGCGCTACCTCTGGCCCGATACCGTTGATGTCTCCAAGGGTAATGCCGATGCGTGGTTTTTGTTGTATTGACACGATTTCAAAATTTATTCTCTTGCGATTTAGTAAAAAAGTTAGAAAAGTCCGCAAGGCGATAACACCTACGTGACCCGGATGAGGTACACAGCTACGGTGATGAGGTTGAGGTGGCTCGGATTTAAAATAGTCGTAAGGCAGGTTCAGTAAGGCATCGCGGGTCGTGTTTAGTTTCTTGGAACACGATGCAGCCGCGAATTCCTCTAGTTGTTCAACTTTCCGTCTTCCGGACTTTTACACTACTTTTAGCTTTTTATGAAGAACAGATCATCCGATAAGGTCCGGCCTAAGAAGTTCTTAGGACAGCATTTTTTACACGATCAACACATTGCGCACAAAATTGTAGACGCGCTGAAACTGGATGGGGAAGACAATACTGTTTTAGAGATCGGACCTGGCATGGGTGTACTGACAAAATTCCTGCTGGAAAATTCGGCCATTAACCTATCCGTTGTGGAGATTGACAGGGAATCTGTTCAATACCTTCACGATCACTATCCGCAATTACATGGTCATATTATATCGGGTGATTTTCTCCAAATGGATATTGGCGGTATCGCACATAAATTGCATATCATCGGTAATTTTCCCTACAATATTTCGTCCCAGATTTTTTTTAAGATATTAGATTCAAAAAGTGTAGTTGATCAGGTGGTGTGTATGCTTCAGAAAGAAGTGGCGGACCGGATCGCTGCTAAGCACGGTAATAAAACGTATGGTATTTTAAGTGTATTACTGCAGGCATACTATGATATTGATATGTTATTTAAAGTTTCGCCGGGTGTTTTTACCCCACCTCCAAACGTAATGTCGGCGGTGATCAGGTTGCGACGGAATAGTATCGTGTCTTTGCCGTGCGATGAAAAACTTTTTGTGCAGGTAGTGAAACAGGGATTTAATAACAGAAGGAAGACATTGCGCAACGCGTTAAAAAGTCTCAATTTAGCAAAGGAAATTATTACGCTGGAAACTTTAGATAAACGCGCTGAACAATTATCCGTAACGTCATTTATAGAACTTACGCAAGCAATCGAACAGAGTCGTGGAAGAGCAATTGATTGAATTTGAATTGACGAAAGAATTCCGCGATCGCTTTCAACAGGCATTGGATGATCGCGATGAATTTTTTATTCGAAAGTCGCTTGAGAATGTAAAGGCGGCAGACATTGCTTCTTTACTCTACGAATTTACTTCTGCGGAAGCGTATTATGTAATGGTCCTTTTTCCATTGGAACTTCAATCGGAAATTATTAACGACCTCGATCCGGATGTCCGCAAACAATATCTTAAACATTTTCCGCCGGCTACCATTGCTACCTTTCTGAATCAACTTGCCTCCGATGATACGGCAGATATCCTGCATGAACTTCCGATTAAGGAACGCGAGGAGGTACTGTTGTCGCTGGATACGGAATTGCGTATACAGGTGACAGAACTGTTGCGTTATGAACCAAATGTAGCAGGGGGGCTGATGGCGAAGGAGCTCATTAAAGCGCGCATTGACTGGACCGTTGTGCAATGCATTGAAGAGATACGCAAACAGGCTGAAAGTGTGTCGCGATTTTACCAGGTGTTTGTTGTTGATGAGCATGATAAATTGCTAGGAAAAGTAACGCTTCAGAATCTTATTATTTCAGAGGCGCGAAAGAAAGTGGCGGATATTTACGAGGAAGATATTGTAAGTGTACAAACATACGATGAGGATGTTCATGTCGTGGAGATCATGAAAAAATACGATCTGGAATCACTTCCCGTAATTAATGTGCACGGACAACTTGTTGGTCGGATAACCATCGACGATATTGTGGATGTGATCACAGAACAGGCAGAAGAAGAGCGGCAGATCATGGCAGGTATCAGTGAAGACGTTGAAGAGGATGATAGCATTTGGCGAAATACACGGGCACGTTTACCGTGGCTGCTGATTGGTATTTTGGGAGGACTGATGAACGCGAAGTTTATGGGTTTGTTTGAAGGCGAGTTAGCACGTATTACAGCGATCGCTTTTTTCACACCCCTTATTCAGGCAACCGGGGGAAATGTGGGCATACAATCTTCTTCGCTTATTGTGCAAAGTCTTGCTAATCCCGATTTTGTAGATGAGGGTGTATGGAAACGGCTTGTTAAAGTTTTTTTTGTTGCGATCCTGAATGGATTATTCTTATCATTAATTGTTTTGGGCGCGAATATTTTATTGTTTGACGAATACACATTGTCTACCGTAGTTTCCATTGCGCTTTTCAGCGTCGTGGTTTTTGCTTCTTTTATCGGAACACTAACACCCTTAATATTAAATCGTTTTGGTTTTAATCCTGCGCTTGCTGCGGGACCATTCATTACTACCACCAACGATTTATTGGGATTAACCATTTATTTCTTTACTGTTCATTTAATGCTCTGATAATGCGTAAATGTCTTATTGTTGATTCAATGCACGAAAGCCTCTTTGCGATGTTAACCGAAATTGGTTGGGCGTTTGAATACCTGCCGGAGATACAACGCGATGAGATAAAAAAAATACATCGCGGTTATGATGGATTGATCATACGAAGTAAAACACAGGTGGATTATGATTTATTAGGTGATCATCCTACAATTCGGTTTATTGGTCGTGCCGGCGCGGGTATTGATAATCTTGATGTGGCTTATCTGAATTCGAAAGGAATTCATATTCTACATGCATCAGAAGGTAATCGTGATGCTGTTGGTGAATATACAGTGGGCGCATTGCTAGGTTTGCTACGGAACATTCCAAAAGCAAACAACGAGGTGCGGGAAATGATCTGGCACCGCGAAGAAAACCGCGGAGAAGAAATAATGGGTAAAACCGTTTCAATTGTGGGATATGGAAATATGGGACAATCCTTCGCACGAAGAATTTCCGGATTCGGATGTAATATTTTAGCATATGATAAGTATAAAACAAACTATTCTGATGCTTATGCTACGGAATCAACAATGGAAACATTGTGGGAACAAACAGATATTTTGAGTTTGCATATTCCACTAACTGTTGAAACGAGGCAGATGGTGAACGAATTTTATCTGAAGCGCTTTAAGAAAAATATTGTATTCATCAATACAGCTCGTGGTGAAATTGTTTCATTAAACGATCTTAATGAACAATTAAAAGCAAAAAAGGTAAGGGGAGCGGTTTTAGATGTACTTGAAAACGAAAAACTTTCGTTACTAACGCCCGCTCAACTTGAAGTGTTCAATTCATTGCGGGAACGATCTGATGTAATATTAACCCCGCATATTGCAGGGTGGACGTTTGAATCGCATGTCAAAATTAACGTAGCTTTGATTTCCAAAATTAAGGTATTGCACCTTGATTGAAGAAATTACCTTCGTCCGCCTAAATCATGCAATTCTTAAAAAAACGATTACAGTCCATACGCGAAATTTTTGATTCCATTATCGAAAAGCCACTGCTTACTTCTTCGCTTGTATTGTTGGTCGTTACTATATTGGTACTCGGTCTTAGTATGCAATATTATGTACGGGATTTCGATACTTTCATTCAACAGATCCTTGCGGAAGCGCATGGGATGATCTTCGACATTGCCGTAATCGGTATTCTTTTGTTTTGGCTGAATCAGAATGGTGACCGTCGGCAGAGAATAAGAACTTATAAAGACGAGATCGATGATTTTCGTTTATGGGAGTCTGAAGAAGCGGCTTTTCGTACCGTGGGAAATATCAAACGTTTAAACAGACATAAAATTCACGAAATCAATCTCGTGAATTGTTACTTACCACGTACCAATCTGAACTATGCTAATCTTTCCGGCTCAAATTTAAATTCTGCCAATGTCAGTCAATCGTCACTGATCGAGTCCAATCTGGAAAATGCCCGATTGAACCAAACCAATTTTGAAAATTCAAATTTAAATCAGGCAAACCTTTCAGGTGCATATGCCAGTGGTGCGAATTTTAAAGATTCATTTCTAATAAAAGGCCGGTTTGAAGGTGCGTTTCTCATCAAAGCCAACTTTAACAATGCTTTCCTCATGGAAGCGAACCTGAAGAACTGTTATGTGATGGGAGCTGATTTTGAAAATGCAAGTTTGTATAAAGCAGATTTACGCGGTGCCAAAGGACTATCCATTGATCAGCTTTCGAAAGTAAAAACCTTATACCTGGCAAAGTTCGATGATGAACTATTAAATCAAATCAAAACCAGCTTGCCGACGCTGGTTGATGCTTGATTTTTGTATTCCATTAATAAAGTGTTACCTTTGTGTTGTTAAGCAACGGTCTCCACAAGAGGCCGTTGTTTCTTTTTTGTTCACCCATGAACAAATTTTTTTAAAATATGTGACGCAAAGAATAGAATTTAAACAACGATAAACTTTAAGGATATGAGCAAAGTGTCATATTACACCAAGGAAGGCCTCGACAAATTAAAGAATGATTTATCAGAATTAAAATCCAAAGGTCGTGCAGACATTGCCCGTCAGATCGCGGAAGCCCGTGATAAAGGCGATCTCAGTGAGAATGCTGAGTATGATGCGGCAAAAGATGCACAGGGATTGCTCGAAGCTAAGATTGCACAACTTGAAGACCTTATGGCAAATGCCCGTTTGCTGGATGAGTCAACGATAGACACGTCCAAGGTTTCCATTCTTTCTAAAGTAACTATAAAAAATAAGAAGAATGGATCTTCTGTAACATACACACTAGTATCAGAGGAGGAAGCTGATCTTAAGGCTGGAAAAATTTCAACAGGTTCGCCTATTGGCAAAGGGTTATTGGGAAAGAAAAAAGGTGAAACGGCAAAAATCCAAACGCCTGCCGGCCAGATGGAGTTTGAGATACTCAACATTGGAACACTGTGATTAAAAAAGCTAAATCATGTCGAGCATATTTACTAAAATAATTAATCGCGAGATACCAGCGTACATTGTTGCTGAAGATGATCAACACATTGCTTTTCTGGACATCAACCCGTTGGTACATGGTCATGTATTGATTATTCCAAAAAAGGAAGTGGATTATATCTTCGACCTTGATGATGAAACATTATCAGCTCTTACGCGCTTCGCGAAAAAGGTTGCCATTGCACTGAAGAAAGTGGTGTCTTGTAAACGTATTGGTGTTGCTGTTATCGGCCTTGAAGTTCCGCATACACACATTCACCTTGTACCGATGAACACCATGGGAGATATTAATTTTACGCAACCAAAACTCAGCCCGTCAAAAGAATCGCTCGCCGAAATGGCAGCGAAGATTAAGGGTGTTATGTAAATTGTACAGGGCATACGCAATTAAAAAAGCCGGGTCATTGATCTGGCTTTTTTAATTATTTGAATCACATACGGTTCATATCAGGGTTCCCGCATTTAAACGATTTGTGCCTTTCGTGCCAGGATCTTTCTTCTCTTGAACACAATTCTTAGGTGGCACGATTAAATCCATCTCATTTACCTCCTAAGATCCGGGCTACCAATGTATCACCTCTAACAACGCTGAGGTCATAACATAACTTTAAATGCGGGAATCCTGCGGTTCATATTACTTTTCTTGCTTAATCTAATGTATGTTTATCGTCGGCCTTTGGATCCTCTTCTGCTTCTAAAATCTTAATGTATTGCGTGGGAAATATTTTCTCCATCAACATGTTGATCGGTACAAGCGCTGCAATCATTAACGGAAAAAGAATGCCAAGTTTCGATGCTTTCAGAATCCATAAAATTATAAAACAAACAAGTTGTATGAATGTGAAGGTGTGAATCCACTTGTGTGGCACCAGCCTGGTGTAACTTGTTTTTGGATATAGTGCGGGATCAGTTATGAAGAGCGTCAACCGCTCGGAAAACTGGTTCCCTTGAAGCGATGTGAATCCCATAAACAGAAATAAACCAAAAAGCACCGCCATAGGTATGTAACCGAAATACGACAGGAAAAGCATTGAGCCGGCGATCATCAAATGTATGGCGAGACCGGATACCCTGTTTTCGCGAACACCCACGATAACTTCCTTTCTGAGGTTATCAACTTCTGTAATTTTGGTTTTGGCGAGACTCTTGATGTGATTCAAAGAGTGAACAGTAGCAGCGACGATCCAGGGTAATGCAAAAAAACTTCCAACAAGTACAATCAATCCTACAATGGCCAGATCGAGATGATAGCCGCTTCCTTTTTTCATTTTATAATCCGGAGAGTTCACTAACCGCGTTGTGATATTTTGATCAAGAAAAAGTAAAATAGTAGCCAATAGAGCGGGACCAATCGTGCCGAACATCACCCATGTGGGCACTTCAAAGATATTAACCACCCAGGGCCGCCCTGAAGTGGTTGCGATCGTCTCTGGAACTTTCGGCGTACTTAATTCGACCTCGGGAAAGAACATCGCAAAACCGGTCATTGAGAGTATGGCTAGTGCGGGACCGAAGTCACTTAGAAAGTTTCGAAATCCTAAACGTAAATACGGTGTGTTGATAAAGTTTTTAAGTATGCGCGCTAACATATATGTTCCCAACGCAAGGATTAAAGTGAGAAAAGCGCTGGAGAGACCTGTGCCCTCGGAAACAAATGATTTCACGATATCTTTTGCCGCTTCCACAATGAAGATCACCGAAATTAGCACAGCAAATATTTCATCTGTAAAACGTGTGAAATATTTCATCAATGCACTGGCATCGGTGAAGGCGCAGATGAGTAACATGATACCTGACCAAATGCCGACCCAGGCGTAGGTTGCAAGGAAAGGAATATCCATCTGATGACAGGTTGTGTAAAGTAATCCGGTAAAAATCGTTATGGGTCCTGTACCTCCCAGGATCGTTAATGGCTGTCCGGCAAGAAGCGCAAACAAGATTCCCCCACCAGCTGTAACAACCAGCATCTCAATTATGCCAATTTCATTATTGGTTAAAAGGCCCGTTAGTGCGCCAAATGCGATTGCATTAGCCAACGCAGCGAAAAACAAAAACAGGGTAGTGCCTGCAACTTTAGAATGTATACCGTCTTTGAAATCACTGAGGTAATGCGGTGCTCTTCTTTTAATATCTTGTGTGATACCACCGAAAAGTTTTCCAGTCCATTCAAGTTCTGCCGGTGTTGTACTTGCTGCCATGGTGTTAAGCTTAAAGGGTGAAATGCATAAATAAAAAAACCGCGGATTAAAACCGCGGTTTTTCTTGTAACATTATTGTTATTCTTTTATTTCTCGAGGGCTGCAACGCCGGGAAGTACCTTGCCTTCGAAGTATTCCAGTAACGCTCCTCCTCCAGTTGAAACGTAGCTAACATCATCGTTATACCCGAATTGATTCACTGCGGCTGCAGAGTCACCTCCACCGATAAGGGAAAATGCACCTTGTTTCGTTGCTTTCACTACAGCTTCAGCCACGCCTTTTGTACCGGCGGCAAATTTCTCCATTTCAAACACACCCATCGGTCCATTCCACAAAATCGTTTTTGAATTTTCAATGGTTTTACTGAAAACCTGGGTGGCCTGAGGCCCGATGTCTAATCCCATCCAGCCGTCTTTAATAGTGCTGTTACTCGCAATGTCAGTGTTGGCATCTGCAGCAAATTTATCTGCTATAATACTATCGATAGGTAATAATAATTCAACGCCTTTAGTCTTTGCTTTCTGTATAAGGTCTTTTGCAAGATCAAGTTTGTCAGCTTCTACCAGTGAATTTCCAATGCTTCCACCAAGTGCTTTAAAGAATGTATACGCCATGCCGCCTCCAATGATGAGGTTGTCTACTTTGTCAAGCAAATTCTCGATGATTAAAATTTTATCGGAAATTTTTGCGCCACCCATAATGGCTGTAAATGGTTTGGCTGCTTTTTCGATTACTTTTTTGGCATTTTCCAACTCTGCGGCCATCACCAAACCTGCACATTTTTCCTGAAAGAACTGTGCGACGATGGTCGTTGAAGCGTGCGCTCGGTGTGCTGTACCAAATGCATCGTTTACATACAGATCACCATGCTTAGATAATTTTTCTGCAAATGCAACGTCACCTTTTTCCTCTTGTTTGTAGAAACGTAAATTTTCGAGAATCAAAACTTCTCCTGGTTTTAGTGCCGAAGAGATTTTATAGGCTTCATCGCCGATACAGTCCTCAGCAAATTTTACAGGGCGACCTAATAATTCTTCCGTCTTTTTCAGTGTATGTTTCAGAGAGTATTTTTCCTCTGGTCCTTCTTTTGGACGACCGAGATGCGACATCAGAATACAACTGCCACCGTCCTTCAAAATTTTATTTATTGTAGGGATGGTAGCGCGGATGCGATTGTCATCCGTAACATTAAAACTTTTGTCGAGGGGAACGTTGAAATCTACGCGGATCAGTGCGCGCTTTCCGCTAAAGTTGATGTCGTTAATGGTTTTCATCGGGTTATTGTTTTCGATATGCTATGTCTCAAAATGATTTGAATGGATGCAAAGCTAAACTTTTTGAATTTTTTATCGGCAATGGAATAACGATAAAATTGGACTATTGAAAGATAATCTTCCGCGACAACAAACATCAGCAATCGTTTGCGGTTAATCGCCAAACCCTATGCCCATGCCTTTTGCTGCCTGCACCAGGAACGAATCTCTTTTTATGAAATTGTAATCCGTGGTAGCTTCCTCCAGCGATACAGAGGTTATCATGTTGTTACGGAATGACACCATCTCACCGAATTTACCTTCAAGTGCAAGTTCAAATGCTTTAACGCCATACAAGGTGGCAAGTATCCGATCGTAAGCAACAGGAGTGCCGCCACGTTGAACGTGTCCTAACACGGTCTCGCGAATATCAGCCTGGCACCCTGCATTTTTCAGTTGCTGAGACAATTGATAAGCAACACCTCCAAGGCGCACGTGTTCCGAACCTTTTTCTCCTGTAGATGATGTAATCGATCCTTCTTTTGGTTTTGCACCTTCGGCAATAACAATATTTGCAAAACCACGGCCTTTCTTGTATCGCAGGTTTAAACGTTTTACAATTTTGGTAATATCATAAGGTATCTCAGGAATAAGGCAAAGTTCGGCACCGCCTGCAATGGCTGTATGTAATGCAATCCATCCTGCATCGCGGCCCATTACTTCCATGATCATGATGCGATGATGGCTTTCTGCTGTCGTGACGAGTTTATCGAAGCTATCAGTGGCAATCTGAACAGCAGTCTGAAAGCCAAATGTAACATCTGTAGCAGAGAGATCGTTGTCTATCGTTTTGGGTACGCCAATGATGGGCATACCTTTGTCGAACAAGGCCTTTGAAATTTTTTGTGAACCATCACCGCCGATGTTAATTACAGCATCAAAGCCCAGTGCTTTAATTCGTTTTACAAGTTCTTCAGAACGATCGATAAATTTAACTGACCCATCTTTTTGTATGACTGGAAACTTGATGGGATTGCCTTTGTTCGTAGTCTTAAGAATGGTACCGCCTTTAACGTGTATCCCTGCCGTTTTCTCACTGGTAAGCCTGATGATTTCCTGTGGGTCACTAAACACACCATTGAAGGCCTCTATGCTACCGTACACTTCCCAGTCTTTTTCCTTTCGCGCGCGCTTCGTAACGCCACGGATCACAGCATTTAGCCCTGGGCAATCACCACCTCCTGTTAAGATCAACACCTTTTTAGTTTTTTTCATGTCGTTATTTGATTCGTATCACTTCTATGTTTTGCGATGAGCTTTAAGCTACAGGCCGCAAGCGTCAGGTTGTATGTCGATAACTTATCGGTTTTCACAAACCAACCTCAAACCTCCAACCTTAAACAGTTTTCCAAAACTCCTCGTATCGAACACCAACCTTAAACTTTGAACCATGAACCCTGAACCCATAACTTAACCGCTAAGCCGCAAAGCCACAAAGTTACGCAAAGCCTCAACTCAAGTATGAATGAAGATCCAAACAGGTTCGCAAACCAACCTCAAACCTCCAACGTCAAACCTCCAACTTCAAACAGTTTTCCAAAACTCCTCGTATCGAACACCAACCTTAAACTTTGAACCATGAACCATGAACCTCATGATGAACTCGCCCTCCGTAAACGGTCATTGATGGCGCGGCCGAGACCTTCATCGGGAGCGAGTTCAGCAAGGATAAAGTTAATATTCATTTTATCTAACCGGCGGAGTGCAGCGAAAAGATTTTTGGCAGCTTCTTCTATCGAACCGGTTGGTGAAAGAATGATTTGATTGCGTACGCCGTAATCGTGGCTGAAGCTCAGTATTGCTGAAATATCTTCATCATATTGTTGCATCAGCGCTGGAATATTTCCAAGTAATACTTTACGTGATGGCGCGTAGTGGCTGATTAATTGGCCGGGAGCTTTTGGATTGGAGGTTGAGTGCGATTGTAAAATCACCTTACCGATAACACTTTCAATTTTTTCAAGCGTTAATCCGCCAAGGCGATAAACAATAACCTGTTCTTCTTCTATGCCGATGATGGTGGATTCAATACCCACGTTACATTCACCGCCATCAAGAATGTATGGAATGCTGTCGCCAAGTTGTTCATTAACATGTTGCGCCTTCGTCGGACTTACATATCCAAAGGGGTTAGCACTTGGCGCCGCCAGTGGAAAGGGTAACGCTTTTAGTAACCGATGGGTTAATGCATGACCAGGACAACGGATGCCAACGGTATCCATACCCGAAGTAACAAGGTCTGGTATAATCGGTTTCTTTTTCAGTACCAGGGTAAGTGGTCCTGGCCAGAAACGGTTGGCTAGCGCTTCGGCCTTTTCAGGGATGTTTTCAACGTATTGCCTTGCTGTTTCCAAGTCCGGTACGTGGACAATAAGCGGGTCAAAGGCGGGTCTGTTTTTTACAGCAAAGATCCTGGCTACAGCCCTTCCATCAATTGCATTTCCGGCAAGACCATAAACGGTTTCTGTAGGCATGCCAATTACTTCACCTTCTTGTAAAAGTGTGATAGCCTTTTGTATATCTGTTCCGATTTCAGCCATTATAAATGAACTGTAATTTAGTTATAGTAAGGTAATGGAAGGATATGTTTCCATAAAATTTAAAAGTAAATGATTTTTGTGGTTTGTTTTCTGTTCTGGTACGATGGTTCAGATTATTAGCGTCGAATCTTATTTGTCAATCTATAAAGATGGAAGGATCAAGATCTTTTTTGTAGCTTCGCTTTCTGAATTATAAAGGCTAAAAGAAATTCACATGAGCAATAAAACGCGATCTGCCATCAAGGCCATTGCTGTAATACTCGTACTTCTTACTGTGGTAATGCAATTATCATGGGTGATTATTCCCATCATTGTGCCTTATAAATTTTGGATCGTGGTCATTGCCTTTGGTATGTTATTGTTGGCGTCCAAATAAGTCGACTACTTTTTCCGCCATACGAACCATTGAATCATTTTTGCCAGTTGTCATCATAAGATTATCGATATTGATCCAGGCAAGATCATGAGATTCTTCAGAGATTATTAACGCATCCGTTCGTTTAGCCTCAAACAAAAATCGCACATCATAGTGATCGTGTTCCGGGAACTCTTTTCTCGCAGGAATCACGTGGATGTCAATATCAAAAAACGAGGGATTGATCAATAGGAGTGACGTTAGTCCGGTTTCTTCCACGGCTTCGCGAAGAGCGACTTCAAATATATTTTCGTTGCCGTCTGCATGGCCGCCAGGCTGTAACCAACGATTTAATTTTGCATGGTGTGTTAATAACACATTTGCCCGCGATTCATCAACGATCCATGCTGATCCCGTAATATGACCCGGCAAGTGACTACGTTGATAGGCATCAGGATGATTTAATAAACTAAGAAATGGTGCCTTGAAACTTTGTTCTTGTGCATACGGTGTCACATAGTTGTTGAGTGCTGTAATGAGCTCCTTGCGATTCAATGATGTGTTTTTTTTTAAATATAGTTCTAGCTTTCTGTAATTTTGATGTTGCGAGCTAATATTTCATGCATCCTGGACTGTCCTGAGATGAATGTTTATTATTTTGTTTAGTATTAAAGTTTGATCGGCGTGTTTACTTTAGATAAGTGCTTAAATTAGCGATCATGCATCAACCCATAAATACAGCACTGTTGTCTTACGGAATGTCGGGTGAAGTTTTTCATGCGCCATTGCTCCAGGCGTTGCCTCAATTCAGACTAACGCACATTGTGCAGCGTAGTCGCGGAAAGGCGCGTGAGCATTTTCCGGATATTCATGTAGTCAATTCGATTGATGAAATCTTTGATGAACCGTCTGTCGAATTAATCATTGTAAATACACCGAATGAAACTCATCTTGATTTCGCGTCCAGGGCTTTGATGGCAGGAAAGCATGTGGTGGTTGAAAAACCGTTTACCGTAACCGTTACTGAAGCGGATAAACTGATAGCGCTTGCCAAAGAAAAAGGGAAGGTACTGACTGTTTTTCAAAACCGGCGGTGGGATGGTGATTTTCTTACCGTGAAGAAAATCATTCAGGAACAACGCGTTGGTAAGATTGTGGAGTTTGAAGTGCATTACGATCGATTCAGGAATTATGTAGAGGCCAATACCTGGAAGGAATCACCACGGCCGGGGACCGGGATTGTTTACAACCTGGGTTCGCATACGTTGGATCAGGCTGTTCAATTGTTTGGCATGCCGGATTATGTTGACGCGCGTATTGGTATTCAGCGGCCTGGAGGAATGGTTGATGATTACTTTGACATCCGGTTAACATATAAGGACCTTTTAGTGATTGTTAAGTCAAGTTACCTCGTGAAGGAGAAAATGCCGCGGTATATTGTGCATGGTGTTCACGGATCTTTTGTGAAATTCGGGCTTGATCCACAAGAGGAAGATTTGAAAAATAAAAAAATACCGGGAGGCCAGGACTGGGGAAAGGAAAATCCGGAAGATTGGGGGAAATTAAATTCGGTACTTCCTGATCATCCCTATGAAGGACGTATCGAAACAGAAAGGGGTGATTATCTTTCGTTCTATAAAAATCTGTTTGCAACAATTCGTGAACCAGGGGAACTGGCGGTTAAAGCAACGGAAGCACGTGATGTGATTCGCCTGATTGAATTGTGTTATGAAAGCAATGAAAAAAAACAAGCCATTCGTGTCTGAAATGACCGGTTAGGTTGCTGATTTAGATTAAAATAAAAATATAAAATACGATGATACGATTATCAGTGATTACTACAGTTTTGTTTATGCTGTTGATGGGTACTGCTGAGGCACAAGAGAAGTGGACAAAATTATTTAACGGAAAAGATCTTACCGGCTGGAAGCAATTAAATGGTAAAGCTTTGTATGAGGTAAAGAATGGAGAGATTGTTGGTACTACCGTTCATGGTGAGCCGAATTCCTTCCTGGCCACGGCAATTGACTATGGTGATTTTATCCTGGAGCTTGACTTCAAACTCGATCACGATATGAATTCAGGAATTCAGTTTCGTAGTGCCAGTAAGCCGGAATATAAAAACGGAAGGGTTCATGGTTATCAAATGGAAATAGACCCATCGCCACGGGCATGGACCGGCGGAGTCTATGATGAAGCACGCCGCGAGTGGTTGTACCCCCTCGAATATAATCCCAAAGGAAAAACAGCCTTCAAAAAGAATGACTGGAATGCCATTCGTATTGAATGCATTGGAAATGTAATGCGTACCTGGGTGAACGGCATCGCTACGGCAAATTTAGTTGATGATGTATCACCAAAAGGATTTATTGCCTTGCAGGTACATTCCGTTGGAAAGCCAGCGGAGAGCGGGCAAAAAATCCGGTGGCGTAATATCCGCATTCAGACACAAGACCTGAAGTCTTCGCCTGTCGATGACATCTTCGTAGTAAATATGATTCCCAATACATTGTCGGATCAGGAAAGACAGCACGGTGTAAAATTATTGTTTGATGGGAAGACCACTACAGGTTGGCGCGGCGCAAACAAAACGGAGTTTCCAAAGCAGGGGTGGGAAATCAGCGATGGTTCGTTGCATGTTTTGAAGTCCGATGGTGGTGAATCAACGAACGGAGGAGATATCGTAACGGAACAAACGTTTAGCGCTTTTGATCTGCAGTTTGAATTCAAGCTTACAGAAGGTGCAAACAGTGGCGTGAAATATTTTGTCACTGAAAAAGAAAAAACAACTGGGTCCGCAATCGGATTAGAATATCAAATTCTCGATGATGCAAAACATCCTGATGCAAAACAGGGCGTGGTGGGAAATAGAACCCTCGCATCGTTATATGATTTGATACCTTCGCTAAAAATACAGCGTGGATTACATGCCATAGGGGAGTGGAATAATGGCCGTATCATTGTGTATCCCGACAGTCGTGTTGAACATTGGCTGAATGGATACAAAGTAGTGGAGTATACACGTGGCAATCCTACTTATCAGGCATTGGTGGCCCGAAGTAAATATGCGCAATGGGAAAATTTTGGAATGGCTGAGCAAGGAAAAATTCTCTTACAGGATCACGGGGATGAAGTTTTTTTTCGAAGTATTAAAATTAAAACATTGCAGAAATAGTAGCTGAAATCAGATTTATAACATCAACAACAATAACGCATGACCGACGCAAACGAAAAAAGAAATTCAAGGCGCGATTTCATAAAGAAAGCAACCTTGGCCACAGCGGGGACTTACCTGGGTGCAATGGCTTTTTCACCAAAAAGTTATAGCCGTATACTCGGTGCGAATGACCGTATCAACATTGGCGTAATTGGGTTTTCAGACCGGTTTCGCCAATCACTTCTGCCAGCTTTTAAGCAACATTACAAGGAGCTGAATTTTGATATTGTAGCTGTCTCTGATATCTGGAAGCTGCGTCGAGAAGAAGGTCAGACACATCTGAAAGACAACTTCGGTCACGATATTAAAGCCTATCGGAACAATGAAGAACTGTATAATGCAAAGGTGGCTGATGCGGTAATGATCAGTACATCTGATTTTCAACACGCACTACATGCCATTGAAGCTGTGAAGGCAGGATGTGATGCTTACGTTGAAAAGCCTTTTGCAGAAACAATGGAAGATAACCGTGCCGCGCTAAAAGCGATTAAAGAATCAAAACAAATTATTCAGATTGGATCACAACGACGAAGCGGTGCTAATTATCATGCTGCCGCGGATTTTATTAAGAGCGGAAAGTTTGGAAATGTTACCATGGTGGAGCTCACCTGGAATGTTAACCAGCCCGGACGTTGGCGAAGACCTGCACTGGTGGCGAAAATGCGTGAAGAAGACACCGACTGGAAACGCTTTCTGATGAACAGGCCTTTTGAGAAATTCGATGCGCGCAAGCACCTGGAATACCGGTTATTCTGGCCATATTCATCCGGTATGCCCGGACAATGGATGAGTCATCAGATCGATACAGTACATTGGTTCACCGGATTAAAGCATCCGCGCAGTGTCGTGGCAAATGGTGGAATATACATGTGGAAAGATGGTCGTGAAAACTGGGATACAACCACCGCTGTGTTTGATTATGGATCGGATGATGATAAGTCAACAGGTTTTCAAGTGGTATTCTCCTCCAGAATGCACAATGGTGATGAGAATCCAAAAGAGATCTATTACTCCAATGGCGGAGAACTGAACCTCAACACCAACAAGGTGACGCCAACGGGAGGCCTACGCGAAAGTCACGCGAAAGCCATGAATATGGAAGCCAATTTGTTACCGGAGATTGATCTTGCTGACAGTGCCATTAAAACCGTGGCTTCTGCAAATACAGGAGGCGATGTGACAACTTCAAACCACGTCAGGAATTTCATGGAATGCGTTCGGAGCCGCAAGCCGGCAAACGCTTCCGTTGAAGCAGGTTATCAACATTCTATTGCTTGTATTATGACCAATGCAGCAACACGAACCGGTGAAAAAATTACGTTCGATGAGAAGACGCAAGAGGTTATGGCAGGAAGTAAAGTGTTTAAATACTAAGGTATTGTTAATGACACGGGCTTAAGGCAGGAAGGGTTCAGTACTTTCGTGGTTCAGGATTTAAAAAAAAACAATCTTATTTAATTAGGATGATCAATACGAAAACGCTTTTTAACATAGCCGGAAAAACGGTGGTGATTACCGGAGGTACCGGTGTATTGGGTGGGGCAATGGCCGAAGGACTGGCGGATGCAGGAGCGCAGGTTGTTGTTGTAGGAAGAAGAAAAGATGTGGGTGAGGTTTTTGTAAATAATTTGCAAAGCAGGGGATCCAAAGCCATGTTCATTCAGGCGGATGTTTTGGATGAAGCACAACTCATGCGCGGAAAGGAAGCGATATTTCGAGCGTTTGGTAAGATCGATGTGCTGGTCAATGCAGCTGGTGGAAATCTTCCTGGCGCTGTGATCACACCAACACAGACTTTTTTTGATCTTGATATGAATGAGTTTAAGAAAGTCGTGGATCTGAACCTCACCGGCACGGTACTTCCTACCAAGATTTTTTCTGAAGAAATGGCGCAGAGAAAAGAAGGCGTCATCATTAACATTGCTTCGGTAACTTCATTTCAGCCACTCACCCGGGTTGTTGGTTACGCCGCAGCAAAATCATCAATCAAAAATTTTACGGAATGGTTGGCCATAGAAATGGCAAAGAAATTCGGGGAAGGAATTCGCGTAAATGGTATCGCGCCTGGATTTTTTATAACTGAACAAAATAGAAACTTGCTAACGAAGTCAGATGGTTCTTTTACACAACGTGGTCTGGATATATTACAACATACGCCCTTTGCACGCTTCGGAAATCCCGACGACCTTGTAGGTACGTTACTCTGGTTGTGTTCGGATGCATCAAAATTTGTAACGGGTATTACCGTTCCTGTAGACGGTGGTTTCACAGCTTTCTCAGGTGTTTGATGTCAGGCAAAATTCAGCAGGTCATGTGCCATAAAAAAATAGTTGTACGAGCACGGAAGAAGATGTCAATCAACTACTGGCGGCTTATCCCGATCCTGCAACGGGATTTGCTTTTGTACCGGTTCATTTGGTGTTCGGCCGGATAATGCGTTGGCAGAATGGTGAAACAGTTAGGCGACCGTATAAATTTTATACATTTGCGTAGTACTATCCGTGATGATGAAGAAAATTTTTATGAAGCGAATCGCCTTGATGGAGATGTTGATATGTACGCTGCGATGAGAGAATTGGTATTGCAACAACATAAAAGACATCACGCTGGACCCTTCAGACCAGACCATGGACATCCGATGCGCGATGATTTGGGAAAGAACTGGTTATTCGGCTATCGGAAGATTACGGGGCTGGCTGAATTTCGCAGATTGGAATTGGCGATACAGCGCAACTTATCTGAAATGAAGTAGACTATGATTAATACCACCATAAGGGAGTTCATCACGCCGGATTTTCTTCTTGAAACCGAATCTGCAAAAGTATTGTATGATCAATTTGCTGCACCAATGCCAATCATTGATTATCACAACCATCTTTCACCAAAGGATATTTCAGAAAACAGGCAGTTCAATAATCTCACAGAAATCTGGCTGGATGGCGATCACTATAAATGGCGCGCGATGCGAACCAACGGTATCCCTGAGCGCTATTGCACTGGCAACGCTTCACCAGAAGAGAAATTTCAGAAATGGGCGGAAACGGTTCCTTATGCTTTGCGAAATCCGCTTTATCACTGGACGCACCTGGAGCTTAAAAATTATTTTGGAATAACAACGCTGCTGGACGGGAAATCTGCTTTAAAAATATATACTGAGGCAAACGAAAAGCTTAAAAACGAAGATTATTTCACGCGTGGTTTGTTGAACAAGATGAATGTAAAAGTGCTCTGCACGACAGATGATCCCACGGACACGCTTGAGTACCATCAACAATTTGCCAAACAGGAAGCTGGTTTTAAAATGTATCCCACCTTTCGTCCTGATAAAGTTTATGGCGTGGAGGATCCTGTTGTATACGCAGCGTATCTTGAAAAACTTTCAGCTGTCACGCGAATTGAAATTAAGAACTTCGATGATTTGTTGCAGGCACTGGAAAACAGGATTAATTTTTTTACCGAACAGGGTTGCCGTGCCTCCGACCATGGATTAGAACAACTTTACTTTTTTGCAGATGCTGAAATCGTTGCCGATAATTTATTCCAAAAAATAAAGGGTGGTAAGTCACTGGATACAACGGAACGGAATCAGTTCAAATGTGCTGTACTGATAAACCTTGGCAGGATGTATCATGCAAAAAGTTGGGCACAACAGTTTCACGTTGGTGCCCTGCGAAATAATAATTCACGTATGCTCCGTGAGTTAGGACCGGATACTGGTTTTGACTCAGTAGGTGATTTTTCACAGGCACGTTCCATGTCGCAGTTTTTTAACCATCTCGATAACACCAATCAACTTGCGAAAACCATTGTTTATAATCTTAACCCGGCAGACAATGAATTGATTGCAACCATGATTGGTAATTTTAACGACGGTTCTGTTGCGGGTAAAATGCAGTTCGGAAGTGGCTGGTGGTTCCTCGACCAAAAGGATGGCATGGAAAAACAAATGAACGCGCTTTCGAATATGGGCCTTCTCTCACGCTTCGTTGGTATGGTTACTGATTCGCGAAGTTTCCTTTCATTTCCGCGTCATGAATATTTTCGTCGTGTGCTTTGTAATATGTTAGGTAACGATATTGAAAAGGGTGAATTGCCTAGCGATATCGAGGGCATAGGTGGTATGGTCGAAGCTATATGTTTTAAAAATGCAGATCAATATTTTGGCTTTAATGCAGGGTCATAAAACGTATTCAATTTAAAATGTTTTTGCATTTAAAATGGCAAAGAAGTTCACCCAGGATCAAATCATCAGAGTAATTGAACAAAGCGGACTTGTTCCTTTGTTTACGCACGAAAACCATCATGACGCCATTCAGGTTGTTGAAGCTGCCTACTTTGCCGGCATACGCGTCTTTGAATTCACCAATAGGAGGAAAAACTCATATGATGTTTTTGTAAAAGTACTGGACTATTGTCAACAATTTCCAGATCTTATTCTTGGCATCGGTACCATCATGGATGCTGAAACAACCGAAAAATTTATTGATGCCGGTGCACACTTTATTATTTCTCCGATCTTAAAACTGGAGATGGCAAGTGTTTGTTATGAGCATGATGTATTGTGGATTCCAGGTTGTGCAACGTTGACAGAGATTGTTACAGCCAAAGAAAATGGTGCGGGGATAATCAAAATTTTTCCAGGATCAGTTCTAGGTCCGAAATTCGTTTCTGCTATTATGCCGGTTGTACCCGATTTGAAGTTAATGATTACGGGTGGTGTTGAACCAACAGAACAAAATCTGGCAGCCTGGTTTAAAGCGGGTGCAATGTGTGTAGGGTTGGGTTCGCATTTGTTTACTCGTGAAATCATGAATGCGAAAGATTGGCCGGGTTTGGAGGATAAAATTTCATCCACACTTGCGTTGATACAAGAGATTCGTGGCGTGTAAGTTCAAGAACTTTGTTGTTTGCGATAAGCTGCAAGCCGTTTGCGACAAGCTGCAAGGATGATATCGACAATTTATTGGCTTTGAACTCGCTTTAACTCCTTCTCGTTATCGTCTTTCTGAATGCGCATGTACCGCGTACATGCATGCAGAAAAAATCCCCCGGAACGAAGGAGAAAACCATTCGTTACGGAAAGCAAAAGGTAACTAAACAAGAACTACACGTTCATTCGAGAGGCTTAGCATGATTTTGAGTTTGTTGGCGGCAATTTATGAGATTTAAGATCCGCTTTAAGCTGGCCTCAAATTGATTCTGGAGCCATCAAACTTACACACCAAACTCAAACAATATTTCGCAAGCGGAGAAACTTGCCGAAGTTTAATCTTGGACTTTGGATACACGAACATTGATTCTGATTTTGCTTGCAAATCAATTTTTCCTTTGATCGGGGGATCCTTCTGCATGCTTTGTGCAGGCACATGCGCGCATCAGGATGACGGTAATGAGGGGTGATGGGTATCGAAACTTTGAACCTTCCTGACTTGACCCAATATTGGCATAATTATTTACTTATTACATGAATGCACAGATTGTTGTTAATATTCGTTATTGTCGTTCCAGGTTTTGGTACTGTTGCGCAGGATTTATTGACGGAGAACATTGTGGTGATTACGATAGATGGTTATCGGTGGCGCGAGGTATTTTTGGGAGCGGATAAAAAAATACTTTTTCACCATGATCATGTTAAGGATAAAACGGTACAAGATCGTTTTTGGCATAAGTCTCCCAAAAAACGACGTGAATTGCTAATGCCTTTTTTTTGGAGTGTCATTGGAACGGAGGGGCAGCTATATGGTAACCGGAGGTATAAAAACAAAATCAAGTGTACTAATGGCAATTTGTATTCTTATGCAGGGTACAGCGAAATGTTTGTTGGATTTGTTGATAAACGCGTGAAAGACAATACAGCCGTGGTTAATCCGAATTATTCGGTATTTGAGTTTATCGAAAAGCAACCAGGATTTCAGAATTCAGTTGCAGCATTTTCTACCTGGGGCGTCATGCCCTATATTCTTCGTGAAGATCAATCAGGCATTCATATCAACAGTGGAAATGACAAGGCACGTGGAGCGGATATCTCCGAAAAGGAAAAAATATTAAATCACATTACACAAGACATTCGCAACCCGCATGGAGATCGTTACGACAAATTTACATTTGAATATGCTTACGAATATTTAAAACGAGAGCAGCCACGTGTATTGTATATCGGATTTGATGAAACTGATGAACATGGTCATGGCGAACGCTATGATGAATATTTAAAATCAGCGCATCGCATTGATGCAATGATCGGTCAATTATGGGGCTGGATACAATCCCATCCAAAGTATAAAAACAAAACAACGTTGTTGATCACGACAGATCACGGTCGTGGTACTAATCCTTCAGGCTGGCAACGTCATGCGTGTTTGTTTCGTGGGTCGTCGCACATCTGGTTGGCCGTGATGGGTCCCGATACACCGCCTTCCGGCGAAATGAAGAACAAAATGCGCCTGGAACAAAACCAGGTTGCTAAAACCATTGCCACTTTTTTAGATGTACCTTACCACAACGTCCGCCCTATAGGTGAGCCTATTGCTACTGCGTTTAATTATTCCGGGTTGGAAGAGCCCGATGATGAAACGCTTGAAGCAGGTGTACCAAATGAATAGCGTCATAAACTAACTTGTCAGGATTAATTATGTCGTTTAGTCAGGCTTCAAGATTTATAACATCTTAAGTAGTCAAGCCTAACTAAACGACATTGAGTATGCTTCAATTATTACGGATCGCGAACTGAATCGGTTGAACCATTCTTACTTTAACAGGGCGTCCACGTTGTTTTCCTGCTTTCCACTTCGTAAGCTGTATAACACGCATTGCTTCCTCATCACAATCTAATCCGATGCCGCGCAATACGCTTACGTTTTGAACTTCTCCCTTTTCATTTACAGTAAATTGTACAAACACTTTTCCGGTTGTTTCTGTGCGCTTTGCAAGGCGAGGATATTTAAGGTTGTCGCTAAGCGTTTTATAAAACGTTTTATATCCGCCAACTGGTTCCGGCATTTTTTCCACTATAATAAACTCCGCAGTGTCTGCCGCTGGAATTGTTTCAACGACGAGCTCACCAAAATCAGGTGACGGTAATGCTGCGACATCAATAGAAGGCGACTCAACCGGAATGATCTTGTTTAATACAGGTTTAAATTCCGTTGGCTGCCGAACGATTGGTTTTGGTTTTTTAGCCGGCGTTGGTTTATCTTCCTTTACGCGGTAATTAACCGGAACATAAAAATCGGTGTGTAATTGTTCGGGCTCGTCCTTACAACAACGCGGACCATCCTGGTATGGCACGCCCCACTTAAAGGCTGCAATCACAACCAGTATACTCAGCACAAGGCTAAAGTTGAAGATAACGCCACGTTTTTTGTGTACGTCATACTTCGGGTTTTTCTTTGGTTCCATAAGCTTTTAGGTTTAGATGAAAATGGAACCGCGCGGTTGACCTGTAAGACAGATCAAAACATGTTTAATTAGTAAAATACCGGACAAGCATTAAAGTCACTGTTTTGTCGCTTCTTTTTTAGTAATGGAACCAGTGTTATATTGATGTGAATTAGTTTTATTAATATGGAACGTCGAGAATTCATTCGAAATACAGCCCTGTTCACTACCGCAATTGTAACTGCTCCGCTGATAAAAGTGATGGGGAAGGAGGTACGGTATAACACAGCCCTGATTGGAACGGGATGGTGGGGTATGAATATCTTGCGTTGTGCTATTCAATCAGGTCAAAACAAAGTGATCGCATTGTGCGATGTCGATGACAATCAGATCAAAACATGCCTTGAAGCGGTAAAGAAAATTACTTCCGATGCTCCGAAACTTTATAAAGATTACCGTGAACTACTATCAAAAGAAAAACTGCAGATTGTGATTGTTGCTACGCCTGATCATTGGCATCCGCTGATTACCATTGCTGCGCTTTATGCCGGCGCTCATGTGTATGTGGAAAAGCCCATCAGCCACACCATCAACGAAGGCAAGGCTATGGTGAAGGCGGCACGCGATACACAGGGTATCGTTCAGGTTGGAACTCATCGGCGGGTATCACCACACAACGTATCGGGTATACGCTTCTTGAAATCAGGGAAGGCTGGTAAGATTGGCATGGTTAGGTCGTTCGTGCATTATCCGGGGAATGTAGGTATCATCACACCGGACAGTGAAGCACCCTCAGGATTGGATTGGAATATGTGGTGTGGACCTGCGCCATTAAAACCTTTTAATACAAAGATACATCCAAAAGGATTCCGGCAGTTTCTTGACTATGCCAATGGAACCTTGGGTGATTGGGGAATTCACTGGCTGGATCAGATTCTGATGTGGACCGAAGAAAAACATCCGCAGAAAATTTATTCCACAGCGGAAAGATTCATCAAAAGGGATAACACCGATGCACCCGATACACAAAATGTAATTTATGAGTTCGAAGATTTTACAGCCACATGGGAACATCGTCAGTATGCAGCTAATGGAGCAGAGCACAGCAACATTGGTTGTTATTTTTATGGAACGGAAGGAACGTTCCACATGGGTTGGCTGGATGGCTGGACTTTCTTTCCTTCGGATGATAAGAAACCTATAATACATGAAGAGGCCCAACTCGATGCACCCGATCATCAGAATATTTCAGCGCTGTGGCAGAACTTTATCGACGCCATTAAAAATAAAACGCTTCCCGTTTGTGATATTGAAATAGGACAACGTTCCACCAACATGAGCCTGTTGGGTATGTTAAGCGCTAAAATCGGACGAAGTATTTCCTGGGATGGTGAAAAAGGCGTTGTCGAAAATGATGACGATGCAAATAAACTACTCAGCAGAGCATACCGTGGAGAATGGAAATATCCGGAGGTTTAAGAGTGGCCGAAACATTCGTAATTTCGATCAGCTTCAGGCTGCAAGCTGCAGGCTTCAGGTTGGTTTCGATCATTTAGGAGTCTGCGAATCAGTTTCGAGCTTTGAGCTAAGAGCTGCGAGTTTGTTTGGTAGTAACTGGCTTTCGCGAATTTTCAGTGCATTCTTCCGTGCATTCAGCGATTTCTGTGAGCTAAAAAAAAACACAGATCGTTTCGCGTAGCCGCTCAGTTATCGAACACCAACTCAAACCTTAAGACGTCAAACCTCAAACAATTAAACACAAGCCCTTCGTAACGAAACCTGAGTTTAACTCCCTGGGCCTTAGAAGTCGGCGTTACCGGGGTATCTTGGGTATGGAATAACGTCACGGATGTTGGTCATGCCAGTCACGAAAATAATGAGGCGTTCGAAGCCTAGGCCGAAGCCGCTATGGGGTGCTGAACCAAATTTCCTCAGGTCGAGATACCACCATAATTCTTTTTCGGGTAACCCAAGTTCATGTACCCGCTTTACAATACGCTCGTAACGTTCTTCGCGTTGTGATCCGCCAATGATCTCACCGATGCCCGGGAAGAGTACATCCATGGCAGCAACCGTTTTATCATCTTCGTTTTGACGCATGTAAAATGCTTTAATGTCTGCCGGGTAGTTATACAGGATCACTGGTTTCTTGAAATGTTTTTCGACAAGAAAACGCTCGTGTTCTGATTGCAGGTCAACACCCCACTGGTCAATAAGATATTGAAATTTCTTTTTCTTGTTTGGTGTCGAGTTTTTTAGGATATCGATTGCTTCCGTGTAGGGCAACCGTTGGAAATCATTTTCGGCAACAAACTTTAACCTGTCGAGGAGGCTGAGTTCATTGCGTTGGTCCTGGGGTTTACTCTGGTCTTCTTCCAGTGCCCTTTTGTTCAAAAATTCCAGGTCTTCGGCACAGTTCGTTAATGCATAACGCACCAGGTACTGTAAGAAATCCTGGGCAAGTTGCATGTTGTCGTTCAGATCATAAAATGCCATTTCTGGTTCTATCATCCAGAACTCTGCAAGGTGACGGGTTGTATTGGAATTTTCAGCACGAAACGTAGGGCCAAACGTATAAATATCACCCAATGCCAGCGCATAGGTTTCTCCTTCTAACTGACCGGATACTGTAAGATTGGTTTCGCGACCAAAGAAATCTTCTTTATAGTTGATGTTACCGTTTTCATCGCGGGGTGGTTTTTGAGCATCGAGCGTGGTGACGCGAAACATTGCGCCGGCACCTTCCGCGTCCGATCCGGTAATAATGGGGGTATGAATATAATTAAAGCCGCGGTCGTTGAAAAATTTATGCACTGCAAAAGCCATGGCATGACGAACGCGCATCACTGCGCTGAAGGTGTTGGTACGGCTTCGCAGGTGAGCGATCTCCCGTAAAAACTCGAGGGAGTGTTTCTTAGGTTGAAGCGGATACTTTTCAGCATCACAGTCACCTAGGATCTCGAACGATTTGACCTTAACTTCTACGGTCTGACCTTTTGCCGGAGAGGCAATCAATTCACCGGTAACAGAAAGGCATGCGCCGGTGGTGATGCGCTTCAATAAAGCTTCATCGGTTTGTGTGAAATCCACGACAGCCTGAATATTCCTGATCGTTGAACCATCGTTAATGGCAATGAACTGGTTATTCCGAAAGGTTCTTACCCATCCATTTACAGTTACAATTTGTCCATTGGGTTGTTGATCGAGTAGTTCTTTGATCTTTATTCGTTTCATAATGAAAAATTAATGGCTGAAAGTTGCAAACTACAGGCTTCCGGTTATAAGATCAATAGGCAGCGTCGCCATAATGAATTTTGCTATCACAATTGAGGCCCGAGCGTAGTTTACATCAGCAGGTGCGCAAAAAACGAAAAAAGTCCTGAGTTTTAAAAGGATTCTTTCGATCAGCTGCCGCCGGTTTTATGCATATTATTAAAAACAGCAGAATTGTAGTTTCAGCACATCAATCTTCCTGCACTCTGGCGGATTTTTATAACTTTGCATAGTTATTGTTACGGTCTTTAAAAAATAATAGTCCAAATGCAAAAGCTTGGTTTAAACCAATCTCTACAACAAAAATTATCCCCGCAGCAGATTCAGTTTATCAAGCTGCTTCAGGTGCCTACAGCTGAACTTGAAGCACGTATAGAAGAAGAACTTGAGGTTAATCCTGCCCTTGAAGAAGGTGAAACGCAGGAAAGCGCTGAGGATAATCAGGATAGTAATACGGAAGAATTCCAGGAAACCAGTTCGTCGGAC
The DNA here is from genome assembly GCA_035628875.1 of Ohtaekwangia sp. Classification (GTDB taxonomy): domain Bacteria; phylum Bacteroidota; class Bacteroidia; order Cytophagales; family Cyclobacteriaceae; genus Ohtaekwangia. Next base: position 15,564 of record DASPIZ010000108.1, on the reverse strand, counting down.
GATGAAGTGGATATCAAGGACTATCTTGGTGACGATGAATACAGCGGGTATAAAATGCAGGGCGATGGTGATGACGATGATGATCGTGAAATGCCCATTCCGATGGCAAGTTCGCTGCATGAACAGTTGATGAGTCAGCTGGATTTCTTAGGGCTCAATGAACATCAGTATGCGATTGGAAAACAACTCGTGGGAAGTATTGAAAGCGATGGGTATATCCGTCGTGATATCGAGAGCATAGTGAATGACCTGGCATTTTCGCAGGGAATTGAAACGAATGCGGAAGAAGTTGAAAGTATTCTAAAAAAAATTCAATCTTTTGATCCTTCGGGTATTGCAGCCCGCGATCTTCAGGAATGCCTGTTGCTGCAACTCGAAAGAATGGATAACGGACACGATATTGATGTGGCTGTTGCAAAAAAGATCATTGCGGAATGTTATGATGAGTTTACCAAAAAACATTATCAGAAAATCCAAAAAAAGCTTGATACCGAAGATGAAGATTTTATACGCGATGCCGTTGATTTAATTATACGGCTTAATCCTAAGCCAGGAGGAGGCGGACCGAACACTGTTGTAAAGAATCAATATATCATTCCTGATTTTATACTCACAAACAATAACGGCAAACTGGAACTTGCCCTCAACAGCCGCAATGCTCCAGAACTTCGGATCAGTCGTTCTTACACGGACATGTTTAAAGCTTACGATAAAAGTGATAAACGTGATAAGAAACTGAAAGAGGCTGTGTCTTTTGTGAAACAAAAACTGGATGCAGCCAAATGGTTCATCGATGCGATCAAACAACGTCAGCATACTTTGCTGCGCACAATGAAAGCAATTATTGATTTTCAGTACGATTTCTTTCTTGAGGGTGACGAAACGAAACTAAAGCCGATGATCCTGAAAGATATTGCTACGATAATCAGCATGGACATCTCCACGGTGTCACGGGTGGCAAGTAGTAAAGCTGTTCAGACAGACTTTGGGATTTTTCCACTGAAGTATTTTTTCTCTGAAGGTATTTCCACCGACTCCGGTGAAGAGGTGAGTAGCCGCGAGGTTAAGCAGATCATCAAGGAGATCATTGAAAAAGAAGACAAAAACAAACCGCTTTCCGACGATAAGCTGGAAAAGGTTCTCAACGATAAGGGATACAATATTGCCCGTCGTACTGTAGCTAAGTATCGCGAACAGTTGAATATTCCGGTGGCGCGGTTGCGAAAGGAGATGTGAGCACTATATTAGATTCTGAAATTGATTGCTGTGATTTTTGCCCGGATTATCTCTCTTTTGTTTCACCCGCTTTTACTGGCGACGTATCTCTTCAGCCTTTTTGCTTTTTTATTTCCCGTTGCTTTTGAGCCGATTCGCGAAGATGCCATGTGGAAATTCATTATGCTGGTGTTTTGCTTCACCTTTGTATTGCCTGCGCTTAACGTTGGATTATTCAGGTCAATGGGCACCATTACAAGCGTAACCATGAGAGAACGAAAAGAGCGAACGATACCGTTTTTTTTTATTATGCTCTTATATGGCGCGGTGACTTTCCTCTTCTATGATCGCAACGAAGTAAGTCTGAACGACAACTTTCTAAAATTCCTTTTGGTAATCGACGCGCTGGTTTTTGTATCAGCAATCATAACATTATTTTATAAAATCAGTGTTCATAGCATTGCCGCGTGGGGATTTATCGGCATCCTGCTGCCGCTGAATGGCGTATCAGAGACCGGTGTGTTTTTCTATCCAACCGTGATTTCCATCGCAATGGCGGGTGTTATAATGTCTGCACGATTAAAACTTCATGTTCATACCCTTCGTGAGGTGGCGATCGGGTCGATGGTGGGTCTGGGCACCGGCGTGTTTATGATGAATCTTTTGTTCCGTTATTGATTTTCCATCCTATGCCTGTAGCATTTGACGGGTCAATGACAAACATTAAATTAACTCCGAAAATTTCCCCTGTGCGAATCCTCTGTTAAAATGCCGCTAGCGAAATGCCGATCGTCATGGTATTGAAGTCGTTCGGGATACCCGCTTCCTGGAATCCTTTTCCTTCCTTGAACATTGGAGAGACATTATAATATCCGAACAGGCTGATATTTCCGATACCAATTTTGCCATAAACGCCATAACGGATACGGTTGAGGTTGTAGAACTGCTTATCCTTTATCTGTTTGACCTCACCATCCTGTTTGAATTTGAGTTTGTTAAACGCGTCATACATATAACCAATACGTGCGCCAACAGAAATTTTCAAGCTGCGTGCAGGATCGTCTGGATTGCTGGTAAAACGTAGCTCGACAGGAAGATCGATATAATTATTGATTAACTGAACTTTACGCAGGTTTGGATAGAGGTCTTTTGAATCAGCAGGTGCAAGAAGCATAACAGAGTCATCAGAAGCGCCGGCATATTGTAGGATATGGCCATTCCTGAACTTAAAACGCTCCAAGCTTACGCCGATCCCTGGCACGAGGCTGAACTTAGATTTCAGGATTCTGATTTCGTACTGATAATAAATATTGATGGTTCTTGATCCCCACAAACCCAGGTCGAAGTTATCCGGTGCATCTAATCCGCGATTCAGCGCTAATTCGACTGTAAATATCCCAGGAAGATCCGGGCGTGAATATCGCTTTTTAGTAGCCGAATCCTGGCTGATCGCTGCGAATGAAGTCCCTGTTAGGAGAAGAATACCTGCTAATTTTTTTATCATCTCTTTAATTAATTCTTCAATAAGCCCCAAAAATAGCTTTTTTGTTGGCAGAGCCAAACCATTTATTTTGTTGAGTGAATTTATTCTTTACATTTGCACTCCCAAAAACGAAAACCCAACGATAAACGCACTTTTGGTTGAAAAGCAGCATTTGTCAATATCCGGGCCTGTAGCTTAACTGAATAAAGCATCTGACTACGGATCAGAAGAGTCGGGGTTTGAATCCCTGCAGGCTCACTACTGAACAACAGGCAGTTACAACTTTGTAACTGCCTGTTTCTTTTTCAAGTTTAAAACAATCTTAAAACATTCGACGCCCTCCCGGCTCACATCTTATTTGATGATCTTAATTCCCTTTTAGTTTTATCATTAGTTCTTCTCTTTCGGCATTTCGGGGATAAGGTTCGTACCCCGAATGCTTGTGTTTTTAATAGTTGCTTCCTGGAAAAGTATTGACGGAATGTAAATGACTCTCAAAAATAAACTGAATCAGCTGGGCTTGAAGAAGTCCTCTTTCCCGCTCAAGAGATTCAATTCGATTAAAGGTATCACCGGCCACTTCAATATATTGTTTCTCTAAAGTGCTGGCGTTTTTAAGGAAGGATTCAAAAGATGCGATATCGATATCTAATTCTTTAAAGGCGTCAATTAATGCGGCTTTTTTTACTTTCATAGGTGAGCTCATAATTGTAATTTGTTTAGGGTTAAGCGGCCTTCCTTAATTGCATCGCTGGAGTTACGGCCAACAGCATTTCTGCAATTATTTTTAATTTGGATTTTATAATGAAGGTGTCTTCATCATTGAGGCTGTACCTTTTCTTTTCTTCTTCTTCGGCCAAATCCAAAGCTTCTATTAATTTATACATCGCCGAATGTGCTCTTTTTGATCCTTCTATGTTATCGAGCATGTAGTCCGCTACGTTATGAGTCATTACAATCTCGCAAACAATATAAAGCCCCTCTTTAAAAGATGGATCGGTTCGTAATGAATCAATATTATCGGAAAGGATTAAAAGGTTCTTAAAAGAGTACCAAACACCCCCATCTAAATACCCATCGCTTATACCGAATAGGGAGTCAACTGAGCTAGAAATTTGATCAATGAGATTAATGATTGCTTCGGTTTTTGTTTCCATAATTTTAGAAGTTTAGTTTTTGTGTGATACATTTTAAGCGTGGCCCCCGATTACAAATTTGCACAACAGTGAGTTTGCCAGGGATATCTTCCTCATAGAGTCAAGTCGTTGTTCAATGGTACCGCTGCCCTTAGATATATCGTGCACCGCGCTGGCGGTTTCTATGGCATCCTTTAAAAACTCCGTAACTTTTTCTACGCTTTCATTGCTAAAACCAAGGAGATTAATAGCTTCCCTGGCTTTTGCTCTTCTTTCGTTGTTAAAATCGTGTGATGTTTCCATGATTGTTGTTGTTTAGTGTATTGTAATTTGATACTAAAGTAATACAATAATTACAAAAACCAAAACTGAAGTATTATTTTTTGATACATTCGATAAAAATGTCAATATTTGTGTATGGCAAAAAAAGTAAAGCTTAATCGTATCAAGGAAATCCTCGCTCGGGATGATAAAAAGCAAACTTGGCTTGCTGAACAAATTGGTAAGAGTAGAGTTGTGGTAACGAATTATGTTAATAATAACACCCAGCCATCACTTGATACGTTGTTTCAGATAGCAAAGGCTTTAAAAGTCAATCCGAAGGACTTGATTAATTCTTAAACAGCATGAAATCACCTACTGATTTACAGATTTTGAACGCTATTTACGATATGTACTATGATACATTTACAACCTATAGCCGAGGAAAGGATGTCGCCGATCGTGTTCGAATATCTAAAATCCATGTCCCTATTGACCTCGATAAACTTGGCCAAAAATTAGGTGTTGACGGTGACATTATCTTTGGAAGATTGTATTATCACCTTAATAATAAGCACGGTTATCGGATGGAGCATCCAGCAGGCCCCGATCGACGAGGATCGAGAGTTGATTTATTTGTTCTGCAGATAAACAATGGAGATGTCACTGATATTCATACTATTAACTTTCCTTTTTTGGCGGCTGTTCTTGCGGATTTACGCGACCAAAACAAACGTAACCTTTGGACAATCTGGATAGCACTGGGGGCATTGATCGTATCTTTGTTAACAACTTGGATTTCCGTTTTATGGGCGAGCTGCTGACTAAGGTGTTATATTCATTCTCCACTAACCTACTATCAATATGGAATCATTCGGATATTACATCACCGTTCTTTTGTTGACCGTTGCCCTTTGTATAGCCTTGTTTTTAGCGCTTCGAGCATTAGTGTTGTGGTATTGGAAGGTCGACCGCGTAATAGCGAATCAAGAGGCACAAATCAGCCTTTTAGCTGAAGTTCGCGATCTTTTATCGAAAGACGGGAAGTATGAGAGATAAAACGAAAAAGGCCAGGTGTTTAACCTGGACCTTTCTTTTTTCACGGGCTGCGGATCTAAATGCTATTTTTTTAAGTGAAGTGTAAACAACTGACGAACCTCCACTTCGGAGATGGTCTTTTTTGCTTGCAGTTCATTGGCCACCTTTTCAATAACGTTCCATAATTTTTTAACGTGCACCTGCGTTCGACCCATTACCCAATAAATAAAAGATTCCATCTCGTCGGCAGACTCAATGAAGCTAATATTTTTTAAATTTCTCTGAAGTATCTCAAAATCTCTGCCTGCCATATTTCCGGGAACGTCTCGGGGGAGGACATTAAAATAAACCGATTCAGCAACGTTCCCCGCCAGAAGAACCATAACATTATCAACAACCATTTCAAGGCCGGTGACCCTTTGATCTTCGATCTTTACGTGACCGATATTGTTCATTGCTTTGTTTGGAATAATCGTGACGTATTCAAAAGGTATTGAACGTGCCACCATAATTACCGCATGACCGGCTTCGTGAATCGCGATGTGTCTTTCATCTATCTTTTCCATACAGTAAATTTTGCGGTTGATTTATTAATGTCGTATTCAAGCCTTTTTATAAAGCACGTTTCATGGTTTGAGTCGGTAGTGCTTACTCCGATGGCCTTGTGTCGGTTATCCCGGATCGTCTTATACTCTGACCAGCTTAACGGGTGTTCAAATTCATACAGTTCAGGAGTGAACAAATACCCAACGGTATCCACAGCGTCTGAAACTTGGATATCCTGGTTTTCTGCCAGCTCATCGCAGAAGGTAGAAGGGCAGTCTTTTTTAAGTCCATTACTACAATCGTAAGTACTCGACATATCAATGTTTCCTTCGCCACCTGAAAAAGTATAGGAAGATGTCAGGTACTTTAAAAGCGCCCCGTTGAAATAGTTTACCCATCGAACAAAATTACGGGCCGGGGTAATATTTAAATTATATCGAGTGTCAGCGTTTAATAAATCCGATGTACTTGTAAAATTTTCATCCCGTTCAGGCACGAAAGCATTTGACGGGCTGCTGAATGAATCAGGGTCGATAGCAATTATGAAAATGTCATTATCATATCTGTGTTCGGCCGAAACAACTTGCGATCGCCTGGTCATTTCGATGGCCAGCCCCGCAGCGATAAACTTGCTATAAAGCGTTTTCTCGGTTCCGATTGTCTCAAAGACTGTCGAATACGTTTTTTTGCTTTGTGGATCGTCTGTACTCATTTTTTAATTTGCTTAACCTGAATGTTTTCTAACTGTCTTCTTTTTTTTAGGCTCCTTTTGAATCCTTCGAGTTCTTCAGTAGTGAAGGCGTTGAATAATTCTAATCCGGAAATGATAGCTGGTTTTGTTTTTTCCATTGCTTCGTTTTAAATAGGTTTTACTAATAGTATTTAGCGGTTGATATTAAGTTGAATTTCAGTTATTTATAGAGCTGTTGAATATGACTGTCAATCAGAATGCAATACTTACACCACGCACTTTGTAAACCTCCAGGTTTTTTTTAGGCTTTATTCCTTTTGCCCCTGGCATTGGCGTGAATCCATTTCGAATATCCACGTCAGCAGTTTTATAGGCTTTCATGTTGTGAATTATAAAATGGTCGTCTTGCGTATCGTGTTGCAAAAGGCCTTTAATTCGATTAATCGTTAGATGCTTTTGGTTCATATGGTATGGAAATTATTTTACGTTGATAAAAAATTTTTTTCTGTGCGGGTATTTTTGAACACTCATCCCTGGTAAGCTCTTGCCTTTTATGCTTATACAAATTATTTTGTGAGGCGACGAATACAATATAATCACGCATTGGATTCATGAGTTTTTTGATTTTATCGATCAATATTTGATTTCGCATTTATTTGGGGTTAAAGTTTTCACTCTTCATGGTCACGCGCTGTATTCCCAAAGCCATACCTTTCCTTCAAGAACTCTTCATATCGTTCAAGGTCTTGTTCGTTCATTCCTTCAAGAGTAAAATTTTGATATTTAGGTAAGGCGTAGTTAAGCAGTCGCTCATATAAGATAATCCGGTCCCGTGACTTCAGTCCCTTAAAATCAGTTTCAATAGAGCTCCAATTTTCTGACAGAAAATCAGCAATCATTGAGCGCAGCGTTTGATTAATTTTGTTTTTTGCGCCCCTTGGTTTTCCTGGATTACCCGCTTTAAACTTTGTCATTGTTATAGTTGGTCTGCAGTGAGATAATATCCTGAATTGTTTTCAGTATCGTCCATCCCTTCCCATGTTGACCACTTAGGGGATCCTGTGAAGTTTGGGATATTGAAGTCGCCGAAATTATTTAAAGATTCCATCGAGGTGTTTACCTCATGGTCAATGGTCATTTTTTCTTGAAGGCTTCCAAACCGTTCATCGACTAGACCATTTTTATGAAGAGCACGTAATCGAAATTCTTCACGGTAATCTTGTTTACTTTTTACAGGAAGTTTCTTTTGTGTGTATGAAATTAATTCCTCTTCTTTTGAACGTTTTAATTCATTATCAAAAAACGCTCTTTGTGTTCCGGTTAATTTTTCAATTGATTGATAACCCAGTTTTTCAAGGGTTTTCAGCATCAATTGTTTTTCAATCCTTGCTTGGTTTTCAGACGTCCGTCTCTGATCTAAGTAAGGCGTAGCATACTTTAAAATTAGCTCACTGGGAGTTATGGCAGGGCCAAACATCCCTTGATAGTTTTTCCTAAAAACTAGTTCACCCTCTGGCCCTCCCGCTTCATAAAGGAATTGGGTTTTAATAAAATTCTTCAATTCCGCTCGTGCGCGAGTGTCTCCCAAGTGTTCATTTTTAAATACAATTCCAAGCTTTTCAAGATAGTGGTCCGTTAGCTTTTCAACTTCTTGCGAAGCTTTTAATCGCTGTTCTGTATTCCTTTTGTCGATAAATTTTGGAAGATATCTGCTCGTTGACATTGCCCGTAACATTGGCCGGGCCCGCTGTAGTGCATCCTCTTCGACAGTCTTAAAATCAACGGTCTGTCGATTCTTTTTAGTCATTACTGTAATTCCGTCATGGCTTGAATAAATGCTTTCCAGGTTAGAAATCCATTCTTCGCGCTTCGCTTCTGATTTGAATATCAAAACATCATTATGTTTCTCTATAATTTTTTCGATAAATGATGGTATCATAATTAAAAGAAGTTTTTAGGGGTTAAGGCTTCGCTTTTGGTAAATTTAATTTCACGGAAATAGAAGGATTTGCGTAACGCTTCAATTGTTTGAAGCGGCACCTCTATTTTTAATTCAGAGAAGAGAGAAACTTGCCGAGTTTCATCTATCTGGTCGTCATCAATCTCGACCGATTCGATGATATACTTGCCGGCAGAAACCTCTTGCGCAATTATTGCAGTTCGTCCGTGGTGATGATCAGTCCTTAAAGGATTATATTTTTTCATGTTTTTTTTATCAAAGGTCAGAGTTAGTGGTTGTTCGTGAAAATTATTTCAAGGTGAAGAAGGTGAAGATTTTTAATCTTCACCTTTAAAAAACTTTCGACGCACCGTTAATAAGAATCTCTGTTGGAATAGTTTTATCATTAATCATTTTATGAAATGCTTCGATTCCAGGTAATGCTTTTTCATGTTGCAAACTTTTTATTTTGTGCGGGAAAAAAAGATATGTTTTTATACAAGGATCTTTGCTGCCTATTCTGCTCGGCGATAATTCCGGCCAGAACTCCTTAGATAGTTGAATGTAAATTGCTTTTAATTGTTGGGTGGGATCTTCCATCACGATTTGAATGTATCGCCTACGCACCGCGGATGGATCAACGGAACATTTTTTTAATTTTCTCTCTCGGGTAGGTAAAATATAAGACCGAAGGATAGCAATCTCTTTGTTAATTTGGGCTTGCTGTTCTACAAGTTTTTGGTACCGCGATATGATTTCAAGTTTTGTAATAGTTTTATTTTTTAAAGCCTACTTTATATAAATCACTTACATTCAGTTTGTTATTTATTGTTTGATTGTGACCCCTGATCATAATCTCATTTGTAAAAGTCTTTGAATACTTGTTGCAAAATTTCTTTTGGATACGTGTTCACGGCACCAAAGCGCGGATCTGGTATCGTTCCCATCACATAGCCAAGGTTCTTACACATAGCCCGTGCCTTGATGCCTATCTTGGCGGCCGTGGAGACATCTATCCACCGTTTATTAAGCGCCGCATACCCTGCAATAGCAAAGTAGTCCTGAGGGCTTGTGATGGCCCGCGCTTCAATTTCATTTAGTTTTGTCTCAATCGTCCTTATCTTCTGGCCATGGGTTAAAAGTATCTGCACGTTCTGCAGTAGAAGTTCTTCCGGTGTGTGTGTTATTACTTCCTGGGCTTTCTGTTCACACTGGATAAAGTATTGGCGTATCCTCTCGCCTTTCTCTGTCCTGGCCATCATGGATAGGCGCTTTGCGAATTCAATGGATATGGCAAAGTCTTTTGTTCTCGTACTTGGTACGACTTCCTGCCAATCTTCATTTTGAATTGCGAAAGTGTTATTGGAAATGTTTTTCCGGTACCATTTAGTCCAGTTGCTTTTATCAAAACCTAATTGTTCGTATAGGTCCTTGGCGCTCACTGCTTGCTTTCCTTGGTAGTTTATTATTTGTGGTAGCTTTTCCATTATTATATTCTTTTACCGTGTTCGTTGTACTTTTCTGCCTTTGTGTTTTTTAGGTATTCATGCTCTCCGTCAATTATCCGGTTTCCGTATCGCATACATGTCTTTATATCGCAGGAGCCAATCCAATAATAGATTTCAGTTAGCCAGTAGCTTTGCAGATTATGATCCATACCAGGATCATATAGCTCTTTTTCAATTTGAGGTTTTGTGTATTCGAAAAGTTCAAGACACCAATCGGTACTTATAATGGTTTCGGCTATCCGTTGTGGATCTTTTGTCTTATGCCTGCCGGTGATCCGGCAGAAATCGGTATATGCTTCTATCTGCTTTGTCGCTTCTTTTAAATAGTTCTTTGTTTCTTCATCCCGATAAAGCTTTGGCCCCGCGCCGTGCACCGTATGAGAACTATTGATACTTATTGTCCGTAATTTTTTCCGGTTTAAAGTTTTAAGTCCGTTGTAGATGTTGTCTGCGGCCTTCCACATCTTATCAAATAGTGATTGAGTGGTAATATCCAGCGATTGATATGCTTGTACTTCGATTGAGCCGCGCCCCCTTAAATAATTTTTTTCTTGAAAGTCTTCTGAGTAGTAGTATTTCAGAAAGTCAAACTTATCCAGCTCGGAAAAGTCAGCGTAAAAGTTTTTAATCAAACAATCAAAAATTTCGCCTTTATGAAAGGAAACAACATTCTTTTCTTTTTCTAATACTTCATTAGCTAATACTTCATTGTTTAATTCTTCAATAACTAATACTTCGTTACCAACTTCTTTGGTAGGGGCCATATCAACTTCCTTACCATCCCCCATATCAAAAAACTTTACATGAGGGGTGCTAACTTCTTTTACATCCCCCATGCTAAGTTTTTTAGTAGGGGTGTAATTACTTACCATGGGGGTTTTAATAAAGTAGTAGTTGGACGTTTGTCCTGGACTGTTTTCCTTTAAGCGGGTTCTGACTTCAATAAATCCGTTATCAGTTAGAAATTTTTTCCATGATTGCAGAGTTGGAAGCGAGATGTCTAAATCTCTGCACATCTTTTTATTTCCGGGGTAGCATAACCTTTGTTCGTTCATCATACTACCCAGGTAGCATAAAAAACGAAACGGCCCGGGCGCAGGAACTTCCTGCACTAGCCTACTATCGATGTTTATCATACAAGCAAAAGTTTATGTGTTGCTTGTATGTACAATACTATTTTGCGTACTTGCATTTGCTACAATTTGATATTCATGAATGGCGCAGTTTGGAGAAGCTGCGCTTTTTTCATTTAAAGGCTTTCTTCTGATTTGTAATCAGAAGCATCATAGTTCAGAAGTGATTGATAATGAAAACAATGTATCGACCAGGTATCTTTACTATGAAACCATTGATAAACATCTATTTTAGTTTATCAATCCGTCCTGAATCAATCCATTGTAAAAGCTCTTTCCGGACAAAGAATAATTTCTGTCCTCGCTTTCGAAATGGGATCTCACCCTTAAACACTTTTTGATAAATAGTGCCTGGTTGTAGTTTTAAGATTTCTGCTGCTCCGCGAACATCGAGGTGTTCCGGCTGTGGTTTTGATAGGCTGATCAACTCTTTAAAGTAATCTTCGAAGGCTGATAAACGAGCATTAAGATTGATTACTAAATCACGCAAGTCATCGGTAGACTCATTAGTATTTAATGACATTTTTGATTTGTTCCCAGTATTGGGAGTTTTGGAGAAATTCCAAGTGACGATCTTTTGACTTTCCTATTCCTGTTGTCAAAAGACCCGAAGAGAAGCAGTTGACATCCTCAACTGCCTTTCAAAGATCAATAAAAAGATTTGTAAAATAAAAATTTCATGTCATTTATTTTATTTTACAAATCATGATTATCGTAATTATCCGTATTTATCGGTTACATTTTGATATTTACAGCAAGGCTATCGGTCACTGATTTAATTTTAGAATGATCAAATCGCGCGGTATAAACTGCCGTTGTTTTCACATCCCTATGCCCCAACAGCTGGCTTATAATCTCAATTCGTACGTCATTAAACAAAAGGTGACTTGCTGCGCTATGTCTGCTCCAATACGTTGTAATGACCGGTAAATCATTCTGGAGGCATATCTTCCTTAGGGATGCATTTACAGATTTAATCCATCTTGCTACAGCTTTCTTTTGATCGGTTGGGCTCATCCCTGGTTGAAGGATCGGAAAAACATAAACTCCCATTCGCCTGATATTTTCAGTGTCCGTATTCAGCAGGTTGATAATCTCGAGTGCATTTTTGTTTAAGGAGATTTCAATAACTTTTTGATTCCTGTTTGTTCTTTTTGTTTTCTGGCGAACAAATGATAATACCTCATTTTCAATATCAACGCCTAATTTGTCCGATCCCTGGCTTTTGTATTTTAAATGTGCGATGTCTGTGAAGTTAAGGCCCACCGCGAAGTAAGAAAACAAGAAATATAATTTTGCTCTCCATTCTGGGCTGTGGGGCTCTAACGATATCGATACAAACTTTTTGAAATCCGCATCCTTCATTGCCTCTCCTTTATGCCCGCTTCCTTCAGGAATATTGTATCTGCCTTTTTCGCTTGGTGTTCTGGGGAACGGATAGAACCGGTTCAGGTCTGGATTTTTTGCTATTGCAAAGTTTAGTACGGCGCGGATCGAGCGCATGTAAATTCCAACGGTAGTAGGGGAGCATCCCTTCCTTTTTATTGTACGGGTTCCGTTTTTTGTTTTGATAATGTCCTCTTTTGCCCGGAAAAGATACGCCTCAAAATCTTTAAGGAATTGGACATTGATTTGCTCCGGGCGAAGAGATGGGGCAAACTTTTTAAGCGCCACTAAAGCACATTGGTAGCTTGAAAAGGTTCCGATCCTGTCTTTGCTTTTGAGGTCATTCAAGTAAGTCTCAAAGATTTCATAAAAGGTTTTCTTTGATTCTTGGAAGATAAATTCACTTTCGAAGGCTTCCCAACTAAAGGGCGCATTGTTGGCAGTGGCTTTTTTTATTGCCTCTGTTGCCATGGTGTCGATTTTCTTAATCGTCTCCCGGATTTCCTTGTTTGCCCCTCTTACTTTAGGGAAGTCCTTTTCATTTGTTACAAGTTCGAACTCGGCATCTGATAAGAATAAATTTTTATTGTTGTATTTAACAGCGAAGTAGTTTGCCTTACGATGGGCAGTTATCCGAATTTTTACAGGGTGCCTGTTGTCGGATTTTCTTTTTGAATGAGTGTATAAAATTACCTTAGAGGTAATTTCATTAGTCCGTATTTTCTCAATATTCATAGAGGTAATTTTAAAACGATTTTAAAACAGAACCTATAAAGAAGAGTAAACAGAACTAAACAGGAATAATACAATGGGGTTATTAAATCGGATGATTATCAATAAGATTGAAAAGGAGTAAACGGAATGTTAATTGGTTGCTCGTGACTACGGATCAGAAGAGTCGGGGTTTGAATCCCTGCAGGCTCACAAAGGATCGAGAATTCGATCCTTTTTTATTTGCCTTAACTTTTCTTCACTAACTGAATAGCTCATCGCATCCGTTCGACGGGAAGGTCTGGGTTTGAATTCCTGCCATTCACTCACCATGATCTTTTGTTTTAACCCATTTTCCATCTTCTTACTCCAGTGCTTCACTTCAATAAAGCATCCCGTCGCTTCGACGGGAAGAGTCGGGGTTTGAATCCCTTCACGGTTCATTAAAAAGATCTTGATACCCAAGTAAACAGAATCTTTTTTATAAAGCACTCATGTCCATAGTGATCACGAGCGGTTTGTGTGGCATGCATGCGCGGACGAGTAATCCCTGCAGGCTCACTTACAAAATCCTGATGACGACAAGTTATCAGGATTTTTTTTGCCTGCTTTTTTCTTGCGGGCCAGTGCTTCACTTCAATAAAGCATCCCGTCGCTTCGACGGGAAGAGTCGGGGTTTGAATCCCTTCACGGTTCATTAAAAAGATCTTGATACCCAAGTAAACAGAATCTTTTTTGTAAAGCACTCATGTCCATAGGGATCACGAGGCGGTTTGTGTGGCATGCATGCGCGGACGAGTAATCCCTGCAGGCTCACAAAAAGGAAATCGGAAAAAGTTGATCCTTTTCTTATTTACCCTTGCTGTTTTATTATTTGATGATCGACGCCCTCAGATAGTTTTATCCTTGTCAGCATTCACGCAAAATTTTTTAAATCTCTAATTGCGATCTTGAAATGAACTTTAGGATTAAACGAATTTTCGAACGTAGCTCCTTATAACTTGCCAGCTTTCAATTTTAATACATTGCCTGCTCATTTGTATGCACTATGATTTTGATTAATTTGAATCATCGCTTTCATTTAATCAAAATAAATCACAGTTCAGACGTTACATAATAACAAAAGAGACTGCCTCTAAGACAGCCTCTTTCCTGAAATTAACGATCAATTTCGCTTTTACTGCTTCACTATTTTAATTGCACGCTGATATTGACCTTGTTTTGCTTTAAGAATAAATATTCCAGGTGAGAATGACGATGCGTCAATTTCCTGAATGGTGTTACCCAACGCTTCTTTCGCGTACACGCGTTGGCCATTTAAATTAAACATTTCGATACTTACCATTCCTTCCAACGGCGTAGACAACAACATTATTAGTTTATCCTTGACAGGATTAGGATAGACGGCAACCATAAATGGAGATTCTTCCTCGTTCAATTCCTCTTCTAAATTTCGCCTGCCTGATGCAATCATTTTATCAGACTGACACGGATTGTACGTTGACGACTTTACGCTAATGTGTTGTACCTGTTCGTCATCATACCAGGCAATCATTGTTTTGTTTAGTCCTGAAACAGTTTCTGTTACAAAAAATGATTCGCCGACATCAGCAATATGTATACCTGATTGGGTTGTATTAAGTACACTCCAGGTCACTGGTATGGGGAAAGGATTATTGTTTATTACTTTCCAACGCCTGTACACTGTTGGTGTATCTGAACAAACTGTCCGTAGCGTAAGATTTTTGATATGCGCCACACGAATCGCATTGGAATTCTCCGACGCTACGGAATCGTTGACAGCACGTACTACATAAAAGTATCTTCTGTAACTTTTTGTTCCGGTTACGTCCTGCGAAGTTCCATTGACTATTTTATTTTCATATCCTGGCAAGCTAACGGAATCCTGTATATTAAAAACATCCAGTTCATAATGCGTTGCATCTTCTACAGGTTGCCAGTTTGCCGTAAATGAAGTTGCTGAAACAAAAGAAGCGAGGTTCGCTACAGGAGCCTCAGGCGCAAGGGAATCCGCAGGTATATGCGTATCAATTCCAAAAAGAGTAAACACGAGGTCATACCTTCCATCTACCCCGCCTTCAAAATTGGGTTCCCAGTAACTTTGAGGTTCATTACATCGGTTACACATCTGTGACTGTGTACCCTTTACTGAATCGGTTCCTATCCAAAACCAAATTTCATCATTGTAATTTTCGCGTTCATAGAACTCGACATACACCGAAAACCAATATCTTCCGGCAGCTAATAAAACAGGTTCAGGTAATGTAAGCATCAGATTTCTATTCGAGCGGTCCTCATAGGGAAGCGTGACGCTGGTTGAGTATAATTCGTTTTTCGTAGGGTAACCTAAACTGTCATTAAAAATTTTGACATGCGCTTTCTGTATGTGAATGCGTAACGGTCGGGTATCTGGCAATCTACCCTGAGCATATACTTTTTTGATTAACCAGACTTGATCTGTAGGAATGGTAAAGTCGTCGGCGCTCAAGTCGATTC
>DASPIZ010000107.1:0-33135 GCA_035628875.1 Ohtaekwangia sp. | reverse complement strand
CATCAAACTTTACTTGCATGCGCGGTTGTACTTCCTGTTCGTTAAGATCCCATGAGTAAATAATCGGACTGTCTTTTCCTTCACTGTTTTTATCGATGATCATGTAATGCATGTATTTCAACCTTACCGGAAATGGTGTTTCGTTGCGCCAGTTTTTGGTTCGTACTTCTGCCGGTGTCATACCAAATCTGCCAAAGGTATTTTCGTCGAGGAGTCTTATGCGCACCGGTATTTCCTGGTCGGGCAGTGTTTCACTTTGCGGTTTGATTTTCATTTTACCGGTAATGCCACTGTTTGCTTTCAGCAGATTCTCCAGTTCCGCTGCAGTTGTGCCATCGGTCAACCACGAAAACTCAATGGGATCTGTAATCGAATTGACATTGTTGATGTTTACACTGGTGATGCCGAAGTTTTTTAATTCATCGCCCAATGTAATGACCGGTGTTTCCCGCACAGGTAGTGGAAGTGGCTTCTCCAACTTTAAGCCGGGATTTTGTTTCCGATAAGCTTCCATCAGGTTCTTGATGAATTGTACCTCATACAAGCTGATACCTGATGCCAACGTTCCTGACATACGCACCTTACTTTCTGTTCCTTCACTACGAGCGGTTCCGTAATCGATATTAAATGCAAAACCTTTTTCAGCGTCATACTTTATATCATAGGCAATGGGCAGGTAATAGAATACACCCGATTGTGGATTTTTGTCCGGATAAATGTTCAGGTTAACACTGGTGATCTTGATTTGACTTTCGAAATCCACATCAGAATAAATAAAGTCACCCCAGAACGAAACCGGATTGTTGTCTGGACCTTGTGGTTCAGTGCTCGGAGGTTCTGGATTGGGCGTAGGTGACCCTCTAACCAATCTGCGCCTTTCCAGGCGTGTAACTGGGGTTAACACCGATCTTGAGGTGATCGCTGAATGAACAAGTACCTTTTCTGTTGCGATGGAAGTGCGCGATGCTTCGGCAGGCGGCGCAATGGTCGTCGTTGTAGCTTTATATAAGTAGAGCGGTTTATCCTTGATCACTTCATAAACATTCCGTTTCGGTATGGTAAGCTTAACTGGTCCACCTGATGAGGAAGGTAAAGTCGCAGGCAATGACGCTGCACTTCCAACAGGCACAAGCGCAACGGGGATAATAATATTTTCTGCTGTGATTGGATTATTGAATTTTTTATTGAGTTTATAAATTCGCTGTGAGCCGGTTGCAATGTCTTCTGTTTTTGAGACCGTAATCACAAGGCGTGCTGCCTCGAAGGTTTCATTTTCTTTGTAGACGGTAGGGTCAAGCTGAATTCGTAATTGCACATCCTTCTTGTCTTTTTCAATGGCTACCTTTGGAACAGGAAAACCTTTCAGCGTGGTGAGGTCTTCATCTGTAAGGAAGATATGAACATACCCCGCTTTATATCCGGTAAAAGTAATTCCCACAGTTAATGAGATGTCGCGGTCATCAAGCACTTTAACACGGGTGATGGTTCCTTCCGGTTGTCCACCACTGGTGAGAATCTCCAGTATTCCGCCTACGATTGTTTCTTTGCTCACATCCGGAGATAACTCTTTATTTAAAAGACCGCTGTAATTTTGAGCGTCTGCCATATTGGAGTACAACACTAGCAGGAGTGTAATAGCGGCATAATGAAGATGTAGTTGCGTTTGTTTCATAAATTGAGGTCTTTTCACACTGAGTCGCGATTGGTTATGCGTTGGGAAACAGACTCCGTAAAAAAATTTAAGATCTTTTAAGATGAACTAGCTACCTTAGAAATAAGGTAGTTCAGACATCGTGATATGGCACTTCACCGATAATGCGCTGTTGTTGTTTTTATTTTTTATTAATTTTCAACGGGATTTAAATTTTACTACCTGACACTTACGCTACTTGATACCAAACCGCTTATGAATGCGGAATCAACCTTAATAACCGGCCTGCAGTCGGACGGTGTTCAACGACGTCTGTCGGAGAAAAAGTTATATGAACATTTCTTTTATCTCACCCGCGTCGCTATCCGAAAGTATTCCCTTACCGAAGATGAATGCGCCAGTGCGTATTCAGATACCATTATCGGCATCATTGATAACATTGTAAATCGCAGGTTTGAAGGCCGTTCGTCGTTGAAAACATACACCTACCAAATATTTATGAACAAATGTGTTGACGTTGTTCGAAAAAAAACGACTCATAAGAACAGCGTGTTAAACACAGACGCTATGGATGCTTATATTTTTTCTCTTCCGGATAAAGCCAGAAATATTGTGCAGCAGATGATCGAGAAGAGCAATCGGTTGACCTTGACGCAAAAAATCCAGGAACTGGGTGAAAAGTGTAAGCAATTATTATTGATGTTTGAAGATGGGTATAGCGATAAGGAAATTGCCCTTGAGATGAATTACAATTCAGTCGATGTGGTAAAAACCTCACGGTTGCGCTGCCTGGACAAACTGCGCGAAAAAGTAGGTACACTACAATGGAATGAATGAAACTATAACATATATCGACGCCTATTTTACAGGACAGCTACCAGCTTCCGAAAAGTCACGTTTTGAACAACGATGCGCTGAAGACGAAGACTTTGCCCGCGAAGTAAGCTTCTATATTATGACGAGAAGTGAATTAAAAGCTGAAGTACATAATCAAAAGCGTGAAGGTTTTTATAAGCAATACCAGGAACTTGCCAGGGCCCAAAAGCCGCGGTCCATTATCCGTCGATTAACACCTTATATCATAGCCGCCGCTGCCAGCTTGTTGGTGTTTATTCTGGTCACCGTTTACACGGGGCCTTCAGCAGAAAAAATAGCAGATAATTATATAGAACAGAAGCTAACTACGCTTTCTGTTACCATGGGCGAAGAGGATAGCATTCAAACCGGGATTGAGGCATATAATAAAAAAGATTACGCTTACGCAGAAGCCATTTTTGAATCGATAGCTGAACGGGGAAATGCCACCGCTGAAATAACAGAATATCTTGGATTTGTTTATTTGATGTCACAACAATATGATAAAGCTATCGAACAATTTGATAAATTGTCCCACTATCCAAATTTGTATGCCAACCCGGGCAAGTTTTATAGTGCAGTTGTGAGAATGAAACGCTCTTCTGGAGACGATGTTGAAGTTGCCAGAAGTTTGTTACAAGAGGTGATCGACCAGAAACTACCTGGTCATCGGGAAGCATCGACCTGGATAGGTCGTTTATAAGCATCTCAAAAAAACCGGCCCCATGAAAAATAAACCATTCCGTTTAATCTTCTATTCTGTATTCGTAATCTTTGTGTCTGTCCAATCTTGCACCTGTTCAAAAGATCAGTTTGAACCCATTCGTGCGGATGAAAGTCAGGAAGATAATTCCAAAGAAATACGGTATGTCCCAGATGAAATACTTGTCATTTACAAAAACACACCTACGGCTGAAAGGCAACAAAGAATAAAGGATGCCGTGCTTGCTGCAGGTATTGATATTAATTCACTTACCATTAAACGCTGCAACAGTTGTGGCGATTATATTGAGTTGTGGCATGCCGAAGGAATTCACTCGGTTATCCATACCGATGCAATTAAGGGGGGTACCGTGGGTCGCGATTCCAAAGGCGTAGGCGAGGATTCGCTGGCGCAGTATTCATTGAATTACAGACAACACTTACCTGTTGAGCAATTACCCAGCCGGAAGGAATACCGAATACGCCAAACGCCGGATAACGTCAACGGAATTGGAAAGGATACAATCATCGTAGCGGTACTTGATACCGGAATTGATACGACAGCCATTGTTCCCGGACAACACGTATGGAAAAATAAAATTGAGAAGAGCAATCCGTCTTCAGATGACGACAGCAATTGTTATCCCGAGGATGTGGCTGGGTGGAATTTCATAGACGATAATGCTGATATCACCGATAACAATACCAGTTTGCATGGAACGATTGTCAGCCATTACATCGTAAATGAGTTCAAAACGTCGCCGACAAATTATGTGCAGATCATGAGTTTGAAAACGCACGATGAGAATGGTTCAGGTGATTTATTTTCCAGTATATGCGCGCTCCATTATGCCATGGACAAAGGCGCCCATATTGTCAATGCCAGCTGGGGATTTTATTTCTACCATGATGGCACGCATCCCTATCTCGATAGCTTGGTCACCGAAGGATTAAAAGAAAAAGGAATTCTCTTCATTACCGCTGCCGGAAATAAAATTGAAGAAATTGATACATATGCCAAATCAGTTTACCAGGAAGCACATGGTGTTGTAATGCCTGACAGCCTGCTAAGAAATCTGAATTACCATAATTTTTACCCGGCTTATCTGAGTGAGCCTGATAATAATGTGATTGCCGCAACCACTACGGATGGAGAGACAATAAGTCCCACACAAAACTATGCCAGCCGGTATGTTGATGTGGGGGTAAAAGCAGATTCAGTAAACGCTTCATCAATGAAGTTCGTGCTCCCGTTTTCGGCTACACCATTATACATTAGTGGTTCATCTTTTGCAACCGCTATAGTGACGGGGAAAGTAGGTGCTCACATTTCCAAAGCAAGGTTCGTTCCGGGTGTATCTAAGCAACCGATTTTGGAAAACCTTTCTGAGGGTTCGTCACCTGTATTGATTCACGGGGAAAAATTAGAATCCCAGAGCCGCATCAGGAAGGGTCGCTACACACAAAGAGAGTAACGTATAAATCAACAGGAATATGAGAACAAGGTTTGTTTTTACATATTCTTATATTTTTCTGTTTACCTGCATTGGCTTGCAGGCGTATTCGCAATGCAATACAACGCAGACGGAATGGTTTGGTAAGGTGTTGTTGATCGAGCAGGGCACGGAAGATAATGCTGTGAAAATTGACCGTTTTTTACAGTTGCAAAAACGATATCTAAAATGCCATGCTGAGCCGGATAGTATTTATGCACGGATCAGCCACAGGCTCGGCGATCTTTACAGGTTATCCGGTGATTTCGAAAAGGGAATAGAACTTACGCGGGAGGCTGTCAGGATTAACCGATCAAAAACACCGGGAGTACAACAAGCGTTTCTTGCGCATTCGTACTACAATCTGGGTTTGTATTTTTCACTGTTGTATCTGCAAGATCAATCTCACGCGTATTATGACAGTTGTATTGTAGTGGCTACACGGTATCCGCAGAAATCATTTATTGCTCAGATGGCTTTTGAACAAAAGGCCTTCTTATTTTTTCAAAGTGGCGATTATCAGGAAAGCATTGAAACTGCTGATCTGGGTATCTACGAAGCCCGGAAGTATGATTCGCGTATAGATGAAGCGTTGTTACTCATGCAGAAAATACAGGCCGAACTCGAGTTGAACAGGCTTGAAGATTCTAAAATAAACAGCCGTAAAGTGATTGATATCTTTACGAAGGAGGGCGGTAGTTACTATCTCGGAAATGCGTATGCGTTGTTAGCGAATGTATTGAGCAAGAAGAGTCAGTACAATGAATCTATTCGTTATTACAAGAAAGCATACGAAGAAAATGTAAAACTTGGAAAGTGGTCGCAAAGCATACGCGATTTACAGGACCTCGGTTTTCTGTATCACATGGAAATTAACAATGCGGATGCGGCGTTGAAATGTTATGCGTATGCAATTGATCTGGCCAAACAAAAGGATGACCATTTTACCCTCGCCGCGTTGTATAATAATATGGGGAGCGTGTGCCATGGGAAGAAGCAGTATAAAAAAGCCATCGATTATTTTAATCGTGCGTTGCATTCATTACCACTTCATTTTTCTGATACCGCTTTACTTGCGTTACCATCCAATGAGCAGATCAAATGGATTGGTAATGACCAAATCGGAATGATTCTACTGGCTAATAAAGGTGAGGTGTTACTGGACTATTACCGGGCGAATCACAATGCTGATTACCTCCAGGCTGCATTGAATACGTTTAAAAAGTTCGATCTGGCCATCGACTACATGCGGTGGGGTCAAAGTGGCGATCAATCTAAATTGTACTGGCGTGAAAGAACCAAAAAATGGTACGCTATGGCACTTGAAGTTTGTTATCTTTTGAATGACCCGGAACAGGCTTTTTATTTCCTGGAGAAGAGCCGCGCTGTGTTACTGAATGACAGGTTGAATGAATTGAATGCTAAAACGAGGCTGTCTGAAGAGGATGCTGCACGTGAACAACAGCTTCGTATGGAAGCTCATGCAGTGGAACAAAGATTATCGCTTGTTGAGATCACTGCGCCAGCGTATGAAACGCTGTATCGCCAGTATGCCGTAGCCAGGCAGAACCTGGAAGATTTTATTTCGATGCTCGAGGTTAAGTACCCGGTGTATTATCAATATAAATATGATCGGTCAGTATGCTCAATAGAAACGTTACGATCAAAACTCCTGAATGACAATCGGGCAGTGGTCAGTTATTTCAATAGCCATGAGGTCGTTTATGCGTTGGTAGTTACACGGGGTACACTATCATTTAAAAAAATTCCATATCCGGATAAAAAAAAATTGGCCATGCAAATACTGGCCATGACTGCGGATCGGCATGTGCTGAATCAAAATTTTGATCAATATAGGAAATTGAGTGTTGAATGTTTTAATACGTTGTTTAAACCACTTGACGTTCAGGCGGAATATGTTACTATTCTGCAGGATGAATATTTTATCCCCTTTGAAGCGCTGGTTACTAATACGGAAGGACCACCGCATTTTCTATTGGAGGATCATGTGTTTAGCTATGCCTATTCGGTTTCTTCTTTACTTAATGGACAACGTACAAAGCAGGTTACGCCGCGTACCCTGGCCGTTGCTCCGGTAGCGTATAACACTTCTCCTAAGCTGGTTTCCCTGCGGGGAGCGGATAAGGCCATGGAGAATATGAAATCAGGTAACAGCGAGGTGTCACTTATTTTGCGCGAAGCTGCAACACGACAAGCGTTTATGAATAGCCTACCAGCGTTTAATATTGTGCATTTATTCTCTCATGCTACTGTGGGAGAAACCGGAAATGAGCCCATGCTGTATTTGTATGATTCCGCTGTAAAAGTCAGTGATCTACAGACCTTGGGTTCGCTGAACACACGTTTAATTACCCTCTTTGCATGTAACACCGGCACAGGAAAGAGGATATCTGGTGAGGGTACGTTTAGTCTGGCCCGGGGCTTCGCGGCGGCAGGTATCCCGGCCACCATTACAACGTTGTGGGAGATCGACAATATGGCAACGTATTCCCTTTCCTCATTGTTCTTTCAAAACATTTATAAGGGGATGCCAACGGATAAGGCATTACAACAGGCAAAAATTGATTTTATTAAATCAGGTGATAAAGTCTATGAGCTACCGTATTATTGGGCTGCCGGTGTACTCATCGGTAATCCTGAACAATTTAAAGTACAAGAGAAGTCGCATACCGGGTTTATCAATAAAAAAGTTTTTCTGTTCGTCTTTGTTGCCTTAATTCTTTTAGTCTTTTTATTTTCGATTTCGATGAGGCGTCATTCCGGATTTTTTAAGTGATTGAACGAATTGATCTTTCTGTTTTGCGCTATAAACCGGTTTCGATTTGTATCTAAATATCTATCTTTAGGTTTAACCTGCTATATGCGAACCTTTATCCCTTTGATTTTGATCGTGTTCATCGGCTTATCATGCCAGCAAAAAGATACTCATTCTAATGATTGGCGTGAATATCTGGGGGGCCCAGATCGAAATCACTATTCGACATTGGATCAGATCAATCTTAATACAATAAACAATTTGCAAGTCGCCTGGGAATATCACACTTCAGACAGTGGTCAACTGCAATGCAACCCGATCATTGTAAATGGTATACTCTACGGTATGACGGCGAGAACGCTTCCTTTTGCGCTTGATGCAGCTACAGGAAAACAACTATGGCGATTACAGGATACGGCAAAGGCAACATGGTATGGAACGAGTCGTGGGCTTTCTTATTGGGAAGATGGCGATGATAAACGAATTTTATATACAAAAGAGTCGTGGTTGTATGCGGTTGATGCGGTATCGGGTAAGGCAATTAATTCATTTGGAACAGCAGGTCGCGTACACCTTGGTACCGGATTGGGTAAGGGTGCGCTGGATCGTTTTGTAATTTCAAACACGCCAGGAACGATCTACAAAGATGTGATTATCATGCCGCTTCGAATATCAGAAGGCACGGATGCTTTACCCGGACATATTCAGGCTTTCAATGTACGCACAGGTAAATTGGCGTGGGTTTTTAAAACGATTCCGCATCCGGGTGAAGAAGGTTACGAAACATGGCCGGCTCACACGTATCAGGACTCCACAGTAGGCGCTGCCAATAATTGGTCGGGTATGGCCATCGATCGTGAGCGTGGCATTGTATATGTTCCTACCGGCTCAGCGGCTTTCGACTTTTATGGTGGTGATCGAAAAGGAAGTAATCTGTTTGCCAACACATTGTTAGCGCTTGACGCAAACACCGGAAAAAAAATCTGGCATTATCAACTGGTACACCACGATATTCTCGATCGTGATCCTCCGGCTCCGCCTAACCTGCTTACGGTAACACATCACGGAAAACGGATTGACGCCGTAGCGCAGGTTACAAAACAAGGTTATGTTTTTCTATTCGATCGTGAAAACGGAAAACCTCTTTTCGAAATTGAAGAAGTACCGGCTCCTGCGTCTGATATTCCGGGAGAAGAGGGGTGGCCTACACAACCACGGCCTGTAAAACCCTTGCCCTATGCGCGACAGTCACTTACCGAAGAAGATTTAAATCCCTATTCAACAAATAAAGAAGCGTTACTGGAAACGTTTCGTAAAAGCAGGAACGAAGGCCCATTCACACCATTGTCTAAGCAAGGCACAATTATTTTTCCCGGTCTGGATGGCGGCGCCGAATGGGGTGGTGCTGCTGTTGATCCGGAGGGCGTTCTTTATGTGAATAGCAGTGAAATGCCATGGTTGATTTCGCTTCAGGAAAATAAAACATTGCCAACGGAAGGACTATTGCATCCAGGTGAGCAACTTTATGCTGAACATTGTTCGGCCTGTCATGGAGCTGAAAGAAAGGGAAATGTCGCCAGCGGATTTCCATCTCTTGTTAATCCTGAAAACAAGTTTGAACGAAACCATGTCATCCAGGTGATTACCAGTGGAAAAGGCATGATGCCTGCATTTAAAAGGTTATCAGAAAACGAAAAGAAAATATTGGTTGCATTTTTATACGGCGACGAACCACCTGCTGCGGATGGAAATAAAAAAGAGGCAGGTGAACAACTGAAAGGTGGCTATGCCATATCTGGTTATACGAAATTTCTGGATGCGGAGGGTTACCCGGCAATCCGGCCACCGTGGGGAACGTTAAATGCAATTGATATGAATACCGGGGAATACCTTTGGAAAAAAGTCTACGGAGAATATCCTGACTTGATCAATAAAGGGATTCCACCGACGGGAGCAGAAAGTTATGGTGGCCCCGTGGTTACTGCGGGAGGACTGTTGTTTATCGCAGGAACGAAAGACGGTAAGTTCAGGGCCTACAATAAGAATACAGGTGAGCTGGTATGGGAAACTACACTGCCTGCCGCAGCATTTGCTACACCGAGTACCTATGTCGTTGGAAAAAAACAGTTTGTTGTAATTGCTTGTGGAGGAACAAAACTCGGTGCGGCAAAAGGTGATAGCTATGTTGCGTTTTCATTACCCGAATAACAGAAACTGTATGAACACAGAACTCATACTCCAGAACGTAAGCAAACACATTGATATAACGAAGCAAGAAGAAGATCTTTTTATTTCGTTGCTGCAGCCAAAATCGATTAAAAGAAAACAACGAACACTCGAGGAGGGTGATATCTGTAAATATTCTTCATTCGTGATTGAAGGTTGTCTCAAAGCCTTTTCGGTTGATAAAGATGGTATTGAGCATGTATTAAACTTTGCTTGTCCTGGATGGTGGATTGCTGACATGTATAGCCTTATATCACACAAGCCAGCTATACTCAACATTGAGGCAATTGTAGACTCGGAAGTTCTCATGTTGTCACGTGATGACCAACAACAATTATTTAAACAAGTCCCGAAATTTGAACGCTTCTTCCGTATCCTGGTAGAGAATTCACTGGTGGCGAATCATCAACGGCTGATCAACAACATGAGTCTTACAGCAGAAGAACGTTATCTCGATTTCCTTCATAAATATCCATCCCTGCTGGAGTTTGCGCCATTACACAGTATCGCCTCATATCTTGGTATTACACCTGAATTTTTAAGCCGCATTCGCGCCCGACTGGCTAAATCCAAATAATACGGTTGAACAAAGCGATTTAATCCGTTTAGTACCTCATCTTGTCTGGTGGTCGCTTGTTGTATTTCTTGACCTAGTTCAAGTATTTTCCTTTTCGCGGTATCTACCTTTGTATCATCAATTAAACAAAATCAATTATGGAAACAGCAACAATAACCAAGTGGAATTTGGATCCTACACACAGTGAAATCGGATTCAAAGTGAAACATATGATGATCACCAATGTGTCGGGATCGTTCGGAACATTTAATGTAACCGCACAGACCAAAGGCGATGACTTCAGTACAGCAGATATAACGTTTACCGCCGACATTAATACGATTTCAACTTCTAACGCCGATCGCGATACGCACTTAAAGTCTGGTGATTTTTTCGATGCGGAAAAACATCCTGAACTCAAATTTGTTTCTACACGCATGGAAAGAAAGGATGATGATCGTTATAAACTGCATGGTAACCTGACCATTAAAGGTATAACCAAGCCCGTTCAACTTGATGTCGAATTTGGCGGAATTGGAAAAGATCCGTGGGGTAATGAAAAAGCAGGTTTCAGTTTATCTGGTAAGATCAAACGTACAGATTGGAATCTGAACTGGAACGCTGCACTGGAAACAGGGGGTGTATTGGTGAGTGAAGAGGTAAAGCTTACGGCCGAAGTGCAGTTGATAAAAGGGTAATTCTGGGTCAAAATTCAAAGTTCAAGGTTGATTTCGGAAATTGATTGGTATCGAAACGACCTTGCATCTTGACGCCTGAAGCTTATCGTAAACACAATAATATTGGCCAACAACTCAAGGCTCGCAGCGCGTAGCTCGCAGCTATTTCAAAACATGGAAAAAATGGATAATAAAATATTAGGTCTTCATCACATCACTGCAATAGCAGGAGCAGCTAAACAAAACCATGCATTCTATACGAAAGTATTGGGCTTACGCATGGTGAAAAAGACGGTAAACTTTGATGATCCGGGGACATATCATTTTTATTATGGTGATGAAGTAGGGTCACCAGGCACGATTCTTACATTCTTCCCCTGGGAGCGTGTAAGAAAAGGAAAGAATGGCCCCGGGATGGCAACGGAGATTGCATATTCCATTCCGAACGGAAGCCTTCACTTTTGGTTGACCAGGTTTGGGGAGTATGATGTGAAGATCAACGGTACAGGTACCCGCTTTGGTGAACAATTTGTTGAATTCGAAGATCCGGATGGTTTGCAGCTTGCACTGATCCTTCCTGCAGCTACCGATACACGTAAACCCTGGGAAACACAAGCGGTTAATGAATCCGTAGCGATAAGAGGTTTTCATAGTGTTTCGCTTTCGTTACGAAATAGTAAAGCAACAGCAGGTATTCTTACCGATATTTTTGATTACAAGCTTGTCGGAAAAGAAGGCAAACGCTCGCGTTATACAACCAATACCGTAAGCAATGCCAACAGCATTGATCTGATTGAAGTAGCTGGTAACGGTGAGACGATTAACGCAGGCGGAACAATTCATCATATTGCATTCAGAGTGAAAAATGAAGATGTATTGATGGATTTCAGAGAGAAGATCTTAAAGAAGGGTTATAATATCACACCGAAGATCGACCGTAATTATTTCTTTTCTCTTTACTTCCGCGAACCCGGAGGCGTACTCTTTGAACTTGCTACCGATAACCCTGGATTTTCTATTGATGAGTCGGTAAGCGAATTAGGTAAGCGCCTGAAGCTTCCGGCGCAATACGAAAAGAACCGGCAACAAATTGAACAAGCGTTACCGGAAATTTAATTGGTTCAAGATTCAAAGTTCAAGGTTAAAAGTTTTAAGGTTTGGTTCTGATATGATGTTCGAAGCCCCAGGTTTTCTACGTGAGATAGTAAAATGATCAAGTTACCACCAACAAACTCGTAGCTCAAAGCTCACGGCTCAAAACTTCTTTCGCAACCGCATCAATATCAAAAATCACGCAAACATGTTCCATAATAAAGATCTTGCAGTATCATCCGGAAAAAAATTAGCTGAAGCGAAACAAGCGTTGATTATGCTCCATGGGCGCGGCGCATCTGCGGCAGATATACTGGCCATGGCTCCATACCTTAATATCGCGGATTATGCATGGGTGGCACCACAAGCCACTAACAATACATGGTATCCTTATTCATTTTTAGTTCCGACTGAACAAAATGAGCCGGGGTTGTCATCTGCATTGCAAATGCTGGGCAAAATCGTTGAGGATATTAAAGCCATTGGGATTTCACCAAAGCGTATTTATTTTTTAGGATTCTCTCAGGGTGCTTGTCTTACACTTGAATTTGTTACCAGAAATGCACAGCGGTGGGGTGGTTTAGTGGCTTTTACGGGCGGACTTATCGGCGATGGGATTGATCAAAAAAAATATCCTGGTGATTTTGCTGGTACTCCGGTTTTTATCGGGTCGAGTAATCCTGATCCCCATGTCCCCCTTGAACGCGTGGAGGCAACGGTGCAGGTATTGAAAAATATGCATGCTGATGTAACAGTGAAAATTTATCCAGGCATGGGCCACACCGTCAATAAAGATGAAATCGATCAGGCAAATGCGCTCGTGTTTCTTAAAAAGTAGTTGTTGACGGAAAAATAAAAGACCACAGGGCTAATTTGTCCGGTGGTCTTTTCTTATTTGTTAATGTGGACAGGAATAAACTGTGAAATTTCCGTTTACAAAACTTTCGTTGTCAACTCGGGCATCTATTCTGCCTGATATTGACGTTTCTGTAATTGATGTGATTTCAATAGCGCCACTGGTGGCAAAGATGTTATAGGGTGGAGATCCATCTTTGAGTAGGGTAATGGTTTGATTGTCGCCTAGCTTTGTAAGTTTTTCTTCTTTGTCAATGTAAAAGAATACTTCGTTGCCTTCCTGAATCACTTCGCATAGATCATGGGCCTGCGCCACGGTCAATACAATGCGAACGGTTTCTTCGTCGTCATTATCAAAAAAACCATCGCCATGAACAAACGTTTCGTTGTCGATCTTTCCACTGAGAAGCTGATCTTTAAAATTATACGATGGTCCCGCATCATCATCCTTGTTGCAGGATATCAGCGTAGCGTAAAGTAAAATGGCTGTTAACAGTTTGTTTATCATAGCTGGCATTCAATTTTTAATATAAAAGTAGAGACTTGAATAAATAGCTTCCGTAAAAAACAGGACGCAATATTACATTGATCGGTTAATTGTGAAGTGTACATTAAAAGAGACAGGCCGATAATCATACCCTTAATTTTCGGGGTTATAGCAATTGATTCCTTGGTTTATTAACTCAAACTTACATCAGGAGAGACTGATTGGGCGTATGGGTTATATTTGTTGTTACCCATCAATGAAAATATTCTTGTATGAGTAAATTGTCTCGTGAAGATAAATTATTTCGGAATGAAAATCTTATTCTCGAAAAATATCGCGCCCTAGTCGCTCAGGAAAACACGCCGGAGGAAACAAAAGCTGCCCTTGCAGAACTGACACATAAATATAAAGCACTCCTTGATCAAACAAGATTTTTAACATGGATTAGTGGAAGGCTTGAGCGTAAACTTCAACGAACAAACCGCGAGTTAATTGATAATAATGTTAAGTTGAAGGATACGCTACATGATCTCACCAAAGCCGAAGCTGGTAGAAGCGCCTATACGATCATTTATTTTATTGCTATTGCACTGTTTGTGTTAGAAGAATTTTTTGTGGAACCTGTAATCAATATGTTCGGGGATAGCATCAGCTTTAGCATCTTAGCAAAACTGAGTATTGTCCTAGTGCTGAAAATGTCAGAAGGCTTTATTGAAAAGAAAGTAATCCGGTCCCGCCGTTCAGTTGCTGCATGATTGTATTGCCTGCTTTTCTTTGATTCATTTTAGTTAACGTAAATATCTAAGATCATATTCTGCCCGGTTCTCAGTATTCGTTACGTTGGGGATATTTTATAAATTCGGAATATTATTATCTTCGGTCATAAGTCGTTCTATAATGATCACCTCCCTGAAATATCTCTCGTTTATTGTCTTCTTTTTTTGTGGTTTTTCAATAGAAGCACAAATTGAAGGGCTTTGGGTTGTCAAACAAGTGAATGTTGGTGAAAAGCAAATGACACCAGTAGCCAAATGGTTTAATTTAAAAGACGATGGAACGCAATTTTCAGGTAATGGTTGGTTGCAACATTCTTATGGCACTTGGCAATACGGTGATAAAGATTCAACATTGATTCTGCATACTGTAAATGAAATGGATGATGGTTTTGGTGCGTTTCATGTGGTGTATAGTGACTCTACGATGTTATGGGAACGGGTTGAAGATGGACAAACTGTAATCGTGAAATCAGTTCGGGCCGATGTGCTGCCGCCTGGGCCTGTTGACAAGATCAAGGGTGTATGGATACTCGAAACCGTTTTCAATAACGGGGTAGATGTTACCAATGATGTAAATGTTTCAAGACTTACTTACTTATTCTTGCGATGGGACAGAATATTTATTGAAGGCGAAGGTGAAAAAGTTCTGCGCAGGGGAGCATGGGTAGTAGATGGACATAGACCTGTTGTAACGCTTATATCTGATGTGGAGGCAGAACCTCGTGAGAAATGGTCTGTTGAATTTTTTGAAAATGGGTTGATATTAACGGGGCTTTCGGACCACAATAAGATGTTGAAAAGAGTCTATCGACTTACAAACAAAAGGCCACAATAGATTTATAACAAGCGGAATATAAAGATCGAATGAAAAATGAAATATTGCTTTGTATCTTATTAATAATTTTAAATCAATGTTGTTTCGCACAAAGCGAGCACTTACAATGGGACAAAACGATTGATGAGAACAAGCAAATGATCTACGAATCTGACTTTAAAGTTCCACTAAATAAAGAAGAATGGGTTGTAGAAATGATACCCGAAGCTGGTTCCTTCGTCGGTACAGAAGATAGTGCGTTGGTGCTGGATACTGAGGGCGCTGTAACGGTGTGGTTTAATAAATTCCTGTCAGGAAATATTTTAATTGAGTTTAAGCGGGTTGTAGTTGTGCGTGGTGCGAAAAACGACAGACTGTCTGATTTTAACCAATTCTGGATGGCGAAAGACCCTCGAAATTCGAACCTGTTTACGAGGACTGGTCCATTTCATCAATACGATTCATTGAAGTTATATTATGTTGGCATGGGTGGCAATGGAAACACGACAACCCGATTTAGAAAATACGATGGTAATGGAAGTAAACCTGTCATAAACGAATACAGAAACAATCCCTTTCTGCTGGAACCCAACGTTGTCTATCATATAAAAATAATCGTGCATGACGGGACTACCAGTTACTGGGTAAATGAGAAGCCGTATTTCATCTACACTGATCCGTCTCCTTTGGAAGAAGGTTATTTTGGTTTCAGATCCATCCATTCGCACCAGGAAATTACAGATTTTAAGGTCTTTCGGATTAGAGATTAGTAATATTCAAAGCTTAAAGGTCGTTTTAATGAAAGAAGCCGTAATCGTTGTATTGTTGTTGATGGCCATAAACGCCAAAGGTCAAAACATCATAACTTGGAACGAAAATTATAAGTTGCAGCTTTCCGATTTTCAGGCAGGCACCACGCAGGTAGGCAATGTAAATATATACAGCCTGCATACTGCTTCAAGAATGGAATTTTCGTTTCATATGAGTAATTATGAATTCATGTTTACGAAGAATTTTAATTCAAAAGTGAGTTGTACTTTTACCCGTAATGCTGCATCGTTAATAGCACCTGATGAGGAAATCGCAGCCTCCCTAATCAATTTTGCGCAGTTTGAGTTCGATTTGTCAGAGTTATATGCGCGTAAATTCAGAAAACAGCTCTATGAAAATAAGGGAGCGTTTTCTCAAGTCACTTTTTTCGAGCCTATTTATAACAATCTTCAACAGGAATTTGTAACACGCCATGCACAGGCTGCTAAAGAGACGGACGTTGGTCGTAATCAAACGAAATTAACACAACTACACAATGAAGTTTGGGAAGAAATAAACGCGCTGAGCTTTTATTGTAAAACCTGCAAGCCACCGAAAAGAAATAAGTAGGAAAACTCAAGATAATCGATTTATAAATTTTCTCCCGGGCTAAAGAATTTCTTTAAAGAATCATAACTAAGCCTTTCAAGCCTGACACCTTGCGGATTGCGTTCCGTCAACCAGATGAAAATTGACAGAAATCGTTATTTTTTGAAATTTTGTCATTTATACGTCTTTTTTTTAGTAAAAAAATTTAGAAACATGTCTGAAACCCTGCTACTACATGATAGATAAAATTTTTTCGATTGTTAACTTGTTCCGTTTATCATCTGCTTCTAAATAACATTTTCATGGGAGTTGTTCTCGGTGTTCTTTTTCATTTTCTGGGTGGGTTCGCCTCAGGAAGTTTTTACATGGCGTTTAAAAAAGTAAAGGGGTGGGCCTGGGAGTCGTATTGGCTTATTGGCGGACTCTTTTCCTGGTTGATAATTCCACCATTGGCAGCCGTTCTTACAATACCCGGTTTTGCTGAAATTATTCAGGGAACCAATACCTCTACACTTTCCATAACATACGCAATGGGTGTATTGTGGGGAATCGGTGGATTAACCTATGGGTTGGGTATCCGGTATCTCGGGATGTCACTCGGAAACTCCGTGATCCTGGGGTATTGTGCTGCGTTCGGATCCCTTATTCCGCCACTGTATTATAATTATTTCCCACAAGCGGGAAAAATCTCGTTTACCGCAATGACTGAAACCAACAGCGGAAGATGGGTATTACTTGGCGTTCTGGTTTGCCTGGTCGGCATTTTTATTTGTGGGCGGGCAGGTATGTTAAAAGAGAGGGAATTGCCCATGGAAGAAAAGAAGAAAAGTATTGCTGAATTTAATTTAGTAAAGGGTTTGATCGTAGCTACTCTTTCAGGTATTCTCAGTGCATGCTTTAACTTTGGTATTGAAACAGGAAAGCCTATGGCGGAAGAAGCAGTTCGTCTGGGATACAACGCCTTGTTTCAGAATAACGTGACGTATGTCGTTTTGCTTTGGGGTGGACTTACGACCAATTTTATCTGGTGTATAATATTGAATATGCGTAACAAAACATTTCATGACTATGTAAATCCGAAAAGCCCGTTGATTAATAATTATATTTTTGCTGCACTCGCCGGAACAACGTGGTTTCTGCAGTTCTTTTTTTATGGCATGGGCGAAAGTAAAATGGGAAACGGTGCCAGTTCATGGATACTGCACATGGCGTTCATTATTCTTGTTTCTAACGTATGGGGTATTGTACTCCGTGAATGGAAAGGTGTTTCTACAAAGACCAAAAGCACGATTGCGGTCGGAATTTTTACTATTCTGATCTCGGTGATTCTGGTAGGTTATGGCAATTCTCTTCCTGATTAAGTTTTAAATTTATTATTATAATTTTTACTATGTCTGCAATTACTGACACAAAATTTAAACACGTAAGTTACCTGTGGGATGAAAAAAAGGCTGAAGCATTAACTAACGATGAAGTAGGGTTACTGATTTATCGGTCTAATCTGCTAGGGGCAGATCTGCGCCTTACGAATTATGGTGGCGGAAATACATCGTGTAAAGCGATGGCAAAAGATCCTCTTACCGGAATGGATACGGAAGTGATGTGGGTTAAAGGTTCCGGCGGAGACATTGGGACTTTAAAAAGAAGTGGGCTGGCAGCGTTGTATATTGATCGGTTACGCAGTCTTCAGAAAGTATACCGAGGAATCAGATTTGAAGATGAAATGGTTGAGCTCTTCAATCATTGCATTTACGATCTTAATTCCAAGGCACCTTCCATTGATACACCGCTACATGGTTTCTTACCCTTCAAACACATTGATCATCTTCATCCAGATGCGGCTATTGCAATTGCTGCGGCAAAGGATGGAAAAAAAATCACCGAACAATTATTTAATGGAACGATAGGTTGGGTTGATTGGCAGCGCCCAGGTTTTGACCTTGGCCTGAAGTTGCAGCAATGTGTGAAAGAGAATCCCGCCTTACGTGGCATTATGTTAGGCTCACATGGCTTATTTACCTGGGGAGAAACAGCTTACGAAAGTTATGTGAACACGCTTGAAGTAGTAGAACGATGTGCATCGTACCTGGAAGAAAATTACGGTAAAGCACGCCCTGTTTTTGGTGGCGCGAAACTGAGCGGTCCCGGAAAGGAACAACGGATTAGTCAGGCTGCATTGCTTGCACCTGTGCTGCGTGGACTTTGCTCCGGTGCGACGCGAATGATCGGCCACTTTACGGATGATGAACGCGTACTTGAATTTATAAATTCCAACGATCTTGAAAGACTGGCACCAATGGGTACGAGTTGTCCTGATCATTTTTTAAGAACAAAGATCAGTCCGTTGGTATTATCGTTAAAACCCGATGAAGAACTTCATGATGGTTTGTTGGTCAAACAAAAGCTTGAGCCTGCGTTTAAAGACTATCGTGCGATGTATCATGATTATTACAAGTCATGTAAGCATCCCGATAGTCCTGCCATACGGGATGCAAATCCAGTGGTTATCTTATATCCAGGGATAGGTATGTTCACTTTTGCTAAAGATAAACAAACGGCGAGAGTTGCAGCTGAATTTTATATAAACGCCATTAACGTGATGAAAGGAGCTGAGGCTATTTCCGCTTATACATCACTGCCGCGACAGGAAGCCTTCAACATAGAATATTGGTTGCTCGAAGAAGCAAAGCTGAAACGTATGCCAAAGCCAAAGGCATTGTCGGGACGCATTGCACTAATCACGGGAAGTGCCGGTGGTATTGGAAAATCGGTGGCTAAAAAAATGGCGGAAGAAGGCGCCTGCATTATTATATGTGACAACGACCAGGAAAGACTGAGCGTCGCTGAAGCTGATTTTAATAATCATTTTGGTCGTGATGTCTTTACTTCGGCGCTGATGGACGTAACATCACACGACAAGGTGGACCAATCAATGTATCGTGCAGCGATTGCTTTTGGCGGTGTGGATATTATTGTAAACAACGCAGGCCTCTCCATTTCAAAACCCCTGGAGGATCACAGCGAGAAAGACTGGGATTTACTGTATGATGTATTGGTGAAAGGTCAATTCCTTGTTACGCAGGCTGCAGTAAAGCTTATGCGTAAACAGGGTATGGGTGGCGATGTAATTAATATTGTGAGTAAAAATGCGCTTGTGTCCGGGCCTAATAATGCTGGATATGGTTCTGCAAAAGCGGCACAGCTTCACTTGAGCAGATTAAATGCGGCAGAGCTAGGTGTTGATAAGATCAGGGTAAATGTAATCAATCCAGATGCTGTTATTGCGGATAGTAAGATATGGGCTGGCGCCTGGGCGGAAGGTCGGGCAAAAGCATATAACATTAAAGTAGAGGAACTTCCTGCCTTCTATGCAAAGCGTACATTACTAAACGAGATTATTTTACCCGAAGACATTGCGAATGCTTGTTTTGCACTCACCGGAGGTTTACTGAATAAGTCAACAGGAAACATCATTAACGTTGATGGTGGCGTTGCACCTGCGTTTTTGAGATGATTTTAAGTTTCGGAATTGCGAATAGCTTCAAGCGACAAGTCTCAGGCGTCAAGCTGCTTTCGAATCTTATCGGTTTCCAAACACGCTGTAAAATTTTGAACCTTGAACCTTAAACTTTGAACCTTAGAAATGACGATTGATAAAAATATAATTGGCGACCACAACAATAGTTACCTGAAAGCGCATCAGCGAAAGCTTGACGCGTTGAAGTATGATATAGAAGATACAAGTGATATCATTAAAAAGCTTCTCGATTTTCAAATAGCCATCCCAAGTTGGGCGTTGGGAACAGGTGGGACCCGATTTGGAAGATTTCCTTGCGGTGGTGAACCACGCAATCTTGAAGAGAAGATCGAAGACGTTGGATTACTCCATGCTTTAAATAAATCCAGTGGTGCCGTATCGCTCCATATCCCCTGGGATATCCCAAAAGACGCTGCGGCGATTAAGTCACTGGCAGCAGACTACGGCATACGTTTCGATGCTGTAAACTCCAACACCTTTCAGGATCAAAAAGACCAGCAACACAGTTATAAGTTTGGATCGCTTCAACATGTGGATAAAGCAATACGGGAACAGGCGATTGATCATAATATTCAGGTAATTGAATACGGCAAAGCCGTGGGATCCGAATCTATCACGGTATGGCTATCTGATGGATCTTGTTTTCCGGGACAACTGAATTTCCGTAAAGCATTTCAACACACATTGGAGAGTCTGCAAAAAATTTACGCTGCGTTGCCTTCCGATTGGCGAATGTTTGTCGAGTATAAGGCCTTTGAACCGAATTTTTATTCGATGACGGTAGGGGACTGGGGGCAATCGTTATTGTATGCGTCCAAGCTGGGAGATAAAGCTTATACACTGGTGGATCTTGGGCACCATCTTCCGAATGCGAACATAGAGCAGATTGTTTCCCTGCTTTTAATGGAAGGTAAGCTTGGGGGTTTTCATTTTAACGATTCAAAATACGGTGATGATGATCTCACGGTAGGAAGCATAAATCCTTACCAGCTATTCCTCATCTTCAATGAGCTTGTGGAAGGCATGGATACAAAAAAGATGAACCATGCTACAGACCTTGCCTGGATGATTGATGCGTCGCATAACGTAAAAGATCCCCTGGAAGATCTTCTGCAATCAGTGGAGGCAATTAAAATAGCCTATGCTCAGGCGTTGTTGATTGACAGGAAAGCATTGGAGAATGCACAACGGGAAAATGACGTGGCCCGTGCGCAGGAAGTTTTACAGCATGCTTATCGCACTGATGTGAGGCCTTTGGTGGCCGAAGCCAGGCTCAGAGCAGGTGCGGCACTTCATCCTGTCGAATTGTTCCGCGCCCTGGGTATTCGCGACCAACGTATTAAACAACGTGGTAGTCAGGCTTTCGCTACCGGATTATAATGAAGCATGTCCATACCGGTTATTGCAATATTCGACATAGGTAAAACAAACAAGAAATTAATTTTGTTTGATAAATCCTACAGAATCATTTTTGAAAAAACAGCAACGCTGCCGGAAGGAAAAGATGAGGATGGTGATGATTGTGAAAGCCTGGATCAGCTGATCAATTTTATTCATGAGTCACTGCAGGAGGTGTTGCTTTATAAATATTATGATTTAAAAGCCATAAATTTTTCAGCTTATGGTGCAAGCCTGGTGAATGTAGGATATAACGGTAAACCTGTTGGCCCCTTATATAATTATTTGAAACAGTTCCCGGCTAATATTCAAAGGCAATTTTATGATCGCTATGGTGGTCCGGAAGATTTTTCTTTGAGCACCGCGTCACCTGTTCTCGGTAGCCTGAATTCAGGTATGCAGCTTTACCGGATGAAGCAAGAACGACCTGCATTGTTTTCTCAAACTAAATATGCGGTGCATCTCCCCCAGTTTTTGAGTTATATCATCTCAGGAAAACCGTACAGTGAAATTACCAGTATAGGATGTCACACAGGGCTTTGGGATTTTGCATCCAATCAATATCACCGTTGGTTAAAAGAGGAGCGCCTTGAGGAGAAGCTCGCGCCGATTGTTTCATCGTCGCACGTTACGCATGTTGTTTATGATGGGCACCCACTCATAACGGGTATAGGATTGCATGATAGTTCGGCTGCACTCATCCCATATCTGAAAACTTTTAAGGAGCCTTTTGTTTTGCTTTCGACGGGAACATGGTGTATCAGTATGAATCCTTTTAATGATACACCATTATCAGGAGATGAGTTGAAACAGGATTGCTTGTGCTACCTCACATATTCCGGTAAACCGGTGAAATCTTCCCGTTTGTTTTCTGGTTTTGAATATGAACAACAGGTCAAACGTATTGCTGCTTATTACAATAAAGGCCTGCGATATTATCAATCCATGCGTTTTGATCCCGAAATTATAAAGCGCATACAAAATTCGTATCCGGTCGTAGGAGGAGCAAAAGAGTCCCGCTTTGCTTTGTGTGATCTTGCTGGATTCAGCAACGATGCAGAGGCTTATCATGCGCTGATGTTCGACCTGGTACAACAGCAACATCGATCAACGCAACTGGTGTTACGTGGTACCAATGTAACTCATATTTTGGTTGATGGAGGCTTTAGTAAAAACAACGTCTTTATGAATCTGATGGCAAGCTTCTTTCCAGGCCAACAGATTTATGCCGCATCCATGTCGCAGGGTACAGCACTCGGAAGCGCATTGGTGATTCATGATGCATGGAATGATCAGGAAGTATCAGACAGTCTTATTAACCTGACACGTTATGACAGGAAGGAGCTTGTTGTATAAAGCGTTCTGGGTAAATCAAAGTATCACCGTCTTTTCAATAATTTCTGGATTAATTGCCATTAACATTTAAATTGCGTGACATCATAAGGTGGCATGTGTTAAACTTTTGAATCAAATGAAAAGAAATGTTACTTCCTTCGTAGTTGGCCTAATGGCGGTAGCCTTGGTCTTTCAATGTAGCAAAAATAAAAAAGCCGATGTATCATCGGATATCGCTTATTGTGCGGCACAGGCAGAGAAAACACTGGAACAACTTCCTGATGATGATGTGTTGCCGCGTAACATAGATCAGGATAAATCAACATGGCGCTTTGTTGAAGCAGGTGATTGGACCAGTGGATTCTGGCCAGGCATCTTGTGGTATTTATACGAGGGAACCGGCGATGAAAAGTGGAAGACACAAGCCGATAAAGCTACGCGAAAACTCACTTCGTTATCGCAACAGGCAGCACACGATCATGATCTTGGATTTCAGATATTCAATAGTTTTGGAAACGGTTATCGGTTAACCGGTAACGAAGAATACAAGGAAGTTATACTGAGAACCGCCGATTCACTTGCTACGCTTTTCCATCCGAAGGTAGGAACGATTCTTTCATGGCCGGGAGCGTACAAAGAGAAAGCATCACACAACACGATTGTGGATAATATGATGAACCTTGAACTGTTGTTTTGGGCCAGTAAAAACGGTGGAACAAAGTCATTGTATGATGTTGCTGTAAAACATGCCGAGACGACAATGAAAAATCATTTCCGAAATGATTATAGCGCCTACCATGTAGTACTTTATGATACAGCATCCGGAGCACGCGTTGCGGGTATCACGGCACAAGGATATGCAGACGAATCGATGTGGGCACGCGGCCAGGCTTGGGCGATCTATGGGTTTACCATGGTTTACCGTGAAACGAAGGATAAGAAATTTCTGGAATTTGCCGAAAAGATCACTGATGTTTATCTGAACCGGCTTCCCGAAGACCTGGTTCCTTACTGGGATTTTGATGCACCGAAGATTCCCAATGAACCGCGGGATGCGGCTGCTGCTGCGATTACTGCTTCAGCATTACTTGAGCTTTCCGATTATGTATCGAAAGATAAAGGAACGGAGTATCGGCATAAGGCGAAGGCAATGATCGAAACATTGTCAGGTGAAGCGTATCGGAGTAACGATAAAAATCCTGCTTTTCTGCTTCATGTTACTGGTCATAAACCTGACAACAGCGAAGTGGATGCTTCAATTATCTATGCGGACTACTACTATATCGAAGCGCTTATACGTCTGAATCCAGAACCTTGAACGCGTCGTATAAACTCTTTCAAACAAATTTTCTCTGGAAGAGAAGCCACGAGCTGTGAGCCGCGAGCCGCCTTTGTTTGGCTATAATTTGTGAGTTGACGATAATCCATTCGTTTTCGTCAACCCTCCTTCAGGACAAAACCTCAAACCTCAAACTATTAGTGTTCGGAATAAATCATCAAGAGTACCAATCATTTTCGAAAAAATTGTGTGGGGAGTGGTTTACATCCTTCAGTGTTGATCAATATTATTTAGATGATCTTTCTTTTATGTTTTTTTCGCCTCCTGGGCCGGCTGGGCCCAGCATACTGGCATTGTCGCTGAACATGATCCGCGCAATCCCCCTCCAGACCAAAGATATGTTATGCGACAATACCAGTATGCTGAACGATGGTGTGGGTGTGCCCTCATTCTGTGATTACTGAAAAAATCTTGTTTTTAGTTTCTAGACGTAATTTTTTTAACGTTTCAGTTTTTTTCCGGACAGTAGTAACCTCAAACTTCAAACTTCAAACTTCAAACTTCAGCCCCCGAATGGGCAGTTACTTATTTATCAAAGCAACCGGACCCGGTGATAAGGTCTTTGAACCTATAAATGATAATGTCCCTCGGCTTCGGGTTGATATAATACCTTCTCTACTTTAAACTGCCCTGTACCTGTGGGGATTTTCCAGGAAGCAACATCACCTTCCTGAGTGCCAAGGAGTGCTGCGCCAATAGGCGAGAATACAGAAACCTTTCTTTCTTTAGGATTTGCGTTATGGGGGTATGTTACCGTGATTTCAATTTCGCGTTCTGTTTCGATTTCTTTTAACAATACGCGTGAATTCATGGTTACTACATTTCTAGAAATGTTCACCTGAGAAACCATTTTAGCTTTCTTCAATCCATCCAATAAGTTTCCAAGCTCATCCGGCATCTTATTCCGTAACGTTGCCATTTCGATTAATCCAACGATCTTATGGTAATCATTAATTGTGATGTGCATACTATTCTTCAAATTCATTGGATCAATATTGCACGAAGCATGCCAAAGAAAACTGCTTTAATTGTGAAAATTCACAGCAGTGTTACTGCTGGTGTGGGGAGGAATTACCGTCGTGGGTAAAAACGCCCCATCAGTAAGGTTAAAAATTGATCTTTTTCACCGTTTCCGGGATTTCCCTATTAACTTTGTAGCATTACTTACAAAATGGGATCCAATATTATTGAACTTCAACTTCGCGAACGTGTAAAGGAGCTAAAGTGCCTATATGAGTTGTCGCGGATTGCGTGGGATACAAGCAATAATGTTGACGTAATTCTCCATAAATTATTAAAGATTCTCCCTGCTGCCATGCAACATGCAAAGCAAGCCGAGGCACGAATTACACTCGATGGCGTAACGTATGACACCGAACGGTTTAACGCCTGTAAATATAAAATCCAAGCAGAGCTACTTGTGAATGAAAAATTACACGGTGTTGTGGAAGTTGCCTACCGGCAAGGACCAGCGATCAATTCTAAAAAGCCGTTTCTTCCCGAAGAAAAAAAATTACTGCATACAGTTTCGCGTGAACTGGCTTTTATGATTCGCCGCTCGGAGACGGAGGAAGAAAAGCAAAAGCTCCAGACAAAATTGCAACATGTAGAACGGTTGGCATTCGTTGGTGAATTATCAGCCGGCATAGCACACGAACTCAATGAGCCGTTGGGAAGAATACTTGGTTTCGCGCAGCTCATCAAGAAAGGTGGTTCATTGAATGATCAGCAGGACGCTGATATTGAAAGGATCATTAAAGCTTCGCTGTATACACGGGAAATCATTAAAAAGCTGATGTTGTTTTCGAGGCAGATGCCTCAGCAAATATCAGAAGTAAACCTAAACCAGATTATCGAGGATATCCTGTATTTTATTGATGTGGGATATCAAAGCAATCAGATTCGTATCGAACGCAAGCTGGTAGCAGAAATACCGGTGATCAGGGCTGATAGCGTGCAGATGACACAAATGTTGGTGAACCTCATTACCAATGCCATTCACGCCATGCCTGATGGTGGTACACTGACAATAACAACGCATTATGAACAGGGTAATATTAAGCTAAGCGTAAAAGATACCGGTCATGGTATGGCAAGCGATGTACGTAAGAAAATATTTGAACCTTTTTTTACCACAAAACCGATTGGGCAGGGAACAGGGCTGGGCTTATCGGTGGTGCAAGGAATTGTTGATTCACATGAAGGAAAGATCATGGTTCGGAGTACGCCTGGTAAAGGTTCAAAATTCGAAGTGTTGTTACCTGTAAAGCGAAAAGGAAATAAATTAAATGAAAAGAAAAGAAGCCATTGATTGCAATGTTCTTATTGTAGATGATTCCGCAGAGACAATTGAACTAATTAAACGTAATCTGGAGTCGGCGGGATATCGTGCCTATTCTGCAAACAGCGTTCAGGCTGCTATCGTTTTGCTGGAATCTATTCACATTGATTTACTGATTACAGACTTGAAAATGCCTGGGGAAAATGGCATGGAGCTCGTACGTCATGTTTCTGAAAATTTTAAGGATGTAGGTATCCTTGTTATTACAGGTTTCCCATCTATACAGGGGGCTGTAGAATCTATAAAAATTGGAGCT
The DNA here is from genome assembly GCA_035628875.1 of Ohtaekwangia sp. Taxonomy (GTDB): domain Bacteria; phylum Bacteroidota; class Bacteroidia; order Cytophagales; family Cyclobacteriaceae; genus Ohtaekwangia. Next base: position 6,609 of record DASPIZ010000107.1, on the reverse strand, counting down.
GAAGAATATCTCGTCAAGTCATTTACGGATAAAGAGTTGTTTGCGGCAGTAGAAAGCGTATTGTCAAAGCGTCAGCATAAGCGGAAAACTAAGCAGGAGAAAGTAACCCCTCAGACTTTTGGTATCATTGGCGAATCGGCCGGAATGCTGCATGTCTTCAAGACGATTTCCAAAGTGAAAACCACGACAGCCACGGTACTGATCACAGGCGAAAGTGGGACAGGAAAGGAACTGGTAGCCCGGGCGTTGCATTATGGTGGTGTAGCTTCCAATACACCGTTTGTTCCGGTCAACTGCGGCGGTATACCCGATGCGTTATTGGAGAGTGAATTGTTTGGTCATGTGAAAGGGTCTTTTACGGGTGCGTCAGAAACGCGTGCCGGCTTTTTTCAGACCGCCGATGGTGGTACCATATTCCTGGATGAGATCAGTAACACAAGTCTTGCCATGCAGGCTAAGTTGCTACGCGTTTTACAAGAAAAAGAGTTCTACATGGTGGGATCTAAAAAATCGCAGAAGGTAAATGTTCGTATTGTAGCCGCTACCAATGTAGATTTGTTGAAGTTGGTGGAAAAGGGTCTGTTTCGTGAGGATTTATATTACCGTTTAAATATCATATCCATTGAATTGCCACCATTGCGGGAACGTGGAAAAGATATCCTGTTGTTAACTGATTTTTTCCTCACAAAGTATGCCCGAGAATTCGGCAAACAACCTGCGAAGCTTAGTGCAAAAGCCACCCGGGCATTTCAGGAATATGCGTGGCCAGGTAATGTTCGTGAATTGCAGAACCTCATTCAAAGGTTGGTGATTCTGGCTGAAGATCATATTATCGATGTGCCTGACCTGCCGGAATCTTTTCGATATTCTGCGCAACGCACAAAGGGACTTGACCGCAAGCTTGAAGAAGTGGAACGAACTTATATTTTGAGTGTCCTTACAGCACAGCAGAATAACATTTCGCAAGCCGCACAAATTCTCGGCATCGACCGTAAGACCCTGCGGGAAAAGCTCAAGCGGTTCAACGCTTAACTGGGGCGAAATACTCCACCTGAGACGAAACGTTCCGGCAGTATCGCCGTGAATGATCTTATTTGATCGATTTATTAATGGTACGCAATTTGGCTTACCACCTATAAAAATACTGGATTATATGCTAGTTAAGTTTTCGGTCATGGACATACTGGAGCAGGAGCTTGTTCAAAAATGCAGCGCATGTGTCCACTACGCAAACTGCAGTCGTCGCCTTGGTTCACCTAAGCTGATTATTCAATGCGAATATTTTGAAGATAGCTCGGGTGCGGTAAAGACAAAACAGGAAACCGATTCCATTGAAGGATTGATCAGTAAAGGGCTATGCAGTAATTGCGCGAAAGTTAAGACATGTGGTTTGCCGAAATGCTTTTCCGGTGTTTGGCATTGTGAGGAGTACGAATAATCAAATGGGATGAGAAGTAGCGAAACAGAAAGTCAGTTTGGTGTGAAACCCATCAATGGTAAATGGAAAGAATTTAATAAGCATGGCCTGCTTGTTGCCGAGGGGCATTATCTTAATGGAGAGCAGCACGGTCGTTGGCATGAGTACTATAATACTGGAGAACTAGCTATTATTCAACACTATAATAATGGACAGCCTCACGGAAGTTACACCTCCTTTCATGCCAACGGTAAAGTTTGGAGCCAGGGAAATCATGTGAATGGCCGCTGTGAAGGTGTCTTTCATGTCTACAATGAAGAAGGCAATCTTGTGCGCCTGTTATTTTTTAAAGAGGGTAATCTGGTGGAAGACCGTGAATTGAATAAAACAAACACGGTTTCGCTTTAATCGCCATGCATACTATACTGTAAAATCAGCCGTTGTTAAATTTGGAGTTTCTTAAAAAGACGAGGATTTCAACTCATGAATTTCACATGTCTTCCGCAACCGTTTCCCGCTATTTTATTTGCTTTTATATTTGAACGGCAACGCCGCCATCGTTGTAGATTTCTCCTTTTCAAAATTTAATATTACGATTTCTTTATTTTTTGATTAAACTTCATGTATTTAGGGGGAACATAATCAACCTATCATGAATCTTGTTTCCGAACGCCATAATAGACCGGAGTTTCAGCGATCTATTTTGTTCAGGCCAGGAACATCAGCAACCGAAATTGAGGGTATGTTATGGTCGTCCTTTCGAAGCGGTAACCGGAAAGCACTCGATTATATTTTCGATAAATACGTTCGGTTGTTGTTTGCCTATGGTGGAAAAATATCGTCCAGTAATCCTCTTGTAGAAAATTGTATTCAGGACCTTTTTGTTGACCTCTGGGCAAAGCATGAAATCCTCAGCGATACTGATAATATTAAATTATACTTATTGAAATCGCTTCGGCGCAGAATCATACGTGCCTTGATGGCCACTAACCGGATTAAGATTAATACAATTGATGAACATGGTTACGCCAGTGATCTGGAATTTTCTGCTGAGTTTAATTTAATCCAGGAACTTAATTCGATTGAAAAGCGGAACCAAATTGAAGAAGCATTAACCCAACTTACAAAACGTCAACGGGAAGCTGTCTATCTGAAATTTTATGAACGTTTTTCCTATCTGGAAATTGCAGACATGATGAACCTGACACTTAAGTCGACCTATAAGCTGATCGGCAAGGCCATCTTTTCCTTACGAAAGCATTTTCACTAAACGCTTTCAGCGACTTTGTTTTCCTTTACGATAAGCAAATGAAGGCTTATTTTCTGATCGTTTAAACGCATTGTAAAATGGACCGGAAGGAATACACCACAGATAATTTTATCAAGGATGAATTCTTTCAGCGTTGGGTATTTTCTCCTGATCCTGAAAGCGATGTTTACTGGTACAACTTCCGGAATGAGTTTCCGGAAAAACAACAACACATGGAAGAAGCCCGGATTTTCCTCGAAACATTTGAAGTGAATAATGTCGATATTCTGGAGTCTAGAATAATAAACCTGAAAAGAAAAATTGATGCGAGTATAGATGGGATTCCGCTTTCTGGCGAAGGATTTTCTCATTTTTCTCCTGATTTAAAAGCAGTTCAGGACACTTCTACGATACAGAAAAAGAACATGATTTCGAAATGGATCATTATCGCGTGTGGCATTTTGCTTTTTCTCACCTTCATGTTTCTTATCGCAACGCATTTCGGATGATAACCTGCCCTTCAATGTTAAGCTAACCTTATTTTGTCTATTATAATACATTAATTATTTTTGCGTTCTTATAAGGTTTTGCTGCTTTAAAGATTGTTCTAGGTATGGGATTGTTAAAAGTTTTACTGGTCGTCTTTCTGATTTCCTGGATTACACCGGTTTTCTGCCAGGAAAGCCTCCGGAAAAATAATGCCGTTTTGTATGATCCCCTTTTCTGGAAGGATGATCTTAAGTTGAGCAATATACAATGTCAGCGCATCCGTGACATTAATGCTGAATTCTTTCAGCAGGTCATCACGCTTACCAAAATAGAGAACCGTTCTGCAGTTTCACAAAAAACCGCAAAGCTGCTTTCCGATCGAAGCGAAAAAATCTGGAACACATTCCAGCCACGCCAGAAAAAAAGATGGAAGAAGCTTTGGGAAATCGAAAGCTGATGGAATCGGTCTTGCCGATTATTTCCGGATGAAGTTTAAGGATTGATCATACTTGTTAGTCAGATAGCTTCAATACTACATGCATCTGGCGACTTTTACCTTTTTTTTATCTATATTACTGGTACAATCTGTGCTGGATCAAAGCTATTACTAAACTAAATACAGATGAGAATCATAATCACCATTGCCTTGTTGTGTTTTTGCTCTGCGGTACAAGCACAGATCAATTTGAAGAAGTTGAAGAAGGCGATTGGTGGTGAATTATCATTAACAACGGAGGAGGTTGCTGCCGGATTGAAAGAAGCGCTTACAAAAGGCGTATCTACAGGTTCCGAACTCGTATCGCAGTTAGATGGTTATTATAAAAATCCCGAAATTATGATTCCGTTTCCGCCTGAAGTTAAACAAGTGGAGAAACGACTGCGTCAGATGGGATTGGATGATCAGGTGGATAAGTTTATTTTATCACTCAATCGTGCTGCAGAAGATGCCGCCAAAGAATCGAAACCAATCTTTGTATCGGCAATAAAAAACATGACTGTTAAAGATGCCATGTCAATCCTTAAAGGAGAGGATGACGCTGCAACAAAGTATTTGAAAGGCACTACATCGGTTGAGCTCAACGCAAAGTTCAATCCTGTCATAAAGCAATCACTTGAGAAAGTGAATGCAACAAGATACTACAGTGACCTGGTGAAAACCTATAACAAGATCCCATTTGTTGAAAAGGTAAACCCGGAATTGGATCAGTATGCTACCGAAAAAGCCATCGAAGGTCTTTTTGTAATGATCGCCAAGGAGGAAAAGAACATTAGAGAAAATCCGTTAGCCCGAACATCAACCTTATTAAAAAAGGTTTTTGGAAGTCAATAGCTATTTTATTTTGCAAAGCCTGTTTCTATAACGCACATCGCTGACAACTTTTATTCCATAAAGCCAAACATCTCCATCAATTCGTTTGCAACGAGTGACCGGAATTCTATATATTGATAAATTTTCCAGCACAATTATGGGGAGAACAGGTAAATTTCAGATCATCATTTATGGTGTGTTACTTTTTTTGTTTTATTCTGGTTGTGCTGCTGCTACAAGTACTGAAAAAGACAGTCTTTTAAGTCGCTTAAATCACATCATTGAACAAAGGGAAATTTTTGTAAATAAAAAGTGGCAGCGTCTGGAGTCGTTACATACTCAATTGAAGAATACAAACACGAACGATAACGCGAGGTTTGAAATCTTACAGGCCCTGTCTACTGAATACAGCACATTTATTTATGACTCCGCATTTTCCTGTATCAGCAAACTCCAGGATGTAGCATATCGGTTAAATGATCCAGCACGAATCGCCTACGCCAAGATAAAACTTGGTTTGGTCTTACTTTCCTCTGGCATGTTTAAAGAAACGCTGGATTCTTTAAGTAACATCAGGATCGCTGGAATGCCCGACAGCATAAAAATTGATTATTATTTTATGATGGGCAGAACGTATTATGATCTTGGTGATTTTGACAAAGACCGGTATTACACACCACGGTATATTAAATTAGGTACGCAGTACATTGACTCCGCACAACAGCTATGTGCTCCTGATTCGTATACGGCATTGTATTTAAGTGGACTTAAAAATTTAAAAAATGAAAATAACCGAGAGGCGCTTTCGGATCTCAATACCCTGTTGACGGAATATACGCTCACACCACATCAGGTTGCTGTTACATCTTCTACGCTGAGTTATTTTTATATTTCAAGGGGTGAAAATGCAGCGGCAATCGCACTTTTAGCCAGGGCAGCAATTGCTGATATTCAATCTGCCACTAAAGAAACCGCGGCCATGAGTTCTCTCGCGGAGTTACTTTATAAACAAGGTGACATAAAAAACGCGTACACATTTATTCAGCAAGCCATGGAGGATGCACAATTCTATGGTGCCCGCCAACGCAAAGTTCAGGTTGGTTCTATCATGCCTGTTATCTCTTCGGCAAAGGTGAACAACGTGGAAGAGCAACGAAGGATAGCGTTGATTTATGCATCCATCATTACGCTCCTAACGGTACTGGTAGTGGTATTTGCGATTAGTACCATGAGGCAACTCAAGAAACGCAAGATTGCCGAACGCGCGCTTCAGGAGGCCAACAAGATCAAGGAAGAATACATTGGTTATTATTTTAATATCAATTCAGAATATCTCAGCAAGATCGAAGCTTTTAAGAAATCAATCGAAATGAAATTGATGACAAAAAAAATCGACGACATCAAATTCATTGTCAACAACATCAATCCGAAAAAAGAACGTGAAGAACTATACCATAGCTTCGACGTGGTGTTCCTTAAACTTTTTCCTGATTTTGTTAACGTTTACAATTCTTATTTTAAGGAAGAAGACCGGGTTGTTTTGAAAGAAGGGCAATTGCTCAATACTGAATTGCGTATCTTCGCCTTGATCAGGATGGGTATCCACGACAGTGAAAAAATCGCAAAGATTCTCGACTACTCCATTAACACAATTTATAATTATAAAGCTCGGGTAAAAAGCAAGTCGCTTATTCCCAATGAGGAATTTGAAAAGCGAATCATGGAAATCCATGCATTGTAGGCGTAGTTTTTTGTAATCGATACGCTTTTCGATGAGCTTCAAGCTGAAGGTTGCAGGCTGCAAGTTGATTTCGACAATTTACGTGTTTTGAAAGAGCCTCGAGCCCTGAGCTTCGAGCCTCGAGTTTGTTGGGCAATAAATTATGTGTTTGTCGATATGCTTTGAGGTGTTTTGCCAATCCGAAAGTTTTCGCAACCCCAATCTCAAACATCAAACTTCCAACCTCAAACAGTTTCCGTAAACCCTTCGTTAACAGGACTCCAACTTTAAACCATGAACGTTGAGCTCTAAACCATGAATTTTCACCGCAATCGCGAAGCCGCTGAGTTACGCAAAGTCTAACTCCAAGCATGAATGAACATTCCAAAGTCTTCTCAAACCTCAAACATCAAACTTCCAACCTC
>DASPIZ010000106.1:0-56076 GCA_035628875.1 Ohtaekwangia sp. | reverse complement strand
TCGGTGCGTTTATCGTGTCGGAATGCGATCTCGCAATTGCCCAACTGAACAGTTCGACAGATCCCGGCTATCAGCAAGGCCGTGCCTCGAAAGAAGCAGCGATGGCACTGAAAGCGCGCACGCTGCTTTACCTGGCCAGTCCGTTGTTTAACCCCTCAAACGATCAGAGCAAATGGACCGCGGCCAGAGATGCGAACAAAGCCGTGATGGATTTGCCCCAATACAACCTGGTAGACAATGCAACCCAATATGGTGAAATGTTTCGTGGTGAAAATGAAGATGAGGTGATCTGGGCGAGATACTTTACAGCTGTGAATGATCAGGGCTGGGGCATTAATGTGTGGCTGTTTCCCAACAGCGAAGGAGGATGGTCGAATACAACGCCAACACAGGATCTTGTTGATTCGTACGAACTTACAACGGGAGAGCTACCTGCCGACGAACCTTCGTATGATCCTCAGAACCCTTACGTCGACAGGGATCCTCGGTTTTACGAATCTATCCTGTACAACGGGGCACCGTTTAAAAGCGGCACCTACGATCCATGGGTAGATAAAGCTGAGCCGGCAAATCCCGATAAAGCAGGAAAAGATTCACCGAGTTCTCCTATCTCAAGACACAATGCATCACGTACAGGCTATACGTTCAGAAAATGGACGCAGGAAGCTGTGAACTGGGATGCCGGAAACAAAGGACCGTGGATCATTTTCCGACTTGGAGAATTCTATCTCAACTATGCAGAAGCTGAAATAGCGCTCGGAAATGATGAGGAAGCCCGCACTGCACTTGACGTCCTCCGCGGACGTGTAGGCATGCCCGTTGTTATGGAGTCAGGTGTAGAATTGCTCGAAAAATACCGGGTCGAAAGACGTGTCGAACTTGTACTTGAAGACCATCGGTTCTTCGATATCAGGCGGTGGCAAATCGGACCGGAAACGATTGGTCAACCTGCTATGGGGGTCACCATTTATAAAGATGGGAACACCATGGAATACGACTATAGCAGAGTTGCTGACGATACGCGGGTATGGCATGATCGGATGTATCTGCTTCCTATTCCGCAAACTGAAATAGAAAGAAGTCATAATACGCTTACGCAGAATGATCTTTATGGAAATTAAAAAGAATCACACTGCACGGGTTTTCAATGATTAATGAGTAAGTTGAAGGAGGCACGACGCCTCCTTCTTTCTAATCCAATATCATGCATTATTCAAGTTTCAGCTTTACGAAAATATTCACCTTCGCGGCAGGTATGCTGCTGATGTTTCAATGTTCGGAGAAGCCCCGATTCGAAGTGATGAACGCGTCTCATACAGACATTTCATACAGAAATGAAATCGTCGAAACGAAGGAGAATAATATTCTTACGTATGAATACACGTACAATGGTGGCGGTATTGCTGTAGGGGATCTCAATAACGACGGATTATCTGATCTTTATTTTTCGGGAAACACCGTGCCAAACAAATTATTCCTAAACAAAGGAGAATGGAAGTTTGAAGACATTACACAACAAGCTCACGTAGCAGGACGAAGCGATTGGAAGACCGGCGTTACTTTCGTGGATATTAACGGAGATGGTTGGCTCGATATATACCAGTGCTATTCGGGAAATGCGCCACAGGAAGGCTTCAACAAACCGGTAATTTCAGATCATCCAAAAAGAGCGAACCAGCTTTTTATCAACCAGAAATGTAAACCCGGTGAAGTACCTGCCTTCGTAGAAAGCGCGAAGGAATTCGGACTTGACGCAATAGGGACTTTTTCAACGCAGGCGTATTTCCTGGATTATGACCTTGACAATGATCTCGACATGTTTCTGCTTAATCACGCAAACATGTTCTACAGGTCTACCTTTAATGTTAAGAAGCTTAGGAATTTGCGGCACCCTTATTTTGGCAATAAGCTCTATCGCAATGACAACGGGGTATTCAGTGAAGTAAGTGAGTTGGCTGGCATCCATGGCAGCGGATTGAATTTCGGATTGAGTGCTTCTATCGCAGATTTGAACGCTGATGGTTGGCCTGACATCTATGTCACCAATGATTACGACGAACAGGACTTTTGTTACATCAACAACCGCAACGGAACATTCTCAGAGGTCTCTCACAAACTTTTCGGACACCTGTCAAAGTTTGGAATGGGATCTGACATTGCCGATGTAAACAACGATGGCCTGCCGGAAATTTTTGTGGCTGATATGCTTCCGGAAGATAACCACAGGCAAAAGCTTTTAAAGGGTGGTGATGAATATGATAAGCATTCCATCTTTGTTGACAGTGGTTATCATCATCAATACATGCGCAATACCCTTCAGCTTAACAGGGGATATGCCAATGACACACTGCCGCGTTTTAGTGAAATTGCCCAGATGTCTGGCGTGTCTGCAACAGATTGGAGCTGGGCTCCGTTGTTTGCAGACTTTGATAACGATGGATTGAAGGACCTCTTTATCACCAATGGCTATTTGCGGGATTATACCAGCCTCGATTTCCAGAAGTACACCATACACCAGGAAGTACAAAAAGCAAATGACGAAAATCGTCGTGTCGATCTGCTCGCAGCGATTCAAAAAATCCCCACAACAAAACTAACCAACTACATTTTCAAAAATGAAGATGGCATTCACTTCTCAAACGCTTCTGCACAATGGGGAATGGATGTGCAGGCAATTTCAAATGCTGCTGTATATGGCGATCTCGACAACGATGGTGACTACGATCTTGTGATCGGAAATCTAAACGATGAGGTAACCATCTTGCAAAATCATCAGGATAGAATTCAAGGAAACCATTTCGTTAAAATTCGACTTCAAGGAAAGCAGCCTAATACGCAAGGGCTCGGATCGAAAGTGATCGTTTCGGCAGGCGATGCCGAACTAACGCAGGAAGTTTACTATACGCGTGGATATCAGTCATCTGTAGAACCTGTTATCACGGTAGGCATAGGCAACGCTGAAAAGGTAAACACAATTCGTGTGATTTGGCCAGACCGGTCGGTGTCCGTCGTTAACGACGTGGCGGCAAACGAAACAGTTGTGATTGATCAAGTAAATTCGATTCCTGCCGGAGACACAGGTGTTGAACTTAAAGCACAATTTCTAACAGAGGTTACCGATAAATCGGGCATCACATTCACGCACAAGGAAAATGATTACGTCGACTTCAAACATCAGAAGCTTCTGCCGTATCAGCTATCACGACTGGGAGGTAAACTCGCAACCGGTGATGTTAACAACGATGGTAATGACGATGTGTTTTTCGGCGGCGCTAGTGGCACTGCAGCCAAACTTTTCCTCGGCAACGACGATGGTACATTCTATGAGGCCGCCACACAACCATGGGAAGCTGATCAATATCATGAGGATATGGATGCGACCTTCTTCGATGCAGATGGTGATAAAAACGCGGACTTGTATGTGGTAAGCGGAGGCAGTGAGTTTGTGCTTGGTGATCCGCTTTACCAGGACCGGTTATACAAAGGCGATGGAAAGGGAAATTTTCAACGCATACCCTATGCGCTGGAAAGCGAAACCGCCAGTGGAAGCTGCGCCGTAGCACATGACTTTGACAAAGACGGTGATACAGATCTCTTCGTGGGTAACCGAATGGTGGCGGGATTGTACCCGGCTTCTCCTAAAAGCGTAATCCTGCGCAATGATACAAAAGATGGAAGGATATCTTTCGCCGACGTGACAAAGCAGTATGCTGAACCACTGGTCAAGGCTGGCATGGTGACCAGTGCCGTATGGGTTGATGTCAATAACGATACCTGGGAAGATCTCGTAATGGTTGGCGATTGGATGCCCTTGCGCGTTTTTCAGAATAACAACGGAACCGGATTCACAGAGATAACAACTGATCTCGGGCTGGCAGATACGCATGGTTGGTGGTCGACAGTTTTTGCGGGTGACGTCGATGAAGATGGTGATGTTGACCTTCTTGTCGGCAACGCAGGCCGTAATATGCAGATGAAAGCATCGGCAGATAAGCCGGTAACCATGTTCGCTCAGGACATCAACAACGATGCGAGTTTTGAATCCGTGCTCTGTTATTTCTACGGCGACAAGAGTTATCCCCTGCCCTCCAGGGATGAGCTTCTCGAACAGGAGCCATCATTGCGAAAGCGATTTACCAGCTACGCACTTTACGCTGACGCCACCATTGCTGATATTGTTGGAGAAGAACAACTTGCCAAGTCGCTTGTGCTAAAAGCAAATACGCTGGAGTCCGTGTGGCTTGAAAATACGGGATCAGGAAAATTCACGATGAGGGCATTGCCCGCGATGGCACAGATCTCCTCCATCCGGGGATTTGTTTTCACTGACGTGGATAACGACGAAGCCAATGAAGTTCTGGCTGCCGGAAACTTTTATCCATATCGCGTTCAACTGGGTAGGAGCGATGCATCGATGGGTGTACTCCTGAAGTTCAAAAATGGTAAGGTGACCGAATACAAAAACGATCATCCACTGTCGATCATCGGTGATGTCCGCGACATCGCGTTACTAAAATCCAACAATGGGTCTGCTAAGATCGTCGTTTCGAGGAACGATGACAAGGCCTCTGTTTATGAAGGGGAAAAATCAAAAACATTAACCATTTCTAAATCACAATGAAAATTCGGATTATAAAAAAAATATTTATTGGTATCGTGTTGGCAGCTGCATTGCAACCTGCGTGTAGCGTGCAGTCGTCGAAAGTAGCACCACCTTCTCCGGTACTTCCCGTACCAACAGACCAACAAATGCAGTGGCATGAGATGGAGCTAAGCGCATTCATCCACTTCACGATTAACACTTTTACAGATAAAGAATGGGGATATGGCGATGAAAGTCCCGCACTTTTTAATCCGGTTAACGTCGACGTTGATCAATGGATCAGCATGTTGAAAGATACCGGATTCAAATGTGTCATCCTTACCGCGAAGCATCACGACGGGTTTTGCCTTTGGCCGACGAAGTACACCGAGCACTCCATCAAAAATTCTCCGTACAAAAACGGACAAGGTGATATCGTGAAAGAAGTATCGGACGCGTGTAAAAAGTATGGACTGCGTTTTGGGATTTACCTTTCACCCTGGGATAGGAATCGCGCTGACTATGGAGAACCATCATACATTGAATACTACCGAAATCAGCTAAAGGAATTGTTTACCGCTTATGGTCCTGTGTTTGAAATGTGGTTCGACGGTGCCAATGGCGGTGACGGATACTACGGCGGCGCTAATGAGAAACGAAAGATCAACGGCGCAACGTATTACGATTGGCCTTCAACATTACAAATGGTGCAATCTATTCAGCCGGATGTTATTTTCTTCAGCGATAGTGGTCCCGGTGTGAGATGGGTTGGAAATGAAACCGGTGTGATGGGTGAAACGAACTGGAACAACATTACACCGGATACGCTATACGCAGGAAAGCCCGGAATAGAAAAGCTTCTCAATACCGGTTCTGAAAATGGAACACACTGGATACCGGGTGAAGTGGATACATCTATTAGGCCGGGTTGGTTTTACCATGCGAAAGAAGATTCCCTTGTAAAAACACCCCGGAAACTGTTTGACATCTACCTGACTTCCGTAGGACGTGGTTCAACACTTCTGCTCAATGTTCCCCCTGATCAACGCGGTGTATTTCATGAAAATGACGTAAAGTCTTTGGCGGGATTTCGCGGGATGCTGGATGCTGCGTTCAGTAACAACCTTGCCAGGGATGCAAAAGTCGAAGCCGATAGTTATCGCGGATCGTCAGAAACATACTCGCCGACGAATGTCACTGATGGCGACAAAGAAACATACTGGACTACCGACGATGAAGTTACAACCGGTAGCCTGGTGGTAAACCTCGGCGCGCAGAAGCCGGTGAAGTATGTACTGCTTCAAGAGTATATCAAGCTGGGCCAACGGATTAAATCATTTAATGTTGAGATATGGAAAGACAACGAGTGGCAACGTGTTGCAGCAGAAACCACAGTGGGATACAAACGAATCGTTAAGATAGAGCCTGTATTAACCCATAAAGTCCGCATCAACATCACAGCATCCAAAGCATGTCCGCTGCTTTCTAATGTAGCAATCTATTAATACGTACTTATCGCAAGAGAACCATTTTTGTTTTATGAAGATTTCACTTTCCGTACTATTAGCTGCTTCGGTCAGCATCGTTATGTTGACCTCCTGTAACAGTGAAAAAACAATATCAAATAACAATGAAGTCGCCATCATCCCCCTGCCTCTTAAAGTTGAAGCGAAAGGTGGATCGTTTATGATCAACGCAGAAACTATGATTGAAAGCATAGGAGACGACCACATTAAGGAAGTAGCACGGTATCTAAAAGAAATGATATCGGCAGCATCTACATTTGAGTTATCCGTAGCCACTTCAGGAAATACCACCGGACAAAAAATTATTCTTCAGCAGAATGACACGGGAAGTGAAGAAGGCTATTCGCTTAAAATCACTGAGAACGAGGTAAGAATTTCAGCGGCGATGGCAGCCGGTATGTTCCATGGTGTTCAAACCCTTCGGCAACTTCTGCCCCCTGGTATTGAGAACAAAAACAACGCTACATCAGGCTGGCAACTCCCTGTCCTTGAAATTGAAGATGAACCTCAATATGCATGGCGCGGTATGCACCTTGATGTTTCGCGACACTTTTTTTCCGTAGAATTTCTTAAAACGTTTATCGACAGACTTGCCTTATATAAATTCAATAAACTACACCTGCATTTAACCGATGACCAGGGATGGCGCCTGCAGATTAAGCAATATCCCGAGTTGACAGATAAAGGCGCATGGAGAACTTTGAATAACCAGGATTCTGTTTGTATTGAACGCGCGAAGACCAATCCGGATTTTTTACTTCCTGAAGAATTCTTCCAGGTGAAAGACGGAAAGAAAATGTATGGCGGTTTTTATACGCAGGAAGAAATGAAAGCGGTGATTAAATATGCAAGCGAAAGGCATGTTGCCATCGTGCCGGAAATTGACATGCCCGGACATATGAACGCGGCTATTCTTTCCAATCCCGAACTCACCTGTGTTGATAAAAGTGGCTGGGGGAAACTCTTCACCATTCCTTTGTGTCCGTGTGAAGAGCCAACGTATGCTTTTGTAGAAAATGTTTTGAAAGAAGTGGCTGAAATTTTTCCAGGTGAATTTATTCACATCGGTGCTGATGAAGTAGACGAATCTTCCTGGTTGAAGTCTCCTACCTGCCAAACGCTTATGAAGGAAAAGGGATACACAACTACAAAGGAATTGCATGGCTATTTTGTAAACCGTGTTAACGCTATTGTAAAGTCGTTGGGAAAAAGAACCATTGGATGGGATGAACTTGTTGACAGCGGCCTCGCCGATACCTCAATAACAGTAATGAATTGGAGAGCCTGGGTTAAAGATGCACCACAGCAGGCAGTGTCTCGAGGTCATGAGTTGATCATGAGTCCGGTATCGCATCACTATTTTGATTACGAACCCGATCACACAACGCTGCAACGCGTCTATGAATACGATCCTATCGCAGGATTGAACAAGGGCAACGCTGTCATTGGTATGCAAGCCAATATCTGGACAGAATGGATTCCCACAGTTTCGCGACTCGACTACATGACCATGCCTCGCATGATTGCATTGGCAGAGAACGCATGGCGTAAAACCAAAGACTGGAACGACTTCAGCAACCGCATCGCTTCTCACTATGCAAGACTGGATACCATGAACATCCATTATCGCCTTCCGGATATTACGGGCATAAAAGAGCACAATGTTTTTATTGACAGCACAACAATCGCATTATACAATCCCGCCGGAATAACAGCAGTACATTACACGACCGATGGCTCAGAACCAACAATGGAATCACAGAGGTACACCAAACGGTTGGTCACAGACTCATCGCTAACACTTAAGCTGTTAACGCTTGGCCATAAAGGAAGACCAGGAAACCGGTACACCATCCGTTACGAAAAACAATCCTATCAAGAAGCTGTTGCAGTCGAAAAAACAAAAAGCGGACTCCATTGTCGTTACTACGAAGGCGAGTATAGCTCCGTATCAGAAATTTCAGAAAAAGATTTAAAGCATGAAACACACGTAACCCAAATCATGTTTCCTTCTCAGACGAATTCAAATAGATTCGCACTCACCTATAGCGGACTAATCGAAGTCCATTCCGACGGCATTTATACTTTCTACTTATCATCCGACGATGGAAGCACCCTACAGATCGGCGAACGTATGGTTATAAACCATGATGGCTTTCATGGCAATGTTGAAAAAAGCGGACAGATTGCACTAAGAAAAGGCCTGCATCCATTTCTTCTCCGGTATTTCGATGGCGGTGGAGGAAAAGATCTGACACTTTTGTTTGAAGGGCCTGGGATAGAAAAGAAAATTGTGCCGGAGAGTGCTTTTAAAGCTGATTAGCTTTTTGTCATATCGGCCAGTAAATTTTTCTCAATGGCAGTAGCGCCCTTGCGTCCGCATCAAATTGATCATAGTTCTGAACGACTAATGTCACAATGGTATCAGAATCAATCAGTGTTAACGGGACATTTGCTCTTTCAGCTTCGTAGTGAGCTTCCTTAGTAAATCCACCTGTCGACACATAAAGACCCTTTTCGCCTGGGCGTAAACCGCCAAGAAAGCTCCTTATTTCGGCAGAGCCCATAGCCTGCTCGCGATGTTTCACTTCAACTTTTATTTTGGGGTCCTCCAGGCCAAGTCCGTCTGGTGAAGCAACTATATCTTTGCCCCGGTCAGGACCACGTTGACTAACTATAGTTTTGTAACCCATTCCGCGAAGGACACCCGCGACAAGCTCTTGAAGTTGCTCCCAATTAAGTTCCTGAATTTTGTCTTTGATAAATTCATGGGCTTTTTCTTCAATCTCTTCCTTAATCGTATCTAAGGTTTCATTTTGCTGTTCAGTAATTGCCGTGTTCTCAGGAGGCATTGCGCGCGCAGTGCCATTAAGTTCATCTAATACATCAGCATCTATTTGAAATATTGTCATTATTGATCCAAGTGAATTTTTTGTTGCTGTTGACAACCCATCGCGATCAATTTTCTTTAACCACCTAACCTTTCTCTGATTTGGGTGCTCTGTATTTTTCGGAACGTAGTGATAATCTGACTCGATAGTACCGAGCAGATACTTACGCTCCTGGGCATTATACGTAACAACATAATCACCAACTTTAAACTCGTTCTTAAACCGAAATATTTGCCCTGCAGTGAGTACCATTTTTCCAGATTTATGATCGGGGTAGGTTTTGCGGTACAGAGTTCTCAACGTTTCAATGTCTCCTACATTCGAAAGGTCACCGAGATGTTTCCAGCCGATCGAGACGATCTTTTCCTTTTCAAATTCTTCGGCGAGGTATGCCCCTTCACCAGCCCTGACCATCCAGGTGGAAATATAGTTGTTTGTCATCTCAAGCGTTTTAAAAGCAATTCCAGCCCCTCGTGATCAACAGATTGAGTGTGGATGGAATTTGTGAATTTAAGACAAATTTAACTCTAATGGTTTCCCAAAAGACTTCAATTATAGATTCTTGACAAACTTTGAAGGCTTTAGCCCTTCTTTTACGATCGAAAGTATTTCTTCCTGTGGTTTTTTAAATGGAAAAAGTTTCTGGTTTTCAGTTTAAGTACCCGATGAGAAGAATGACATGACATTTTTCATAAACTCAAAGAATGGAATGCACGAATCTATTTTGTTTACCTTAAAAATAGTTCTCACCATGAGTAAAATGGACTATGCTTTACGCTTTAAACTTAGCCTTAGCAGCAGAATTTCGCATGGAGCGGATCTATTTTTGAACACTTTGTTAAGTCAAGATTAATCGCAGTTGTCCGAATTTGCCCTCTCACTCCAACACCACATTCTCCCTCCTCGGATACTTCACTTCATATTTCAGAATCACCTCTTTCTGCTTCTGGGGCTCGACCGTAAACGTCCAGCTCACTTTGCCGGTGGTGGGTTCTAATTGTGCGCCGGATAACGTTTCGGGGGTAATGGTGATGTCGCTTACCACAGACACCGGAAGCTGATCGTAAAGGTTTAGCCGGATGGGTTGTGATTTACGATTGCGCACGGTGATCTTAAAACCTCGCGTGTCAGTTTTGTTGGTGCCAATGGTTTTTGTTTTGGAGAACTCATCGATCTTCGCCCTGTCGATGACAATACTTTTGTCGCGGCCAAGCGAGATCTTCAGCGTATCTGTGAGTGATTTTGCATTGAGGATGGAACGCCCGATAAACGCATCTTCAAAATAGAGATTGGCCTCGCCTTCGAGCAGACTATACTGATCCCAGTCTACAATTTGTGCTACGAGAAAAGCATCTTTGTCGAGTTTCGGCACGGCATAGTATTCATAAGAAGCGGGGATGTCGTACAACTTCAGGTCTACCAGCAACTTTTCGCCATCTGATTTGATGGAGTACGGCTCCGCCACTTCAATCTCTACCGTGGTTTGATTTTCAACAAACGTGGTTACGATTTGCTTCGCCTCCGGCACCACTGACCTGACACCCCGAATCGACAACCGTTGCGCTGATGCGTAACCGGTAACGACTACTTCGTTCAGCTGCGCGACATCCATATTAAGGTTTACATCCATATATGCACTGTTGGCTTCACGTTCTTGTGTAGCATAGCCGATGAACGAAAACACCAGTACAGAACCATCACGCGGAAGCGTGAGCGAGTAATTTCCATTCGCGTCAGTTACGGTGCCGAGTGTGGTGCCCTTCACGATTACATTTACACCAGGCACCGGGTTGCCCGCGTCGTCAAAAACACGGCCTTTCACAGTGCCCTGAACGCGACTCGCCAGCGCGTACGTTGACTTATCATAAATCGTATTTCTGGCATACGATAAATTCCATTGTCTCAGCTCGGGAATCAATCCGCTTTGATTAGGCGTTCCGTTGGAGAAACGAAGCTTTACATTTTTCCAGTCAACACCGGTGTTTTGAAAAACTTCTGCTTTATAAGTCAGCTGCAACGGACTGTTAATATCCTGTACCCGTACATCGTACTTGGGGAACCATCCTGCGTTCGCCACGAGGTATGAAACTGAAAATTTACCGGTCACGGTTTGCGCTGCCGAAACTAGAATTTCGATCTCACCCGTGGGAAGAACCTTTCTGTCATTTTCTTCTTTTAATTGCTGATCAATACTTTGTTCGCGTTCGCCGTAAATTTTTATCTGGTTGTTAATACGAATCTCTTCCTGTTTAATTTTAGTGATCTCAGCGTCATAAAAATCCATGGCTTGTTTTAACTGCGTGAGGGTTGCACCATTGTTTATTCCGCCAAGGTTCCTGTTTTCATTCATCAGATTTAGTTTTTCCTTCAGCACATCGAGCCGGGACAACTCTTCGGCAATTTTCGCCTGAAGTGTTTCTTTTGCCTGTCGCAGGCTATCGAGAGACTGGTCTTTCTTCAAGGCACTGATGTAATTATGGCGGTGGTTTACCGAGAGGATGGTAAAATCTCCGGTGGCTTTTACCTGCACACTCTTTTCGTCGATATAGGGAGACAGGTTTTTAATTCGGATCTTATTTTTTCCGATGGGTATACTTACCGATCCCGTTTCGAATATCTGCGCGCCATCGAGGAACACGGTGACTTCGTTTATGGTAGTTTTTAATTCTCTTTCTTTCGGACCTTGCGCGAAAGTGGTGACAGAGAGCAGGAAACAGATGAATGTAGCGGTTCTCATTGTAATTTTAAGAACAGATGCACGAGGCCGCCTCTTTCCATAATTTTTATTCGAAAATTTTAAAAACGCCGGAGCTAATTTGTTCGGGAAGGTTATTTACAAGTTTTCAAAACGCTCAAGTAGAACTGTCAACAACGGTAAAAGAAGATTTAAAATTTCATCCATACTCTTCAGGAAAATCACTCCCATGTAGAAAAATAAAACAAACTAATGTAACCCATCCAAGTAAGAATCTCACACCCACCCCATCCTTCAGCATACTTGTGTTGTCGCATAACATTATCTTTGGTCTGGCAGGGGGATTTGCGCGGATAGCATACCCCTTCCCACACAAAGATGTTTTAAGCAACTCCTCTGAACCAGTAACAACGTCAATCATTAAATTTTTTAAATTTTCCCCTCCCATAAATTTTAGTGCCAACATTTTAATCTGAATTTGTCTTACCTTACTGGATCAAACAAGTACACTTCGTCAGTGAATACCTTTACATGTTTTTTAATAGATGATGACACAGATGATCAGGAAATTTTCTGCACTGTGCTCGGGAGTCTCTTTCCAAAAATTATATGCATTACTGCCGGAAACGGTCAGGTTGCGCTCGATAAACTGCTTTCGGGAGAAGTTTCTCCGGATGTGATTTTTCTCGATCTTAACATGCCCTTAATGAACGGGCGCCAGTTTTTGAAAGAGGTAAATCGACATACAAGACTCTGTAGTATTCCGGTTACCGTGCTATCGACCAGTGCTGATCAAGATACAAAAGCGTCCGTCCTGGAGTTAGGGGCAAGACAATTTATTACAAAACCAGATAAGTATTCAGAATGGGAAACGATGCTTTGTGAAATCCTTAATGATTTCCAGATAAAGACATGATGACAATGCAAGACACAACGCAGAAAATGATATCCTACCCTTTTCTTGAGGGAGGCGGCGAAATGGCTGAATTAACGCGCGCGTTCGACTGGTCTAAGACGAGTGTAGGGGCTCCGGAAACCTGGCCACAAAGTTTGAGAACTGTGGTAAGTATTCTGCTGCTTTCTGACTTCCCCATGTTTTTGTGGTGGGGTGACGATATGGTTCAGTTTTACAACGATGGCTATCGTCCAAGTTTAGGAGATAATGGAAAACACCCGCATGCTTTAGGTCAAAATGGGATTGAATGCTGGCCCGAGATATGGGATATTATTTATCCACTAATCAAACAGGTTAAAGAAACGAAAAAGTCATTTTTTTCCGAAGATCAATTAATCCCGATTTTCAGAAATGGCAAAATTGAAGATGTTTACTGGACGTTTAGCTACAGCGCTGTGCTTGGAGATAACGGAGAGGTCGCAGGTGTGTTGGTCGTTTGCCATGAAACCACGCAAAAGGTTTTCC
Organism: Ohtaekwangia sp.; assembly: GCA_035628875.1. Lineage (GTDB taxonomy): Bacteria > Bacteroidota > Bacteroidia > Cytophagales > Cyclobacteriaceae > Ohtaekwangia. Next base: position 42,962 of record DASPIZ010000106.1, on the reverse strand, counting down.
TCCAGAAAGAGCAGCTTCGGACGCAGGAAAAATTGCGGTTAAGCGAAGAGAATTTGCGAAATATGATTCTTCAGGCCCCGGTGGCCATGTGCATATTAAAAGGTGCTGATCATGTTGTTGAGATAGCCAATGACCGCATGTTTAACATGTGGGGAAAACCAGCTGATGTAATGCTGCATAAACCAATTTTTGATACCCTGGTTGATGCTAAGTTTGAAGGATTCCAGGCTTTATTAGACAGCGTGTTCACAACGGGTGAAACATATACCGCCTATGGAGCGCCCGTCACGTTATATCGTGGTGAAAGCACAGAGACAGCTTACATCCATTTTGTTTATGAAGCACTGCGCGAAACTGATAATTCGATCTCTGGTGTTATGGCGGTGGCGGTAGATGTTACAGAAGAGGTAATAGCACAAAAAAAATTAGAACAAAGAGAAAGTCAGATCCGTGCGCTCATAGAAAGCGCGCCGTTTCCAATTGGTGTGTATGTAGGAAGGGAAATGCGGATTGAAATGTTGAATCAATCGATTATTGATGCATGGGGAAAAGGCCCGGATGTAATTGGCAAAACATATCACGAGATCTTGCCCGAACTTGAAAACCAACAGATCTATGCTAAGCTTGATCAGGTTTTCATGACAGGTAATCCTTTTCATGCTCGTAATCAACGGGTGGATCTGATGGTGGATGGAACTTTGCGTGCGTTTTATTTCAATTATAGCTTTACCCCTTTGTTTGATTCGGAAGGGAAAGTGTATGGCGTAATGAACACAGCGGCTGATGTAACCGATCTCGTTGTAGCCAAACAAAAAGTTGAACGTAGTGAACAAAATTTTCGCAACATGGTAAAACAAGCTCCTGTTGCGATGTGTATACTCATCGGGCCTGAACATGTTGTTGAAGTCGCCAACGATATGATGATCGAGCTTTGGGGAAAGACGCCGAAAGAAGTAATGAACAGACCTGTCTTCGATGGGCTTCCCGATGCACGCGGACAGGGACTCGAAGAAATTATGGCAAATGTCTATTCCAATGGTGAGCCGTTTTACGCAAATGAACGTCCAGTTACGCTGATGAGAAATGGGAAACAGGAAACGGTGTTTCAGAATTTTGTCTACGAACCTTACCGCGATGCTGACGGTACCATATTGGGTGTGCTCGCCATTACGATTGATGTATCACCACAGGTTGTGGCACGTCAAAAAATAGAAGAGGTTGTCGCCGACAGGACACGCGATTTACAAAAATCAAATGCAGAGCTTGCGCAGTTTGCATACATTGCTTCACACGATCTTCAGGAACCAGCCAGGAAGATCAATACGTTTGCTGAAATGCTGCGGAAGAGTGTGGGTGTCCTGGACTTCCGTTCGGAAAGTTATCTCAGTAAAATAGAAAATTCTTCTTCGAGAATGTTAACGTTGATCCGCGATGTGTTAGCCTTCTCTCAGGTGTCAAAAACAAAACAGGAACATGCACCTATCGATCTGAATGAAATTCTTGAATCCATCAAGAGTGATTTTGAACTTTTTGTTGAAGAAAAGAAAGCTGTGATTGAAAGCGATGATCTTCCTGTAATTTATGGCATTCCGGTTCAGATTCGTCAGTTGTTCAGCAATTTGATTTCGAATGCATTAAAGTTTACACCTGATCGACAACCTCATATCGAAATCAGGATGTCACCTTTGGAAGCTGATGAAATATCCTTACATAAATCACTCGATGCTCATCGGCGTTATTATCATCTTTTGTTCATCGATAATGGCATCGGCTTCAATCAGAACAATGCCAAACAAATCTTTGACATTTTTCAAAGGCTTCATGCAAAGAATGAATATGAAGGTACGGGTATCGGACTTGCCCTCTGCAAAAAGATCTGTGAAAACCATAACGGTCTTATCTATGCTGAATCTGCCCCGGGACAAGGCGCAACTTTTCACGTGATCTTGCCGGTAGGTGACGGGCGGTGAGAGAAATGTAATACACCGATATGAGATAATAAATGCGTGCCTGGGCGTGCCCCTCGTACCTCGGGTCGGGCTGTCGGCACTCGCCATTCAACCCACTTTCCATTTCGGGCTCAAACAAATGCCTCCATCCCTCACGCGGTTGAGACAAACATTCGGCGTGTTTCATTTCAAAAGTAAAAATCAAAAACAGAAAAATGCACGACGCAGATTCAAATGCTTAGCTCCACTCCATTGTAAACCGGCTACCCGTCCCTGGTGACGAATGAACTTGAATATTTCCGTTGTGGAGTTTCATTATTTGTCTGGATAAACTAAGGCCAATTCCTGTTCCATTCTCCTTGGTGGTGAAAAAAGGAACAAAAATGGTATCGATAATTTCAGGATCGATCCCAGCACCGTTGTCTTGTACCGTGATGGCTATACGCCCAGTATGCTTCCGCTGTACTGCTATCTTTATTCTGCCGGTTCCATCGTGCGGAACAGCTTCCATCGCATTCTTCAGCAAGTTGATAATTACCTGCTCAATCAATGCCGCATCCGCCCTTACTGGTATTTTTGAATCGGTAAATTCCACCGACAAATCGATAGCGTATTTTTCAAGATCAGGAACAAAAAGATCCACCACGGTATTGATAAGATCCACCACGTCTGTGTCCATAACGCTGATTTGCATAGTCTTTCCGTATTCGTTATAATTCGAAACGAACCGAAGGAGTCCTTTACTCCGCGAAGTAATCGTGGAAATGCTGCTGAAGATATCGTCAATATTTTCCTCTGAGAGATTAGTAATTTCTTTCCTGCGACCATCATGGTCATGGAGGATGGATTGCATCGCGGAAGTGAGTGAAGCGATCGGTGTTACGCTGTTCATGATCTCGTGCGTTAGCACACGCATTAATGTATGCCAGGCTTCAATTTCTTTTTCTTCAAGTTCATTGTTCAGGTTCTGAACCAGAACAATCCGCACAGGTTTCCCTTGTAAAATGATTTCCTTAACCTGAATGCCGAGTTGGTATACCGCTTCATGTATAATCGTTTTGATTACTTCTCGTTCCTCCGGCTTTACCGAACTAACCTTATCATGCAACAGCTTATCAATGGCACTAAGATCACGAACCGAAGTGAGCCCTGGATATCGCAGAAAGTGTTTTGCGGCAGGATTCATCATGATCAGATTTCCTTCAAGGTCGAAACTCAGGATTGCAATACCAATGTTTTCGTTTAATGCCTGCAAGTACTGGTAGTGTAGTTCACGTTGTTCGTTGATGTGAGCAAATTCCTTCACAATATCGTTCATCGCGCCGCTCAATTCTTCCTGGACCTTGCCGCGGTTTCCTGAAGTATACGATTCAGTAAAAGCTCCCTGCCGAAGTGACAAAAGGAAATGCGCCATGTCACGATTCGATTTTTCAATGTACTGAATGAGGTTAATCACGGCTACAACAAGAACAACAGCAATAGCGACGGGTATAAAAAGCGCAGGTTTAGTCATGAGCACAAAAGCAAAACCCATCGCAAGAAACAGGATAATTAAAACACGGATAAATATGCTTACGCGGAAATTTTTGTAAATCATTGTTGATCTTTTTTATCCAGGCCATACTTTTCAAGTTTCCGATACAAAGTAGTTCGGCCCACGCCAAGCTCTTTCGCAACCTTGCTCATGTTGCCGTTAAATATTTCAATTGCATTCAAAATGGTTTTGCGTTCAATCTCATCAAGATTTAATGTTTCTTCCCGGTTTGATGGAGGCTTTTTTAATGAAAACAGGAAGTCACGCTTTGTCAGTCGTGGATGATCACTCAAAATCACAGCCCGTTCAACCGCGTGTTGTAGTTCCCGTACATTTCCTGGCCACGAGTGGTTCTGCAGGTGGTTCAATCCATCTTCCGTAATCGTTACATTTTCTTTTCTGTATCGGCTCGCATACATTTTTAGAAAATAGTTAGCCAGCAAGGGAATGTCTTCACTACGGTCACGAAGCGGCGGAACAGTAATTTCGACGGTATTGATCCGATAAAGAAAATCCTCTCGAAAATTACCTGCACGTACAGCTTCATGAATGTCAAGATTCGTCGCGCAAATTAGCCTTATATCAACCTGAACTGGCGTATTTTTTCCGAGCGGAATGACTTCTCTGTTTTGAAGAACGGAAAGAAGTTTCACCTGATAACCCAAGGATAAATTTCCCACTTCGTCAAGCATCAATGTGCCTCCGTGCGCAAGCTCAATTCTTCCGATTCGTTCCGCTTTAGCGTCAGTGAATGCTCCTTTTTTGTGACCGAACATTTCTGATTCAAACAGATTTTCCGATAAGGAACCGAGGTCGACTTTTATAAAGGGTTGGTCTCGTCGCGATGAATGAAAGTGAATAAACTTTGCAATGAGTTCTTTGCCAGTACCGTTTTCACCAAGTAACAAAATATTAGCATCGGTAGAAGCGACCTTCTGAACAGCATTCATCAATTGCCGCATCAACGAAGATTGCCCGATTAATTCCGACTCCGGCGCATTGACGATTCGTGAATAGTGTGACTGCTTTGACTTCAATTGGTTCAGTTCTTTCCTGGTTAAGGTGTATTGGTATGACGCGTACACTGTTGCTTCAAGTTTGTCGTTGTCCCATGGTTTAACAATGAAATCGGCGGCGCCTTCTTTCATCGCATCCACAGCAAGTTTGATATCACCATAAGCTGTTATCATTATTATACGTTGATCAGCATTGTGGGAAAGAATCTGCTTCAGCCAGTAGAGGCCTTCTGTTCCAGACGTTCTTCCGGAAGAGTAATTCATATCAAGAAGGATAACGTCGTATCGATTTACTTGCAGAAGCGATCTTAATTTTTCCGGATTGTTTTCCGTGTCAACTATTTCAAATTTTTGTCGAAGCACAATCCTGGCGGCTGTAAGCACGTCTTTATCATCATCGATTACAAGAATCCTGGCGTTCAGTTTTTGCATAACGAAATAAAGATATTGTTTCAAACTGAAACACAAAATTGTTTCACTCCGGAACAGTATCCGAGGTTGGCATAATCTTAATGGATTAATGATCAATACATTAGAGAGCTGGTACTCAATTAGCAAAAGCTTTCTTCGAGTGATTAACTTTAGACATTGTGATATGCTTAGAAACTATTTAAAAATCGGTCTCAGAAACCTTCTGAAAAACAAATTGTTTGCGATGATCAACATCAGTGGAATGGCGATCAGCATTGCGTCATTTCTCATCATTGCATTGTATGTTTATGATGAACTTAAGTTCGATAAGCATGTCGCCGAATATGATCTGAAGTACAGGGTCTATACTGACTATTTTTATGACGACGGACGCGTAATGAAGCTGAGTATGATTCCGCCGATGGTTGCACCAACGATGCAATCTGACCTACCGGAGGTGGAGTACTATACGCGGATTATGCACATTAACTCAAGTGCATTGTTTGAAGTAGGGTCCAAGAAGATGACAGAAATTATGGGTGGTTACGCCGACCCGACAATATTCAATCTCTTTAGCCTAAAGCTTGTGGAGGGCGATCTTAACACCGCGCTGAAGGAACCGAATCGCATTGCAATTTCGCAAACGCTGGCTAAAAAATACTTTGGTGATAAGCCCGCTGCAGGACAAAGTATCGAATTCTTCAACGAACATTTTATTGTCGATGCGGTGTATGCGGATTTTTCAACGCACTCCCATCTTCAACTTAACTATCTTCTCTCGATGGAAACGTTGAACAGGGAGATACCGGAAAGGATGAAAAGCTGGGGATGGAGCCAACTTCATTCGTACGTGAAGCTAAAGCCTGGCACTGACGCACAAAAACTGGATGAAAAATTAAGAGGTCTTGTCGAAAGGCATAGATCAACGGATACAAATGCACGCGGAGACCATTACATCCCCCATCTTTTAAGGTTGGATAAAGTTCATCTTTATGCTTCTGACCACACTTTTGATATTGCTACACGTGGTAATGCCCAGACAGTTTATATTCTCTCTGCTACCGCGATCTTTATTCTTGTCATTGCCATTCTCAACTTCATTAATCTTTCAACAGCAAGAGCAATCAGCAGAGTCAAAGAAGTCGGCGTAAGGAAAGTTGTCGGGGCCGTGAAGGCACAACTCATCTATCAGTTTATCAGCGAGTCAGTCATCGTAGCGTCTATCGCTTTGATAATCGGCGGCGTGTTAACTGAACTTGTGCTTCCGCTGCTTAATACTTTTTCGGAGAAAAGTATACCTGCTGATATATTTCTTGATCCGCTAATCATCTTCCTGATGCTAATTTTTGCATTGATTATTGGCGTGGCCGCAGGAGCGTATCCGGCATTTTATATTTCTGGCTACAAGCCGGCGCAAATCTTATCCAATAAACAATCAGGTAGATCAGGAAAAACAGTGTTAAGAAAAGGATTGGTGGTACTTCAGTTTATACTTTCTTTTTTTCTCATCACAGCTGCATTAGTTGTATCCGAACAACATACCTTTTTAAGAACGAAGGACATGGGGTTCAACAAAGACAATGTAATCGTACTACCGCTCCGCGGAGATATGCGTAACAACATGGAAGCGGTAAAAAATACGTTTTCCAATCATCCAAATGTTATCAGTGCCTCGCTCGAATATGGCCTTCCCGGCGAGGCCTATGCCGGAGACGGCATTATTGATAAAGCAACCAATAAAGATTTGGGTACATCGCTGCTTTTGGTTGATCATGATTACATTAAGACGATGGGATTAAAACTAATCGCCGGACGAGATTTCTCGCCTGACTTTCCGGCTGATACCGCGCACGCTTTTATCATCAGCGAAAGTGCTGCGAAGATGCTGGGATATGCAGATCCGAAAGAGGCACTTCAGCATGAAATTTCATGGCCCCGGTGGGACAATCCAGAAAAGAAAAAAGAAGGTCATGTTATAGGCGTGGTAAAGGATTTTCATCTCAATAGTTTGAAGGAGAGTGTGTCGCCGGTTGTATTGCACATTTTCCCATTTGCTTATTCGTCCATCGCGTTCAGAATCCAACCTGAGAATGTGCCCGAAACCATAGCACACCTGGAAAAAACCTGGAAGCAGTTTAATTCCGAATGGCCTTTTGAATACCGTTTCATTGACGACAACTTCGACAAACTTTATAAATCGGAGCAAAAACTTGCAACTTTGTTCACCTTCTTCACAGCGTTTACCATCTTCGTTGCGTGTCTTGGTCTCTTCGGACTAGTGGTATACAGCACCACGCAGAAGTATAAGGAGATCAGCATTAGAAAAGTACTCGGTGCGGAAGAAAGTTCGTTGGTTATACACCTTGGTAAACATTATGTATTGTTGATCGTGATCGCGTTTGTCATAGCGATTCCGTTCAGTTACTATGCAGCTCACGCATGGTTGGAACGGTTTGCCTATCGGATGGAACTTACGCCTATACTTTTTGTCAAATCAGGGTTATCCATTATTGTGATCTCTCTTTTAACCGTAGGTATTCAATCGCTAAAGGCTGCGCGGTCAAATCCGGTAAACGCATTGAAGGAGCAATGAGCATGATGAAAGCTTGGTCACGAGGTCGTGTAATTATGTTGATTGACGATATCAATGAATTCAAACTTTACCTCTAATTCTCTTAAAATTATCCTCTTTTTTGTGTCCAATTCGTTAAACCCAATTGTCATTGAGGAAATAACGCAAAAGAGGATGAAAAACGGGAGAATAGATAAACAACACATTGTTCTGATAGGCGGAGGATTTGCCGGATTAAATTTCTTAAAAGAGCTACACAACAACCGATATTATCGGATCACCCTGATAGACAAAAACAACTATAACTATTTCACGCCTTTGCTTTACCAGGTGGCAACAGGTTTTCTTGAGCCGGCATCGATTAGTTATCCGTTCCGAAAATTGCTGCAAGGAACGGACATCAGGTTTAGAATGGCGACAGTGAAATCGGTTGATACCGTGAGCCAACGTGTGCTTCTAAATGATGGAGGTAGCATTGGTTACGATATTCTTGTATTTGCCGCCGGCACGAAGACCAACTTCTTTGGAAACAGAGACATTCAGCAAAATGCATCTTCTCTAAAGGGTATTGGCGACGCGCTGCATCTGCGTAACGAACTCATCCGGGTTCTTGAAAGTGCATCTCAGGAAAAAGATCTAACAGAACGGCGCAAAAAACTTACTGTGGTTATTGCAGGCGGAGGGCCTACTGGTGTAGAGGTGGCCGGTATGCTTGCAGAAATGAAAGAATCAATAATTAAGCGCGAGTATCCTGAATTAAAAAATGAAACACTATCAGTCTATGTCATCGATGGAGCGCCGGTCTTGCTAACGGCCATGAGTGACAAAACACATACTGCAGCATATAAAATCCTCAAGCGTATAGGTGTAAACATTGTGTTAAACGCGCAAGTGCTACGTTATGAAGACGATGTGGTTTATTTGTCGAATGGGCAAACGATTCAAACGCAAACGCTTATTTGGGCGGCGGGCGTTGTGGCCAACAAATTTAATGGTATAGCGAAGACCAGCCTTGGAAGAGGAAACAGAATGGCAACCGATGAGTACGGACTGGTTGTGGGATATGAAAACGTGTATGCCATTGGAGATATTGGTATTCAACATGGCGATTCCAGGTATCCGAATGGCCACCCGCAGCTTGCGCAGCCCGCGATTCAGCAGGGGCGAACACTGGCGAAAAATCTTATCCGATTAGCAAAGCGTAAGACCTTAAAGCCATTTAGTTATTTTGATCGCGGTGATATGGCGATCATCGGTCGCAAGTATGCAGTAGCCGATCTTTTTAAGCACCGACTTCATTTGGGTGGGCTGCTGGGTCTGCTGAGCTGGCTTTTTATACATCTGATTTCGCTTGTCAGCTATAATAATAAAATCAAAACATTGTATAGTTGGGCCGTTGCTTATCTCACCGCTGATCAATCGCTGCGAATGATTTTTAAAGCAGGCAAAAACGAGCATCACGACGAGCGATCAAAAATTGAGGAATTTCATGAAGTGTAGTGTCCGATAAGATTATTACAGCAATAAGTAAGTGAAATAGCATTCCTCAATTGCCATGAGCTTTCAGCTTGTGGTATTTGTATGTTAAAGTCCTTTTGGGCTTTAGCCCAACAATATTGGCTCCGAGGAGGGGAAATGATTAGCCATGAGTCGGGGTCTGGCTTAAACGCCTCCATAACATATTAGACCTCCCCTAAATTTGTAAATCAAACACAAAGAATCATCTGGACGTGCAAATAGTTTTCATTGACATCAACCAGATAAATATTTTCAAAAAAGTTTTTTTCGATTTGTCCAGATCCCAGATGCGGATTGTCATAGGGGCATAACAATAAATTAAAACATTATGGAACAAAGAATTAATTTGATGGAAAAAGGTCAGAATGGTTTGAAACCATTATTTGGTATGGGTGCTTACCTGAAAAAGTCAACCATTGAAAGACAATTGCTGGAATTGATTGATCTCAGAATATCACAGATCAACGGATGCGCATATTGTATTGACATGCATTCCAAGGATGCTCGTGCGCAAGGCGAAACAGAACAACGTCTCTATGGTTTAAATGCCTGGCGCGAAACGTCTTATTACACCGATAGAGAAAGAGCAGCGTTGGCATGGGCAGAAGCTGTGAACGCCAATTATGTACCCCAGGAGATTTTTGACAACGTGAAAGCACAACTGTCGGAAGAGGAAGTGATCGATCTTACACTGGCTGTGTGTAACATCAATACATGGAATCGGTTGAACATTGCGCTTGCGCATGCGAAACCGGGATCGTACACTGTTGGGCAATTTGGTTAAAATGGTAACTTTAAAATAAAAACAAATGGAAGAGTTCTTATTGATATTTCGCAGAGATTTTGCATCGAAGGAACAACAGCAATCACCCGATGAGATGCAGGCTCATCTCAAACAATGGCAGGATTGGTTTGGTCGCCTGAAATCCGAGAACAAGTTGTCACGTCCGCTACAGCGATGGGATCGCGATGGAAAAATTGTGCGCGCGGGTAAACAAGTTATAGATGGGCCCTACGCGGAAATTAAAGAATCCATCGGCGGAATGATCTTCGTAAGTGCTGCTAACTATGATGATGCTGTGGAGATTGCCAATGGGTGCCCGATCCTTCAGGTGGGTGGCAATGTAGAAATTCGAAGAGCTGCTACTGCGTAACATGAAATGATTGAAAGGCTGCCGGTAGGGCAGTCTTTCAATTTGTAATGCCTATGGTGGAAAAGGAATTAATACCTCACTTGTTTCGTACGGAGTATCAGAAACTGGTTTCCGTACTTTGCCATTTATTTGGTATTGCCCACGTGGAAGTGGCAGAAGATATTGTGAGTGATACTTTTCTTACCGCTACCGAAACGTGGAGTCACCAGGGTGTCCCTGAAAATCCAACGGCATGGCTATATACTGTAGCCAAAAACAAAACCAAAAATTACCTGAAGCGTCACACGTTGTTTGAACAAAAATTGTCGGCCGAAATAAAAGCCAGCTCACCAGCCAGTCACGAAATTGAAGTTGACCTTTCGTATAAGAATATCTCCGACAGCCAGTTGGCCATGATCTTTGCGGTATGCAATCCGGTGATTTCTCCTGAATCGCAGATCGCGCTTGCACTTAATCTCCTCTGCGGTTTCGGAGCGCAGGAAATATCTGATGCATTTCTCACCAACATCGAAGTGATTTACAAGAGGATAAACCGAGCCAAGGAAAAACTGAAGGAAGCCAATGTAAAAATTAGCCAGCCGTCAATCAATGAAATCAACAGCAGGCTTGACACAGTTCTAACAACGCTTTACCTGTTATTTTCGGAAGGATATTATTCTACTTCTCAAAATACCACCCTGCGTCGAGACTTTTGCGTTGAAGCCATGCGCCTCACGTATCTACTTTTACAAAATGCTGTAACAAACAATCCTGCAGTGAATGCACTGATGGCGCTAATGTGCTTTCATGCTTCTCGCTTGGACGCGCGTACAAATGACAAAGGTGAGATGATTTTGTATCATGAGCAGGATGAAACACTTTGGAATAAGGAGTTAATCGAGCGCGGTAATTATTTTTTGAACAATGCCGCCACCGGAAGTGTGTTAACGAAGTATCATATTGAAGCCGGTATCGCTTGCTGGCATACCAGGAAAGAGGACACGAAAGAGAAGTGGCAGAATATCCTCGAACTTTATAACAACCTGTTGGTGTTAGAATATTCACCTATAGCAGACTTGAACCGCATTTTTGCATTATCCAAAGTTGCGGGAAAAGACGCTGCTATCATCGAAGCCGAAAGACTTAATCTTACTGATAATCATTTCTACCACTCCCTCCTGGGAAATCTATACTCTTCCGTGAATGATGAAAGAGCGCTGAAGCATTTCGACACGGCATTGCAGCTTGCCCATTCTTCAGCCGATAAAGCCATTATTAAGAAGAATCTCGAAAAGGTGCGGCTTGGTTGAGCATTCAAAACACGAGTGGTCATTTATCGACCACCCGTATGAAAGCTTTGTCATTAAAATTTAAATGTGATCATGGCCATGAAGTTTCGTCCAGCCTGCGGATAATAATACGGTGTATCACCCCATGAATACCCATTCGTAATATAATCCACATCAAAAATATTGTTGAGCAATAAACTTGCTTCAATACCACGGATTCCTTTCAGTGGTAAGCCATAGCTTAATCTCAGGTCGTTGATAAAATAAGCATCCAGCATAAGCGATTCATTTTCTGTATTGTCGAGGTATTGCTCGCTCACGTATTTTGTCATCAGGCTTACCTGAAGATTTTTAATTCCCGTCCATGATAATTGGCTTCCTGCAATTAGATCTGGAGATAAGATAATGGTGGTTTCGTGCTTACTTGGTTCATTATTTTCGTCGAGTAAAACGTAGTCTTTGTTTTTATTTATGCTATAAGTAGCATTCACATTCCAAAACCAGTTCTTCGAAAACTGGATTCCACCTGAAACTTCAATACCGGTACGATAGCTTTTACCTACATTGGCGCGAATTGGATTGCCAACATTATTTAATGCGCCGGTGAGCACCAGTTGGTCTGTGTAATTCATGAGGTAATAATTCACCTCAAGGCTATACGCAGACGTGTTTCTTCGCCAGCCAATTTCAACGTTGTCGAGGCGTTCTGCTCTTGGCTTTTCCTCACCATCCAGATAATCTGTACGATTGGGTTCACGGTGCGCAACGGCGTATGAACCATAGAGCACGTTATTCGCGGAAAGCGTATAGCTGAGCCCTGCTTTGGGATTAAAGAAATTAAAATTATCACGAACGTCGTATTCCGCCTGGTTATCATCGATACCCGCTGTTTCATAGTTTACATTCCGGTATTGAACATCCGCGAAAGCGTTTAACGAGGGAAGGATTTCATAATTTAATTTTGCATACACGTTGAAGTCTTTTTTATCGGCTTCACCGTCATAAAACTTTTCTCTCAACGTAGCATTGCTTGCATACTGCGCCCAGATAATTTCGCCAAAATGTTTTGCGTTTGCATATTCGTTGTATCCCCCACCGAGGATAAAACTGGTTCGCGCATTTTCATATTGAAGCGAATATGTTGTACCATAAAAGTGATTGTCTAACCATTTCCTGGTTACGAAATCGCCGGAGGAGATGGTTGTTTCGTCTACGATAAGATCCGCCAACCCAAGGTCAGCAAAAGCTTCATCCTGTTTGTACTGTTCATAGTATCCGCGACCATAGGTGTAGTGAAGCGACACGTTTGCCGTCCAGTGAGTGCTTAATTTTTGGGATACATGCAACTGATAATGATTCTGATTGTAGTGATCAACTTCATTATCATAGTAACGTATGCTTCCATCTTCGTTGAAAATAGCCCCAGACCAATTGAAACGCCGGTCTGATTTGATGGTTTCTTCATCCACACCATTCCAGGCCTGGTAGGTCTCTTCGTGTCCGCCAAACATAAGCGCCTTCACGATGGTATTCTTGCCATAATAAGCTCCACTTAGGAAGTAAGACCCGAGATCAGAAGTAGCGCGTTTGATGTAGCCATCGGAAGTGATTTTTGAAACACGTCCATCAAAAGACCAATGATCATTGATGAGCCCGGTGCCTGCTTTTAACACATAGCGTTGTGAATTAAATGAGCCTGCTCCCGCAGTAACTTCGGCATACGGGTCTGCGTTTAGCGATGACGTTTGAAGGTTTACACTTGCGCCGAAAGCACCTGCACCATTCGTAGAAGTACCAACACCGCGTTGCACCTGTATACTTTGTGATGATGATGCAATATCCGAAATGTTGACCCAGAATGTTCCCTGTGATTCACTATCGTTATAGGGAACACCATTGATAGTAACATTGATCCTGGTGGCGTCGCTTCCGCGGATGCGTAAACCGGTATACCCGATGCCTGCACCAGCGTCGGATGTGGTAACCAGCGAAGGTGTCCAGTTAAGCAGGAAAGGTAAGTCCTGACCGAAATTTTGTTTTTCGATGGCTTCCTGATTTACATTCGTATAAGTCGTAGGCGTTTTTTCCGTAGCGCGTGTAGCATATACGATAACCTCGTCGGTCATTTCGACAGATTCTTCCAGGGCTATGGAAATGGACATGTTCTCAGAAACATTAATCTCCTCCGATTTTGTTTTGAATCCCACATACTTAACGGTAAGGGTATGTGTTCCCGGCGTTACCTGCGCGAAAACGAACTTCCCCGATTGATCGGTCACCGCGTACTGGCTGGTTTTATCCAGTTGAATTGTAGCTCCCGGTAATGGTTGTCCGTTTTGAATGTCGTTCACGGATCCTTCAACGGAAAACATTTGCGCATGCAGCTGCATACACGACAGTATCATTACTGCCATAAAAATTGACTTGAACATTGTATTAATTTGGTTTAAACCCGCAGCGCACAGGGGAATGAACTGCTTATGTTTAACCTTCACACGACACCGTGTGAATTGCCTTCCCTTCGGCCGCATTACCGGCATCAGGTTCATTGGGTATGATCTCAGCCCGTTATATTAAGGCACCCCTAACTGTCCTCTTGATCTCTCGCAAAGACGCCACAAAGGTAACAGCGAAAAAATGGATTTTGCAAAACGGATTGAAAAGATTCTTGAATAGAGGAAAAATCTTTGTTTATTTATGGGACTATGTTGATGCAAAACACTTCAGTTTTACCAATGTGATCTAATCCTGACGGCATGTTCAAAGCAAAAGTAAATAACCAGGAATTTGAAATCTATCCCACGGGCGATGGATTTAACGTTGATGGAAAATTATTATCCTGGGACCTGGTCCGGTTATCGGAAGGGCATTTTCATATCGTTCATAACAACAAAAGCTATCGTGCAGAAATTGTTAAAACCGATGAAGTTTCGAAAACGGTAACAGTAAAGATAAATGGCAACATCCATGTTGTTGAATTGAAAAACAAAATGGATTTGTTACTGGAAAAGATGGGATTGGAAGCAAGTGTATCAAACAAAATAAATTCCATCAAAGCGCCCATGCCAGGATTGATCATCGACCTGAAAGTAAAAGAAGGCGATATAGTAAAACAAAATGACGTGCTTCTGATTCTCGAAGCAATGAAAATGGAAAACATCATTAAATCTCCAGGCGAAGGAGAAGTTAAAAGTGTGAAGGTAACGAAAGGCCAAAGCGTAGAGAAGAGTCAGGTACTCATTGAGTTTAAATCGTAAAAATAGCTTCGAGCTACGAGCTACGAGCTTCGAGTTTGATGGGTCAAAAGCTTACGTGTTATCGCATCAGGATGACGGTAGCGATGGGAAGGCCCGCCGCGATTCCCCTTCATTGCTTTTGCAGCAACCAATGTCCAAATCTTAAAACAACTTGAAACCTGTAGCTTGCAGCCTGAAGCTCACCTAAAATCCCATAAGCTACCACCCAATAAACTGCTTCCACCCAACAAACTCGAGGCTCGTAGCTCGCAACTCGGAGCTACTTTGTGAGATATGTTTAGCTTTCTCCGTACTTTTGAACCATGACAACGCCGATTAAAATTGGTTTACTTCGCGAAGGAAAAAATCCACCGGATAAGCGTGTGCCTTTCACACCACGTCAGGCGGAAGAAATCATGCAGCGTTTTCCACAGGTTACCATAGTCGGACAGGTAAGCGATGTCCGCTGTTTTAAAGATGATGAATACCGTGCCTTAGGAATTGAAGTAAAAGAAGACATCAGCGATTGTGATATCCTCATGGGGGTTAAAGAAGTTCCGCCTGCACTGTTGATTCCAGACAAAACGTATTTGTTTTTTTCACATACGATTAAAAAACAATCCTATAATAAATCATTGCTTCAGAAAATCCTGAAAGAGCAGATTCGTATGATTGACTACGAAGCGTTAAAAGATTCCCAAGGGAATCGGTTGGTAGCATTTGGTCGTTATGCGGGAATAGTAGGCGCGTACAATGCATTGTGGGCTTACGGCAATCGGTATAAGTTATATAAACTACGGCGGGCTTTTGATTGCTTTGATGTGAACGACCTCAAGCTGGAGTTACGTAAGGTCAATCTTGCTCCGGTTAAAATTGTTTTGACAGGTGCCGGTCGTGTTGGAAAAGGCGCGATGGAAACACTCGATAGTGCAGGCATACGTAAGGTGAGTCCTGGAGATTTTAAAACGCGCACCTACCATGAACCGGTGTATGTACAACTGAGCAGCGCAGATTACCACGTAAGAAAAGAAGGCGGACATTTTAACCGTGAGGAATTTCATCAAAGACCAGATCGGTACAGCAGTGTGTTTACTGATTTTACTAAAACCGCTGACATACTTCTCGCCGGCGCATACTGGAATCCGGAAGCACCGCGGCTTTTTACGCGTGAAGATATGTTATCTCAGGACTTTAAACTTAAAGTTATTGCTGACATTACCTGTGATATCGGCGGATCTGTTCCCAGTACAAAACGTGCCAGCACGATTGTTGATCCGCTCTACGACTATGATCCTGTTTCAGATGATGTGATCGATCCACTCAGTGACGAAAAATTCATTACCGTAATGGCTGTTGATAACCTTCCGTGTGAATTGCCCCGAAGTGCCTCCGAAGAATTCGGTCGTGACCTTATCGACCGTATACTCAGGCCGTTGTTAATCCGTGATTCGGAAGGTATCATAGAACGCGCCACCATTGCAAAGGATGGAAGGTTGACAACGTATTTTTCCTACCTGGCAGATTTCGTAATGAAATAATTGATTCTATACAGTTACATTTATCCGTATTAGTAAACAAACTACCGGGCGCTGGATTTATATTTTATTAACAGATACCTTTGCAGGATGCTACTTTATAATATTACGTTTGGTGTTGATAAGGATATTGCACAGGAATGGCTTCAGTATATGAACGAATACTACATCCCTGAAGTGATGAAGACCGGTTTGTTTGCTGATGCCAAGGTTTATAAAGTTCTGCATGACGAGGATGAGGGTACAATTTCCTATAGTGTCCAATACTTCGCTTCGCGGATTGAACACATCAATCAATACCTTGATCTTTATGCACCGAGGTTTATGGAAGAACACCGGAAAAAATTTGCAAATAAACACGTTGCTTTCCAGACACTCCTGGAAGAGGTGTAGTAGTTATTTTTGGATTAGTTTTTCGATTTGATCCCGTTCAAGACTGCAGTTGATCCATTCTTGCGAAAGACTAGCACCATACTTTTTATAGAATTCAATGGCGGGTTCATTCCAGTCGAGTACCTGCCACATCATACCCGAACATTGCTCGTGCAATGCCTGTTCCATGGTGCGATCAAAAAGGTTTTTCCCGATGCCTTTCCCTCTGGCATGTTCTGTAACGATTATGTCTTCAAGGTATAATCGTTTTCCTTTCCACGTAGAATAACGCCAGTAATACAGCGAGAGCCCGACAATCTCCGTTTCGTTTTCAGCAACAAAAAATCCGAAGATCGGATTAGGTCCAAAGCCGTCCTGTTCCATTTGTTCAACTGTGTTGGTGACTTCATGCGGCGCGCGTTCAAACAGGGCGAGTTCCTTTACAAGGTCCATCACCTGTGGTAGGTCGGCTTTGCGCCCTATTCGTATTGTTACACTCATCTTATAAAAATAAAGATGCAGCGTTGAAAAGCAATCATCATCGACGCATTCGTTTTTAAAAAATAAAACTTATAGAATTTTTTCCTTCAATTTCCATGAGCTTCAACTCTTAGAGAGATTTTCATTTGGAGATTGAAATAAGAATGGTTGGGCTAAAGCCCGTGTGTTCTTAGTCTTAAAGCCGACGAGCTAAAGCTCGCGGCAATTGAAAATATGGGATAGAAATAAATCACTATTGGTAGCACGAAATGTCTGGGTGGCAGAATCTGGGATAGAAATTTCGGATTATTATTAATAGTGTGAAATGTCTGCAGCTATTTTATTAGTTTTTATGATTTCGATTTGCGAACCTGAAATGTTATTGTGCTAAATCTCTTTTTTAAAAAATCATTACAATCTGATAGGATCCTTTTTCTTCAATTGCCATGGCTTTCAGCTCATGGTAAACTGGATTTTAAAATTTAGGGCTTTAGCCCGTGGAGTTTCCTGTCACATTTCTTTTTTCGCCAGTGGAGGCAACACGTTCATATTGTACCATGCAAAGGAATATTGATCAGCGATTTTTTCTATAGCCTTGGAAAGATTGGAAGCACCGTGCCCTGATTTAACATCGACACGAATCAAAACCGGATTCTCGCCTGTGTGATGCTCTTGCAAAGTTGCCGCAAACTTAAACGAATGGGCGGGTACTACACGATCATCGTGATCTGCAGTGGTTACAAGTGTTGCAGGATAAGAAACACCCGGCCTCACCGCATGAACCGGCGAGTACCTGTGCAGGTACTCGAACATTTCCTTCGATTCTTCTGCCGTTCCATAATCATAAGCCCAACCTGCTCCTGCGGTAAAGGTATGATAACGCAGCATGTCAAGAACACCTACATCGGGGAATGCTACCTTGGCAAGATCAGGTCGTTGTGTCATTGTTGCGCCGACGAGTAGCCCACCGTTGGATCCCCCTGAAATAGCGAGGTATTCCGGAGAAGTATATTTTTCTTTCTGAAGATACTCTGCGGCAGCAATGAAGTCATCAAAAACATTCTGCTTGTTTAACTTCGTTCCGGCAACGTGCCACTTCTCGCCATACTCACCACCACCCCGTAAGTTTGGCTGTGCATAGACACCACCGTTTTCAAGCCAGACAATGCGCGAAGGACTAAAATTTGGCGTGAGGTTTATGTTGAACCCACCGTAAGCATAAAGCAGCGTTGGATTTTTTTGGTTGAGTTGGATTCCTTTTTTATGGACGATAAACATCGGCACTTTCGTTCCATCTTTACTTGTATAGAAAACTTGTTTCGTTTCAAAATCTTCCGGGTTAAAATCGACTTCTGGTTTTACATACAATGTCGACTTGCCGGAAGTGATATTGTGTTTAAAGATTGTGGTCGGATAGGTGAATGATGTAAACGAGTAGTAAGTATCCTTGTCGTCGTGTTTTCCGCTAAATCCATTGGCCGAACCAATCCCGGGCAAGTGCACCTGGTGTTCCAGTTTTCCATCGTAATCAAACTGACGAACAAGGGTACTCGCATCTTTAAGATAATTCACAAAGATTTTTCTCCCGGCCGTAGAAACGCTTTCTATTGTATGTTCGTTCTCCGGTATAATATCCTTCCAGGATTTCGTTGAAGGTGTTGCGAAATGCATTTTTACAACGCGGTTGTTAGGCGCATCAAGATTTGTCTGAATGATCAGATGGTATCCATCACTATCAATCACCTGGTGGTCATTGGAAAAATTTTCTACTATCGGAATAAGCTTTCCATTTGGATCATGGAGGTCCTGCGCATACAATTCGTTTCCGGTTGTACTCGTTGCGGCTGTCACGATCAGGAATCGTTCATCTTCGGTAAGTGCTCCACCAACATAACGGCGTGGTGTTTTTTCGCCGCCAAAAACGAGCGCGTCTTCGGTTTGAGGGGTTCCAAGTTTATGATAAAGCAATTTGTGGTGCTGCGTCTTGGATGAAAGTTCACTGCCCTTAGGTTTTTCATAGCTGCTGTAATAAAACCCTTCTTTTCCCCGCCACGAGATACCAGTAAATTTCAAATCAATGAGTGTATCTTCCACCTGTGTTTTGTCAGATGTCTTAATGGTAATCGCTTTTCGCCAATCAGACCCACCTTCTGATATCAGGTAGGTGGCCATGGATCCATCCTTTGTAAAAAAGATTCCGGTTAAGCCGGTTGTTCCATCTTTTGAAAATGTATTGGGATCTAAAAATACTTCGGGCATTCCATCCTCACCCTTTTTACGGTATAAGACACTGTGATTCTGCAGCCCGTCGTTTTTAAAGAAATAATAAAACTCTCCCTCCCTGAACGGTGCCCCTAGACGCTCATAATTCATAATCGCTTCGATCCGGTTCTTTACGTCCTGGCGATAGGGGATTTTTTCAAGGTAGCCGAATGTAACTTCGTTTTGTGATTCGACCCATTCGGTAGTGGCTTTTGCGGTATCGTTCTCCAGCCATCGGTATGGATCTGCAACTTGTTTACCGAAATATGTATCAATGGTATCTACTTTTGTAGTAGCTGGATAATTCATCATAGAACGTTTGTCTTTTTTTTCTGTGCAGGAAATCGCAACTGTAACGATACACAACAGCGTTTTGATGGTGTTCAGTTTCATATTAATGAGTTATATGACGAATAAAACCTAAATACCAATAAAGCGCAAGGTGAGTTTGATAACCGGTGTGTTATTTTTGATGATCAACTTTCATTGTCGAAATAAAGTTTATAATAGTGTCGGCCAACAGCTTCGTCAAATCCTTTTTCAATGAGTTCGCGGTTTCCATGAATGTATATGTGGAAGTTTTTATCGAGCTTTAGCACACTCTTAAACACTTTTGCCTGCCGCTTCACGGCTTGCGCCGAAATTTCGAAATTATCCATCGGGTCAAATTCTGCGCGCTGCATAAAATTCTTTCCGTAATTCCGGAAGGATTCAATCACATCTACATCACCAAGCACTTCTACTTCAAACTCGGCCTGATTAAAGTTTTCTTTTGATTTAAAGTAATTCACGGATTTGTTCAAGAGATCGATTTGATCAGCTTTCGAAACGCTGAACTCCTCTTTGATCTGTTCTGCAACATAATTCCGCGTAAGGTTCATGTAGTTCTGTGTATGATGAAATGCATCCGACCACGGTTTAAGATTCAGAAACGATTGTTTCCAGAATTGTGCATCAGACCGGTTGGCATTATCGACCACAAGTACTTTATACCCATCTTGTTTGTACTCATTTAAAATGAGACATCCCTTATCAAGTTTCCGGATATTAATACCTTCGTCGGCGTGGAGATCAAACTGATTGGAGTATGCCTTAAGCTTAAGGTATGATTCTTTATTTTCAGATTTAAAAATTCCGACTGCTTCAGTACGTTGCCCGTTAACAGCAATATCTTCAAAGTAAGCCACATACAAATCACCGGGTTTAATGTTAGGATGCTGCGTTGCTTCGTATAAATGTTTGGCGATGTAAATGGAATTCTCATGAAAGATTTCCTGGTCTTCAAAAATCTCAGAAACGAATTTATAGATCGGATTTAATGTAAAATCTTCATTTGAAAAAGTAAACGAATTAAATTCCGGTGTAGTGAAGTTGGAAAGGAAATACGTTTGAAGTAGTTCATGAAGTTTTTCATGTTCAATATCGAGAGGCGCTTCTGAGAGGTTTAGTTCTTCCTGAAGGCTGGCATTCCCGACGTGGTGTACAGAAACGACTTTAATTATACTTTCGGATGTTTCGATCATGATTTGAAAAAAGGAATCAAAAATGCGAAATTTTTTCCGCTCACAGAAATCACGGAAACCACAGAATAAACCACAGAAAGATTTCCGCATTCTTCTGTGTATTCCGAGTTTTCTGTGAGCTGATTTTTCATTACTTTAGTTAAAAATTAACCCCGTTGTATGTCATTGGAAGAACTCACCTTTAAAGTACGAGGAGCAATCTTTGTTGTTTTCAAAGAACTTGGGCCTGGATTATTAGAAAGTGTTTACGAAGTAGCTCTTGCATACGAATTAAGAAGCGAAGGATTAACAGTTTATCGCCAGGTTGGTTTGCCCGTAGTTTATAAAGAAGAATCTCTCGAGTTAGGATTTAGGCTAGATCTTCTTATTGAGAATCAAATAATCGTCGAAATAAAATCCGTGGAGACGTTACATGATGTACACAAGAAGCAGTTGCTAACATACCTCCGGCTTAGTAATAAAAAAATCGGCATGCTCGTTAACTTTAACTCCTACTTCCTGGAAGACAAGGTTAGTTTGATCAGGATTATCAATTAGTTTCTTTCTCACAGAAGCCACAGAATAAACCACAGAAAGATTCGCAAAACATTCCGTGCATTCTTCCGTGTATTCAGTGCTTTCCGTGAGCTGAATGCATTTTTTCCGCTCACAGAAACCACAGAAATCACAGAATAAACCACAGAAAGATTCGCAAAACATTCCGTACATTCTTCCGTTTATTCAGTGCTTTCCGTGAGCTGAATGCATTTTTCTCAATCGATTATATCAAACTTCGTATACGGCACCAGTACTTTCGGAATCCGGATTCCTTCCGGTGTTTGATTGTTCTCCAGGATAGCCGCCACGATGCGTGGTAATGCAAGTGCACTTCCGTTCAGGGTATGTAGCAGTTGCATCTTTCCTTCTTTCGTTTTGTAACGAAGTTTTAACCGGTTAGCCTGAAACGTTTCAAAGTTACTTACCGAGCTTACCTCCAGCCAACGTTGTTGTGCTGCAGAAAAAACTTCCATGTCGTACGTCATCGCCGAGGTAAAGCCCATATCGCCACCACACAATAAAAGTTTTCTATAGGGAAGTTCAAGTTTCTCCAGTAATCCCTGTATGTAGGCGCTCATCTTCTCCAGCACTTGATAAGACTCTTCCGCTTTACAAATCTGAACGATTTCGACCTTATCGAATTGGTGAAGGCGATTCAATCCACGAACATGTGCTCCCCAGCTTCCGGCTTCACGTCTGAAGCAGGGTGTGTATCCTACATTTCGGATTGGCAGCTGATCTTCAGGTACAATCACATCCCTGTAAAGGTTGGTGATCGGTACTTCTGCAGTTGGTATGAGGTAAAGCCCGTCTTCATTAATAAAATACATTTGCCCTTCCTTATCGGGAAGCTGGCCAGTGCCATAACCAGAAGCCTCGTTGATAACGATCGGAGGTTGTATCTCTTTGTATCCTTGCTTTTCGGCTTCATCCAGAAAGAAATTGATGAGTGCACGCTGAAGCTTCGCGCCTTTACCTTTGTAAACAGGAAAGCCGGCTCCGGAAATTTTAATTCCTAATTCAAAATCAATAATGTCATACTTTCGGATGAGTTCCCAGTGGGGCAGGGCATTAGGTTGCAGCGTTGGAATTATTCCCTGCTCGTACACGTTAATGTTATCATCGGCGCCGACACCTGCAGGAACTTTTTCGTGTGGAACATTTGGAATTTTATATAACAACTCAAGCTGTTTTTTTTCATAGGTCTCCAAATCCGCTTCAAGCGATTTAAGTTTGTCTTTGTCGGCTGTTATGTTGGCTTTTAAAGAATCCGCGTCGTCTTTCTTACCGGCCCGCATCAACTCCCCGATTTTTTTTGAATCGGCGTTTGATTGCGCTTTAATGTCGTCAACGGTTTTTTGCGTATCACGCCGACGCTGATCGTTTTCGATAATCTGGTGAAGCAGCTCTTCGGCCTCTTTAAAGTTTCGTTTTTTTAATCCGGCAACAATTGTTTCGTGATGATCCCGGATGGTGGCGACTTGTAGCATGGCACTAAATTTTGAAGGGTCAAAATTAGTTTTTTTGCCTTGGGAATGGGGGTCAGGACAGAAGAAATTATTTTTAAAGATTTGATAATATTTAATTTTCGGCTATTATTGCAATGTCATTCGGCTTTCTAATCTCAAGCCTTCTGAATTAATCCGAACTTTATTTATCAAATTCTTGGTTTCTAGGTTATCTCTGTTAAAGAATCAATTCTCAGCAATTGGCTGAACACCTCAATTATAACATATCACTTTTTACAAAAACAATTCATTTTTAAATCAACATGTATACTATTGACGATCTGAATGTCAGACTTCTTTCCGAATTGAAAGATATTGCGGAAGGAATGGGCGTAAAAAACGCCAAAAAGCTCTCCAAACAAGACCTCATTTACAAAATCCTCGATCAACAAGCAGTTGCAGGTGATGTAGCTCCGCCAACCCAGGCAAAGAAAACCCACGTTGTAACAGATGCTGAACCTGAACGTAAAATGCGTCCGCGGCGCAGAGAAAACGTTGCCCCAACACCACCGCCAGAAGCAGCTACACCCAAAGACAGCGACTTCACCTCCGACGAACTTCTTGACTCAATCAATATCGATTTCGACAACTCAATGCCGAATTTTGATGACAGCAATGAAACACCAAACCTGATGGAGGAACCGGTTAACGAAAGACCGGTACGGGAAGAAAGACAACATCAACCAACAAACCGTCTAGCCATTCGCGAGTTTGATGGGGCCATCAGCAATGAAGGCGTCCTTGAAATCATGCAGGACGGATATGGATTTCTTCGTTCATCAGATTATAACTACCTGGCAAGCCCGGATGATATTTATGTATCTCCTTCACAGATCAAACTCTTCGGTCTCAAGACCGGCGACACGGTGAAAGGATTTATCCGTCCGCCGAAAGAAGGTGAAAAGTATTTTGCTTTGTTGAAAGTAGAATCGGTTAACGGTAAAACAACCGATGAGATTCGCGACCGTGTGGCATTCGAATATTTAACGCCACTGTTCCCCAACGAGAAATTAAGACTCAGTACCACTCCCGATAATTTATCAACCCGTATCCTTGATCTTTTCTCACCGATTGGTAAAGGTCAACGTGGTATGATCGTCGCTCAACCGAAAACCGGTAAAACGGTATTGTTGAAAAATATTGCAAATGCCATTGCGCAAAATCACCCTGAGGTTTATTTGATCGTGTTGTTGATCGATGAACGTCCTGAAGAAGTAACAGATATGGCACGCAGCGTACGTGCTGAAGTGATTGCGTCAACGTTCGATGAACAAGCGGAGCGCCACGTTAAGGTTGCTGCCATTGTTTTGGAGAAAGCAAAACGTATGGTGGAATGTGGTCACGATGTTGTTATCCTGTTGGATTCAATCACACGTCTTGCCCGTGCATACAATACAGTGGTTCCTTCTTCCGGTAAAATTCTTTCCGGTGGTGTGGATGCAAATGCGTTACACAAGCCAAAACGTTTCTTCGGCGCAGCCCGTAAAATTGAAAACGGTGGATCACTTACAATCATCGCTACGGCCCTGATTGATACAGGATCTAAAATGGATGAAGTAATATTTGAAGAATTCAAAGGTACAGGTAACATGGAGTTACAACTTGACCGTAAACTTTCTAACAGAAGAGTATACCCTGCTATTGACGTTCCGGCATCCGGCACACGTCGGGAAGACCTGTTGTTGCGTGAAGATGAATTGTCGCGCGTATGGATCCTCCGCAAGTTTATGGCTGATATGAATTCTGTTGAAGCCATGGAGTTCTTACAAAACAAAATGAAAGGAACCCGTAACAATGAGGAGTTTTTGGTTTCGATGAATGGATAGCACGACATGGCTGAAAGTTGAGGTTCAACATTTCGGTAGAAATAAAAAAGGAGCAGACTCATTTGGGGGCTGCTCCTTTTTTATTTAGCTCCTTAGTGCTATTTACTCCAGCCCCTTCGCCTTCATCTTATTAAACTCCCGGAAGCGTCTAACCATCGCCATACTGAAGCCTGCCATTACTACCACCGTTCCCAACCAAAGGATATTGATGAATGGTTTTTCCAGTGCACGTATTACGATCCAGTCTTTCTGACGTGTATTCACAACGACAGTGAACTCATCGGTTTCAGGATGGATGTTGAATAGTGTAAACTGAATGCCGAGGTCGCGAATCTCTGCAGGAATTCTTCCCACCATTCTGTTGCGGATGATGAATACCGGATTTGCAAAATAATCCTGTTGTTCTCCCTTCACGCGTATGGTGGCCCTCACGGCGATATCAGCAGAGTCTAAAGCAACACCTCCTACTGTAAAGATACGTTCAACGCTTTCGAGAGTAGTAACATAGTCGTTGGCAAAGAATTGTTGATTGCGTTTTACTTTGAATTCTTCCGGTTCGCTCCATTCAATCTCTTCGCGGGTAGAACGTTTGTCGACGTGCGCATAAAGATCTTTGGTAATATCACGTTTAATATCCGGAGATGGTGCGAGACCCATTGTTGGATTATCCTGAACGCGTGGAAAAAGCTTGTGCACTTTTCCATTGTCATCGGTGAGTTCAAGCTCATAGTAAGTATTTTCAGGATAAATTCTTACGGTATCATTCGCCGCATAAAGTTTTTTGCCTTTGTATTCAATGTCATTCTTCGCGATTACAGTATACGGATCATCGGTGAAATCGACATCGCTGGGATTGATGTAACCGAATTTACCACGAGGCTCAAGTCGTTCTCCACGATATTCGATTTTGTATCCTGCCATTGTACGCGGTTCGTTTACGAAAAGCAGGAGATGCTCACGGTTGTAATCGTTACTCAGACTTCGGGAGATCAGCATGCCCGTATTATTTAGTGATACTACCTTAGAATAACCAGCAGAAAACATAATACCGATAAGCATGAGACCCATACCGACGTGCGCAATAGCGCCGCCAGATAATCCCGGACTCGTCTTGATTAATGAAAGCAGGATTTTGCCATTCGCGAAAACGGTAAAAAATCCAGCGAGTAACAACATGACATAAGCGAAATCATACACCGGGAAAGCGTTCATTACAACAGCCGTTGCAAGAACCGTGATTACTACCGGAATAAATAATTCATTGTACAATACTTTCTTGTCAATCTTCTTCCACCAAAAGAATTGACCTACCGCTGAAAGCAACCCTACGGCTACTGCAAACCATAATTGAAACTTCGAATAAAAGATCACCTGATCTGCGGGTGGCGCAATGTTGGATTCAATCCCGACCACGCCGAGCATTTGATTCCAAACCGGAATAGAAGTTGGGATCAACACCTGAAATCCCATCAGACACAAAACCGTTACACCGATAAAGATCCAGAACTCACGGGAATAGATTGAAGCTTCTTTGTCAGTAGTCGGAATCTCTCTCCATCGGATCATACAAAGTATGATTGCTCCAAACATAAAGAAGAGGAGATAGATCAATAGTTGTCCGGATAAACCAAGGTCTGTGAATGAGTGTACCGATGAATCACCAAGTACACCACTGCGGGTAAGAAATGTAGAGTATAAGATCAGGATGAAAACAGAGATCACCAGTATCATGGAGACCTTTAGAGCGGTTTCACTGTTTTTGTAGCTGATCATAGTATGTATAGCGGCAACGAGGATTAACCATGGAATGTAAACAGCATTTTCTACAGGGTCCCAGTTCCAGTATCCACCGAAGTTAAGGGTTTCGTAAGCCCAGTATCCGCCCATTAAAATTCCGAGTCCGAGAACAGCGCCGCCGAACAAGGCCCATGGTAACGCTGGCCTCACCCATTCTTTATATTTCTTTAACCATAAGCCGGCAATACAAAATGAGAACGGAACTAGTGTAGCGGCGAAGCCAAGGAACAAGGTAGGTGGGTGAATCACCATCCAGTAATTTTGCAACAAAGGATTCAAGCCATTACCCTCTTTGGGAATAAAATCAGGTTGTGAGAGGAAGATCGGCGCATCCTGCATGGCATCGCGAAGCAAAATGAAAGGTGAGCTTCCGATTTTAAAATCGATTCCCGGGATTACCACGCCGAGGATCATCGATGCAAGAAAAGCCTGAACCAGTGCAAACACTGTCATGACCGGCGCTTCCCAGAATTTATTCGTGTGAATCACCACGATACCGAGGACAGCATGCCAGAACATCCAAAGCAGAAAACTCCCTTCCTGTCCATTCCAGAAAGTCGAGATCAGGTAGTAAGAAGGCAGCTTCGTATCGGAGTAGCTATACGCATAATGATATTCGAAATAATGATTGGCGATAATCGTAAAGAGGGTAACACAAATGCCGAGTACTGAAAGGGCATGGACATAAAATGCGACTTTACCGTTGAGGAGCCACCCATTTTTTTTCTGAAGGTCGGCAGAAGCGGTGGCTTTATAATAGATGAATCCACTGGCCAGTGCGCTGATAAACGAAGTGATAACAAAAAGGTGACCCAGGTCACCAATAAAGTAATGCATCATGAAGAATACGATTTACGGCAAGTTATACCGGAGGATAAAATTAATACCGGGTTAAGTGAATGGTATTCGGATAGATTAAACATTGATGTTTTGCTCCTCGTATTTAGAAGGGCATTTCAACAGAATCTTGCTAGCGCGGAAAGTATTACCATCGTAGCTTCCGATTACAACTACCTTTTCAGAACGTATGAAATCGGGCGGCATCGGTTTATTGTAATCCACTTTTTGTTCTTTGCCATTATCGTCGATCATGATAAAAGAAAACGACACTTTGTCCGCACCTTCTTCCAGTCCGATGACTTCTCCCTGGATATTCTTTTTCAATTCGCCGACTACATGGATATCTTTCGTTTTTCCGGTTAAAGACATTTGCATGGCTTCATCAAAGCCAACATACGTGCTGGCGTCACCGGCTGTAGAAACGATAATTCCTATTGCTACGGCAATAACAACAATGAGTAAGATATGTGATTTTTTCATGGACCGTCCCTGCTTTTAACTGGTGGCAAAATTAGCCACAAAAGCTTAGAATTAAATGATATACGTCACAAAAACGAAGAACGATACTATTTAGTTTGGCTTCGCTTTTCGTCGACGCGCTTTTCCAGGTTTTTTATTTTTTTATCCATCGTAAAAAGGTACATGATGAGCCCGGCAAGAACGAGGAGAATGATGCCTACAACCACATATATCTTACCTTCGGAACGCATTGTATCCGCCATTTCAGCTTGCGCGAATCCTGTGTTGTGAAGGAGAAAAGTCATCAAAAAGACACCAATAAAACCAATGCGTTTTTTCATTGTGATAAAATTCTAATCCGATTCTAATTCAGTAATTTCTTCATCGAGTGATTTCATCCTGATGCGCAGGGAAGCGATCCAAAATCCGATGAGGGACCAGCCAATCACTGCGGGATAAAAAACGAGTCGCATGCGGCTGTCCAGATCATACATATTGAATCCTGGATTTCCGCCACTTCCCGGATGAACCGAGCTTGTCATGCGTGGGATAATAAAGATCAGCGGGATCATCGCCGCAAAGGCAAAGATATTATACACTGCGCTTAGCCTTCCCCGTTGTTCTTCATTTTCAATGGAGCCACGCAAAACAAAATAGGCGAGGTAAACGAGAAGGGCTATTGCTGCACCGTTTTGTTTAGGATCGCCATGCCAGGGCGAACCCCATGTGTAATTTGCCCATAGCATCCCCGTTACAATCCCGATTAATCCGAAGACCAAACCAACATTGGCGTAAGCCACAGATTTACGATCATTTTCTATGGAGGGATTACGCAAATAAAGAATAGCGTAATAAATAGAAGCTAAAAACAGGAAGATCATGCCAAACCACATCGGCACATGAAAATACAACGCCCGGACAGTCTCATTCAAAATGTTAAGTCTTGGAACATCCATTAACATCCCTGCGGTATGCACATACACCAGTAAAACAATCGCTACGATTTTAAGATAACCTTTCATAAAAATGTCTTTTTGCCTCACCCTGCCCTCTCTCCAAAGGAGAGGGTTGATGGAAGCTTAACTCAACGACATTGAATGCCAATGCCTAATTCCCAATGCCCAACGTCTAATTCAACTCCGCCAAATATACGGGAAGAGCAGGTATGCCAGGACAGTAAGGATGCAATTTATTGCCAGCAGGTTCAAGATTTCGTCAACACTAAACGAAGGGTCAATACCGTCCAGGGCGTTTTTTGTAACTCGGATGGACATGAGCAGAATCGCGATCACCACCGGGAAACTTAATACGGCCATGAGGATATTGCTATTGTTGGCTTTTGCCGCTATACCGGAGATTAAGCTTAACGAAGCGGAAAAACCCCACGACGATAGCAAAAGCGCTGTAAAAAATACCAGGTTATCCTGAACTGGATTATCAATGAAGACCCGGAACAACAGATAACCCGCAGTACTGAGCAGAAGACACAGTAATGTATTGTAAATGATTTTCGAAACGATCACAGCCTGTGGACTGGCTACAGCATAATAATATATCGCAATACCCTTCCTTTCTCCAATGAAACTTTTGGCAACGCTGTTAATAACGGAAAACAGGATGGCCAACCAAAACAATGCCGACCATGTGCCTTCTGAAATAGAATTTTGTCGAAGGCTAAAAGTAAGATAACAAATGAAGGTTAAGCTGAACAGGTATAGTGCGATTCCCGATAAGACTGACTTCCTTCGAAGTTCGAGTGTAAATTCTTTTTTGATCAGCGCAGAAAGCTCGGCCGGTTTCAATGTGTTGTTTCGTAAGACTTGTAATACCTTCTGAAAAACTGAATGAAAAGCAGCGTCAGCAATATGCAAAAGCCAACAGCAAATCCGATCAACGCTACGATTATTTTAGACAACTGTGCATTTATACTGAGTGAGTCAAAGCCTTTGATTAGATGAACCGTTTGAATTTCCTGAAGCCTTATGGCGTAAGCCGTTTTATCTTCATATAATTTAACCGAATTCGCATATAGTTCCGAAGGATTGAGATAGGTTGCTTGTGTTTTAGTGCTGATGACTTCTTTCACCTTATCCATTGAAGCGATCTCTTCATCGATTCGTTTGATCATATCCGTATAAAACTTTTCCCGCTCATTGCGGTTTCGAACCACTGAGGAACTGCCATCGATAAATTGCACAAGGGCTTTTTCCAAGGGAACAAAAATAGTTTTATCGAAAACCCTTGCTGTAACCTCAATATAGACGCGGTTATTCAACTGATACATGTTAACACCACTCAGTACCGGTCCATCATGTCGTGTTACTTTGAATTTAAAACCGTCAACCTGATCATCCTGTTCTTTCGTTAAACCCGGGATTACACCAAATTTATCCAGCTGTTCAAACAAAAAATTACATTCATTCTCCGTTAATAAAGAAGTTTCAATTAACAGGCTTGATTCGAAAATATCGCGGGAATTATAGGAGATCGCCAGGGCGATCAGGATGCCGGCCAGGGGAAGTACAATGGTGAGGAGAAGATTCCTTTTTAACGCAGCAAAGAAACTGGCAACCAGTTCCAGTAAATCGATTTCGTCGGACTGAACTTTTTCCATAAACTGCAATTTTAGAGAAATTATAAGGGAATTATTTACTCCTGCCTAAATTATTTAGTTTTGCGTCCGTTTTTATATAAACTCTAATACATGCCCCATCAAAGTGTGCTGGTCACAGGAGCGGCTGGTTTCATCGGCTTCCACCTTTGCAGGAAACTCTGCACTCTTGGGTATCAGGTGATCGGCATCGATAATCTCAATGATTATTACGATGTCAAAGTCAAGCTTTCGCGTTTGGATGTCCTCAAACAAAGCGATGCTTTTCAATTCTTTAAGCTGGATTTAACGGACAAGGCGAACCTGGATGCCCTGTTTGCAAAGTTTAAATTCAGTTATGTGGTGAACCTGGCCGCCCAGGCCGGAGTGCGTTATTCAATAGAAAATCCTTATGCTTACCTCAATAGCAACATTGCAGGATTTTTAAATATCTTGGAGGCATGTCGGAATAATAAAACAGAGCACCTTGTTTATGCATCCTCCAGTTCTGTGTATGGGGCGAACAAACAGATGCCCTTTTCAGTCCACGATAATATAGATCATCCACTTTCCCTGTATGCTGCTTCAAAAAAATCTAACGAATTGATGGCGCATACCTATTCTTCACTGTTTAACTTACCCACTACTGGTCTCCGGTTTTTTACCGTG
Source organism: Ohtaekwangia sp. (assembly GCA_035628875.1). Lineage (GTDB taxonomy): Bacteria > Bacteroidota > Bacteroidia > Cytophagales > Cyclobacteriaceae > Ohtaekwangia. The sequence goes on along the minus strand of DASPIZ010000106.1, from coordinate 11,906 downwards.
TATGGTCCGTATGGTCGGCCGGACATGGCGTTATTTATTTTTACGAAAGCCATCCTGGAAGGGAAACCTTTTGATGTGTATAATCATGGCAAAATGCGACGTGATTTTACTTACGTGGACGACATCATTGAAAGTATTTCGCGGTTAATTCCTAAGGTTGCTAAACCGGATGAGAATTGGAACGGTCATAAGCCCGATCCGGCAACCAGTTTTGCACCGTATCGCATTTTCAACATCGGCAATAATAATCCTGTTGAATTAAACCGGTTTATTGAAATCATTGAAGAAAAACTGGGTCGAAAAGCAATGAAAAATTTATTACCCATTCAGGACGGTGATGTGCCTGAAAGCTTTGCTGATGTTCAAGATCTTATTCGCGAAGTCGACTTTAAACCAGCAACGCCAATCGAAGTGGGTATTGGTAATTTTATCGACTGGTATTTACAATATTATAACATAAAGAAATAGCAGCATGCACAAAATAGGTGTTATCGGTTTAGGTTACGTTGGCTTACCATTGGCAGTTGAGTTCGGAAAAATAATCGATGTTGTTGGATTTGATATCAACGAAGCGCGCATTGCCGAATTAAAAAAAGGGTTGGATCGCACACGTGAAGTAACGTCCGAAGAACTCAAGAGTTCATCAAAGCTTACATTCACATCGGACTTAAACGAACTTAAAACTGTTAATTACTTTATCATTACAGTGCCCACACCGGTGGATGAGTTTAAGACGCCCGACTTACGTCCGTTACAAAGCGCAAGTAAGACCGTAGGCAGTGTGCTAAAGAAAGGGGACATCGTGATTTACGAATCAACGGTGTATCCCGGTTGTACCGAGGAGATTTGTGTTCCTGTTCTTGAAAAAACGAGTGGGTTAAAATTCAACGTTGATTTCTTTTGTGGCTATTCGCCTGAAAGGATTAATCCAGGTGACAAACAACACCGCGTTACCACGATCAAAAAAGTAACGAGCGGAAGCACTCCGGAAGTAGCTGATATGGTCGATTCATTATATCGTCTGATCATTACCGCAGGAACGCATAAAGCTTCGTCGATGAAAGTAGCAGAAGCCGCTAAGGTTATTGAGAACTCACAGCGTGATATCAACATTGCTTTCGTCAATGAACTTGCCCTCATCTTTGACCGCATTGGTATCGATACCAACGAAGTATTGGAAGCCGCAGGTACCAAATGGAATTTTCTTCCGTTCAAGCCCGGTCTGGTCGGAGGACATTGCATCGGGGTAGATCCATACTATTTAACCTATAAGGCCGACAGTCTGGGCTATCACCCTCAGGTCATTCTTGCTGGCCGCCGTATCAACGATAACATGGGGATATATATCGCAAACAGTGTTATTAAATTAATGGCACAACATAACTTGCCGGTGAATAAAGCGAAGATTCTCATGCTGGGTATTACCTTTAAAGAAGATTGCCCGGACATCAGGAACAGCAGGGTGGTGGATGTTATTCATGAATTGAAAAGCTTTGGAACTGAGGTGGATATTTACGATCCGCAGGCCGACAGTAAAGAAGTTGAGCATGAATATGATTTGACTTTAATTAAAGAATTAAACAAGAAGTATCACGCGATTGTACTTACAGTAAGTCATGCAGAATTCCGCGACCTGGATTTAAAATCATTAAGTGAAGACAACGCCGTGGTTTACGATGTGAAAGGCTTTTTAGATAAATCAAAAATAACAGCGCGATTATAAATGGAGAAGATTAAAATGGTTGACTTACACAGTCAATACATGCGCATCAAATCAGAAGTTGATAAAGCGATTGAAGATGTGCTTACATCAACAGCGTTTATCCAGGGGCCTCAAGTAGCAAGCTTTGCCCAAAAGCTCGGCGTATACACCGGGGCGCCACACGTTATTCCATGTGCGAATGGTACTGATGCATTGCAAATCGGCATGATGGCCCTCGATCTTAAGCCAGGCGATGAAGTTATCCTGCCTGTACACACTTACGTTGCGACAGCAGAAGTGATTGCCCTCCTTGGGTTGATACCGGTTTTTGTGGATGTTGATCGAGATAGCTTTAACATTGATGTAAATCAGATCGAAGCCAAAATCACCCCGAAGACGAAAGCAATCGTTCCTGTTCATCTTTACGGACAATGCGCTGACATGGAGCCGCTTTTGGAAATTGCTAAGAAGCATAATCTACACATCATTGAAGATACAGCCCAGGCGTTGGGTGCTGTGTATACTTTCAAAGACGGAACGAAAAAAAGTGCCGGTACGATGGGAACAATAGGGACCACGTCTTTCTTCCCTTCAAAGAACCTCGGTTGTTTTGGTGATGGTGGTGCGATCTTCACTGCAGATTCGGCACTCGCGGAAAAAATTAAAATGATTGCCAATCACGGGCAAAAGAAAAAGTATCATCACGACAGCATTGGCGTGAACAGCAGGCTTGATACCTTACAGGCAGCGATCCTTGAAGTGAAGCTCAATTACCTGGACGAGTACGCGCGGAAAAGAAATGAAGCAGCGCTTTTCTACGACGATGCATTGGCATCTGTGAAGGAAGTTAAAACGCCTTATCGCAGTGCGAATTCAACGCATGTATTTCATCAATACACTTTACAGGTTGAAACAAAACGTGATGTACTTAAAACGTTTTTAGAAGGCAAAGGCATCCCTACGATGATCTACTACCCGGTGCCGCTTCATTTGCAAAATGCATATCGGAGGGCAGGTTTTGAAGAAGGATCGTTTCCCGTAACGGAAAAACTTTCCACCTCGGTGATTTCGCTGCCGATTCATACGGAAATGAAAACCGAAGAACTTGAGTTTATTTGTAATACGATAAAAGAATTTTTTAACTGATGGCTGAAGCAAAACAATATTATGCGCATCCTACTGCCGTGATTGACGAGGGATGTATAATCGCCCCCGGTACCAAAATATGGCACTTCAGTCATATTATGTCAAATTGTACCATTGGTGAAAATTGTAATATCGGGCAAAATGTGGTGATCTCGCCGGAAGTGGTTTTGGGAAAAAATGTGAAAGTGCAGAACAACGTTTCCATCTATACCGGTGTCCAATGCGAGGATGATGTATTTCTGGGACCCTCGATGGTGTTTACGAACGTGATTAATCCGCGAAGCGCTGTGAACAGGAAAAATCAATACGCCAAAACACTGGTAAAAAAAGGCGCTACGATTGGTGCGAATGCCACCATTGTCTGCGGCCACGACATCGGTGCGTACGCCTTTATAGGCGCAGGCGCAGTAGTTACCAAAGCAGTTCCAGATTACGCGTTAGTAATCGGCAACCCTGCGCGCCAAACAGGTTGGATGAGTGCGTATGGCCATAAGCTTACTTTTGATAATAACGGTATGGCTACCTGCCATGAGAGTGGCGAACGGTATAAACTTGAGAACGGAAAAGTTACTAAAATTTAGGATGAAGAATTTCGCATTAATAGGAGCAGCCGGATTTGTTGCGCCGCGGCACTTGAAAGCCATAAAGGAAACCGGAAATAATCTTGTAGCAGCGCTTGATAAACACGATAATGTTGGGATTCTTGATTCGTATTTTCCCGATGCAGATTTCTTTACTGAGTTTGAACGATTCGACAGACATCTTGACAAGCTCAAACGAAAGGGAGAGAAAGTAGACTACATATCGATTTGCTCACCAAATTATTTACATGACTCCCATATCCGTTTTGCACTACGAAGCGGAGCCAATGCCATTTGTGAAAAACCGCTTGTGCTGAATCCCTGGAATGTTGACGCGCTTGCAGAAATAGAACGTGAGACTGGCAAGAAGGTGTATACCATTCTTCAACTGCGACTCCATCCGAGTATCATTGCTTTACGGGAACGTATAAGAAATGGACCAAAGGATAAAGTGTATGATATTGATTTGCAGTATATGACATCCAGAGGTCACTGGTATCATTCCAGCTGGAAAGGTGATATTGCTAAATCCGGAGGCATTGCGACAAACATCGGAGTACATTTTTTTGATATGTTGATGTGGATATTCGGAAACGTGAAAGACCAATCGGTTGAATCTCAGAGCGCTGATCATGCTTCAGGGTATCTTCATCTCGATCAAGCAAACGTAAAATGGTTTTTAAGTATTAACTATGATCATATCCCTGAAGCTGTAAAGAAAAGCGGCAAACGAACCTTCCGTTCATTGAAGATGGAAGGGGAGGAAATTGAATTCAGCGACGGGTTTACGGATTTGCATACAAGAAGTTATGAGGAAATATTGAATGGAAAGGGCTTTGGACTGGAGGAGGCAAGGGATTCCATTGGTATTGTCAAGCAAATCCGCGCGGTCTAGAAGTCAAGCAATTTTTGGTTAATCGTAAAATATAAGAATTGAATCCATTTACATGTCTCGAGACCCTGGAACTGGCGGAAGGATTATAAAAGGAAGCTTTTGGATTCTTGGTCTTGAACTATCGAATCAAGGTTTACAATTTCTAAAAACATTTTACGCTGCAAATATTCTAACACCGCAAGACTTTGGGGTGGTAGGGCTTGCATTTCTAGTCATTGGATTCATTGAAATACTTTCTACAACCGGTATGAAAGAGGCGATTATGCAGCGAAAAGAAACGCATCCGTTTTTTTTGGATACAGCTTATATCATTGAAGTGGCCAAGGGCATCGTTGTGTTTGGATTATGCCTTCTGCTTTCTGCATTCCTTGGGTCATTTATCGCCTCACCTGGCGAATTCGCTCCAGGTGTTATTAGAGTGATTGGGCTCATCTACCTTCTTCAGTGCAGTATAAATATTGGGGTTTTGTACTTTGAGAAGGATATTCAATTCCATCGATTTTTCATCTATCAGTTTGCTGGTACATTCACGGATGTGGTTGTTTCGATTGTTTTGGTTTACTACCTGGAAAATGTATGGGCATTGTTCTACGGAGTGATTGGAGGCGGTATTGCAAGAGTGATTTTTTCTTTTCTTTTGAGCCGACATAAAACCCGGTTTAACTTTAGTCTGGCACATGCGAGGGAAATGTATCATTACGGCAAGCACATATTTCGCGGCCGGTTTTTCAACTTCATAGGACTCCAGGCTGATAGTGTAATCGTTACTTCTTTTTTTAACACTTATGCCCTTGGCGTATATCAAATGGCTTTCCGCATTGGAAATCTTCCAATGAGTCAGGTTTCTAACATTATTGGCCGGATAGCTTTTCCTGCATTCTCCAGTGTGCACGATGAAGAGATTAGGCTTAAGCATTACTTTTTGAATTTTACCAATGTATTGTTGATTGCTATTATTCCTGTAGTGATAGGAATTTCTGTTGCAATAGACAAATTCGTGGCCGTGTTTCTGGGGTCCCAATGGCAAGACACGATTCCTATTGTACGGCTGTTAGTATTTGCTGGTTTCTTAAGAATGATTGTTTCTTTAGTAGACACATTGTTTTGCGCTCTGGGAAAACCGAAAGTTAGTAGCGAATTGCAGTTTGTAAGATTTTTAGTTTTTATTATTGTTATCGGCCCGTTAGGTTATTTTTTTGGGATTATCGGAGTCGCCTCTAGTGCAGTAGTGAGCCTTGCGGTTGTACTTTTTATTTTTTTTCGAAAAGCCATGAAAACTTTAGCAGTTAGTCCAGCTGAATTCGCAACTACTATTATTGAACCAATTTGCTTTGGTTTATTCATTGCAGCTAGTTCTTTGATTTTATTAAGATCACTAAATTTTAGTGATCTTCTTGAGTTTATGATATTAACCGCTTTCGTAATAGCAAGTTATTTAGGCGTAGGAATGATACTCAGCCGGTATTCCAATTTTAAAATTTTTAGCAAGGCTATATTATTAATTCAATCTTACCGAAATAAGTCATGAACATCCAGGTTGATCATAGTCACTATAATGATTTAGAATATAACGAAAAGGGAAGGTTTTGTAGCTATTGGCATCAAATCGATTTAACCCTTCGGCAAAAGCCATCCAGGGTTTTAGAAATTGGTACAGGGAACGGTATTGTAAAATATGCACTTCAAAAGTATGGGATTGGGGTAGATTCAATTGACATTGACGAAAAATTAAATCCCGACATTATTGGATCAGTACTGGCTATGCCCATTGCGGCAAATTCATATGATACGATTTTATGTTGCCAGGTTCTTGAACATTTGCCTTACGAACAATTTGTTCCGGCCTTAAAAGAGATCAGGCGGGTAACACGGAAGCATCTAATCCTTTCTCTTCCCGACCTGGCCCGGTTATATAAAATAGGAATTAAAGTACCTGTGTTAGGTGAATTCAAATACATTTATAAACTGCCAAGATTGAAACCTCTGCATTGGGAGTTTAATGGGGAACATTATTGGAATATTTCCTGTGAGGGCTATGAATTGAAGAAAATTGCCCGCGATATCGAAACCGCTGGTTTTAGAATTGAAGGCACCTTTAATGTATTCGAAATGTTATGGCATCGATTTTTCGTTTTGACTAAGTCATGACACGAAAAAAGATCGTCTATATCCAACATGCTCCTTCTTTGGGGGGATCGGTAGTAAGTCTTAAAGAACTTATTATTGATGCTAAGAAAAATGGATATGAGTGCGCTGTCATTTGTCCTAATCAAGCAATAGCTGATTTCTATTCGGTACTCGGGGTGAAAACCTACGTTGCTGTCATTGCGCCATTCAATCATAACACCGCCTACTTTTATAAGTTTACCTTTCGTGAAGCGTTGCGAGTTATAAAGCTAATGCTGAAAACGATTGTGAGTTTCTTTTTTTTGTTCAAAATTCTTCGGAAAGAAAAACCACACATGGTGCATTTGAATAGCTCAACGCTCATTGGCTATACGATATATTGTTGGATTTTAAAAATCCCTAATCTGTTACACGTTCGAGAAACCATTGTGTCTGGATATACTGGATTTCGAAAGCGAATCATAATTTGGATGGCGAACCGATTCGCCAATGCAACTATTTTTATTAGTGAATTTGAATATGAACGATTACCGACAAACACGAAAAACAGCTTCGTGATCTACAACTATGTCCATAAAGATGAATTTCTTGCTGTGGAACAGATTACGCCTCAGGATTCCAATCGATTTAGATTAGTAATCTTAGGTGGACTCTTTAGGCTTAAAGGTGGAAATGTTCTGTTGAAAGCACTCGTAGATTTGGATGATAATGTTGAATTACTTGTTTTAGGGGGAGATGATCCAAGAAATCATCCAGGTGAGATTCAAAGGGTAGACGGGGTCCATTACCTGGATGAGGTCATTCAACTTTTAAACCATTCAGCAATTGGGAAGAAAGTTAAATTTATTGGAAAGGTGCCTAAACCGCAGCAGTATATCGCTTCAGCTGATGCATTAATATTCTGGGCTGCCTCGCCGCATTTCCCACGTCCGGTATTCGAAGCATGGCTACTTAAAAAACCCGTGCTATATCATAATCCGGGATATCAAAATGAAATTGTTGATTCAGGAAATGTCATCAATATATCTTCCAGTCAAACTCAGGAACTCACATCCAAAATCCGATTATTAAAAGATCAGGAATACACAGGGGACTTGATTGAGCGTTCATTTGCTGCTGCAATAAACAATTTTACAGAAAAAAATTTTGATAAAATCAATTTCCTTTATAAACAGTGTTTGATAAAATATTAAGATGAAAAATATAGATGTATCAAACCTTGAAGTTTTTCAGGATAAGCAAGTTTGCTCTAGTTACAAAGCAGAGCACCAATTACAAGCTGCCGAAGAAGTCATTTTACAACTGCTAAAATTGAAATTAAAACCAGCATGCAAAATTTTAGATGTCGGGGTTGGGACAGGTCGCACCACCCCTCATTTAATGAAATTAACGGAGAATTACATCGGGATTGACTATAGCGCTCAGATGATTAAATATGCCCAAGTGAATTATCCAAATGTGGATTTTCGCTTGGGAGACGTGCGGCATCTCGTGGAGTTTCATGAAGAGGAATTTGATTTGGTGTTTTTTTCGTTTAACGGACTAGATTATATTGACCATGCTGACAGATTGTTAGCAATTCACGAGATCAAACGCGTGCTAAAGCCTGGAGGGCATTTTGCTTTCTCTTCACATAATCGGAATTACGAATACTTTGATAAATTTAAAATGCGCTATTCTGGAGAGCCAATACCATTTTCGAAACAGTTGCTTAGGTCCGCTTTTAACCGAATAAAAAATTTTTCCAGGCAAATTTATGAGAATGAATATGCGATTATAACGGATCCAGGTCATTATTATAGTTTATTGACTTACTACATATCTGTGGACCAACAGAAAAAACAGTTAGTACGAGCAGGCTATCTGGATGATATTAGAATTTTTGACATGAATGGAAATCAAACAGACTCCGCATTAAGTCCATGGTTGTACTATCTGGCATCGAAGCCTTAAAAAAGCAATTGCTTAATTTGATGTGTTCGGCTATGCCGGAATTTTTCGTAAGAAAATTTCTTCCGGAAAATTTTATTATGTATGGACACGTGATAAGCGATTCCAAACATTTTATTGGAGATTATTATCAATACCCAACTTTAAATCAGTTCGATAAACTGATAAATAGGTTTCAGCAATATGGGTATGAATTTGTTTCATTGACGAGTTACCTTAAGCCGGAAAAAGGGAAAAAGAAAATCTTACTATCGTTTGATGATGGGTTTAAGGTCATTGCGGATGAACTACATCCGTATATGATGAAGAATAAAATTCCTTATGCGGTATTCGTGCTTACCCAACCATTGGTAGATTCAGCATTTCAAATTGATTCGGTAAAAAATACGTCTGGCAACAGATGTTTTCTCAATGAAGAAGAGGTAAGAACGTTAAAAAACGATGGCGTTCATATTGGCTTTCATTCGAGAACACACCTTAAAATAGAGAATGAACATTTAGGTTCCGACCTTCTCAATACTGAGCTGTCTGTTCCAGAGAATTTTTTGAATTTGTTTTCAAAACCTATATCATTTGCTTATCCTTACTTAGCCCCTTCTGATTTTATATCGTTTAATAAATTCATGCATGAGAATTGGGGCTATGAATATTTTTTCGACACAAAAGGGTTCAACGCGCCCGCAAAAGATCATTTTTTTCGCGTATCGATTGACGCAGAAAAGGGTTTAAATGCGAACGACTGGTTGATGTTCGTGATTAAACGCCAATTAATTCTGCATCTCATTAATAACTTAAAGTTGAAATGACTGAATTGAAGTACTCTAAATTTGGATTGATGTATTGTCAGATTTGGTTCAATACAAAAGAAATTATTTCTGCTGGTGATTATAAGGGAATTGATATACTGGAATTGAGAGAATCTTACACTTCGTTAAACGGAAAGCTGAGTCCATTCAAGAATGGGATAATTGATTTAACAAAGCCAGTTGATGCCATTTTTGAAAGGCTAGATAAAGGATTTAGATATGAGGTACGTCGCGCAGAAAAGGAGACGGTACGACTTGATGCAGTGAAAGATCTGACAAGTAAGCACGTTACTTTGATCTATAAATTTTATAAACAGTTTTGTGAGGATAAAGAAATTAGTCCTATCTCCTTAGAGTTCTTTTTACTTTATTCTCGCCAACAAGCATTGTATATCTCAATGGCATTCCTCGAAGGACTGACTCTCCAGTACCATATTTATCTAAGAGGCGTTCATGAATTAATTTTACTGGCTAGTTTTCCCGGATCCCTAAAAGCCAGGAAAAACATATTGGGATTTGCTAATCGCGCATTACATTGGAATGATATAAAGTTTGCTTTGAATGCGGGCTTATCTGTGTACAATTTAGGGGGAATGGGGAATGTAAAAGGATCAAATGCTACTATTGTAAATTTCAAAAATGAAATGGCTCCTGATGTCAAGGAGTATTTCAATGGTTTAATTCCTTTAACGCTAAAGGGAAAGTTATATATGCAAATCAAGAGAACTTTAAAATAGGAACATGTTTAGATATTTGATGCTGTTTGTTATCCGGTTAATTAACAAAATTCTTTCTATAAAAGGATCAATTAGAGCCCAATCCAATCGAAGTTCAAAAAAAGCTTTAGTCAGTTATGTATTAGTGCCGACGTTCTATGTTCCGTTTTATTTTAAATCATCTCATAATAATAAATACCAATGTTACCTATTGGTTCGATTTTTAAAAAGCTTAGGATATAGTGTGAGTTTACATTACTACCTCGATCTTAAGGTTGACACGTCTAAGCAGTATGACCTATTTATAGGGCATAACGAGACATTCGCCAAAATAGCGAGTGTACTTAAGCCTCCCTTCAGAAAAGTACTAATAGCTGCAGGGTCAGAACCTAATTTTGGGAATGCACAACAACAAAGCCGGATCAAAGATTTAAACGAACGAAAAAAATTAAATTTTAAAGTCTATGAGGACAATATTGTTCCTGTTTTGGATCAAAATTATAAAGAAGCAGATTTGATATTGTTGTTTGGTAATTCGTTTGTTAAGCAAACATATCCTGAAAATTATCATGCTAAAATGACATTAATTAATAATGTTACCTTGCATCCTTTTTTTAAAAAGGAAAATAGGAATCGAACTAATAATTTTCTTTTTATCTCCAGTGTGGGCCAGGTACATCGCGGACTCGATTTACTATTAGATATTTTTCCTTCTCTGCCTAATAAACTCTACGTCCTTTCTGCTTTTGAAGAAGAGACTGAATTTGTTAATCTTTTTCAAGAACAATTGTATGAGACGGAAAATATTGTACCGGTCGGTTACCTGGATTTGAATTCTAAAAGGTTTAAGGAAATAATTGACGATGTTGATTTTGTTATCCTGCCTTCATGTTCCGAAGGCCAATCAAGTTCAATTGTCAATATGATTGCCTATGGCTTGATTCCGGTTATTCCGCTTAATGTAGGATTGCCAGATACACCGGAGATAGGTATCCTAATTGATACGTTAAGCGTTGAGGGCGTCTCGAATGCTATCGGCAAAGCGATTGGTCTTAAAGATGAAGAGATGCAAGACAAAAGAGCGCAGATTGATCTAGCCTGTAGTAAGTATACTCCAGCGGCATATATCGAAAGCCTGAAGAATGCCATAACATAAAGAAATATGGTGCATCCAAAGATATCGATAATAACCGTGGTTTTTAACGGTGCCCAATTGTTGGAAGAAACAATCAAGAGTGTTTTGTTATTAGCCTACGACTCAATAGAGTATATTATCATTGATGGTGGAAGTACGGACGGATCGGTTGAAGTGATTGATAGATTCAAGGATAGGATATCTTATTCCATCAGCGAGCCCGATAAGGGCATTTACGACGCGATGAATAAGGGAATAAGGAAAGCGACAGGAGACTGGATCAATTTTATGAATTGTGGAGATAGATTTTCCTCTTCCGATGCATTGGGTTTTTTTGAGGAAGACCAATTTAATAACGTCGACGTTATCTATGGCGATGCCCTGATAAAGTATCCAACATTCAACAAAAAATTTAATGGACACGATATTAATAACTTCTGGAAGGCAATGCCTTTTTGTCACCAGTCGTGCTTTGTAAAATCGACTTTAATGAAGGAATATTCCTTCGATACACGATATAAGTACGCAGCTGATTTTGAGTTTCTATACAAGGCCTATCTAAATGACAAAAAATTCTTTCATATTTCCATCGAGATATGTCAGTATGATTTCACTCAAGGTGCGTCGGTTTTACATTCATTGAAGTCTGTTAAAGAGAGGAGGATGATCGTTTTGAAATATGGCGCTGATTTTAAAAAGCGGTTGTATTATAATCTATATATTGGCTATATTCAGTGGAGTATCGGAATTAAAAGGATTTTGGGAAAACGGCTAACAGCATGGGTAACGCGCTTTTTAAACACCTGATTTCTTATACATTTATTGCTTCCATCTTTATTACCGGACCT
>DASPIZ010000105.1:0-2774 GCA_035628875.1 Ohtaekwangia sp. | reverse complement strand
GCAGCGCGTGCTGGAGGGAATGAGCAAGGGAATTACCGGAGACTTTTTGGCGATGGACATCCGCCAGGCGTTGCACTTCTTAGGTGAGATTACAGGGACGATTACGACAGAGGATTTGCTGGAGAACATTTTTTCGAGGTTTTGTATCGGGAAATGAATTCTGAAAGTCGTTCAGAATCAAGTCGATACAAAATCTACGATAAAAAGTTGAGGTTGTCATTACTCGCATGAGTATTAGACACTTAGCTGTTCATCTTCCTCAAAACAGAGTCAGTACGGGAGGTCAATTTGTTACTCGATTGTTACTACGGGGCTCGAGTAACAAAAAGTACCGGTAACAAACCGGGTGAAAATGACGTCTTCACTAACCTTTTTTGTATCGAATTTCTCACACTGAATGAAGTGAAACGACTTGTTGAAACAAGATGCGATCAACCTGTTTTGAAAAACGCATTCTTATTTTGCGTCCTAACTGGACTTCGATGGTCCGACATTGCGCATCTAACCTGGGAGGAAGTTAAAGTTATAAGAAAGAAGCGAATACTGAGCTGCTTGCGATAGCGAACAAAGTTTCCATAGTTAATCATGTCAACTTTAGGCCTCATGCCGGTACGCTATCAAGTTTAATCAGCTTAATAGCTTTTTCAGGACAGGCACTCACGCAAAGGCCACAACTGTGACATTGATCCGGTTTAACAACGAAAGCTTTCTCACGCCCATGAACTAACGTTTTTATTTTGGAAACAAATTTCAACTCTCGGAATTGCTTGTCGCTAATTGGTACCATTTCAAAGACATCATAAGGGCAGACTTGCACACAATCCTTTTTGCCTTCGCACTTATTCAGATCGACAACCGGAACAACACTACTTTTTCTCAAACTGTTGCATCAACTGCGTGATATCCGCAACCATGTTGTGCTCTGCGACTTTGCCATCTTTGATGATGTCAATTGTAATAGCTTCGAAACGCACTTTGTTTCCGGTTGCAGGTTTATCGAATAGGTTTTGGGTATGCGTACCTTCGAACACCCAATGGCTAAAAACCTTATTTCCTTCGGCTACCTGGTCAAACACTGTTGCTTTTAAATCTGGCACAGCTACCAACACAGCTTTGTCATAGTCTAGCCAATTCTGTCGACTCAATGCACCTCCCATTGCGCGATTCACAAGGTTTTCGGAAACGTATTTGGAAAATACTTCATCAAGCTTATGGGTGTTGTATCCCTCGTACAGGCTGCGGGCAATTCGTTTGCTGTTGTCTTCTGTCGTTTTCATATGTTTTTGGTATTGTTAAGTTCTTGGTTTTTGTTTAAATAGTCTTTAGCCAACACTAGCTACAATTCGAGTCACTCGGCTCACAGCGAATTGCTCATGATGAAACTTCGTTCACTGAAGGCCGGAATTGTTGCCATACCTTCATAGAAATAATTGATTTGATCTTTCTTGTCCATCAGGCCAAGGCTGTAAAGAACAGGGACGAAGTGATCGGGTGTTGGCGCTGCGAGTTTTCCTAGCTTATGACTGGTCTCGTAGTTTATAACATTTTGAAAGTTTCCGGAATCGATCTGTTTCTTAATCCATGCATCGTATTCCGGCTCCCATCCGAATGGGGTCATATCGCCAGAGCGAAATTTCTGGGCACCCAACTGAATATTATGTATAAGCGATCCGCTACCTATTATCAACACTCCTTTGTCTCTTAATGCTTGCAATTGTTTTCCAAGCTGGAAGTGATATTCAGGCTTTGCGTAATAATCAATGCTCATTTGGAACACAGGGATATTTGCATTTGGAAATAAATGCATCAACATTGGCCATGCTCCATGGTCCAAACCCCAGTCAGTAGTCTCTGAAACAGAAGGGACAATTTTCTTAACTTCATGCGCTATATCAGGCGCTCCCTTCGCTTGATATTTCACCTCGTAGTACTCTTTAGGGAATCCATAGTAATCGAATATCTGCTCCTGCTCTGGCGAAATGTTTACAAACGTCCCGCGTGTATTCCAGTGGGCTGAAACCACCAATGCAGCCTTTACTTCGAATCTATTCTGCAACCCCTTTCCGAGCTCGAAAAGAGAATTCCAAAAAGGTCGATCATCTTTTGATAGAGGTATGTCCATTGGACTCCCGTGTGATGTAAACAAAACGGGCATCTTCTTACTTTGCGTAGGAAGTGTATCTGTGAAGTTTTTAAAACTACTTAATGTGCCCATTGAAGTTAATGCTAGTGCTGTACGTAAAAAATCTTTGCGGTCCATATTATGCTTTCGGAGAGATCGGAGCTCTTTTAGAACGTCCCCATGCAATGAACACTGCGATAGCCGCGATAAACAGGTTCATTCCTATTGCTTGATTCTCACCCCTTGATACGTGAAACACTAGTGCGAAAATCATTACAAGTGCAAGTCCGATTGCAGCCAGTGTAGTCAGGCTTGGTTTAATTCTCAGCGCAGCTGGTAGAATCAAGCCGAGTCCCCCAAGGAGTTCTGCTGCGCCAATGAACCTTACAAGAATCGCAGGAACGTCTGCGGCCCATGGTAAACTTGTAGCAAGCTGATCAATTGGTTGAGATAACTTCATAAACCCTGCCATGATAAACATCGCAGCAAGTAGACCTTGGGCAACCCATAGAATTATATGTAATGTTTTAGGTCTTTGAATTTGTGTTGTAGTAGCCATAATTGTTTTTGTTTTTATTTTAAATTTTACTTTTTTCTAAGTCAGTTAATGCGCTTCTGGCTCGGCCTCTTCTATAAGCGCTGCGATGTCAAG
>DASPIZ010000104.1:0-31907 GCA_035628875.1 Ohtaekwangia sp. | reverse complement strand
ATAAACCGGCCAGATTCTCAGCAGCCTTCTGATATAAAAATCCTTAATGCTGATGTGACCGGCCTTCTTTTGCTCCTCCATCAATAAATATGAAATGAGAAAGCCACTAAGCACAAAAAAAAATGAAACTGCTTTATGACCTAAAGCATCCGTAGTAACGTCACCCCAGGTGTTCGGAATTTTTGCCCAGAATTTATATTGCTCTATGTGATGTAAAATAACCGCTGTGGCAGCAAAGAATCGAAGCGCGCTTAAATTTTTAAAATAAATCCTCTTTTCCATGTCTCAATAACCAGCAAAACACGCTATTGTTTTTATAAAAACAGCTGAATGAACATAAAATAAAAACGAAAACGATTGAACTTCATCGCTTTCAGCTATTTAACCGTTAAACGGTCTTCAATCATGCGGTTATTATATTGCTGGATAATGGCTTTTACTTTCTCTTTCATTTTGGCTTCTACATCCGGATGCTCTCCAAGGACGTTATGCTGTAGCAATTTATCGCTTTTAAAATTATAGAGCGCCACACTTTTCTTACCATCGTATTGATACAAATAGTCTTCCAGGAACAATTGATAGGTGTTGTCTTTGTAATTGTAAGCCAAAGGTTCACCCGCTGATGAAAAAATGCTACGACCATACGCCACATAAGGTTCATCGTATTTTAAATAACTGAGGACAGATGGCATAATATCAATATGCTGCGTAATTGATGAATCTTTGCCCGCGAGACTGTGATCTGGTTTAAAATAAATTACAGGCACGGAAAAGAACCCCCACGCCGTGCGCGTTTCATCAAATTGAATCTCCGATGAAGTATGATCGGCAGTAATGACGAATAAGGTGTGCTCATACCACGGCATTGTTTTTACCTTTTCAAAAAATTTCTTTAGGCTATAATCGGTATAACCGATGCATTTATGAATCACCAGTGGCCCTTCCCTAAATTTGCCTTCATATTCCGCCGGTACTTCAAACGGATGATGAGATGATACTGAAAAGAAGGACGAAAAAAATGGCTGTTTAAATTCATTAAGC
This sequence comes from Ohtaekwangia sp., assembly GCA_035628875.1. Lineage (GTDB taxonomy): Bacteria > Bacteroidota > Bacteroidia > Cytophagales > Cyclobacteriaceae > Ohtaekwangia. Next base: position 30,866 of record DASPIZ010000104.1, on the reverse strand, counting down.
TTGTTCGCGTAAAAGTCGAGAAATTTTTCATCCCAGATACCCCATAGTCCGTCGAAATCAGCATCGTTGTTGTATTCATTCATCCCATAATAGTGCTGTACTCCGGCAAGATTCATAAAAGCCTGAAAGCCCATAGACCCATTGGGCGCACCGTGAAAGAATGAAGTATGATATCCCTTTTTTCCAAGAAGTGAAGCAAGGCTGTTAATCCTGTTCCCGGAGTACGGCGATAAAAAATACGGGACACCAAGAGAAGGAATACTACTTACAACTGACGGCAGCCCGTCAATGGATTTACGACCGTTGGCAAAAGAATATTCAAACGTCAGACTGTATTGAATCAGCGAATCGAGAAAGGGAGTATAGCCTTTATACGTACCATTTTCTTTTTCCTTATTGAAAGCGCCAAAAAATTCTTTCGAAAAACTTTCCAGGATAATTACCACAACATTTTGTGGCTGAAATACTGCTGTATCTGAAGGGTAATGCACTACGGGATAAATCTTTTGAACTTCTTCAGGTGAAAAATAATCAACAGGCTTCACTTTCGTTTTGCCTACCGTGCGCATAATGGCGAACGGTGTGTTTAATACGATGTTGATATGCTTCGGATCATCAACATATTCACCCGCGTTACTTAAGGTAATTGGCCTGGTACTATGGGCAAACCCACCACGCACACCACCCACCATTAGAAATGCAATGACTGGTACAGCGATAATTCCAAATAAATAGTAAACCGTTTTGTTTCTGAGCTGCGGACCAATAACCTGCATGCTGTTATACACAACAATCAATACAAACATGAGAAGCACCCAACAAAGTGCGGCATACCAATAATCAATGAAAAATTTGAGCCAAAGCCCCGCCATGTTGGTTTCATTTTGAAACTGAAGGAAAACATCTGCTGTGGTTCTCCGCAGGGTAAACTGATAATAAATGAAATCAGAGACGTTTGCCGCTAAGGCGAGTCCGTTGGTAATAAAAAACAAATACTGTAGTGATTGCTGATAATACCGGTTAAACCGGAAATCAAAAGGAATGATCATCAACACGATATACAACATGTTCACATAAAGCACGGTGGCAAGATCGAACACCAGCCCACCGCCCATCAGCGGAAGAAACTGTTCCACAGTCATTTCGGTGAAAAATCGCTGATTAAAAAAGTAAAATGCAATCCGGCAAACGGAAAATAGCCCCATTACGAGCAACAATCGAAGAGTTAAAACGACGTAAATATTGCCTCTCCAACGGAGGCCTTCGAAAAGGTTATTAAAGAAAGTCATGCATCAGGGATGAACCGCGAAGTAATACAAAAATTTCAAAGTTTTTTAGTTGACTTTAACCCCTTAAAATAACAGTAAGCGGCTGTAATACCGCATCTTGAATAATTAGTGTTAATTTGGATATATTTTTTAACATTAACCGATGTATAGGTTATTTTTTGGCTCACTGCTTTTATGTTTTATGCAAAGCGCCATGGCCCAACAACATTCCATGGCATTGGGCATCTATTCCGGCATGACGGTACCCTACACTTTCGATGAGGGTATCACGGAGGATCCACGATACCAGGAACGTTTTACAGGGAAATTTGCGCCCGTCGGTATTTCCTTTAGCCTTGATTATAAAGGCTTTGGCCTGATTACGTCTCCGGGACTGATCACATTGGGACAAAATTTTTCCATCGCCAATATTTATGGTGGACACGACGGTCGTCGTATAATCAACCTGAATTATCTTAATGTACCCGTTGGCATCAAAATCCATATTATTGATTTGTCGTTCTTTAGAGTAAGTGGTATTGCTTCGATCAGTACGGCTTACTTGTTGAATGCTTCTGATAAGATCACACATTCAGAAACCAAACTAACGTTTCCGGACCAGACCGTTTTGCCCGACAATTACATCCGGGAATATGATGGCGTACTGGTTCCACGGTTAAAAAATCAAACCGTAATTCCGAAAGAAGGCTATAACTCCTTACAGTTTTTTGCTGCTGCTGGTATTCGTTCTGACTGGGATGTCAGCAACACAATAAGGGTGTCATTTGATTTTCGTGTTAATTATGGACTTACAGATCCACGGTCAGATGATTACATAAAACAAGTTGAGAACTATCAAGCACTCTACGATACGCCCGGCAGACGAAATGAAATGTTTGTACAGCTTAGTCTTGGCATAGCACGGTACATCGACTGGGATAAAAACGATAAAGCACGACAGAAGGGAATTAAAGGGGGTTCCGGAAAAATTTTTCCTGGCAAAAAGTCTACGCCAAAAAGAAGAAGGCCTCGCGGTTAGTCAACTCATTCCATCTATCTTTTTAGGCCACGAAGGCACGAGGGCACAAAGAAAATACAAACATAGGAGGCACGAGGGCACAAAGAAAATGCAAGCTCTGTATTCGGTATTCTTAGTGTCTTCGTGCCTTAGTGGCTTCAATCAATTTCATCATTTGTAACTTCATTTTAGGGCCACCAAGACACCAAGGCACAAAGAAAATGTAGACTTGTATTCCGTATTTCTTTTTGGTTTGTGCGTGGTGGCTTTATTATTCAGCCGTGTCAGTCACAACCTCTTTTCGCCTTGTACCAGCATAGAGCTCATATTCCAATAAGCGACAATCCAGTTTGGCATTATAGAATTCAATGCGGCGTTTTGCTTTCAACCCGATCTTTTTTGCCAGTTCAAGGTTTCCTGTAAAAATATAACCTGTATACCCCTTGCATTGCTTTTTCATGAAATCACCAATGCGGGCATACGTTTCTTCCAGTGCCTGCACATCTCCTAACCGTTCGCCATATTCCGGATTAAAAAATACAACGCCAGATTGATCAGGCGGTATCGGCGTTTTTTCGAAATCGCAGGTTTCAAAATGAATGTATTGTTCAACGCCTGCGATACCCGCATTGATCTTTGAAACATCAACAGCGTCCTGTCTGATATCTGTCGCCATGATTTTTAATCCGGGTACTTCCCGAACCTGTTCCCGAATCTGCCGAAGCTCGTTGCTAAAAACAGCCGCATCATACCCTTTAATGTGCATGAATGCATAATTCTCACGCAGTAAACCAGGTACGCGATTCGTCGCAATGAGCGCCGCTTCTATCGCCAACGTTCCGGAACCACACATGGGATTAATGAAAGGAGATTCGCGGTCCCACTTCGTAGCCATAACGGTGGCTGAAGCAAGTGCTTCAAGCATGGGTGCTTTTCCCGGTATTTTACGGTAGCCGTGTTTTGCTAAAGTCTCTCCGGAGGTATCGATAAATACTTCCGCCTCTTTGCCTTTCCAATACAAATAAATGACAGCACCAGTTAAATCAGGACCTGTATTAGGACGTTGCCCGGTAACCGAACGCAATCTGTCAACAATAGCATCCTTTACTTTTACGTTCGCGAAAAGCGGTGTGTTCATGGTTGGATGATCGACATGACTCGTTACTGAAAAGTATCCATCATTCGTCAGCAAGTTCTCCCATTCAAATTCAGATAACGTCCGGTACAGTTCGTCCGGATGATTACAAGGAAAAGTTTTGAGCGAATAATGCACCTGACTCGCGCAACGCAGGTTTAGATTAAGTTTGATGCAATCATTCATCGTACCTCGTAATTCTATACCCGTTGCAAATATATATTCAGGAGCAAAGCCCAAACTACGAATTTCCTGCTCCAGGTACGGTGCCAACCATTTGTTGCAGGTTATGATGATACTACTTTCACTATTAAATAAATCCATGCGACAAAGATGAAAGGATAAACCCTGGAATAATAAAAATTTAACTAAACAAATTTGATTTCCTTTACATCAAAGGATTTTCGCTGCTCATCAAACATTACGCTAAGCCGACCCAGTTCATCAATACCTGTAATCCGTCCTTTAGCCTCACCTGCGGCAATCACAAAAGTGTGATCCTCACCGATGCGATACAAGGCGTTAAGGTAGTCGTCTTTTAACCTGTCGAGCTTTCTTTCTTTTAACTGTAAGTACCGTCGTTCAAGCTTTTGAAGTAACAAGTTTAATTCATCCGATAGCAAATAACGCTGATGCGTGATCATCGATAGGGACGTCGGTGTACCAGCGTCAAATTGCTGTTGATTAATATTAAGTCCGATACCAATAACAGTTGTTTCCAGCCGGTTTCCTGACAATTGATTTTCAATGAGCACACCACATATTTTCCTGTCGTCTACTAAGATATCGTTTGGCCACTTGATATGAACTTTTTTATCGGTTTTCTCCGTTACATAATCATAAATACCGAGTGATACGAAAATCGTTAGGTAGAATTGTTCTTTCACGGTAAGAAATGAAGGTCGTATCATAAACGAAAAAGTAAGGTTCTTTGCTGGTTCAGTTAACCAACTGTTGCCACGTTGTCCGCGTCCAGCAGTTTGATTATCAGTAATGATCACCGTTCCTTCCAACCAATCATTTTCCTGACAATGTCTTAGCGCAAGGTCGTTGGTTGAATGACATTGCGGCACAAAAATGAGGTTCTTCCCGAGGAAAAGCGTTTTGGCAGGGATTTTATACAAGGTATTTTGCGTAGTTTTGTGGGTTAAACAAAAACGAAGATAGTTTAATGATAAAAAAAAGAAAGGGTGCCAATCCGGAAAAGCTTAGTGAAGTTATCGTGAAAGGCATGCAAGAGAAGAAAGCAGCGGATATTGTGGTGATGGATTTGAGAAATGTAAAGAATGCAGTGGCTGACTTCTTTGTGCTATGTTCAGGGAATTCAGACAAACAGCTTGATGCAATTGCGGATTCCATTGATGCAGAAGTATTTAAAACACTTAAAGAAAACCCCTGGCACATTGAAGGTAAAAACAATAAAGAATGGATGCTTCTCGACTACATCGATGTAGTTGCCCATGTTTTCAGAAAAGATCGTAGAGAATTCTATGCACTCGAAAAACTCTGGGGGGACGCCGAAATCGTTGCAATTGAGGGAGAGAACTAAAAACCCTTTACATCGTTATTGATTTGGTATTTAATAATCATTGACCTTATTTTATTGACTTAATAGAGAAATGGCTGACAAAAAAGAAAATAAACCGCTTTTACCAACAAAACCGCCTCGTGGTAATTATCAAATCTGGGTTATCATGGCCACGGTGGCTGTAATTTTTGGTGTTGTGTATTTTAATTCCTCCTCCGGACTCAAAGAAAAAGGACAGGAAGAGTTTGAAAAAATGGTAATGGACGGTGATGTACGCAAAGTTGTATTGGTCCAAAACCGCAAATTTGTTGAGGTAACACTCACACAGGAAGCGCTTAAAGACCCTAAATATGCTCAGAATCAAAGCAATGGCTTTGGCTCCACCGAGGCAGGACCACATTTTATCGTACGCGTGGTCGACGCCGGTAACTTTGATCAGGAATTCCGCGTGTTCAGAGATAAACTTCCAGAAGATAAAAGACCAGAATATACGCCTGAAGAACGTGAAGATTATTTTGGCGTATTTCTTCAGTGGGGATTTCTCTTTCTGCTTCTTTTTGGTTTCTGGATGCTGATGCGTCGGATGACTGGCGGCGGGGGTCCTGGCGGGCAAATATTTAATATCGGAAAATCAAAAGCAGCATTGTTCGATGCCGAGAATAAAGTCAAAATTACTTTTGCTGATGTTGCCGGATTGGATGAAGCCAAGGAAGAAGTGAAAGAGATCGTAGACTTTCTGAAAAACCCTTCGAAGTTTACCAAACTTGGCGGTAAAATTCCAAAAGGTGCCTTGCTTGTAGGCCCTCCTGGAACAGGTAAAACGCTCCTTGCTAAAGCTGTAGCCGGGGAAGCCGGTGTTCCGTTCTTCTCTTTATCAGGATCTGATTTCGTAGAAATGTTCGTTGGTGTTGGTGCGGCCCGTGTTCGCGACCTCTTCAAGCAAGCGAAAGAAAAAGCCCCTTGTATTGTTTTTATCGACGAGATTGATGCGATCGGTCGTTCACGCGGACGTGGCCAAATGCCCGGAGCAAATGACGAACGTGAAAATACACTCAACTCTCTTCTTGTTGAAATGGATGGATTTGCCACCGACTCTGGTGTTATTATCCTCGCGGCAACTAACCGTCCGGATGTTTTGGACTCGGCGCTATTACGCCCGGGTCGTTTCGACCGCCAGATTAGTATCGACAAACCAGACATCGTTGGACGGGAAGCAATTTTCAAAGTACATTTAAAACCGATCAAACTTGATCCTACCGTGGAAGCTAAAAAGCTTTCAGCTCAAACACCTGGCTTCGCAGGAGCCGAAATTGCCAACGTGTGTAACGAAGCTGCATTAATTGCAGCACGTCGTGATAAAAAAGCCGTTGATATGCAGGACTTCCAGGACGCTATTGATCGCGTTATCGGTGGTCTTGAAAAGAAAACAAAAATCATTTCGCCCGAAGAGAAACGCATTGTTGCTTATCACGAAGCCGGTCATGCCGTGGCAGGATGGTTCCTTGAACATGCGGATCCGCTGGTGAAGGTGAGTATTGTTCCGCGCGGTGTTGCTGCCTTAGGGTATGCGCAATATCTTCCCAAAGAACAATTTCTGTATCAAACAGAACAAATGACCGATGAAATGTGCATGGCGTTCGGAGGCCGCGCAGCAGAAGATATCGTATTTGGAAAAATCTCAACAGGTGCGCTGAGTGACCTGGAGCGGATTACCAAAATGGCATACAGCATGGTTACCATCTATGGCATGAACGACAAAATCGGAAACATGTCGTTCTACGATTCAAAAGCTTCTGATTATAATCTTCAAAAACCTTATTCTGAAGCTACATCTGAAAAGATCGATGTCGAAGTTAAAAACATTATCGATGAAGCATATGATCGTACAAAGGCGTTACTGATGAAACATCGCGACCACCTGGAAGTGATTGCGCAAGAATTACTCGAAAAAGAAATTCTGTTTCAATCCGACCTGGAAAGACTCATTGGTAAACGTCCATTTGAGAAATTAACGACGTACCAGCAATTCACCAACGGTGAAGGTAAGTACGAAAAGAAACAGCATGAGAAAGAACAACCCGGCGTTGACCCTACCCCTACACTTGAAGGTGATCGCCCGGATACACTTACAGGCTCGTAAAGTTTCATGAAAGAATTATCTTTAAGCTCAGGTTCTCATAAAGAATCTGAGCTTTTTTTTGGTGAAACTGTGTGTTTCGTCCTGCTGAAGAACAAAAGATACAACTGATCAGAGATTATATGCTATTTCCATTGATTCATTTTCACAAACAGTTTGCCCGTAAATCTTGATAACTTTAAAGTTTAATGATACTATGATTAATGTAACAATTTCTGCGTCCTTAGTGGCTTAGTGGCTTTAAAGTTGAAGGAAACTATGATTGAAGCAATACCTGCCCTTAACAATAAAAAGATCTATTTCGCTTCCGATTTTCATCTTGGCGTTCCCGACCACGCTTCCAGCGTTGCACGTGAAAAACAGATTGTAACCTGGCTGAATGCCATTAAGGACGACGCACACACGATTTATCTGCTTGGTGATATTTTTGATTTCTGGTTTGAATACAAGCATGCTATCCCAAAGGGATTTATTCGTCTACAAGGAAAATTAGCAGAACTCCGCGACGCCGGTATACCCATTGTATTTTTTACTGGTAATCATGACATGTGGATGTTTGATTATTTTGAAAAAGAACTTGGCATCCCGGTTTACCGGAAACCGGAACTTCTCCGTGTGGGCAACCATAAATTATTGATTGGTCATGGCGATGGCCTTGGTCCCGGTGATAAAACCTATAAAATATTAAAACGCATTTTCAATAGTTCTGTTTGCCAATGGTTATTCGCACGCATTCATCCTAATCTTGGCATTGGTATTGCCAATTACTGGTCGCGAAACAGTCGCATTGCCAACATGAAACGTGAAGAAAAGTTTGAAAACCAAGAGTCAGAATTCTTGTGGGTCTATTGCAAGGAATACGAGCAACGCGATCACCATGACTTCTACATCTTTGGGCACCGGCACTTACCACTCGACCTGAAGATTACCGACAATAGCAGGTACATCAATCTTGGTGAATGGGTGAACTTCAAAACTTACGCTGTTTATGATGGCCATGATGTTCAACTTAAAACATTTGGTGCCGAGCAATGAAAGGCAATTTTTTAATACTCCTGTTCATGCTGTCTTCTCTTGCAGTATTTTCACAACTGAAAGAGATTAACTCCTTCGGAACCGCAGATACGGTTGTGTTCGCTTCTGTTGACCGACCCGGCGAATTGTACGTTGTGCTGAAAAATAACGACGTTCAAAAATTTGATATAGACGGTACGTTGCTTCACACGGTGAATTTTGGTTTTACACCTGCCATCCTTGAACCACGCGATGGGTCACGCATCTTTATTTCGTTCCGTGAAAACAATTCGTTTCACTTCCTGCCGCCATCGCTGCAACCAAGGCTGGAACCACAATATGTTGATTCGGCGTTTGCCATAACGCCCTTCCTGGTTTGTCCTGCAGGCGATTATAACCTGGTGGTGTTGGATAGTGCGGATTGGAGCCTGAAGAAGATTAGCCTGAAAAAAAATGAGTTGCTATCCGAAACAGTACTTCAGGACACGGTTTATCGCTACGCAAATTTTACCTACATGCGCGAATATCAGAACCTGTTATTTTTACTTGATAAAAACCACGGTATCCGGATGTATAGCACGCTGGGAAAATATTTAAAGAGCATACCGATAAAAGACCTCTCCTGGTTCAATTTTATCGGCGAAGATCTGTATTACATACGTGAGGATAAATTGCACTTTATTAACCTTTTTACTTTGGAAACACGCGTAATGCAGTTACCATTCGCGGCGCATTTTGCTATCCTCACGGATGAAAGGTTATTTCTGGCAGATCATAAAACCATCCGGATATTAACTTTAAAACCTTAAGATCCCCCTGCGGAAAACTGTTCAAAATTGAACATCTTTGTACGGTCCGGAACAAAGTCGGAACATCAAAAGCCTCATACAGCATCAAATTGCTGTTGGCATAATATTTCCTATAAATCAACCAATGTTTAAACCTGAACCTAATTGTGAGTACTGAAGGCGGCAAAATTTTAATGATTGATGACGATGAAGATGTGTTGCTCGCAGCCAAAATGCTGTTGAAAAAGCAAGGTCATCATATCATAATTGAAAAGAATCCTAAAAAAATTCCTTTTCTTTTAAACAACGACACATACGATGTCATTCTGCTTGACATGAACTTCAGCAAAGACATTACAAGCGGTAAAGAAGGTTTTTATTGGCTGGAACAGATCCTGACGCACGACCCTTCCGCCGTGGTGATTATGATCACAGCTTTTGGCGATGTAGAGATGGCAGTTCGCGCGTTGAAAGCAGGTGCTACAGATTTTATTCTGAAGCCCTGGCAAAATGAAAAACTAATTGCCACCATATCTACTGCGATACGATTAAAACAATCATACAATCAGGTTGACAAACTCAAGCGAGCAAAAGAGATGCTGGAGGAGCAAATCCAAAGACCCTTTGGTGAAATCATCGGCAATAGCAGCGCGATAAAGGAAGTCTTCGGTCTTATTGATAAAGTAGCCAAAACCGATGCGAATGTTTTGATACTCGGTGAGAACGGTACCGGTAAAGAACTTATTGCGCGTGCCATTCACCAACGTTCATTGCGAAGCAACAACAGCTTTGTTTCGGTTGACATGGGTGCCATAACGGAAACGCTTTTCGAAAGCGAATTATTTGGTCATAAAAAAGGCGCTTTTACAGATGCACGTGAAGACCGCCCAGGACGTTTCGAACTTGCCAATGGTGGTACATTATTCCTGGATGAGATCGGCAACCTCAGTCTGAGCTTACAAAGTAAATTATTAAGTGCTTTGCAATCGCGACAAGTAACACGTGTTGGCTCAAACCAATCTGCAGCTGTAGACATCCGATTGATTTGCGCTACCAATATGCCTTTGGCGAAAATGGTTCAGGAAGGTACGTTCCGTCAGGATTTACTCTATAGAATTAACACTGTAGAGATTAACGTTCCGCCACTGTGCGATCGTGTCGAAGACATCGCTTTACTTGCACAACATTATCTGAACACGTATGCAAAAAAATACCACAAGCCTGTAAAACAAATTACATCAGAGGCGCTGGATAAACTTAAACGCTACGCCTGGCCGGGAAACATCCGTGAACTACAACATGCTATTGAGCGTGGTGTGATCATGACTGATTCTGATGCATTACAGGAAAGCGATTTTCTGTTGAGTCGAACACTTAGCACCACAACGCCGAATAACACGCTTAACCTCGATGAGGTTGAAAAATCAGCTATTGTCCGCGCACTACAAATGCACAATGGCAATATATCGAAAGCCGCCGATGAATTAGGATTAACCCGCGCATCACTCTATCGAAGAATGGAGAAATATGGACTTTAACTGGAGATCACCGGTATTTCCAAGGGTAGCGTTTCTCGCTGGCTCAATTTTTCTATTTTGTTTTTTTTTCTTCCGTACCGATTGGATCTATGGGCTTATCTTTCTTGGACTGAGTGCGTATCAGGCAAAGTTATTAATCGACTACCTGGATCGGTCGAACCAAAACATTGCCCGTTTTTTAATTCAATACAATTCGATGATCTGTCGTACTCATTCAAAACAAAAAGCGACGAACCCGGTGTCGTAAGACTTCATAAGGAATTGAATGATGCTTTATTGAAATTACGTGTTGCACGTCGTGAAAAAGATTCCGAATCACTCTTTTTCAAAAACATAGTAATGCATGTAGGCATCGGGTTGATTGTATTTAAAGAGAATGGCAAAGTTGAAATTTATAATAGTGCTGCACGAAAATTACTTCGTATCAACCGCCCACAACTCATCGATGACCTCAACGACGTGAGCTCGGTGCTGGTTGATCAAATTAAAAAGTTAAAAACGGGAGGTCGCGAGTTGCTTCGGTTAAAGATCGGCGAAGAATTCGTGCAACTTTCTATTTATGCTATTGAATTAACCCTTCGGGGAGAAAATGTTAAACTGATTTCCTTACAAAACATTCAAAGTGAACTGGAAGAAAAGGAGATGGAGGCGTGGCAAAACCTTGTGCGGGTACTCACCCATGAAATCATGAATTCAGTTACACCCATATCTTCATTAGCAGGCATAGTGGAAGAAGAAATCAAGCCACATACCCAGGCGGAGAATGGACAGGCGCTTACAAAGGACCAGATCAGTGATATTCATCTTTCACTACAAACCATTAGCAAACGAAGTGAAGGATTGATTCACTTTGTAAAAGAATTCCGAAGTCTGACCAGCATCCCCAAACCGCGACCAACCCAGATCGATGTAAGGGGCCTGCTTGATGAACTTATTCTGCTTCATCGGAAAGAGATCACGGAAAAAGAAATTAACATTAAGGTATCAATATATCCTGACGATCTCACTATAACAGCCGACAAAAATATGATCGAACAGGTATTAATCAACCTGATCAAAAACGCAATACAGGCTTTTGAAGAACAGGATGAGAAAACCATTGAGCTTAAGGCGTATCTTTCAGATAAATCACGGACAATCATTTCCATTAGCGATAACGGATCTGGTATTGATCCTGAGGCACTTGAAAAAATATTCATCCCATTCTTTACAACAAAAAAGTCAGGCTCCGGGATCGGTTTAAGCCTTTCGCGCCAGATCATGCGTCAGCACCAGGGTACTTTAACCGTACGGTCCAACCCGGGAGGCGGAACTGAATTTTTAATGCGGTTTTAGGACGTGCTTTCAATGAGCCCGGATTTGGGAACGAAACCCGGATTTGATACATTTACGATCTAGTTACTATTACCATGCAAGACATCCGCAATAAAGTTAGCAAGATCCTTACAGACAAGTTAGGTATAGCAGAGTCCGAAATCACATCGGATGCAAATTTTGTAAAAGATCTTGGGATAGACTCTCTCGACTATGCTGAAATTGTAATGGAATTTGAGCAAACGTTTGATATTCGAATTCCTGATGACGATGCCGAAAAAATGCAAACCTTCGGACAAGCTGTGAAGTATATCGAAGATAAGCTCAAGGGATAGAATTAACGCGATTCAAAATAACTACAAACTCGCCGTAACTCAACCGCATTTTGTGGTGTTAGCTGTTCGAGCACAACGTTACTTTCATAATGTGTTAAACACCAGCCGGTGTAGTTGACATTCCATTGAACGAGGTACTTTTCAGCATTTCTCAAAACAACATCCATTTCATAGATTTCTTCCTGTTGTTTATCAAGCAGCCCCGTGAATTGAAGAAAGATGTGGTTGCGAAGGCTAAGTTGTCCTTTCACACAGGGTAGCGCATCAAGCCGCATCAATAACTTCGTGTCCTTATTCCACGCCTTAAACTTTAACTTACGCGGTAAATAAAATTCCATAATAATTTGTAATGTTGGATTACGATGAGCGAAGTTAAGAAGGTATTATTCATCATTAATAAATTCGCAGGCACAGGTTTTCAGCCGGCCCTGGAGGGCCAAATTCTAACCAGAAGCGAGGCCCACGACGTTGAATGCCAGATTGAGTTTACAGAAGGTCCGGGTCACGCCACTGCACTTGCGCGGCGTGCGGTGGAATGGAATGTGCAACGGGTTGTCGCCGTAGGCGGGGATGGTACCCTAAACGAAGTAGCCCAGGGGCTGATCAACACGCCCATCCCTATGGGTATCATTGCGCGAGGATCGGGTAACGGACTTGCCAGGCACCTGTGTATCCCATTATCAATTCCAAAGGCGATCGAAAATGTATTCCGTGGGTCGGCAATGGCCATGGATACATTCACCCTAAATAACAAAGTATCGCTCAACGTTTCCGGTCTTGGATTCGATGGGCACATTGCCAATTTATTTGGTGGTAAAACGAAACGTGGATTAACCGGCTATGCGAAACTAACCCTACGTGAATTTCTTCGGTTCAAAGAATTTGATATCACCATTTCGCTCGATGGTGAAGAAATTAACCGCCGTGCTTTTATCGTTGCCGTAGCAAATTCTTCTCAATACGGAAATAGCGCCTGCATTGCACCCGACGCTTCCGTAACGGATGGGCTATTGCATCTGAATGTTTTAAAGAAAGTACCTCCCTATCGTTTCGATTTTGTGTATGCATTTTTTGCCAAGTCGATTCACAAATCAAAATTTGCCGAAATTCGTGAATCCGGTAAATTCATGTTATCAACTAAATTTCCTGTTCCTTACCATGTTGATGGAGAACCTTGTGGATTGCATGATACTTTCAATATAGCGGTGTTACCAAATGCCCTTCAGGTTATCATTCCAGCAAGGCTGCCCTCCAAACGGAGAATATAAATTACCACCAATTGCGTGAGATCAATTTTGCATCATCTTCGTTTACTTTAATATTCTCACATTAAATACATTTCGATATGAAAAGATTTTTAGTTGCCATGCTATGTTGCGCCTATTTTGCTTCAGCATGGGCGCAAAGCATAACCCTTCCACCAAGTGGTGATAACCAAAAAAGCAGCGTGACACAATGGATTGGCCTGGCTTCCATTACAATCACGTACTTTAGTCCGGATGTTCACACCACCGATGGCGAAGACCGTACAGGACATATCTGGGGAGAACTGGTTCCTTATGGGTTTACTAATCCGGGTTATGGAACATCTTCTGCTGCGCCATGGCGTGCGGGAGCCAACGAAAACACGACGGTTCATTTTTCGCATGATGTGGTAATACAAGGTAAATCGCTGCAGGCAGGAACTTACGGTTTGTTCGTCGATGTGCAAAAAGAAGGACCATGGACGTGGATTTTTTCAACAGAATCAAATAACTGGGGTCACTACCATTATGATCCTTCAAAAGACGCTTTGCGTATTACCGCAACCCCCACAGAAGCACCTTACACCGAATGGCTGACATATGGATTTGATGAACGGGAAAAAAATTCAGCCGTGGCATACCTGCAATGGGAGAAAAAACGCATTGCATTTAAAGTGGAAGTGCCGAATGTAAACGAAATGTATGTGGAGAAAATCCGTGGTGATATCAAGGGGCACCGGATGGGGTTTAATAATCAGAGTTGGATGGATGCGGCACAATTTTGTGCATCGAATAAAATTAATTTGGAAGAAGCGCTCACCTGGGCTGACTATGCAATCAACGGTCGATACATTGGGGTTGAGGATTTTAATTCTCTTCAAACCAAAGCCATGGTATTACAGGCAATGGAAAGAGATGCCGAAGCTGATAATATTATGCAGAAAGCCATTGCGCTTCCATCCGCTACCGTTACAGCAATTCATCAATACGGGCGATCTCTGCTTGCTGCAGGCAAAACTGATAAAGCTCTTGAGGTATTCAAATTAAACCGAAAGAAAAACCCGCAGGATAAATTTACAACATACGTAGGATTAGCCCGTGGATACGCAGCAACAGGTGATAAAAAGAATGCTATTAAAAACTGGGAAACTGCGTTAAAAAACTTACCAGAAGAACATAAGCCAAACCGGCCGTTTTATGAAAGCGAATTAAAAAAACTAAAAGGATAGGCTTAACCTAAAAAAGAGATTGCAAAAATTGCAATCTCTTTTCGATTAAAGCTTTAAATAGATTATTGTTCCTTTGTCAGCTCTAGTTTATAAGTTCCAAAGGATCCTCCGGCTGTATGTTCAAGATCAAGGGTGATAAACCCGGTACATGAAAAATAAAACCCCTGACCTTCGACCGATCCAATACCGAAAGTACATTCGGGGAAAAAATTAATGCATTCCCAGGCTTCCTGTTTTTCAACCGTAGCAACCGCAGTAGCAGGATCCACCTTAACGATCACATCAAATTGGCCGGCTGGATTTTCCGGGTGGCCAAAAATGTTTTTAATAATCACCTGGTTGGGCTGAGGCCCTGCCACAATCACTGGTTTATATTCCGGATCAAGGTACGTTACGAAATCATCAGTTGTAACGGTGTATGTGCCCAGCGCCTCTTCCATAATAAAAGGACACAGCACAGGGAAAGAAAGTTTGGTTGTGAAACTCGTTGTACCGGTAGTTAAAAAGGCATTTTCAATATTGACCAGATCCTGTCCGGTGAATTTTAATGTATCCGGGTAAATACGTCCGTCATCCATTTTCACAATATTGTAGATATTAAAAATATCGCCGCCAATCAAATCATCCGTCTCAAGATCAAGGGCGGCGGCAAACTGCGAAAGTGATAATGTAACGACCGAACCCTCAGATGATAGTGAATTCCCATCCACTGTGGTGAGTAGACTGCGTTCTGTTATCGTCTTGGTCGCGAATTGATTCAACTCAACCCAAATCTCTACCGATTCAATATTTTTATTATCTGAATAAGCGGTAAGGCTTACCTGCGGGTCACCTTGTGATATATCAAATGAGTTGACACTCGGAATCACCCTGTAATTAAATCCTTTGGTAGATTGAGCGAGGCCAAATTTTTCCTGTTCTTCACAGGAAAGCAAAAAAATACTCAGGATAAAGGCGAGTATCGAATATAATGTCTTTTTCATAGTCATTTCGTTTAGTTCATCCAGAAAGGTTTCGCTTCAACGGCCGTTACATTCTTTTGTGATGGCGCATTCCCATTTACCGCAAGGTTGTTAGAGGGCCAGGGGAAAGAAAAGGGAAATTCTTTGGTTCTTACTGTGAAATTCAGGTTGTCTGTATTCGGGTCATACAAAACAGGATATCCAGTACGGCGATAGTCGGTATAGGCGTCAACATCCCAACCAAAACTGGCGATCCATTTTTGTGTGATAATATGCTCGAGTTTCTCTTCATCATCAGCATCATCGTACGCAGCTAATACAGCATCCTCATATGCTGTGATGGCCTCATCTTCAATGAGCGGAGCACCCACATCGTTGGCAATTTCATTCACTTTGCCAAACGCTGCGCGAATGCCTTCCTGAAAAGCGAGGCGATGATCACCTGGTACCACGCCCGTAAGATAAAGTTCGGCTTCAATAAATTTAATGGCATAATAATTAAGCAACCGTTGCTGCACCTGCGGATTACCATTTAAGCTTGACGCGCCACCTTCGCCGTTGTCAAACTTTCCACCCAGTGGATATAAACCCAATACGGTTTGCGAGGCACCTTGTGCATATCCTTCTGTTGGGTCAATATCCAGGGAGAAAGGATAAATTGATACCATGCCCGTTCCCTCAAGCTCAGGGACTTTTACAACAAACGATTCAGTATTCGGGTCAATGTATCCATAACAATAGGAACAAGGATTTTCCGGAGAGTCGGCTTCGCTTACTGTACCGATCTGGTTGTAAAAATAATATGGAACACGTGGATCTTCTATGTCGATTTTTCCACCATAATCAGGATGATTAAACGTATTCATGTCCTGCATCACCTCATAGAAATATGGACTGATATAATAATTCGCTCCGCCTGGTGTCCACTCCTGCACATATCCGGGATTCCGGTTATCGGGTCCTACACTTGTTCCATAAACCAATTCAAAATCTTCTTCACCGTTTGAAATTAAAACGCCCTCGTTTAATAAAGCTTCTACTTCCGAAGATACATCTTGCACTTCACGAATCTGATTGTACATTTTTAACTTTATACTATTGGCCAGTCTAATCCAGCTTTCCACATCACCGCCATAAAAGACGTCCTCCTGCCCTACTTCAAAGATCGACTCCTTTTCCAGGTTCTCAATTCCCGCATTAAGCAAATCAAAAAGCTTCGGATAGATTTCCTCACCCTGATCATATACAGGCAAAACAATTTCGGGTGCCCGGTTCGCCTCAGTATAGGGAACGTCTCCCCAAACGTCAACCATAAGGCTATACGCATACGCTTTCATCACCTGGGCAATACCAAGATAAGGATAGGCTTCCATCGTTTCGCTCTTCGCGATGATGGTTTCTATTTCCGCCAGGCTTCTTGTATACAAGGTAAGCCATGGTGCAGTAACACCATAATCAACACCTTGAATGGCATAGTCATTCTGACCACTGCTGCGCTGTACCGTTTGATGCATGTAAGTCATGGTAATCTGCGACAGCCCGCCAGCACTTGTTCCGAGCGCACCTACCATATCAAGCTGTGCGGAAGGTAACATCAACTGAAGGGGTACATCAAGCGGATTATTAGGATCATCGTTTATATCAAGGAAATCCTTTTCACAGCTCAGCAAAGTGCAAAGGGAGAAAGCGATTAATATTCGATTTATTTTAGATTTCATAAATTCCTGATTTAAGATTAAAAGGTAGCTCTTACCGTAACTGCAAATCTTCGGGCCGACGGCGTTGTGCTGTATTCAATACCCTGCACATTACGTGCACCAAACTGGTTTGTCTCCGGATCGTAATTCATATCTTTCGGAAAGTTGGGCGAGTAATTCCACAGGTTTCTACCCGTGACACCGATGCTGATCGCGCCAAAAGGTGTACGTTCTAAAAGATGTTTCGGGAACCTGTAAGAAACAGATGCTTCCCGTAGCCGATACGTTGTAGCATCAAAAACCGACCACTCATCGGCGGCGTTGGTACCAAACGTTTCACCAAAGTAAAGTGAGTTCACTTCAATCATGGTTTGGTTCGGAATCTTATTTCCTTCTTCGTCGAGATAAGGTTCAAACGTATCCGGATTACCATATACGCCATTGAGGATAGCATTCCCTTCACGTTCGGCCTGGTATCCCAACACACCTCTACCGAGTATTGCGTTCACTGTAGTAGAGAACAAATCTCCTCCTTTGCGCAAATCCCAAACGGCGGAAATTGTAAACCCTTTGAAGGATACACTATTGGTAATACCAAGAATATAATCTGGATTGGGGTCGCCTATAATTTCCTGATCAAGGGCACGGATGAATTGTCCGTTCGCTGGATTGATCAAAAAATTACCCTCATCATCGCGCACGTTAACCGTTCCGAGTAGCTGGCCATAAGGCTGACCAGGACGATGCACAGAGATTACTGAGCCTCCGAAGCCTGAACCAAACTGGATTTCATCAACGCCGTCACGGAGTTCTGTAATTTCATTTTTGTTTTTCGTAAAAGAACCAATAATCGTCCAGGTAAGACCGTTGCTCAACTTCACGGGCGTTACAACCATCCCAATCTCGATGCCCTTGTTAGAGACTGTACCAAAATTTGTCAACTGCGATTGAAATCCTGTTTCTTCCGGTAATGAGATCTGAGCGATCTGGTCTTTTGATTGCTTATTGTAATATGTTACGCTTAGCCCGAAACGATCCTGCAAGGCCCTGATATCAACACCAGTTTCTATTTCTGTTGTAATTTCTGGCTTAAGATCCGGGTCTGTCAACACTGAACTTTGTCCTGCTGTGGGTATGGTCGGTCCTCCTGCAGGTGCAAACGGTCTGCCTGAAGCATTCCCCGTTACAGCATCATAGTCGTTTACAACGTATACGGTACTGAGCAGGTAGGGGTCAGTGTCGTTTCCAACGGAGGCCCATCCACCGCGTATCTTAATTGAATTAATCAGATCAGTATTTAAGTCAAGCGCTTCATTCAGGATAACTGAAGCATTGATCGCCGGGTAAAAAAAGCTCCGGTTCTTTTGCGGTAATGTTGAGGTCCAGTCATTACGCGCTGTCAGTGTTAAGAATGCCCAATCACGGAATCCTACATTTACATCAGCGTATACTCCATACAAACGCCTGCGTGTATAGGCACTGTTAGAATTCGGTGTAACATCATTCACGTTGGTAATATCGTCTATATCAAATACGACATACCCTACTCCATCGGCAGATCTTGTGCGGCTTGTCCGTTGATTAACATTCCACCCTGCAAGTGCCCTTACACTGAAATCTTCATTGATGTCTTTGGTGATCGTTGCCATCAGGTCAGAATTTATTTCATCTGAAAACACATCAACGATCGTGATGCTGCCCAACGGACTTCCGGCACCGTTCGGGCGTTGAAATTCATACGTCGATTGCGCATATCCATTGATACCAATACGATAGGTAACATTAAGCCAATCGCGAATATCGTAGGCAGCATTGATCGAACCGACATAACGATCCACCTTTGACCTGATGCCGGAATTCTCCACTGACCAATAAGGATTGTTCACCTGGTCACGTCCAACCATAAATTCACTTCCGAAATCAACAGGATTTTGATAAGGTTGTCCTTGTACATCCCAGTTACGACCGAAGTATAACGTTCGTCCGAAAGCCGAAGGATCGCCCTGTGTTCCTGATGGTGATCCGCTTAAGACACCATCCTGAGAAGAACGTGTATAAGCCAGGTTACCTCCAATGATCAGACCATTGGCAAGGTTTGTCTTGCCACCAATGCTGATATTGTGCCGAAGAAATTCTGTTTCAGGAACAAAGCCATTTTGTTTCAATTGTGAAAGTGTGAGTGACATCGCTGACTTTTCATTTCCTCCGGATATAGAAATAGAATTTTCAAAAATCTTTCCAGTCTCAAAAAAATCTTTTACGTTATTCGGGTAGGCGCGATAGGGCACTTTCTTTCCATCGAACTCCCCCATTCCGGGCCGGCCTGCATACCAGTGTGGAATGGAGTCCAGGTTAGCATAGGGTCTTTTTCCAATAAATGGGGCACCCCATGAACCATTTGCCTGCGCGTAAGCAAAGTTTGCTCCCGTGCCATAAACATTTTGGAAATCAGGAAGGTTAGCGATTTTTTCGATACCGAAAGTTCCGCTGTACGTTACCTCTAATCCCTTCTTTGAAACAGAAGCTGATCCAGATTTAGTCGTAATCACGATCACACCGTTGGCAGCGCGCGATCCATAAAGAGCTGCAGCATTCGCCCCTTTTAGAATCGTCATTGATTTTATATCGTTTGGATCGAGATCGGCGATCCTGCTTGAAAAAGCACCACCTGAAGTAAGACCACCTGTATTGGTATTGGTTCCTTCGGTTGTAACGTAATCGTTATTGTACGGAATTCCATCGACAACAAAAAGCGGCTGATTGTTATTGAGTAAAGAAGAATTACCACGGATGGTAATGCGTGTTGAACTTCCGGGCGCTCCGCTGGATGAAATGATATTTACACCAGGTACTTTGCCACTAAGTGCGCGCAAAGGGTCGGGTTCCGAAACCTGTTGTACCTGATCACCACTTACGGTCTCAACAGAATATCCCAGGGCTTTTTTCTGTCTTTCAATACCAACCGCTGTTACCACGACTTCACCGAGCTGTGTAACATCAGACCGCATTTGTACATCTACGCTGGTTCGTTGGCCGATTGCAACTTCTTGTGTCAGTAATCCAATAAATGAAAAGATCAGTTCACCACCTGCCTCAGGTACTTCCAGTGAATAGTTACCTGAGACATCCGTAACGGTACCCCTGGCGGTTCCTTTAATCACAACGTTCACTCCCGGTAGAGCAGCGCCGTCATCGGCGGAGGTGACTCTTCCTGTGACCGTTCGCTCTTGCGCGCTTACTTCGCTCCAGGCAATAGTAAGGCACATGCAAATTATCAGTAGAAATTTCTGCATAGTTTTAGGTTATTTGAGTTATTAAATGACATGCAGCACAATTGCTAACAATCGTGAGCATGGTATTTCAAAACTCCCAAAAGATGCAGGCAAAAGAATGACTTAATTGAAGGTATATTTATCGGCTTCGGTTACCGAAAGAAGGGTTATACCGTATGAAATAAACGAAGTCATACTATCCGAAAGCAATCCGCTTTTTGAAGATGTTACGCTACAAACACATCGATTGATCGGTGAATGTGCATTCAAAAAAATCGGAATACATCTGCAGATTCAATACCGCGAATGGTATTATTTGAGCTTGGAAAAAAATCATCCATTAGTGTGCCATACAAAACAACGGTACCCAAAAAAATTGGCGTACGTGAATGAAACGACCCATCCAATGAACGATTCCTCAAAAGAGGATATGTAAACATATTTTTTGTGAGAATCTAATCCGTTTAGATTAGTCGCTCCTGTGTGGCTTTTGCAATCGCTTCCGATTTGCTATTCACCTGAAGCTTTGAATAAATATTCTTGATATGGGTTTTCGCAGTTTCTTTTGAAATAAATAATTCTTCGGATATCTGCGTATAGGTCTTACCTTCAGAAATGAGCTGGAGAATTTCGGTTTCTCTTTTGGTTAAAGGTGAATTGGGATTCACATGAAAATTATCAATTACCATCCGTGCGATCTTGCTGCTCATCGGTGCTCCTCCACGCATAATTTCTTCCAATGCACCGAGCAATTCCATATAGTTTGCACTTTTGGTGATGTAACCAGACGCACCTGCTTTAAGGGCCTCAAAGACAAGTTCGCTATCCTCGTACACCGATACCATAATAATGTCAGTATGTGGAGCTTTGTCCTTAATGATTTTGGTTCCCTGAATTCCGTTCATGCCCGGCAACTCAATATCCATCAGAACAATCTCTGCTTTGTCGCGTGAAAGATTATCGATGGCATCCTCACATTTGCCATAAGCATTCACCACTGTAAATTTCTGAGAGCTGTTCACGATCAATGTAAAACTGTTTCTTATTTCCTGATCGTCTTCCACAATAAGAACACGCTTTTTAAAGGGTAAGGCCATATCTTTTTATTTTATGTTGTGGTGTAAAACTTAATATGATCCGGGTTCCTTCCCCCGGCTTACTGCTTATACGTAAAACGGCCCCAATTTTGTCAGCTCTTTCGCGAATATTTTTAAGGCCACTGCTGTTTTCGTCCATCGGCCCGGTCGAGAAACCAATGCCATCATCCTCCAATCCGAAATCAAAATCCTGTTCGCCCACTTTTTTCAGTGTAAAAGAAACATTTTGAGCATACGAATATTTAAATGCATTCGTCATGGCTTCTTTAAAAATAAGATTTGCTTCGCGACTGAACCCGTACGGTAGTTTTACTTTTTCTTTGATCTCATTATAAGCCCTGAATTTTATTTCCTTTTCTTCAAATAATTTTTCACCAAAATCACGGATGTGAATAAACAATTTCGAGAGTTCATCATTTCCGGGATCAATTGACCAGATAAAATCGCGTGTTCCGGTATATAAATATTTTGCGGAGTCCTCCACTTTATTATATAAGTCGTGATTATGGTTAATGACCTCACCGTCACGACTGACTTCAACTTCTTCTGATTTTAAACGCAACAAACTAATGTAATTGATAATCCGAGTAAGTTGATTTCCCATCTCATCGTGAAAATCACGCGCAATTTCTTTCCGTAAATTTTCCTGTTCTTTTATGCGGAAACGTTCCAGCATCATTACCTGCCGGATGCGATGTCGTATTCTCAGATAAACGATCAATCCAACTGCAACGCCGATGAAAAGAAAAACAAGCACATAAAACCATGCGGTATTGTAAAACGGCCGTTGTATAGAAAACGGGTAAGTGGCAAGTGCGGCATCCCACCCACCTTTGTTATTTGAACTCATCACTTTAAACACATACTTACCGGGCGGAAGGTTACTGTACGTTACTTCAGACGTTGAAGAAGCCAATGACCAGTGCTTATCAAACCCTTCAAGCTGATACCGGAACTTTACTGATTTTGGATGGCGTTTATCCACCTTGTTAAAATGAAATGTGAGATGGTTCTTATCGGGAGGCAATGACGGCTGATAAGGAATCTTAAAAAATCCGGTTACGGTATCTGCAAACTGAGATGCAGCAAATTGTCCATAAGAAATCTCAATGTTGGTAAGGTGAACACCATACGATTTATTCGTTTGGCGTTTGGTATCGTTATATTGATATAATCCGTCGATCAGGCCAAAATATTTTTCGTCGCCATCAAAACAGTATGCGTTCTGATTGGTTTCCACGCCATGCAAACCATTATCGTAATCAAAGTGCAGGTTTTCAATGATCTCGTAATGCCCATCCAATTTAATGCGTGTAATTCCTTTTTCAGTACCTACCCATAAGTATCCTTCTTTATCCTGCGCACCAAAATAAATGAAGTCAGAAGGTAACCCTTCTTTTGTTGTGATGTACTTAATAAATTTTGTATCGGGATTATAGAGGATTAGACCAACGCCACCGGTACTGATCAGCACAAGGGAATCAGCCATCGCGCTAAGCGCGACAACAGAAGTATTTTTTAAGCCTCGAATATCAACAGAAGATACGGTATTGCCTTTGATTGAACTAAGCCCAAATTCATTGCCTACAAAGAGCGTTTTATTTTTTGATGAATACAACAACGCCATAGTCCATTCACTATCCAATCCCTCCGCCATGGAATATCGCGTGAACTTCTCACCATCATAATAAGCCACACCACCTCCCATCAGGCCGATCCACATGCCATTCCTATCATCAAATTGGATACTGATTACACCATTAAATCGTGAGCCTTCATTCGGTTTAAGCCAGGTGAACGTATCTTTCGCCTTATCGTAACGGCCAAGTCCCTCAGCACTGCCAACCCAAACCACGCCATCAGCAGCCTGTGTGATATAATAAAACCCATTTCGGTGTGAGCCAGGGGGCGTTGAATAAGCGGTGATTTTGCCTCCATGTATCTTCCATAGTCCTTTCGTGCCGGAACCAATCCAACGCGCACCATCGCTGTCAACAAAGATGGCCATTACACTGGTCATTTCATCTGGGCTGATTCGATCAAAGTCCTGGACAAAATATTTGAATAATCCAGCTGCATCGCTACCCAGCCATGTATTGCCTTCAGAGTCAACGAGTACCTGCGAGATGTCAACCTCACGCATTACGGTATCAATCCGTATATCGTCACCTTCAATCTTCTCTTTCAATAAATAATTTTTGTTCCATGTCCAGAATACATCATGATGATCATCGTACAGCATCACTTCATTTTTAATCGGAATTGTTCTCTTTACCATCGTACGATTTTCCAAATCCAACGTCATGTACCCGTTTTCGGTTGAGAACCACAATTCATTTTTATACAGAAATACATTACTTATGTTGCGGAAATGATCTCTGAAGTTGATCTCGAAATTGCCGTCTTCCCCGCGTAAATAAAAAGTCTCTTTATTGACGCAAAACAACAAGGGGCCATCCGGAATGTGGCATGCAAAATTAATAAGATGTTCTTCCTTCTGATTAACCTCGGAAAAAAAAGGCTTACTCCAGTAATAAACACTATCGTCGTAGATTTTGCCGATATGCCCCGGAGACGACATAAAAAAAACCGTATCCTTATATTCAAATAAACGTCTCAGCCTCGTGGTACTCGTCTTTGCTTCGGGCTGTTCGAATTTCGTGAAGGAAACGCCGTCAAATTTTGTAAGGCCACGGGGATGGACAATCCAAAGATTTTCCTTACGATCAAGATGTAAAAATTTAACGATGTTGCTCTGGAGGCCATCGAGTGTGGTATAGACTTTAAATGTGCGTCCATCAAATCTGGCTAGACCGCCGCCTTCTGTTCCGACCCATAAATATCCGTTTTTATCTTCGAGCATGATACGGACCTGGGACTGGGGAAGACCATCCATGGCCTTATAATTCCGCAGCGAAAACCGGAAGTCCTGGCAAATCGCTGTCTGGACCCAGAAAACCAATAGTATTAAAACAACAGCACGCATAAACATCAAAACGCAAAATAGAGGAATATTGTATTATACGTAATACCGCGCGTTACGGGATAATAATAACAGCAAAGTTTCTTGGTTCAAAGTTCATGGTTCATGGTTCGATTGGTCTGGCTGTAACGATAAGGTTGTGAAGTTGTTTGAGGTTCGAGGTTATTAGTGTCCGGGAAAAAATGAAAGATTGTTAAAAATCAAATTTAGAATCGTAAAAACAAACTACTTCGATCGTTCATAGAAAAAAGGCACACCCACACCATCCTTCAGCATACTGGTATTGTCGCATAACATTATCTTTGGCCTGGAAGGGCAAGTGCGGATCATGTTCAGCGACAATGCCAGTATGCTCGGCCCAGCCGGCCCGGGAGGCGAAAAAAACGTGAATGAAAGATCATTAATTAATATTGATCAACACTGAAGGAGGCATACCACTCCCCACACAATTTTTCCGAAGTGATTTGACGCTCTTGGTGAGTTTATCCCGGACACTAACAGTTTGAAGTTTGTGACTGACGATTTGATGGGATTGTGAAACTGTTCGGGGTTCATTCCCATCGTTACCGTCATTCTGAATTGCCCTTGCTCCCAAGGTGCGTAATGAAGGATCTCCCATTCGTTACCAGCAAAGTAAAGCGCAAAAAAAAATTAAGTTCAACTGAATCATCGTGAGACGCAAATGCACAATCGAATTACTAACACCTGATTGCAAACCAGAAAAACGAGTTGGGATTAGGAACGGTTCAACCTTGTGGATTATATTGCTATCCAATGGACGAATGGCAATTAAAGGAAAATGTAGCGCGGCTAAGTAAGTCGGACGTTAAATCTTTCAAATTAATCGTTAATCATTTTCATAATTCCATTTTCAAATTCCTTGTTTTCCGGGTTAACGACACCACCATAGCTGAAGACTTCTGCAGGAAACTTTTGTTCGCCTCTGGGAAAACCGGCATATCTTGAACCCGGATGTTTCTATTAAATCCGTTATACCTTAAAAGAAATTGGACAATCAGCGTGTATTCACTGTTCTACAGCGGAGAACCCTACACGCCATCCAGCGTGCAGTTTGTTGGTGAAAATGGTGAAAGACAAGTTTTATTTTACGATTTAAAAAGAAAAAACAGCAAGCGTTTGCCTGCTTTTTATTCAATGGATATCCGGTTTGATAAATTCTGGTATTTTAAGAAATGGCATCTCAACTTTTACGTTAACCTGATCAACGTAACCGGACATAAAAATTTAAGAAATTATTATTGGACGCCTTATCCAAATGATCAGGGTAACTACGACGTTAGTCAGCGAGAGGAATTGTACCTCTCAAATGTATTTGTATCCCCGGGAATAAGCATAAATTTTTAAGATACCATCGTAAGGAATAATCCTATAAAAAATCAACCTTATATTTATCTAAAGTAAGTAAGGATTTCATCCCAATACTGTTAGTTTTTTTTATCTTGGAAGCTCGTTTTTTTTGATTTTTTAGTTTTATGGAGCTTTATTATACTTTTTCAATTCTTATCGTACTTGCCGCGGTTTTTTCATATCTGAATCTCCGGTTTCTTAAGCTGCCATCTACAATCGGCATCATGATTATTGCCATGATAGCTTCATTAAGTCTTGTTGGGCTCGGAAAATCATATCCCCACCTTTCTATCCGGTTTTCGAATATCATTGCAAGCGTTGATTTTTCTGAAGTACTCATGGGGGCGATGCTTAACTTTTTATTATTCGCCGGCGCAATTCACATCAGCCTTCATGATCTTCGACAGCAGCGCGCGCCCATAATGATATTCTCAACCATTGGTGTGGTCATATCGACCATTGTGGTAGGTTCTCTAATGTATTTCGTCTTCGGTTTTTTTGATCTCAATATTCCGTTTCTGCAATGCCTGGTGTTTGGTGCCCTTATATCGCCTACTGATCCTATCGCCGTCATTGCTATCTTGAAGAAAGCTGGTATCCGAAAATCGCTTGAAATAAAAGTAGCTGGCGAATCGCTGTTCAACGACGGTGTGGCAGTAGTACTGTTCGCGATACTTCTTCAGCTTGCACGGGGAAGCTCCGTTGATATTACATTTGTTAATATTTCCGGATTGTTTCTCCAGGAAGCTGGTGGTGGTCTGGTCGTAGGACTTGGACTTGGATACATTGCATCGCGCGCCATTATGAGAATCAACAGTTACAACGTTACGGTTATCATAACACTTGCCATCGTCATGGGCGGATACCTGATAACACGCGCCCTCCACCTTTCAGGACCACTTACCATGGTCGCAGCGGGACTTGTCATTGGAAATTACGGTAAGGCAGTTGCCATGTCTGCAACAGACAAAGATTATCTGGATAAATTCTGGGAACTTATCGATGAGATCCTGAATGCCATGTTGTTTCTTATCATTGGTTTTGAGCTCCTCTTAATCCCAGACCTCGACTCATATTGGGCGCTGGGAGCCTCTGCCGTGGTGATCGTGTTACTGGCCAGGTTTTGCTCAATCTGGATCCCCATCAGGCTTGTACCCAAAATAGGTAAGTTCGACAGGAAAACGATTATTATATTAGTATGGGGAGGCTTACGCGGTGGCGTTTCAGTAGCCCTTGCGTTGACTATCGACAATGCACTCAACAAGGATTTGTTCCTGGCCATTACCTACTATGTGGTTGTATTCTCGATCATCGTGCAAGGACTCACGATTGGTAAACTGACAAGTTTTCAAAAAGCGAAATAGATCAGCCCAGAGAGAACCCATGTTCAAAGAAATGACTTCGTGAAGTGCACTATTCTTGGTTTAAGTTGACTTCGAGTACACGCACCACCTGTGGTTTCATGGTCGTTGCCCTTTCGCCTGACTCCTGCCCTACTTTCTGAATGTAAACATGGAGTTTGTTTTTCTTTAACAATTCTGTATCGTATGACGGTTCCCACCTGTCAAGTGAATAGTTCGTGAGTTCCTCCGTATGCCACTGAAATTTTTGTGGTGAAGCAGAGACCATTACGGCGCGATCCTGATGCTCTTCGTCCCTGTACAACATGATAATCCTGTCATCGCCATCCATACTACTATTTAAATAAAGCAGTTGAGGACGACTTACTGGAATACTACGTGTGCCTGCACCTCCCAAATCAAAATCCGTTTTGCGTAAGCCTGCACGGGTCAATGCCCAGGTTCCTGTCGTATTATAAATCACATAGAACTGCGGACTTGTATCAGAAGCGTCCTGAAAATAGGTTGCGATGTAAGGATGATCCGCAGCATCCGCTGTCATCGAAGTCTGATTGATGAGGTCACTGTTTTGTGGAATTTGCCACGCATACTCGGCGGATTCGAGTGTTATTGGAAGATTGCATTTTTTCCCTTTTGACGTATACCAGGTTCTTCCCCCGTCTTTCGAAACAGCATAACACATGTCGTGGTTTGTTTCTACATTATAATGCTCACGCCATACCCAGGACAAGTGTACAGTTCCATTTGCATTCACAAACATCTGCCAATAGGCGTTGCGCTTTCCTTCGCCATCCACAATATTATGATGTACACGTGACCACCTTTTCTGGTTTGTATCATATCGGTTCATCACCATGTTACCATTGCCAGAGCCACCATCGCGATACACAAAAAGTAAATCACCGGAAGGCAACCGATGAAATTCCGGATAAGTCACTTTCTCTTCATTTGCGCCCACCATATCTTGCTTTGATTCCATCACCATGGAAAGAGGCGTTTTACTCCTGCAATAGTTTAACCCATTATTATGATGATCCCACGCCATGTGTAAATATCCTTCTCCATCGAACATGATACTAATCGCATTGTGCGCATCAAGGGCATTGCCGGAATAAGATGTTTTGTGTATATTCCATGTTGTGCTTCCCAACGTTCTACTGGCAAGGACAACCTGCTGACTACTATCATAATATGCTACTACCTGCATCTGGCCATGCGAAGTGATTGCATTTTTTCGAAAGATGGCGGCGTTAACCATTGTTCTCGACCATCCCGGACCAATTGTTGAAATCTTATGCTGCGCCCGAACCCCCGCTGTAAAGCAAAGAAACAGCATGATGGTAGCGATTACTTTTTTCATGTCACTTATCGGTTACACCCTTAGGTGTACGCAATATAAGAATGATCATCATATAAGAAAAAGATCGCAGAGTCAACGCAGTTGCCCTTGGTAGTATGTAGATAACGGACCTCACGATTGGAATGAATTCGCTCTTAGGTTCCATTTCAATTATCAGATTCCACTTAAAACCTCTCAGAAATTTTAATCAACAGGTTATACAAAGCAACATTGGGATGAATGCAACATGGGTATAAATTTGATTTGAGCGTGGTATTATTCTGTTCGCAAACTTTTTACAGGATTCATCAACGATGCTTTGATCGCCTGGAAGCTTACGGTTAATAACGTGATGGCCATTGCACCCGCTACCGCTACAACAAAAATCCACCAGGGAACCTCCGTACGATATTCGTAGTCGCTTAACCAACCTGTAATCAAATACCAGGCAATAGGCACTGCCAGCAAACTTGAGATCAACACCAACACAATAAAATCCTGCGACAGCATACGCCACAGATTGGGTACCGATGCGCCGAGTACTTTTCTGATACCGATCTCCTTAGTCCGTTGCTCTGCAACAAATGAAGCAAGGGCAAACAATCCAAGGCAGGAGATAAACACAGCAAGGACGGCAAAAAACAATGACAGGGTTCCGATGCGTTTTTCATTACCGAATTTACGTGCATAGTCTTCATCAACAAAAGTAGATGAAAACGGCGACTCCGGATTCACTCTTTTGAATACAGCTTCAATCTTGCTAAGGGCATCACGCGCATTCATTTTTGGATTAATCTTTACGAGAAATAAATTTTCCGCTTCGCGCGAGAGGTGAAACATAGAAGGCCGCACCGGTGCATAAGGGGATTGAACGAGCAGATCTTTAACTACACCGATAACGGTATATGCTTCATCATTCCAACGGATCACCTTACCAACAGGATCTTTTAAACCGATGAATGCCACCGCCGACTCATTGAGTATAAATGCAGCAGAATCGGAAACGAAATCTCTGGAGAAGTCGCGACCTTCTGTGATTTGCCAGCCAATCGCTTTACCATATTCGTAACTTACCGCATTGTTGGGAAAGTCAACGGCCTGATCGGGATCTTTTCCTTCCCAATCAAACCCGCCATTCGTATTCCACACATCAGTTGTAGGGCTCCCCGATTCCGCCATTTCAACGATCGCGCCTGCATTGATGAGTTCAGTGCGTACCGCTTCAAAATGTTGATGTACTTCCTCCGTCACGGGTATGCTGATCAATCCGTCTTTGCTGTAGCCAACAGGCCGCTTTTGTGCATGGCTAATTTGTTTATACACCACCATAGTACCAATGATGAGCGTAGTAGAAATCGTGAATTGTAATACAACCAATACTTTTCTAGGGAGCGATGCATACCGGCCAACGCGAAACGTTCCTTTCAGTGTTTGCACAGGCTGAAACGATGACAGAAACAACGCAGGATAACATCCTGCGAGTAGTCCGGTAATGATACTAAAACCAATTCCCAATAGCCAGAACGTTGGCGAGTCCCAAGGGAGAACAATTTGTTTATCAGCAACAACATTAAACTGCGGAAGAACCAACAAGACCATGAGGAGACAAAGTACAAACGCCAGCGCTGCAATTAAAATCGATTCGGAAAAGAATTGCGTGACCAATTGCTTGCGCACCGAACCAATGGCTTTCCTTATGCCAACTTCCTTTGCTCGTTTCTCCGAACGTGCTGTACTCAGATTCATGAAATTTATACACGCCAGGATTAGTACAAAGCCTCCGATGGTTGCGAATAGCCAAAGATTATCAATTCTACCGCCTGCAATCACGCCGTTTTTAAAATTCGAATACAAATGCCATTTCTGCATGGGATGAAGGAATACCACCGGGTTATATCGTTTCTCATGTTCGGAAACCTTATTCATCTTTACATCTTTGATCTTGAGAGACAACTCATCCATATTGGCGTGACTGGCGATCATGGCAAAGGTGCGGGTATAATTGCTTCCCCACGGGTTGGTCATTTCACCGATCCATGGATTTTGGCTCAAATACAGTGACCACGGCAGGATGTAGGTCATGTCCCGGAAGGATGTGTTAAATGGAAAATCAGCATATACCCCGGTTACTTTTACATCTACTCTACCATCGAGCCGCATCAATTTTCCAACAGGATTTTCGTTATCAAAATAGGTTCGTGCAACAGATTCTGAGAGCAGGATACTATTCATTTCTTTC
>DASPIZ010000103.1:0-25403 GCA_035628875.1 Ohtaekwangia sp. | reverse complement strand
CACTTTACGTTTCAACTTCAGGATCTGATATCACTGGCACGGGCAGTACAACAGCTCCATACAAAACCATTCAACATGGTATTAATCAGGCATCCGACAACGATGTCGTAATTGTTTCCAACGGTACGTATACTGAACATCTGGATTTTGGAGGAAAACAGGTTCGGGTGTCGTCCCACTATCTCATCAACAACGATGCGCGCCATATCGAAGAAACGATCATTGATGGCGCAAACAATGGACAGGTTGCGATTTTTTCAAAAGGCGAAAGTAGAAATGCCGGACTATACGGACTTACTATTCAGCATGGCTATGCCAACGGAAGCAACTGGCCAACATACGAGGGTGGCGGACTTTATATTGTTGATTCAAGTCCGACGCTCATGGACCTTGTCGTAAAGAATAATAAATCAAACTACCGGGGTGGAGGAGTATATATTGAAAACGGAAGCCCCTGGATGGAACGCGTGACTGTTTCATCAAATCAGACCGTTCAATTGTATGCGTCGGGGGGTGGAATGTACATGGAGAATGCACAGAGCGTAATAAAAGATTGTAGCTTTGTATCTAATTCAACGCAAGCAGATGGCGGCGGAATATTTCTTGGATACAATGCCAAGCCGGACATGCTTAATGTTATGATCAGCGATAATACGGCGGGAGGTGGCGGTGGTGGACTCTATATTGCATCCAACAGTCTCCAACTTAAGAAGATGTTAATCATCAACAATAACGCATCGCTGGGCGGAGGCATCTATAGTTCAGCTTCTAATAATGTGATCAGTTCTACAGTAGTTGCAGGGAATGCCGCTTCGACGGAAGGCGGAGCAATCTATTACATGGGCAATGAAGCTAATCCGAAACTAGAAACCGTAACTCTGCACAATAACGTTTCACCCCTTGGTAATGAGATTAAAACAAATGGCACAGCGAAAGTTGTTGTAACGAACTCTATTGTGTGGAACGAAAGCGGCACGCCGATATCTGGCAGTGCAATCATAACTTATTCGGATGTGTCGGGCGGACATGCTGGAACAGGTAATA
Source organism: Ohtaekwangia sp. (assembly GCA_035628875.1). Classification (GTDB taxonomy): domain Bacteria; phylum Bacteroidota; class Bacteroidia; order Cytophagales; family Cyclobacteriaceae; genus Ohtaekwangia. Next base: position 24,359 of record DASPIZ010000103.1, on the reverse strand, counting down.
TCAACCTGGACCCGAAACTCCTGAATCCAGCCAATGGTGATTTTTCACTCGATAAAAGTTCCCCGTGTATCGATAGCGGTAATCCGTCTATGGCAGATCCTAACGGAAGCAGAGCCGACATGGGGGCACTGCCGTATGATCGCCCTGTTATTATCGGCGTTGTGTCGCCAATCGTGATCAATGAAGATGATGAGCGATACCTTTACCCGACGGAGTTCTTGGTGGCTAACACAGGCGATGATTTTGCGGGTGCCTATACCGTTGTGCCGAAAGCAGGTCTTAACTACACGACATCAGGAAGTATCATTAAACCAGATGCTGATTTTTATGGAACCCTTGTTGTGCCTGTGACTGTTACCAACAACCATAAGACGAGTCAGGAATTCAATCTTACTGTAATCGTCAACCCGATAAACGACGCGCCTGTTATCACCGGTGCCAAAGAGTTTATCATTGAAGATATAAACGCGTTGACATTATCAATTAACGATGTAGACGTTACGGACATTGACAGCGAATTTTCGACGTTGACTTTCGAAGTATTGCCTGGCACGAACTATACTGTAAAGGAGAATGCCATACAGGTGGTTCCCAATTTCACCGGCGAACTACAGGTAAGTATTAGGGTAGGAGACGGATCTGCATGGAGTGAAGTATATCCTGTGATTGTGAATGTGAAACTGGTTACAGCTTTGGAGCATTCGTTCAACCGGAACCTAACGCTGTATCCTAATCCTGCGCGTACAACTTTCTACCTTGCTAATATTACTGGAAAGGCCAATATTCAAATGTATTCGGCGCACGGCAGCGCTGTTAATATTGAACCCTCTTCAGAAGGCGGACTTGTAATTATTAACGTTTCACACCTCGTGGAAGGACCTTACATTCTGCGTATTCAGACAAACGGAGGAACAACGTGGAGGAAAGTAATTGTTGTTAATTAATCAGATGCATGATCTGTAAGATGCAAGGTTGGCAAAACCTCAACATCGAGCTGGATTTGTTACGATAACAAATCATGTGAAGGAAAGGCAAAAATATTTACATAGCTAAACGGACTTGTAAAGTCGTCCGATCTTATAGCCTCGATCGTTTAAAATATTTCCATCTGGCGTAACCCTCAGTTTCTGTTTTGTTGAAAACGCCAGGTAATAATTTTTGCCATATTGAATAAGGGTGCCAATAACCTGGTAGCCGGTATCTGTTACTCGTACAAGGTTATTTTGGATTGTCACGTGAAATTTCTCAGATGGTAATGCATTCAAATGCAAATTATAGGAAATGAACTTCTTTGGAAAAGAATATGAAGATGCAATCACCTCTTCATTCGCATTCTCACGACTTTCCTTTTCATGCGTTGAATGGTTGGTTTTAGCTGATGATACGATTTGAGTATTGGCACGGTTCCAGCCGGTTTGAATGGATGCCAGTCGCTTTTTCCGACCGGGATGCGTGCGGGATTCCCTTTCATCGCTGATCAATCGGATAGCGGCTTGAGATTCAGCAAGGGTTGCTCCGAGTCTTCGTAAAACAAAACCCGCGAATTCATCAGCTTCTAGCTCGATGGACGGAATACTTCCCGATCCTAATAGCGTGTGACCATTGAGATGGTGACCAATTTCGTGAGCCAAAATGCTCATCCCTCCCCAGTCAGTTTTTACAGCGTTTTTGATATGCTTAATAAAAATCGGATTGTATAGAATATACCGTTTTCCATTGCTGATCACTGCTGCGGCATTATTCACATCACCCGCTTTAATGGTGAAATTCGGTTTAAGCCCAACCACATCAACAATCAAGTTAACCATATGACGGGCTTCCTGTTCAGAAGCGAATTCAATCGGTTGATTTTGCGGTTTTGCTAAATGATAAGTAAATATCAACAGAATGGTTGCCAGTAATAATTTTCTATTCATGCAAGAAGAACAAGTTGTGTAACTAGCAAAGTTCAACTTACCTGGCTGACACATCAAAATTTATAATGTCGCTTGTTTTATCTGTAAACATTTATCTTCTAATTAACCCTGGGTCCATGGCCTGACCAGATCTGAGTGGCTTTGTTAGAAACCTCTCTTGCCCTGTTCTAAAACAAAAGGATTTCTACATTTGTCCAAATAAGCAGTATTTTTATTTACCATTCATGAGTAATAATCAAACCAACTACGATGCTGGCTTTTGCAGCACCATACCGTTGCACAATACAAATGCTATTCAACCACATGCAATATTATGGGTTGTGGATGCAATTGAACTCCGCGTCATTCAGATAAGTTCAAATGTTTGTGAATGGCTTGGATTGGGTGTAGATAATATTCTGAATCAGCCGTTGGTGCAATTTGTTGAGAGAACCTGTGTAGATAGCATCAAGGATAAGTACAGGAAGTCGCTGCTGAAAAATGTTGTTCCCGAATACCTGACCTTCCTTTTAAACGGAAATCAAAAAACCTATCTAGCCAGAATTCATGAACTTGAGCACCATATTCTTATTGAGATTGAATTCATCAATGAAATATCAGAAGAAAAGCATTTTGTAAATGGGTATCAAAAGTTCCAGCAAATTGCGGCAAGCATAAATAGAACGTCCGGGATCCAAAATTTGGCAATGATTGCCTGCCAGGAGATTAAGCGGATATCAGGTTTTGATAAGGTAATGATTTATGCATTCGATGAGAAGTGGAATGGGTTGGTAATAGGTGAAGCGATGGAAGAAGGGATGGAGAGTTATATAGGTTTAAAATTTCCAGCTTCGGATGTTCCGAAACAAGCCAGGGATCTTTATTTGAAAAATCCTTATCGTATTATTCCTGACCGGAATTATGAAAGGGTATCGCTTATTCCTGAACTGAATCCAGTAACTAAGACATACACGAACCTGACGGACATCAAAAGCAGAAGTGTCGTTAGTGTTCATCTTGAATACTTAGCCAACATGAAAGTTCAGGCTTCAATGTCTACGCGTATTATTCACAATGAGTCTTTATGGGGGTTGATTGCCTGTCACCATCGGGAACCGAAATTTTTATCGTTTGAAGAATGTGCTGTTTTTGAAATGGTATCCAATGTCATTTCATCGAAGATCAGTTCATTGGTGAATCAAGTCAGGGCTGATGAAAGGATGCGATTGAATGCGCTCCTGACCGAAATCAATAGTAAAATACTTCTGTTCGATAGCGTGTTGAACGTTTTTAGAAAGTATGAAAACGAAATAACCAAACTTCTGGGTGGAGATGGGATTGCTGTTTGTTGGGAAGGAGAAATTCTTACCGGCGGGATCGCCCCTCAGGTAGACCAGCTAAAGACTTTATTGGCATGGCTTAATACGAAGGATTTCAAAGTATTAATTGATATTACGAGTTTACCCGATGCATTTGAGCCGGCAAAGGAATACGCAGCCGTAGCTTCCGGGATACTTGTCTTACCAATTCAACCGTATGACGGAAACTTTATCCTTGCTTTTAAAAGGGAGGCATTGAAAACAGTTTCGTGGGGCGGAAATCCAGACAACGTACTCACGTTCGAAAAGGACTCCACGCAATATCATCCGAGAAACTCATTTGCTACCTGGAAGGAAACAGTTAGAAATACCTCCGACCCATGGTCTGAGGAAGAGTTGATCGCTGCCGAAAGGTTTCGAAATGTAGTAGTCGAGAATACCTTGAAAAAATTAACGTCAACATTGGAACAAAAGGTTAAGGAGAGAACCCGGGAACTTGGAATCAGCAATGAAAATTTAACGCATGCGCTGGAAGAATTACAAGAACTGACGCATGTTACTTCCCATGATCTCCAAGAGCCAGTCAGAAAAATTCTTTTATTTTCAGCCGAATTAGATAAACCCCTGGAATCAGACAAGAAGAAAGAATACATCAGTAAAATCCGCAGGGCGTCGACTCGAATAAGTTCTTTAATTACTGATCTGGTTAATATATCGAAGATAAGAGGCAATAAGGTGTTTCAGAAATGCGACTTGCAGATCATTGTGGAAGAAGTACTTAAGAAATTTCCTGAAGCGAGTTCACAAACAGAAATACATGTTGGCGCCCTTCCTGAAATTGACGGCGTACCAGAACAAATCGAAAAATTGTTTACAATGATGATTGATAATGCAATAAAATTCCGTCGTCCGACGGGTGAAAGCCACATTGAGATTAATGCCGATTTTGTAAGTACGCCTGGCATCGATGCTTTACCAGACAAATCTGGAAAGTTTGTCAGGATATCAATCTTAGATAACGGCATCGGATTTAATGAAAAACATGCAAATAAGTTGTTTAAGGTTTTCGAAACGCTGCATCCGGGTGCGTATGAAGGAACAGGAAGTAGTCTTGCAATTGCCAAGAGAATAGTTGAATCGCACAGTGGAAGAATTTTTGCGCAAGGCAAGGAAGGGAAAGGCGCTGTCTTTACGGTTATCCTTCCGGTGTTTCAATAATGGTCGATTCGTTTCCTTTATAATTCCGTAAGAATTCCATGAGAATGATCGCAATTGAATCATATTCTTCGAGTGTCGATGGTTTTCTTAGAAATAAGTTGCAACCTAATTCGAAACATCTTTTCTCATCTTGCTTGTTGTGTGACGCAGTCAGAATTACGACCGGGACAACAGAAAAATTTGTGGTCTTCAACTCTTTTAAAACTTCGAACCCATCCTTTAGGGGCATATTCAAATCAAGCACAATCAGCGCTGGTGCTTTAGAAAGATGAAGCTTTACCAGAAAGTCTTCGCCGTTGTTGGCACACGCCAATTGACCTTGAAACCCCGTTCGGTGCAGGGCCTCTTGGACTAATTCAAGATCATCCATATCGTCATCGACCAAGTATATCATAGCGAGTTAATTGCCAAAGATACGCAGGTGCTTAGATTAGAACAATTCCTGCGAATGAGAAGCAATAGCCTCACGAAAATGCCGATAGATTGTTGGTTTAGCCGCCTCAAAGTCCCTATAGCGTCTGAATGACAAAGGAGGTACTGTTCTTTTCAATCCAATTGTTAAATAAAGTAAATGTATCAGTTGCCGCAGAAAATAAATCGGACTGCAATAAATCACCGTTAGAATCAAGCTTTGTTTTAAAATGTTGCCATTTGATCTTGGCGTCATTGCCATAATGCAAAAAAAATGAAAATGGGGGAGGCGGTTCCGTCGGTAGCTGCTTTGTGACCATCTTCGATATGGCGTTTCCGCCTAATACAGATCCTTCTAACACGTACATGATACCAAATGCATGACTCAGGTTCGTGCACGTTGGGAGATCACTGCACAAAGCAAGATGGTCAGTGCTTGCCTTGAGTGCCAATATATCTTTTCTAAGACTATCTGTCTTCCTTAATCCAATACCCGATGTTAAACTTTCAATACCAGTGACTGAAGACAATTGGTTTTCTATCGGCGAATAAAACGTATAGAAAATCTTAAGCAGGTTTGCGTATTGTGACTGGGTTCTTATATTTTGGATGATCGGAATCAACGTCTGCTCCAATTGCACATGGACTTTATGTGTATGGGTTTTTAGTTGTTCGGAATTTACGGGTCTTTCCATTTGCGTATTATACATTTTTAAACGCCAAGATAGTGGTAGAAATTTTTATTTCAGACTTTTCTTGATAATAGCACAAATCGGTATTCCGTCTCAATTCCTACCTACTGAGGAATTTATCTCTTTTGCGGATTGCTCGACTGTTGCCCGCGCCGTTACTTGTGAATGACTTCGCACCGCGGCCTGCGGAATCACCGTTGAGATTGGCAATATGATAACGATAAGTCTTTGAACTATACACATATTTTTCGCCGATTCTTCCAATGTGATAGCTTTTAACAGCTAAGATTTTCACTTGGTGTAGCCGGGGCGCGCAGGGCTGACGCATCAATTTTTTTTAGCTATAGCCTTGTAGCGGCAACACATTCTGTAGCCCCGACCTTTTAGGTGGGGTTGGAGAAATAATAATATTCCGCGTCATCCGGTGCATTGGATTTGAAAAACAATACGTCATGACGCGGAATGAGATGTGTTTTAATCAACGTGATATGCATTATGTGTCAAATAAGATGATCATTTTATAGAACGCGGGTAGTTGACACGATTTTATTTACATTTCTAACCCGACCTAGGTTGGGTCAATAGAAATTTCGCCCTTAACAGGGCTTGCAAGAAAAAAATTTAGATGCGTCAGCCCTGAGCGGGGGCGAAATATTTTATCTACTTTCATGACCCATAGATCAGTTTGTTCCCGATGATTAATACAGCACTCGATTCGATTAATTTCTATTTTCTTTTTGCCGTTTTTCAAGGTGTTCTGTTAGCCTTCTTTATTTCGTTCAACCAACCGTTTCGTAGACCAAATCTTTTTCTGGGATTGATCATTTTAAATTTCTCAGTTTCATTGCTCCACCTGACCCTGGAACAATCGATCCATGCATTTAACGCACGATATCCTATTCCTATGAATTTCGGGCTTGCATATGGCCCACTGGCATATCTTCATGTTGCGTCAATTCTAAATCCGAAGGATAAATTCGTCGTGGGCAAGCTGTTACATTTTTTGCCAACCCTTCTAATCGATGGCGTTTTGTTTTCTGCCTTCTTCGTTTATGTAAGGTCCAATATGACATGGGCATATGCTAACATTGAAAACATTCAAGCGTCGGCTTTGATCGTCTCCCTTTTAAGTCTGTTTCAGTTGGGATGCTATACTATAGTCGTCTATCGGCTGACGCGCAGCGCAAGAGGCAGGCTTAAAGAATTTTCGAAAATTCAAAACTGGTTTAGTTTGATCGTTTTCTCTTGGTTATTCCTTATCGCCTTCTTAGTAGTTGCGTCAACCATTGGCCTGATTTTAATCGAATATGTGGATGAATATTCCTTCCTCCTTTACAACTCACTGGGAATTATAATCGGTTTGCTTATTTATGGCCTCGGATATCTGTATATACTAAAATATCTTAAGGCCGTGGGTAACTACACAGACCGTAGGGAGAGATTTAGCCCAAGTGAAGTTGATCTTGAACACAAGAAGCAACGCCTGCTGGAAATAATGGAGATGCAAAAGCTCTATTGCGATCCGTCTTTAACGGTCACCAGATTGTCCGGACATTTGGGCTGGCCCGTCAATGAGGTGTCTTTCGTTATCAACGAAGCCTTTCGCGTTAGTTTTAACGACTGGATCAATCGATATCGGGTCAAGGCGTTTACGGAACTTCTTCAAGACCCCACGAACACCAGGTACACACTAACAGGTCTTAGCGAAGAAGTTGGATTCAGTTCTAAAGCATCTTTCTATCGATCTTTCAAAAAAGAAACCGGCATGACGCCGGGCGATTACCTCAAGGCACAGGGTCTGAATAAGTTTCAAAACGCCATTTGAGACTTCTTTCGGTTTATTCGGTGTGATCGGTTGTTCATCTTTGAAGAAAAATGTACTTCATGAAAACAACCTATTTTGTAATCGTTCTTTTATTAACAAATCATTTGATCTCCATTGGCCAGACACGAATCCTGGAACTGAAATCCACAGAATTTCCTACCGTAGGCAACACCGTTATTAAAGGCTCGGTGGGTTATTTAGCGGTTCCGGAAAATCGTCTTAAGCCTGGATCCAGGGAGCTCAGCGTTAAGTTTGTCCACCTCAAAAGCGTATCCAACACGCCACAACCACCGGTGATCTATCTGGAAGGAGGAGGCAGACCATCCACCCCTCAGGCAGAAAACCCGGAAACTTTGACTGACTGGCTTCCCATTCTTAAAGTCTCCGATTTGATCTTTGTGGACCAACGGGGTACAACAGATCAGGCGTTAACGTATGTGTGGACTGGAGAATTCCCCGAGAATTTTTTCATCTCGGCGGAGGATGCGGGTGCCCATTATCAAGACCTATGCAAGAAAGCATTAGCGGAGTTTGAACGCAGGCAACTTGATGTTTCCGGATATAACATTGCTGAACATGCGAACGATATTCATGATTTGACGGAGGCGCTGCAAATTAGGAAATACTCGATCTTCGGCTTTAGCTTTGGCTCACAGATCGCCATGGCGCTAATGAAGCTGTTTCCACAAGAACTCGTTAGCACAATTGCGGTAAGTACAGACGCTATGGACCAATCGTTTAACTATCCTGTCCATTTAGACGACCAGTTGAAAAAAATAACGAAGATGGTCGCAGCTGATTCTTCAATCAATGCTAAAATACCAGCACTTGATAAATTGACTGAAAAGGTAATGGCTAAGCTCTCCGCGAACCCCATTACCATAAGCGTTCGTCACCCGCTTACCGGTAATCCCTTATCTGTAAAAGTGGGATCGTTTGGATTGGCATTAATTCTGCGCCTTGAGATTGACGACACAAACGACATACCTGCGATACCACGTTTGCTCTATACGCTAGACCAGGGAGACTATACGATGTTGCAATGGTTTGTACAAAAACGAATTCCTTTTGCCATTGCTGTTCCTGGAAATGGCATTAATCAGGCAATAGCATCAGGCTTATCTAGTGAGCGCGAAAAGATTATCGAATCTCAGGCAAGCAGAAGTTTGTTCGGAAATGTTGTGAATTTTCCATTTTATGATGCACGCAAAGTATGGCCTGTTTGTGATGTGACGATAGATACATCAACGCCCTTGTCGACCTCCGTGCCAACGTTATTCATTACAGGGAGTCTGGATTGTAGGACACCGGTAGAGCAGGTAGATGAAACGATGAAAGGATTTAGCAATGCTGTTCATTTGATCGTTGAAAATGCGGGTCACGAACAGGCCATGTGGGATACCGAAATATTCGACGGCGCGATACCTGATTTTCTAAGTGGATTGGATGTGCGTAAAACCAATGCCTTTTACAAAGGGATACAATTTCTGCCCCTGCAAGGCAGCCATCAAGGTCATCCTTCAGTGAAATAAAATTACGATTCACCTCGAAATTTGTAGCATGTCTTAACTGCAAGTTCAGTATCGGTTACTCACATGTTGAAATAAAAATGTTACTACCTTGTCTTTAATTACAACGACAAAATATTGGGCAGAATGGTCAATTTGGTAATTGTATCATTTTTTTGAAGCGAAATAAATAGTCAATAAGCAGAATGAGTGGCCATTAGCGCAATAAAACCGTCTAATTGGCCATTCTAAGTTATATTTAAAGGTTTACTTATGAATAAAATATTCTTCTGAATGTCAGCCGAAAAATATCGAATAGGGTTTCTGTTTTTGCTTTGGATATTCGTTCATGTAGCGCTGTTCTATTGTTTCGGTATCAGGACGCTCTATGATTCGAAGGGTTACATACAAGGTGCGGATTATTTGCTTGCCAACAATACGCTCGAAGATGTACATCACATATTCTACGCTGTTCCGATTGTTATACTATCCTTCTTCAGATTAACTTTTACCGATTCGGTCTTGCCTTTTCTTTTATTTCAGATCGTAGTTTCCGGTATCGCAATGATTGCTTTATACAAAACTACGGCTAAGGTTTTTAAAAATAGCTATGCTGGTTTTTTTGCAACTTTGGTGTTCCTGCTATGGTGGGATAATATTCAGTGGAACACAACCATACTTACGGAATCTCTATTCTGCAGTGTCACCATTTTAATTTTTTACTTTACGGTCTGTTTCGATAAAAGTAAGCTGCACATCTATCTCCTTGCAGTACTCGTAATTATTTTATTTTTTATCCGCCCCACGGCAGTGGTCATTTATGTCGGAATAATATCTTATGTTATGGCCAAGCATTGGAACAGTTTGCAGAGCACAATTTTACGCACCAGCTTTTTTTTGATCTTGGTAACAGTAGTGTGCTGCGCAGCCTATTTGTTACTTAGCCGTTGGGATTTTACTGAACAATATGCGGTAGGCAATATTGTCACTTACATGAACGAAATTGAAGGGACTGCGCTTTATCATGAATCATTAAGATTGTCCACGGATCAATTGGTGATGCCTGAGCAAAACAATCACCCAGCATTCAAAATAATCAGTTTCATCTACCTGAATCCTTTACATTTTTTCGAGGCATTTTGTTGGAAAATCGGGTATCTTATCTCCGGCGTTCGCCCGTACTATTCCATGGGGCATAACGTGTTTACAATACTATGGCTTATCATCATTTATTTTGGATTTTTCGTTGGCGCTCGCATTTCAAAACCGAAAAGCGTTAATATCCTGGTATTTTCAATAGTGATCGCGAACTGTCTTCTTGTAGGGATCTCAACTGTTGATTGGGATAATAGATTCTATATACCTATGGAACCTGTCATTGCGTTGACGGCGGGCGGGGGACTAGCCCGTGTTTACGCTATAGTTAAATCAAAACTTCATAAAAACCGCGGGCTTCAAATCGGGCATCCGTAATGTAAAGGTCGTGTGGCGGAAAACAAGATGAAACAATCATGCATAACAAATAACGGGTTCGTTCCACGAAACAGTTTGTACAGAACTAATTCCTGCTATTTCATATATAGAGTATATTTCGGTTATAAAGACTTTCTATAATTTTACCCTTGTACTTGAGGAATTTCAGGAACTCGCTCCAAGGATTCAGGCGATGATCAAATCCGAAGATGGCAAACTTCTTTTTGACAAGCCGTTTAACAATAAGTTATCTAATCCAATACTGTTGAGTTTCCGTGAGTCATTGGTTACAAAAAGATAAGATCGCCAAATTGTAAGTGGTTATTCAATTCGCAACAATATGATTTAGTCGAAATTGGATCGCTATAGTTAAACGCAATTTTTTTTGAGCTCCATTTGACGAAAAAGTTTAAATTGTAATAAAATGAAGTTGAGTCGGTTATTCAACATCCATCACGCACCGGAACCCAAGATTATTCGCCGCGCTATTGGTTTCTCCTTTCCCACGACTACCTGCCTTGTAACGAATGCAATAGTCATCGCTGCACAAAAATGAGCCTCCGCGTTGAACATGCTTTTGCACACCAGGCTCGCCTGGGTCGTAGCTATCTTCAGGCCCCTGAGGATCTATTGAAACACTTTTTGCATATGCATCGGGTCTATACAAATCATGGCACCATTCCCACACGTTGCCTTCCATATCATAGAGGCCAAATGCATTTGGAGGAAACGATTTTATTGGGGCAAGATCCAAAAATCCATCTTCTTCCTTATTGTCGTGCGGGAAGCTTCCCTGAAAAATATTCGCAACCCATTTGCCCTTAGATTTCAAATCGCTACCCCAATAGAAATTACCATAATACTGCCCGGCACGCGCAGCATATTCCCATTCGGCTTCTGTCGGTAATCGTTTGCCAGCCCACGTTGCATATGCTACGGCATCTGGATAGCACACCTGCACCACGGGTTGGTTGTCCTTACCAGCGATATTACTATCTGGCCCTTTAGGATGTTTCCAGTTTGCACCAGCAACGTATGTCCACCATTGCATCGGGTTGTCTAGTGAAACAGGATGGGATGGAGGTGTAAATACAACGGACCCTGGTAACAACTTTTCAATTGGCACGCCAGGGAAATCGGTTGGGTTCAAGGGTTGCTCAGCAACGGTTACATAACCAGTGGCTTTTACAAATTCAGCGAACGCTGAGTTGGTTACTTCATGTTCGTCCATGTAGAAACTTTTCACTGTTACCGGATGAACTGGCTTGCTGTCGCTAAAATTGTCCGAGCCCATACGGAATGTTCCGCCTGTGATTAGCACCATGCCCTCATGACTGGACTGCGTAGTTAAACTATCATGGAATGCAACGGATGCTTTCATGAGCGCCGAGCGTGAGGAAGGTTGTTTGCAGAGGCCACATGTATCCTTCACCGCTATACAAAACGTTTCAGTTGTGTCTCCTTCCGGCATCTTGCTGCATTGCAACAAGAGGGCAGTAGCAATAACAAAGTAGAGCAGTCTCGGTTTTAGAGTTATAAATCTTATATAAATTAAGCTAATCAATGGCGTCATAGATTAACGGTTCACGGTGTAAGGTAAAAAATCAGAAAACGTCAATCGGGATTAATTCACAACAAACGTTCCGTGTATTCTACTCCAGTAATTTTTCTAAAAGCAATACGTTGTCGACGCGCTTCCCAAATGACTTGCTGTCGCGCATGTGAGGCGGAGCAGGAGTAAAGTGTTATAACACGTTCTATAAAGAAAATGAAAAGGCATTCAAATCATTTTTATGTGACCACGTACTATTTTGATTTTCTTTCACTCTCGACAGTATATACAAAACTATCTCCGCGATAATAACCATAGTTAAACTCTATCGGCTGTTTTTTTTCATCGTAAACTAAACGCTTCCGGAACAACACAGGATCGTCCCCTGCAATGTTCAACTTTTTATGGATATTCGGAGGTGCTTTGATGGCGGTCAATTCTTCATAGGAGAGGGAAGCCCTGACATTGTACTTTTCTTCCAGAATTTCATAAAGCGGTTTACTGAAATCTTCGTTCCCGGTTATTCCAATTGATGGATTGAAATAAGAGATAAAGTATACAAACGGAAAATTCTCTTTTCCCCGCAGTCTTTCCAGGGATAAAACGCGTGTTCCTGGTTTCAAATCAAAAAAAGAAAGCACACTTTTTTCCGGAACCACCCAACTAAGATGCAATTCAAAATTGTGAACAGAAATTCCCAACGCTTTCATTTCCTGAGAAAAACTGAGCCAGTTTTTCGCTCGGCCAAAGACACCTTTGGTGGATACCGTTGTTCCAAAACCTTTTTTGCGAGACAAGATCCCTTCGTTCACCAGTTTAGAAATAGCATGTCGAAGTGTATTTCTTGAAATTTTGAGTTGGGCTGAAAGTTCAACTTCGTTCGGCAGCAGTTTTCCCTCCTGATATTCCTTTTTTCTGATAAGCTCCCGTAAAAGCATTTCTGCTTGTACATGCAGTGGAGTCGAACTGTTATGGTCTATTTGTATTTTCACCGGAAGAGAATTGATGGTCTATGACTTTGGTTGAACAAAGTTAACAAATGTTTTAATCAATTGTTCAAGTAACATGTTCACTCAACATTTCTTTTTGAAGGGAAAATACTGGCTAGTCATTCATAGACATAAACGAATTCCCAAAGGCTCCGTCTGGCCACCTTCGGGAATTCGTATGTATTTTACTTTAGTGTGGTGATTTCCTTAATAGTGGTATAGTTGTAAACATTGGTACTATTCACTTGTTTGTTTATCCTGGCGCCTACTCTCAGAAAGTATTTTCTGGAATACTCAGGGAAGATCCGTTGTGCGCCTGTGCCGATACCTCCGGGCCAGCCAGTGGTAATCGAAACGGTTTCGCCGAGAACCGGCAACGTTGCGCCAGCTAACCTGGTCGAGAAGTTCGGACTATAGCTGAAGTCTCCAACGTATTGGGTCTCGCTTACAAACAACCAAACTTCCTGCAGTGCTTGCTGATAATCGGGATTGGAAGTACCGCGGTCAATTTTTACCTGAACAGTTGCCGTGCCGTCGTCATTTACCACAGGTTCACCAACCCATTCTATACGCAGGAATGGTTCAACCTCATAGTTCTTTTCAACAGTACCGGAGATGTGAATGGTTTCCTCGGGCAACGAGACAAAGGCACCGTCAACCGTTACGCCATAATCACCCTTGAACACCCTGCTATTATTGAACTTACCGTCCATCATGGCATACATGTCGTAGGGTGCAGGGGTTTCACTCCAGCTGTATTCCATCATCCTGATACGGACTCCGGTGCCACCGATCGCTGTTTGGAAAGGTTCACCGGTTTCTGCGTCTATAATAGAACCTTTAAATGTTTCAGCAGGCGCAGGGTAATTATCTTCTTCACAAGAAGCAAAAGCTGCAATCAGAAGAGATGACAATACAATATGTTTGATGCTTTTCATATGCAAAGATTTTGAATTGAATTAAAAGCCGGGATTTTGTTTGGTGTTCGGATTCTTGTTGATCTCCGCCTCAGGAATCGGTTGATAGTAATATCTCGTATCAAACGTAAAGAGGTACTGAAAACCCGCACGTGGTTCCTGAAATTTGACGGAAAGAAAATACTGCTGTGCATCGGTTGAATAGAATGTATTCAGAATTCTCCAACGCCTGTTATTCTGTTCTTCGTGGAGAATTCTCCAACGTTTCAGATCCCAGTATGTTTTGTTCTCGAAAGCAAGTTCCTTCCGCCGTTCAGTGCGGATGATATCGATATGATTAAGATCAACTTCGTTTGACAGCAGCGTAGCACCGGCACGTTCGCGGATACTGTTGATGTTGTTATAAGCCACTGTGAGGTAGTTGTCTCCAGCCGCACCAGCCTGATACAACTCATAGGCAGCTTCAGCCTGATTTAAAAGTACTTCAGCATAACGAATCTCGATCCAGCTCTGCGTGGAATTAAAACCAGTTGTTGGCCCGCTTTCTCTCAGATATTTAGCGAGATAGATACCACCAACATTTCCGAAGTCCCAATTGGATACAGGTCCATTGGCACCGGCGGCTCTCATCCTGTCTCCATGCGGATCGCCTGCCTCAAGTTCTATCTCCGGATTGGAACCCAGCGCAGATGCGAGGTGAAGATGGGGATCAGGAAAATCTGCGACATTTCCGGTATTACCTTCACTCGCCAACGGGGGAATCCCACCACTCGCATCACCCGTCCAGATTCCCCGACGGATCTCAATGACCTTACCCCGGTAAGTGTCCATCGGAAAAATCACTGTGCCACGTAAGCGTGGTTCTGCATTAGCGAATGCATCCAGCGGAGAATCAAAAAGATAGTAGTGCCCGTTATCATCAATGTTGTCGAAGTGTCCCTCCTCATCTTTGGCAATGCCGTCAAACATTTCAACAAAGTCCATCGTAGGATTTATTTCCGAATCGTTACCACCTGATTTCGTTTGATTAGGTTGCACGGATTCGTCGTAGTTGTGGCTACTGTTTGTTTCGTCGTAGTACTTTACAAAAATATTTTCAGACGTTTCATTCATGAACAACGCCCGAAAGTTTCTGGTTTGAGCTGCCAGGTCTCCAGCTTCCCAAAGACCTTTGTATAGTGCATACTTATTTGATTCGACAACCAATTTGGCGGCATCGTATGCGGCTTTAAAATATCCTTCGGCACGATTTGCAGGAACGCCGTTGATGCGTACTATGGTACCATTCTGATCTTGAGTTCCGTCGACCGTATTATACTTTGCAATACTTCCGGCGTGTAACATTGCCCGCGACTTAAATGCCGCAGCAACATACTTGTTGACACGACCCTTTGCCGGAGACTCCTCCGGAAGATTTTCGATGGCATAATCAAGATCAGATGCGATCAAATCCCAAATTGCTTCTTCAGAAGCACGGAAAAGACGCGTGCCCTCCAGATCAACGGAAGCTGGATAATCGATAGTCGTTGTAACGAGTGGAACCCCGCCATAGCGCTTTACCAGGGCATAGTATGTAAAGGCCCTGCAAAAGCGCGCTTCTGCCAGATATGTTTGCGCTTCTATTTCTCCGAGTGTAGCCGCATAAGCCGGAACCTTTTCAAGAAGCATATTGATATCCCGGATCTCAGCATAGCCATCATCCCAATAGGAAAATCCCTCGTTGTCGGCACCTTGTGTGTCTCTGCCAACAGCTTCCCCTGTGAGTGCTGCCATTTGTTTATACAGGGTGCCATTGTAATTGAAGCCAGAAGGATAGTAATACTTGAAATCCTCTATGGGAAGTCTGCTGTAGATCCTGGCAACATTGCTTAATACGCCTGCGTTGCTACCAAATATTTCTTCATCGCCTAGTATGTTTGTCGGCGGAATATCGAGGTCGGTGCAGGCCGAAAAAGTAGCAGTCAAACTTATCGTGATTAAGATTTTTCTTAGTGTCATAAGTCGTGAGTTTTAAAATTTGGCGGATATACCAATGGAGTAGGACTTGTTGATGGGATAATTATAACCCAGGTCTACAAGACCATTTCTCGATGTGTCATTGGTTGTGTAAAATTCAGGATCCATGTATCTCAGCTTTGTGAATGTAAGGAGGTTATAGGCATTGCCGTATATCCTGACGTTTTGCAGCCCGATCCTGCTAATCACCTTGTCCGGCAACGTGTAACCAATCTCCACACTCTTCAATCTGACATAGGCAGCGTTCTGAATATTAAAATCAGAAAGTGCGTTCGGTGATGAGCCGGTATAACCATATTCGCCGCCTATCCATTCTGTGGCAGGATCGTAAGGGTCTGCGTTCGGGTCAGCAGGATGCCAGCGGTTTGTGAAATCCGCAATAGCGTTACTGTTCGACCAAAGTGGTTGATATAAGAATTCCCTTGCAAGTACATATTTTCTACCCGCGCCCTGCCAGAGCATAGATAAATCCAGACCTTTCCATTGCGCACTGAGGGTGATACCATAGTTGACCAACGGAACTTGCCCATTGATTGCAAGCGGATGAACGTCGAGATCATTGATCCAGCCGTCTCCGTTCCAGTCGCGGTATTCGTAATCGCCAGGGACAGAGCCTCGCCCTATATACACGGGATTATAATAGATATCATCCCAGTTTGTCATGCGACCATTGCCTTCATAACCCCACCAGATGTTGGTATTGCGGTCATTGCGTCCTTGGAGCCAGTTTAGGTAGGAATTGCCCGCAGTGGCCATCTCATGGTATATTTGTCTGGTCTTTGTGTAGGAAATGTTACCTTTTAACTGGTAGGTGATATCTCCGATGCGATTTGCATGGCGCAGTTCTAATTCGAAGCCCCGAGTTTGGTCGCTGTCCAGATTCTCCTGCGGAAGCTTGGCCCCGACAATACCCGGCAGACTTTCAATACGTGTCTCCAGAAGGCCACTACGGTTCCTATTAAAGTACTCAACCGTCATCCCAAGGAGCCCGTCCCAGGCTTCAGCATCCAAACCGATGTTGACTGTTTTTGACTCGTACCAGGTTATGGACGTGTTAGCCAGCCCCGTGCTGCTTGATGCAGAGACGAATGAGTCTCCGAAGATGTATCCGCCCGGGAGTCCGGTACGGCTACCGCCAGCAGGATATTGATAACCAGTCAGAAATTGATATGCAAACGCATCTTCGTCTCCTGTAATTCCATAAGACGCGCGGAGCTTTAAATCGTTAATGACATTGAGGGTTGTACTATTCGCCCAAAATGGCTCGTTCGAAATTCGCCAACCAGCCGAAACCGCGGGAAAAAATCCCCAGCGACTGTTTTCCGGAAACTTCGAGGAACCTTCATAACGGTATGAGAATTCCGCCAGGTACTTGCTTTTATAGTTATACAAAACGCGCCCTACCGATGCACGGTTTGCGTAATTATAAAGTGCATCGTCATCGTCGCTTTGAAATGTTTGCTGTTCCTCGGCTATACCTCCAAAAAGTTGATCGACGGGAAGTACGCCGTAACGGCGACCATAAAAATTGTCGCCACGGTAATGAGAATTTTCCAATAGGTTCATGACGCTCACGTAGTGATTTCCAAACTCGCGCTCAAAGGCAATTTGTAACCGCCAAAGACTGGCATTTTTTGCATAAAAAAACCTGGAGATCCTGCTGTTTCCCACCGATTGTGTATTAGCCTCATATGGTGTACCCGTTGGTAAATAGAGTGTGTAGGCTTTTGAATACTCCTTGTTGTCATTCAACGTATAGTCGAAACTGTAAAGACCCTGTAAGGAAAGACCTTCTAAAAACGGAACATCATATGTAATGCTCGCATTTGATTGAAACCACTTGCTTTGGTAGTTATTTTCACCAACAAGGTCTTTGTCCATCATGGCAACAGGATTAAGAATGACGTTCCAATCCATCATTCCATATTGCTTAGCTTCCTCGTTGTACCAGACTTTATCCATGGGGCGATGAAGCCACATCGCTCTAACGATATCGTTCGAGCCGTAAGGAGATGATTCCCGTGTGTCAGAAATTCCAGACAACTTCAGATCGAACTTTATATTCTTGCTAACCTGGGCAGTGATGTTACTACGTAGTGTATATTTTTCATAATTGATGGCATCCGTTTGAAGAAAGCTGCCTTGATACTGATATCCAATGCTGGAATAGTAAGTGATCTTATCATTACCACCAGTAGCGCTTACAGTATGCTGTGTCTGAGGTGCACTCTTGCGCATGACAGCTTCTTTCCAGTTCGTCGATACGTTGGTACCATTGCGATATGATTCGATTTCCTCGGGAGAATATTTGAGCGCCGGATTACTGTTGTCCACATTGTGTCTATCCTTTTCATTGTAGAGCGTCATCCAATCAGCGGCACCTACGAGGTCGGGATAATTGGAAGGTACCTGCCAAGCCATGTTTCCGGAATAAGTGATACTTGGCTCACCTGTTTTTGTGCCGCTTTTTGTTGTGATGATAATAACACCATTTGCAGCACGGGAACCAAAAACGGCTGCAGATCCGTCCTTGACCACGGAAATGCTTTCTATATCTTCGGGATCCAAACGCGTCATGTTATCTCTGGGTATTCCGTCAACGACTACTAGTACTGGACCGCCGAAACCCCGAATGTCAATAGCGCTGTTAAACTGACCAGGCTCACTGGAATTCTGGCGAACGCGAAGGCCGGCAATTTTGCCCGTCAGCATGTTCTGCAAATTCTCATTTTTGGTTGTGATAATTTCGTCGTTGGTCACGGCGGAAACAGCTCCGGTCAACGTTGCCTTCTTTTGTGTGCCATACGCTACTACCACGACTTCACCAAGTTGTTGAATATCGGGTATCATGTTGACATCAACTACCGATCTTGCACTCACCGGAACCTCTTGCGATGTATAACCGATGAATGAAAAGATCAGCACAACATCGGGATCCGGAATCTGTAGTGAATATTTGCCGTCTGCGTCTGTCGTGGTTCCCTGGCTTGTTCCTTCAACGACGACGTTCACGCCGGGCAAGGGAGATCCATCTTCTGAAGTTACTGTACCTGTTACCGTAACCTCCTGTTGCCAAAGAGCATTTACGGAAAGAAACTCACGCGTATTCATTTCTTTATTCACCTCCGATGCGAAAATGGACGTGATAAGAAGGCACTGACTAAGCGTTCCCCACAGGGAAAATTTGATCAGTTTTTTTAACAATAGTTTGTATTGATTTTCCATAATCCTTAATGGTAATGATTAAACAAAGCCTGGGCTTATTGGTGTTACATCAGGTAGTTCGAACGCTTGCTGGTATTTACTCGCCAGCAAGCCATTGTGTTTAGGAATCAGTTTTTTCATAGGCATTTGGATTTATTTCGTAAAGGGTTAATTCTTCTTCGATCGATGTCAATATCTTCAGCTCTAAGATATGTAGGGTTCTAACAAATCATGTCCATACATACGCAATTTATGAATATTCTCATATTTTACTAATTTCAAACGGTTGATTTTTTTAAAAACCGCTATTTTCGATGTAAATCCTAGTTTTTCGATACACCATAAAATTAATAAGTATGAACATATTTCATTTTATATGAACATTTAATATAATTGAAGGAAAATAGTGGGGACGTTAGCGATGAGCAGAAAATAGACGTCAGGTTGAACAGACGTTCTGCGATTTTCGGCGTACCGGTTGAATATTCACAATTACACTTAGGGGTCTCTTAATGATGGCCTAGAAGTTTTAACCATTTTCAGTGTATGAACAGACTAATCCTCTTTTTACTTTTATCATCTATCGGTATTGATCGTGCGATGGCGCAAGACGTCTGGAGCATTGGTAAGAATGACAATTCTGCTGGCGACCTGGCCCTCGGACCGCGAGACTATAAAAAGTTTCTAAGCAAAGACTTCGGATTTGAAGACCGCTATTTTTTGATCGGAAGATCAAATGCCGCGACTGATTTTCCATACGTATTGCCAGGGCCAAATGATACCTGGGGCGGAACCTGGGGAACCTCCGGCTGGCGTACACATGAGATTAATATTCTTTTTGCGTTAAAGTCATTCCCCGCCAACGGGCAGTGGAAACTTGTCATTGATCTTATTGATGCGCATCCGCGCAAATCGCTGTTGAAGGTGGGTATCAATGACGCGCAGCACGAAAAGTTTTTATTAAAAGGCGTTTCCGATGCATCGCTAACTGGTACCGGTTCTGCTAACGGTGAAAAAATTCTTGAGATACCATTGAACAGCGACGTGATTCGCCTCGGGGGTAATGGCATCACCATCACTGTGCTCGAAGGCTCATGGGTTGTCTTCGATCAGGTGCGCCTCGAAGGTCCGGATGGTGCAACGCTATCCCTGCATGACGAGATATTTATCCGTGATGTTAAACCCGCCGCGTATGAAGTAAATCAGGGAAAGAAAAATATGCAACCATTACTCGTTGATGTAGAACACCTGAGCGGAAAGCCACACATTGAAGTACTATTAGATGGTAAACGAATTTATCAGACAACGTTGGATTCTGCCCGGTATCAACTGGAAGTGCCAATGCCAGCTGTTACTAAAACGAAACGCAGTAACTACAGTATCCGCGTGAATGGCAAGGAACTTGAAACAGGAGCCATTCAACGATCACCATACAAACTACAAACACCAGCAGACTATGTCGACACACGCATTGGTACCGCGCATTCACGTTGGATGATTGCGCCCGGCCCGTGGATGCCATTTAGCATGGTAAAACTTAGTCCCGATAATCAAAACATGGGGTGGCAGGCAGGATATCAGCCTACGTTCGAGACAGTAGGGACTTTCAGCCACATCCACGAGTGGACAATGGCCGGTCTTGGTATGATGCCCACCAATGGTGAATTGCAAACCAAAGTAGGAGACGAGTTCGACCCAGATTCCGGATACCGCTCACGTATTGACAAAGCTACTGAAGAAGCACCGCTGGGTTACTATAAAGTATATATGACCGACACGCAGATCTGGGCAGAAGTAACTGCCACCGAACGCGCCGGCTTCCAGCGATACACATTTCCCAAAGACAAGGATGGACGCGTAATGATCGACCTTCATGTACAGGGCGAGTACGATTATAAACTGCTTGACATTGAAATCAAAAAAGTAAACGATCATCGCATTGAAGGCAGGAGCCATCAGATCTCACCAAGGCCAACGGTATGGAGTAACGATGCTGACCAGGAATACATTGTACACTTTGTGATCGAGTTTGATCAGCCAATCAAAAAAGTCGGAGGATGGCTTGATAATGAAGTCGTAGACATTAGCAAGATGCAAGGGAAGAACCTCCAAGAGGCTGGCGTATTCGTCGAGTTTGATACCAAAAAATCATCTGTCGTACAAGCCCGTTCAGGCATTTCCCTGGTGAGTGTAGCCAATGCTGCAGAGAATCTCGAGAAAGAAATCACGCAGCCCTTTGGATGGAGCTATGACGCCGTGGTAGCCAATCAAAAAAAAGTATGGAACAATTACCTGTCGCGTATTAAGATTACGTCCGACAACCGCCTGGAAAAGGTACGCTTCTATACAAATTTTTTCCGTTCACTGTGTCGCAATACGTGGAGCGATGTGAATGGCGAATGGATCGCACCCGATGAGACAAAACATAAGTTCACGAATCCAGACCACTTGGCCCTTGGATGTGATGCATTCTGGAATACGTTCTGGAACCTTAATCAGCTCTGGAACCTGGCCACTCCTGAGTGGTCTTCAAAATGGGTAAACTCTCAACTAGCAATGTATGATGTAAACGGATGGTTGGCAAAAGGACCGGCGGGCATGGAGTACATCCCGGTGATGGTAGCCGAGCATGAAATTCCGCTGATGGTATCGGCATACCAGATGGGCATCAAGGACTTCGATCAGGAGAAGGCTTTCGAGGCGATGAAAAAAATGCAAACAACACCGGCCAGAGCTGTCGCAGGAGGATTCGCTGGCAATCGTGATTTAGTATCGTACATGAAGTATAAATATGTCCCTTCTGACGTAGGACGATTCTCGAACACCCTCGAATATTCGTACGACGACTGGACAGTTTCGCAGTTCGCCAAAGCGCTTGGTAAAGAAGCCGATTACAAACTGTTTGCTGAGCGTGGTGAATGGTGGCGCAATGCCTTTAATCCCAGGAATGGTTATGCGCAACTTCGCGATAGCAAAGGAAACTTCGTCGAGCCATTCGATCCGTTCCAGTCCGGACGTAACGAGGAGTACGTGGAGGGCAATGCATGGCAGCTCAGCTTTTTTGTTCCACAGGACGTTCCAGCTATGGCAGATGTCATTGGTCGTAAGACTTTCGTCGATCGTTTGAACTGGGGTTTCGTTGCCAGCGAACCGTGGCGTTACAATGCTCCGAATGATCAGTACTGGGACTATCCCGTCGTACAGGGAAACCAACAATCGATGCATTTCGCTTTTCTATTTAACTGGGTAGGACACCCATGGCTGACGCAGAAATGGAGCCGCTCTATCCTTGAAGAATATTATGGCGGTGGATTGGCGAACGCATATCTCGGCGATGAAGATCAGGGGCAGATGAGTGCGTGGTTTGTCATGACTTCGATTGGTCTCTTTCAAACCGATGGGGGTTGTCGTGTTGAACCCGTATATGAGATAGCTAGTCCGTTGTATGAGCAGATAGTCATTGACCTGGGAGAACGTTACGGTCGCGGTAAGCAATTTATTATCGAAGCGAAGAATGCTTCACGCAACAACAAGTACGTACAGTCTGCTACGCTCAATGGAAAAGTATTAAACTCGTTTAAGTTTTCGGCTAACGAATTATTAAAGGGAGGAAAGCTCACGCTGGTGATGGGAGACAAGCCAAACAAGCAATGGGGTATCGATACAGAAGAGAAAAAATAGCGGATGGTGAAAAAGATAGTGACATGCGGATGCATGATGATGTGCGCCATATTAATGGTCGACATCGCCACAGCGCAGCAAATTGATATGTATAAACCTGTTTCTTCAACCTCGATAAAAGTAGAATCCAGCAGTGAGTTTCCCGGGTTCGCTGATGAGGAAACGGTTAATGGAAGCGGCATGAAAGGCCATGGTCATATTTCTCACAACCTGGGAAAAACCATGTGGATCTCAAAGATATCAGAAACGTCTGTACAGGCCCGTCCGCAAACTCGTGAAGGTGTTGTTTGGCTGTTGTATACCTTCGACAAAAAACGGAAACCTGCCTTCATGGAGATTTGGAATCACAATCAACATGACCATACCAGACGGGGTCTGCGAAAAGTGTATTTGCAATATTCCAATGATGGCGATAACTGGAAGACGCTAACCGATGGCAACCGCGACTATTTTATAATCCCTGAATCCAAAGGGAAGAAAGAAGAGCCTGCCGATTTTCACCTTGACCTGTCTGGGATAAGCTTTAAATATTTCTGCATCACTGCAGATAAAGAAGAAGGAAATTATTACCAAAACGCATCATCGCAGGTATTAGAAGATGCGAAATGGAAGAATCAGAATATCCATTATTATGGATTAAGCGAGATTCGCTTCTACGAAAAAACAAAACAATCACTGAACAGCATTGCAAAGGTTGACGACATTTCATTCGTGCCTACACAAGGTTATCGCAAAACGCCGGAAGGACCCAGCAGGGAATATAAAATAATTTTTAAACACCCCTTGTTTGATGGTGCAACGGTATCGCTATTGTTCGAAGGTAAAAAGGTAGTTGAGGAGATTCCTGCATCAAAGATGGGGCTGTATGAAATGACGGGGTTGTTTCCGCCTGGATTGATGGAGGAAGCGGTATCAGTAAACGTTACGTTTAAAAGCCGTCAGGGATCAGTTAAGAAAACGGTGATGATGGAAGGCGCACGCAAGTGGGAAGTATATTTTCTGCCGCACTCGCATCTGGACATTGGTTACACACACCGCCACGAAGATGTAATGAATCTGCAACTTCGAAACATTGAGCAGGCCGTGATGTTGGCAGAGCGCACCAGGGATTATCCTGAAGGAGCGAGGTTTAAGTGGAATGTAGAAACTATGTGGCCCGTGAACGAATACCTGGAGCGTTACAAAAACACAGCACAAGTCGAGGCGTTCAAGACTGCTGTAAAGGATGGCAGCGTTGCCTTAAACGCTTCAATCGGTAATATCCTTACAGGACTTTCCAAGCAGGAAGAACTCACGCACCTATTCGACGATGCGCATCGTATCGGAAAACAGCTCGGAGTTGAAGTTCAATCTGTCATGATGTCGGACGTACCGGGTGCTTCGTGGGGAATGGTTACGGCGATGGCTGAAAACGGCATGAAGTATTTTTCCATGGCACCCAATTATGTACCTCACCTCGAGACTGGTGGCAGTCGCGTTGGTCTTTCACACAAAGAGTGGGGCGACTATCCATTCTACTGGGCTTCACAATCAGGCGAAGAAAAAGTATTGTGTTGGTCCGCCGGAAAAGGGTATTCGTATTTTCACGACTGGCTTGCCGGGAAGCTTTCGTCCAGCGGTCTTGATCCGCTCTGGGAATATCTCAATTCGCTCGAGGTA
>DASPIZ010000102.1:0-4443 GCA_035628875.1 Ohtaekwangia sp. | reverse complement strand
GCACAAACTCGCCACCGAAGTACCGGCCAACCGCCATCAACCCGGTGATCAGCGCTAGTATCACCATTGGTTCAGCGCCACTCTTTGCTAAGACAAGCTGCGCCCACTGTGTAGGACCAAATTCAGATATAGCGGTAAGCGTCATACATGCGCACATGAAAAGGAATAGAGGAGTGATCATCGCCTTGAGATTGGCCTTAAGCGAATCGACTTCGATATTCTTTCCTTCCGGGAAAATTTGTCCCCAAAACAGATATGCATAAATCAATGTAGGAATCATGATAACCCATATCTGTGCCTGCCATCCGAGCTCCATTTCCGTCATGAAATATGACACCAGACTACCGAGTACGATACCTCCTGGGAACCACATGTGAAATCTGTTCATCAATGTGTTCATTAGCTTTCCAGTATATGCTGTTGCAATCATCGGGTTACATGCAGCTTCAGTACATCCGTTACCAAGGCCAATAAACAAGGTTGAAATTAAAAGACCGGTATATCCGCCTGCATAAATGGTCATAATGATACCCAGTGTGTGGGCAAAGAAGGCAAAGATCATTATTCTCTTAGGGCCTAATGTCCCATAGAATATTCCTCCCAGAACCATCGATATAGGAAATCCTAAGAAAAACATCTGGTTGATAAATCCCAGTTGTGTAGCTGTTAGGTTAAACTCTGTAGCTAATTGCGGTAGGATACCGGCTCTTATACTAAAAGAAAAGGCTGTCGTGATCAGCGCAAAGCAGCTGCCGTAGAAAAGTCTTTTGGGATTGTGCTCGTTCATTTTATTGTGTGGTTTGGTTTAGTTCTTGGAACAATTCAATCGATTTGCAAGGGGACGCCTAAGCTATTCGAAAGGCAGCGTATGGCTGTCCATCGCGACCTAAAATCTTCCATACTTTCGTTAAGATGCGTTTAAAAAGAAAAATCTGCAACAGGTCTTGTAGGGAAATGTGCATAAGACAAATTTGAACGGTGCAACGTGTGCAGCAGTGCACGCCCACTTTATTCTTGAAAGTTTTGAACCTTAGGCCTTTACACTTGTTGGTCTTTCATCGAAATCTTGTATCTTAATTCTCTGACTAAACTATCTAAAATTATTCTATATGCGCTGGATGGGCCGAAGACAAAGTGGAAATGTCGATGATCGTCGCGGGATGGGCGGCGGAGGCAAAGTCGCTATCGGCGGAGGCGCCGGAATTATTATCGTAATCATTGCCCTACTGATGGGGGAAAATCCTCTCAATTATATCAACGTTGGAGGGGGATCGCAGGCGTACGAAGAACAGCAACCAAGGTCTGAAACTGAGAACCAACAGGCAGAGTTTGTGAAGGTAGTATTACAGGATACGGAGGATGTATGGAATAAACTTTTTCAGGAACAAGGCTCCGACTACCAGGAACCTGTGTTGGTACTTTTTACTGGAAGCGATCAGTCGGCCTGCGGTATGGCAGATGCCGCGATGGGGCCGTTCTATTGTCCGCTGGATTCAAAAGTTTATATCGACCTGAGCTTTTACGATGACTTGCAATCGCGCTTCGGTGCGCCTGGCGACTTTGCTATGGCTTATGTTGTCGCTCATGAAGTGGGACATCACGTTCAGCATCTTTTGGGAATTACTGATCGGGTTCACAGCCAGCGCGATCGCCTTAGCCAGGAAGAAAACAACCGCCTTTCTGTCAAGCTTGAACTACAAGCAGATTTTCTTGCTGGCGTTTGGGCACATCATGCTCATGAGTTAAACAACATCCTAGAACCGGGTGATATTGAAGAAGCGCTTGGCGCAGCGAATGCTATCGGAGATGACCGGCTTCAAAAACAATCACAAGGGCGAGTGGTTCCCGATGCGTTTACCCATGGTACTTCCGAACAAAGAATGTTCTGGTTTAAGAAGGGATATGAGACCGGTGACATTGGTCAGGGGGATACGTTTAGCCAAGTGTCCTTCGGACGTTAATCGTTATTCGTTAATCGTTAATAGTCGTTCCCTGTCAGTGCCTGAAATAGGTTGACCAAAAATTTGTTAAAAATTTATGGTCAATTTAGGAAATATGAAACGTGTAAGTCGACTTAAAAGGGTCTTTAGTCCGGAGCTCAGGCGAAAGATCGTTAAAGACATTGAGGACGGTAAGGCTTCGATTGCTTCTGTGCGCAGAGAATATTCTGTAGCCAATACAACCGTATACCGATGGATTCATAAGTATTCAACTTACTTGCAAAAGGGGGTCAAAGTGGTTTTGGAACTCAGTAGCGAGGGATATCGGAGCAAGGAATTGGAGAAGAAGCTAAAGGAGGCGGAAGCTGCACTTGGTCGCAAGCAAATGGAGGTAGATTTTTTGGAGAAGATGATTGAGATGGCCGGTAAAGAATTCGGCATTGATATCAAAAAAAAGTCACCTACGTTACCCTCAACTGGTTCAGAACCAATTCGCAAAAAAGGCCGTACAAAATGAAAGCGCTTTATGAATTGGTAGGCACCACTAAGCAGGCACTTCATAAATTTAATCGTGTCCAGGTTAAAGTGCGATTGAATCAATTAAAATTGATACAACAAGCTACCGCCATTAGAAAACGTCATCCTCAATTAGGTTGTCGATCAATGTACTACCTTCTGAAAGATCCCGGTTTTGGTAGAGACGAATGTGAGCAGATCTTGTTGGCAAATGGTTTTAGAATAAAGCGGAAACCTAACTTCATAAAAACTACTGTACCCCAAGGGACGCACAAGTTTCCAAATCTGATCCGAGGGCTTGAGATTCAAGACATTAATCATGTCTGGCAAACTGATATAACCTATTTCATTGTTGATGGCATGAAGGTGTTCTATTTGATTTTCATCATAGACATTTACAGCAGGAGAATTATTGGATACACGGCTCATGACCACATGCGTGGTGAGGCGAATGTGGCTTGTCTTAAAATGGCTCTTAAAACCCGGAAAGGATATGATCTAAGCAACTTAACCCATCACTCAGACCGTGGGAGTCAACATGTCTTCAAACAATACCTGGAGTTATTAAAGCCCTTTAAAATCAGTATGTCTAAGGAAGCCTGGCAGAATGCCTATAGTGAGCGTATCAACGGTACCATCAAAAACGATTATCTCAAACACCGGAAAATTCAGTCGTTGTTTGACCTGAGGAGGAATTTAGCCAAGGACATTTTTGCTTACAATAACGAGCGACCGCATAAGGGCTTACCAGGAAAAATGAGTCCGATTCAGTTTGAAGAGTATTTAAAACGTACACCCAAAATGCACCATCCAGTGCTAAAAATTTACGATCATGAAAAAAATGAGAGAAGGAGTGAGCTCACGCTCACCCAAAATGAAATGGAAACTCTTTTTCGGTTTCCCTAAAAAAGAAATGGACCCCCGAAGAAGTCCATCTTTTTCAGTGCAAACCCTGCTTGTTCGCTGTGGTTTCCAATCGCCAGCCACGCAGGCAAAGCTTCTCAATGTTACAATAAAGCATTGATAAAAAAATATGGATAAATTTGATTGCAAAAATTCACTGTCAAAACGGTCAACCATATTCAGGCATCGTCACCCTATTCCTTATTCCTTACTCCCTATTCCCCATACCTTATACCTTATACCTCATTCTAATACCCCTCCTTTCAAAAATTCACTTTATCCCCTAACTTTGATATTGGGAAAATCCTTTTGGACAATCAACCCGTTCAAGAACAGCAACACTTAACGAAACATACGTATGGCAAAGTCACATGATCAAAAAAAAGAAGCCAAGAAGCCGGCTGCAAAATCATTAAAAGAAAAACGCGCTGAGAAGCGCGCGAAGAAAGGACAGAAGTAAGTTAATAGTTATCCGTTAATAGTTATCCGTGTCGGTTATCCACTTGCGTTCCACGATTCGAAGTATCCAAATCTTTTGGATCATGTATACTTTGTTCGAGGCACATAAGTAGCTATCAGAAACGGATAACGAATAACGTATAACGATTAACTATTTCAATGACTTGAGAAGCTCCTCATTCATCACCTGGTAGTCACGGTTGTTAGCATCTTTTGCAGCCTTTAGAGACGCGTTAGCGCTGGTGGTAGCAGCTGCCTTGTCACCTAAGGCTTTTTCTATTTTAGCTTTTTGATGCAGAACCCAGAATGCATTCGGATTAGCGTCGGCTGCTTTAGTAACCCACTCCTTTGCTTTCTTCAGGTCTTTTCCATTCTCAAGATAATAAACCGCTGCTTGAAAAAGTGTATTTGGATCTGCATTCGCTGACGCGGTTGCAGTTTCAATCGACTTCATAACCTGGGCATCATAATCAACTGACATTGAGAACTTTACTGACGTGTTCTCCCAGGCAAGTTGAACCTTGGCAGTCTTGCTGTCGTCTGAAATGTCGCCGATGTTAAAGGTCAGTGTCTCTACCTTGTCGCTAAGCTTCTGAGGCTTAACCTTGAACTTTGCTGCGTCTTT
>DASPIZ010000101.1:0-23872 GCA_035628875.1 Ohtaekwangia sp. | reverse complement strand
TTCATGAAGGACTTTGAAATCGAATGCTGGAAACTCGGAATACCTGTGCGCACACGCCATAATGAAGTTGCTCCAAGTCAGTTCGAAGTAGCACCGCTGTTTGAAGAAGTGAATGTGGCCAACGATCACAACCAACTGATGATGGATGTGATGGTACGCATTGCGGATAAACATAATCTGAGTATCATCTTTCACGAAAAACCATTTGCTGGTTTGAATGGATCTGGAAAACATAATAACTGGTCATTGATTACAGATACCGGTGTGAACCTGTATGCGCCTACAAGCAGTGCCCGTGACAACCTGATGTTCCTTACGTTCTTCACCACTACAGTTAAAGCTGTTCATGCGTATGCTGACATTCTTCGGGCTAGTATCGCAACGGCAGGAAATGACTTCCGACTCGGTGCTAACGAAGCACCTCCGGCGATCATGTCTGTATTCATTGGTTCGCAGATGGCTTCTGTTTTGGATGAGCTTGAAGGTAAAGGCAATGTGAAAATCCAGAAAGGTGATAACATGTACATGAAATTGGGTATCGATCAAATTCCCGAAATCATTCTGGATGCTACCGATCGCAACCGGACTTCACCCTTTGCATTCACTGGAAATAAATTTGAGTTTCGTGCTGTTGGCGGTAGTGATAACTGCGCTGTAGCCATGACTGCATTGAACACCATTGTAGCAGAACAGCTTACACAGTTTTATGAAGAGGTTTCAAAACTAACTGAAAAAGGTGAAGAGAAACGCCTCGCCATTGTAACCGTGCTTCGTAAGTATATCAAAGAATCAAGAAATATTCGTTTCGAAGGAGATGGGTATTCTGACGGCTGGGTTCAGGAAGCAGAGAAGCGTGGTTTAAACAATATTAAAAATACACCGCGCGCGCTGGAAGCTTACGTAACAGAAACGTCAAAAAAACTTTTCGAAAAACACGGTGTTATGTCGCATCGCGAAACGGTAGCACGTACAGAAATCCGTTGGGAAGCCTATATAAAAAGGGTTCAGATTGAATCGCGTGTTATTGGTGATTTAGCAATGAATCACATTATTCCAACGGCGATTAATTACCAGACCAAACTGATCGAGAACGCAAACGGATTGAAAGGACTTGGTGTGGATAATACAACGGTGGTTCAAACCATTAAACAGATATCAGGTCACATTGATACGATCAAAAACAACGTTCGTGCAATGATCGAGGAACGGAAACGCGTCAATAAGATCACCGATTCTCATAAGCGCGCTATTGCTTATTGTGATGATGTAAAGGAAAAATATTTTGAGGTGATACGCGATGCAGTAGACAAACTTGAACTTTTAGTAGATAACGAAGATTGGCCGCTGGTAAAATACCGCGAGTTATTGTTCTTACGTTAAATTGATTTCTTTATAAAAGAAAAGCGGTTCCTTTCGGGGATCCGCTTTTTTTATTTTGATTCGTAAACGTTCAGTGTATTCTGAGTTTTCTGTGAGCTGAATGCATTTTTTTCTCTCACGGAAACCACAGAAACCACGGAATAAACCACCGAAATATTGAAGTTGTTTAATTGAATGTTAAGGCTCTAAGACGAGTCCTTTCGGGTTCCACTTTCTTTGCATTTATTCGTAAACGTTCCGTGTATTCTTCTGTGTATTCTGAGTTTTCTGTGAGCTGAATGCATTTTTTTCTCTCACGAAAGCAAATGCTGAAGTTTCGGCTATTGAATATTAAGGCTCTTTTTATAAAGTGCGGCATCGTGCAAAACTTCGACTGCTTTTTTTACATCGTTATCGTATTTGAACCGGGCTTCAATGGCTCCACGCTCAAGGTGATGACGTGAAACAATCTCCTCTTCGATGAGCATCCTGATCTGATCCTGATACAGCATGAGTTCATTTTTTTTGTTTTCTGCTATCCTGGCGTTGACTTGATCAAGCTGGGTTTTGAGATCACTATAATAACGTTCTTTTTTTGCTTCTTCGAGGAATTGTTCAAGCTCGTGTTCAACTAACGATTTATACGCGTAGTCTTTGTCCTTCATCCACGTGACGAATAACTTATAATCGTCATCTGATAACCGGAATGTTTTTGGATCAACCGGTGCCGGGTTTTTAAAGGTATAGTAGGTTGCAAAATCAAATAAAAATCCTTTTTCATAAAGCACTTGTGTTAACGCATGGGCTTCCTCCGTTTTGGTTTTTATATCGGGATCTATTCCACCGCCATCATAAACGAGTCTTCCATTGGGTGTTTTGAATGTTTTCTTAAGTGAATCGGGAATAGCACCCACACTACCATCCGGCCTGCGATGCGCGTAATCCAATACCTGGATGCAGCGCCCAGATGGTGTATAATATTTCGCCGTTGTTACCTTTAACTGTGAATTATAGGAGAGGGGTCGGCTAACTTGTACAAGACCTTTGCCGTATGATTTTTCTCCGATAATTATACCACGATCGTAATCCTGCAGCGTTCCTGCAACAATCTCCGATGCTGAAGCACTACTGCGGTTAATCAACACAGCAACAGGCATGTCGACATCAAAGGGTGTATTTAATGTTTCGTAATTCAGGTTGTTCTCAGGTATTTTACCAAGCGTACTCACCACCAGTTTTCCTTTTGGAATAAACAGATTGGATACATTAACAGCTTCCATGAGCAGCCCTCCAGGATTACCACGCAGATCAATGATCGCTGCCGTGGCGCCTTGTTCTTTCAAGGCAAGCAGTGCTTGTTTTACTTCCTTGCCGGCATCTGGTGTAAAGTCGCTAAGTTGTACATAAGCGATGTCGTTTCCCACCATCCCGGAATACGGCACATTGTGAACTTTGATCTTTTCTCGTTTGAATTCCAGCCGGATTGGTTGAGCATGCCCCATTCGTTTTACCGTTAAACTCACGGGAGTTCCAATCTGTCCTTTCATGATTTGTGCGGATTGTTCGCGCGTAAGCTTGGCGAGATCCAAATCATTGATCTGGACAATCTCATCTCCGATTTTTAATCCTCCTGCTTCTGCACCGAATCCTTTCATGATCATCGTTACAACGGTACGGTTATCTATCTCTCGTGTAACCGCGCCGATGCCGCCGTATTGCCCGGTGTTCATGGTGCGGTAATCTTCTACCTCATCTTCAGGAATGTAATTCGTGTAGGGATCCAGTGAGCCGAGCATGGCATCAATGCCTGTTCGCACGAGTTGGTTTGGATTCACTTCATCTACATAAAGTGCGTTAACCTCTTTGAACATCGTAGCGAAAATGTCCAGATTTTTGGCGATTTCGAAATAACGTTCTGATGTACGGCTAAATGAAGCCAACACTAAAAGTGAAAGCAACGCAGCTCCGATATAAATCTTCTTCTTCATGATATCAATCCTCCGGTGTATTACCTCCAGACTAAAAAAATATGCCGGTGGATATACACCCGAAATTTACAAAATTGATTCAGGGTAAAAGCGCGAATCCGACGTAATTATATTACCTCCGGAATTGTGTTTTATATGGTCAAATTCCACGCTTAAAGGGCTGAACGCCATGCATTGCGAAGAAATCGAAGCCAATTTCCGTGCATAACGTTCTCGATATCACTTAATGAATAACCGCGGCGGGCCAGGAGCGTTGGAATTTTCTGAAGATCCGCAATTGTCTCAAGGTCCAACGGTGATTGCTCTTTTCCGAAAGCACCATCGAGATCCGAACCGATGCCAATGTGTAATGCGTTACCTGCAAGCTGACAAATATGATCCATATGGTCGATTAGCTTCTCCAGGTTGCACTGCATGCCTTCGGGAGTAGAAACGTTTTTGATCCATCCCGGAACCATCATCCAGGCATCCATAACGCCACCGATAACAGCACCTCGTGCGATGAGCTCTTTAATCTGGTCATCACTAAACTGGCGATTGTGGTTAACGAGGGAACGACAATTATGGTGACTTGCCCAGACCGGACCATGGAAATGATTTAGCGCTTCCCAAAAGCTATCATCGCACAAATGTGTAGCATCGAGAATGATATTGAGCTTTTCCATTTCTTTCAGCAGGTCTCGGCCGTTTGCGCCTATCCCTCCGGTTGCGTTTGTTCCCTGCGCATACCGGCCAGGACCATAGTGCGCCGGGCCTACGGCGCGAAGCCCATATCCCCAGGCGCGTTCAAGATGTTTTATCGTTAAGATTGAATCCGCACCTTCCAGACTGAGAATATATCCAATTGGTTTTTCCAATGATGAATCATTTGAAGTCCATAGCGCTACATGCTTATTGAGTTGCTCCACATTAGTTATCTGTGCAAGCTCTCCGACATCTTCCATGCTTTTATACCAGGCGAGCTGACCTTGTGTTTGTGCCCATGCCTGTTCAGGGGAATGCCATCCGGGGAGATTATTGTCCGGTGCAACATAGCGTGCAATTTGGGTTGCTACAACGAGCCCAATATCTCCTTTTCGCAATTCCGGAAAACACACTACACCTTTTCCGCGATCAGGTTTATCTATCATTTCCGCTTCTCTCGCACGGATTTCATCAATGGATTTGCGGTAGTCCCGGTTCCATTCCATCGCATTCATCGAAAGATCAAGGTGAGCGTCTATCGTAAACATTTGTTTTTTATTTTGTTACTCAATTTATATTTGATTCCCGATGCCTAATCCCAGTGCCCAATACCTAATACCTAATACCTAATACCTAATACCTAATACCATCAAATCGAGATCATCCTGTTCCGCGAAAGCGTATTCCAGTATCCGATAATCTTATTTCCTTCCGCAACGGCCGTTCTATCGTATAGGGCAACCGTTGGGCAAACATGATAAGGAATACCGTATAGTACATCTCCGACATTAAACTGATCTGGCGGTTTTATTTTCAGGACCAGGTGTTCTTCACTCTGACCGATGGGCTCTGCATCAGGCGCATTGAGGAAATGGACGCGAAGGGGAAGCGGGTTTTCTGCCGCGATGGATTTATGACCAAGATCAACACAAATACTATCGGCAGTTGGTTTTGAAATGACGCGTGAAATAACTACTGCCGCATGTAAATAATCCTGTTCCGGCAATATCTGCTGATAGCCTTTATCCCAATAGATGAATGTGCCTGGACTACATTCAATATTTTGTCTTTTCGCGTGGATCGGGTAGGTGGGTGTACCTCCGGCTACAATTTCAAGCGCTGTTTTTGATTTCAGGTTAATATTTTTCTGTAGCGTTTCAACTTCAGCAAATGCGGCGTCACATTGCCGTGTTCTTACCTGGAAATCAGGATCGCGCAGGTGTCCGTCATAGACATGAAGTCCTGCGATGTTAATACCAGCAAATGATTGACATGTTTCCCATAGGGCATATGCTTCTGAAGGTACGATACCTGTGCGATTCATCCCTACATTGACATCGATGTAGACGTTCGTGTAACGGTTCTTGTCGAGAAATATTTCCGAGAGGTCCTGTGCTGTTTTGGCATGATCAATAAGACAGGAGAAACGCGTATTACCATAAGCCATGGAGAGTTCTGCCACGCGTTTAGCTTTCGGCCCGATCGGCTGATAAGCCAGCAATACATCAGGAACACCGGCAGAAGCAAGCATTTCTGCTTCGGCAATCGTAGCACATTTAAATTTGGTGATTCCGGTATCCAGCAGCATGCGGGTAATTTCTGCGGACTTATGTGTTTTAACGTGTGGACGCAGTCGGGTAATGTCATCAATGCTGTGGATTAACCGTTGAATATTTTCAGCTACACGCGCTGTGTAAATCACTAGCGCAGGACTATCCAGTTGATCAACATTTTCCAGGTTGTACCATGTCGCCATGTGCTATAAATTTAATTCGAAGATAACTTCAATTTCAACAGGGATATTATCGGGCAATGACCCCATACCTACGGCGCTCCTTACACCAATGCCGTTTTCCTCGCCCCAGACTTGCGCGAACAGTTCACTACATCCGTTGATGATATAAGGATGGCGTTCAAAATCAGAAACACAATTAACCATTCCAAGTACTTTGATAACGCGTTTGATCTTGTTCAAACTGCCCAGATTTTTTTGCAACGTAGCAAGTATGGCGAGACCTACCTGCCGCGCAGCTAGTTTTCCTTCTTCGATGTTAAGATCTTTGCCAATGCGACCAATAATAAGCGTACCATCATCCTTTACGGTTCCATGGCCGGACACATACACATGGTTTCCAACTATCAGGAAAGGTTTATAAACACCAAGTGGTTTAGGTGCAGGTGGTAGCGAAAGCCCAAGTTGGTTGAATCGTTGTTCAGGTAATAAGTCGTTCATAGTCAATTACAGTTAGCGGCAGAAAGATAAGTATTGACGTTAACGCCAGCAAACACTGTAATGTAAAAGAAAAAAAGTATACTTAATCAATACGAATTGTCTGGCTGGGCTGAGTAGTTCAGAACAAGAGTTCCGTATTATTTCAGCTATTTAATTTCTGTTGCCAGTTTTAATATGGCTTTTAGCACAGGGACGATGCCATTTTCTGTGTTCGCAAGTAGGGCAATGGTTGTATTGTTTTTTGGAATGCGGATCAGATAAGAATTAAACCCTGCAATGCCTCCACTATGATAGTATACAGGTAGCGTGTATAGTTCCATCAGATTAAATCCCAAGCCATAACCTCGCTTTTGAAATTCCTGATGTGGCTTGCGAGGGGCAGCATTTGGTGCACGATAAACACCCTCATAGACCGGCCTTCCATCATTCAACAGTGCATAAGAAGTCATCTTTTTAAGAGACTTCTCACTTACGATTTTACCGGTGTTCAAAGCTTCAATAAACTTCAATAAATCATGGGTGGTTGATCGCAGCCCACCCGCTGAAAATGGCATATGGTAAATATCAGGGTCGACAAACGGAACAGCTTGCGTGGTGTCACGCACATAGCCTCTTACCCAATGATCACTTGTTTTCTCAATGTATTCCAGTTCTGTCGCATTCATTCGGGCAGGTTTATAGATATGCTCAAGGAGAAAGCTTTCATAGGATTGTCCTGAAACTGTCTCAATGATCTCCCCGAGTAAAACATAGTTGCTATTTGAATAGCTATAAAATTCTCCTGGCGCAAACAATGCATTTTTTTTCATTCCCTGGAGATACTGATGTGGTTTTTTGCACATTGGAAAATCATTGGGTACGTTGCCAGACATTTCACCATCCCACCAATTAGGAATTCCGGATGTATGCGAAAGAAGCTGATAGATTGAAATATTTTCTCCGTTTGGATAATTAGGAAAGAACTTCGTTAGTGAATCTGTCAAATTTAACTTTTTGAGTTCTATGAGTTTCATTACCGCCGTTGCAGTAAATGTTTTGGTAATGGAGGCAATACGAAACTGGTCAGTGGGTGTTACTCTTTTTCCAGTGCTTAGATGTGCGAGACCGTATTCTTTTGTGATCGGTTCAGCATCTCCAATTTGTATTCCAAAAGCGAACCCAACAGTTTTTTTATCGGAAATCAATTGCTGAAGCAAACTATCGATCTTATTAATTTTGGTTCTCGTGTTATTGGCTTGCCCATACACAAGTTGGCTGGCAAATAGAAAACCAAATAAGAGTATAAATCTGTTTGTCATGATCAGGAGGGATGAATAATAAACTGGAGAATCAAAACACCGATGAGACCAACAATACCGACAATTGTTTCCATAACGGACCATGATTTCATGGTGTCCTTGATACTGAGATTAAAGTATTCTTTGAACAGCCAGAATCCTGCATCATTCACGTGTGAGAACATAAGACTACCTGCACCGACGGCAAGCACCATGAGGTTAGGATCAACTCCTGTTGCCATTACAAGAGGAGCGATGATACCTGCAGCTGTAAGGCCCGCCACTGTAGCAGAGCCAACACACACACGGATGATACAGGCGATCACCCAGCCTAAAAACAAAGGATGTACATCCAAACCTGTTAACATTAAACCGACCTCGGCGCTTACGCCACTATCGATCAGAATTTGCTTCAATGCTCCTGCACCACCCATAATTAACAATAGCATCGAAATATCCTTTACCGCCTCTGCGTAAATATTCATCACCTTCTTCATTCCCATATTCATGTTGATGCCTAGCGTGAACGTTGCGAAGATCAGGGAGATTATCATCACGATTGAAGGGTCACTTAAAAACAGTAGTGTTGTCGTTAGTATTCCGTTTCCTGTAAGACTGCCATTAATAACAGAAGTCCCTGTTAACAGGATCACCGGAAGAAGCGCAGAAAAGATACTGATGCCCAGCCCTGGCAACTCGTTCTCAGGCTTTGGTTCAGCTGTGAATGTGTCGAGCGGAGTCGGATTCATCTTTTTTAACGTTCTCGAGAATAACGGTCCGGCAATGATCACGGTTGGTATAGCGATGACGATACCGTATAAAAGCGTTTTCCCTAAGTCAGCATCGAATTGCG
Organism: Ohtaekwangia sp.; assembly: GCA_035628875.1. GTDB lineage: Bacteria > Bacteroidota > Bacteroidia > Cytophagales > Cyclobacteriaceae > Ohtaekwangia. Next base: position 15,478 of record DASPIZ010000101.1, on the reverse strand, counting down.
TTACCAATGCGGTAGGAGATGGGTGGGGTGGAAGAAACCCATGGGTTACCGATAATGCGGCAAGCATGGGAAGTCCGATGTATACGACAGGAAATTTATATTTATAGGCTACTGAAAAAATCAGGGGTACGACCAGCACAAATCCGACATTATAGAATAACGGAATGCCAATTATAAAACCGGTTACCACAAGCGCCCATTGAATGTACTTTGGGCCAAAAAGATTCATCATTCCCGAGGCAATCCGTTGTGCAGCACCGCTATCGGCTGCAAGTTTTCCCAGCATAGCACCGAACACCACAACAATAACAAGAGAACCCAGCATATCACCGATTCCACGTTCTATTGATTTGGTGATTTGATTTGCATCAATGCCAAGTAATAGACCTGCCAGGATAGAGATGATCAGGAAGGCAAGAAAAGCATTGACTTTAAACTTGGTGATTAGTAGAATTAAAAGAACAATACAAAAGGAAATGATAAGCAATGACATCGGCGGTAGATTAAGGGTTCGGAAACGAAACTAATGAAAAAAAACAGAAATCCGAATGAAGTTGAATACGGAGATGCATGAAGGAGCACAAAGTTCTACAGATAGCTGTGAGCTGCGAGCCTCGAGTTGCCTTTAGATTTGATTCATATTAACTGATGTGTGTTTTTCGAAAAGCTTCAACTTGCAAGGGACGAGCTTCAAGTGATTTTTGCTTAACTTAAAAAATTCGAAACCCAGTTCAAATGGCTGCGAGTTACGAGCTGTGCGTTGTTGCGTAATAACTTGTGTGCTTTTTGATGGGGTAGATAGTTTGATTTTGATAAATTTTCGGGACTGAAATTAGATCGTGACAACTTAACCGCGAAGGCGCTGAGACGCTAAGTTTCGCAAAGTAATCCTATTTAATTTAACACTTCGCGTGCCTCCGCGATTTCGCGACCTTCGCGGTGAGAAAAACACTACCATTGTACTATCGCAATTTGATAAATACGCTTAACCGCAAACATAGGAGACGCAGAGGCGCAAGGATACGCTAAGCAGCATCAAGTTGTTTTTCTAACTTAATAGGTTCATCTCACATTGTTGCTTCCACTCTCATTCGTAGCCGAATCCTGAGCACGGCATGCGCGCAAGACAGCAGCGCGCGAAGGAACACCGACAAAGGAGAATTCACCTCAACGGTGTGTATGGCTTACGGTACGACGTGATTGTCACATGAATGAAATTTTCTTTTAACGACCACGTCAAACCTCAAACAACTTTCGAACTCCCCTCGTTACCGAACCTTGAACTCCAAACCTCAAACGTCAAACATCAGACTTCAAACAATTAGCACGAGCCCATCGTTAACGAAAACTTTGAACCTTGAACCTTGAACCTTGAACTCAGAACTTAGAACTTGTCCGGAATCTGAATGATGCGAAGTACCACTTCATGCGGATCGCCATCTTTATCGACGAGGTTAAATCTAACCATGGGATTGTCACGTTTTAAATTGTTTTCAATGTGAACAATCTGGTTGCCGGGAAGGTGTTTTTCCAATTCATTCTTAAGCATATGCAATGCATTGGCAAAATCTACTTCTAAAGGACTGGGGTTGTAACTAGTGGTTTTCATGAAGCATCCTTACCTTCCTTCATCCGGAAGATAAAACATTATGTTGGGAAAATTTACTTTACCACCGGATCAATGCAGAAGCCCAGGTGAAGCCACTGCCAAAGGCGGCCAGACAAATTACATTATTTTCTTTGATTTTTCCTTCGGCCCATGCTTCACTTAATGCAATAGGAATAGATGCTGCCGTTGTATTGCCATAACGCATGATATTGTTGTAAACCTGCCCATCCGATAAAGAAAGTTTTTCCTGAATGTATTGGCTGATGCGGAGATTAGCCTGATGTGGGACAAGCAGATCAATGTTTTCGGTTGTCAGATTATTCGCTTGCAAGGCTTCTCCGATCACTTCCATAAAACGCACCACAGCATGCTTGAATACCTGATTACCGTTCATGAATACTTTGAATGATGATGTGTCGAGAATCTGGTCGGGTTGCCTTTCTTTGTGTGGACGACTACTGCCGGGATCTTTTACATACAACTCTTCGGCGAACCTTCCATCAGAGTGTAAGTGCGTACTGAGAACGCCAGGTCGATCGGAAGCCTGGAGGATGACGGCACCCGCGCCATCACCAAAAATGACAGCCGTATTTCTGCCGCGTGTCGTGAGATCAAGCGCAGTAGATTGGATTTCTGCGCCCACAACAAGCACAGTTTTGTACATGCCGCTTTTGATAAATTGATCACCGACAGAGAGCGCATAGATGAATCCGGAACATGCATTGCGAATATCCAATGCAGCGGTATTGCCATCCATTCCAAGCTCTCGTTGGAGGAGTACACCTGACCCCGGAAAGAAGTAGTCGGGCGTTATGGTGGCGAAAACAATAAAGTCGATGTCTTTCTCGGTAATATTTGCTCTCTCCATGGCCATGCGAGAGGCTTTTGCTGCCATGTTTGCTACAGTATCTTTTGCCGGATCCATAAACCGGCGTTCTTTAATACCCGTACGCTCAACAATCCACGCATCATTGGTTTCCATGATGGTGGATAAGTATTCATTGGTGATTATTGTTTCTGGTACATGGTGGCCTAAACCTACAATTTTCGAATGACGCATGGTTGAAGTATTAAGAAAAGCAAGTTAAGGATTTGTTCTTATCGATAACACGTAAAAGAAGAAGAATCCGCAGCGTTTACCTCGGAAATTATTCCTTCACATCGTCGCTAAATCACCACGTTTACAATTTTTCCTTGAACGATGATCACCTTCTTAGGGGCTTTACCTTCAGTCCATTTTTGTACAGATTCAGACGCGACAACCAATTTTTCGATGTCTTCTTTCGGCATATCAAGCGCGAAGTTCATCTTTGCACGAACCTTGCCATTAATTGAGATCGGGTATTCAAAAGAATTCTCCACCAGGTACTTCTCATCATAGGTTGGGAATGTAGCATGGAGAATAGTTTCTTTATGTCCAAGCTTTTCCCACAACTCTTCGGCAATATGTGGCGCAAAAGGTGATAGCGCGATCACCAACGGTTCAAGAATACTGCGTTTGTTACATTTTATTGAACTGAGTTCGTTGCAGCAGATCATAAATTCGCTCACAGAAGTATTGAAGGAGAATCGTTCAATGTCTTCTTCAATTTTCTTTAAGGTTTTATGCAGCACTTTTAATTCATTCTTCGTGGGTTCTGCATCTGTAACGGTCACATCGCCTTTGTTATCGTGAAATAAATTCCAGAACCTACGCAGGAATTTAAATACGCCATCAATGCCGTTGGTATTCCACGGTTTGGATAACTCAAGCGGACCTAAGAACATCTCATACATACGGAGTGTATCGGCGCCGTAAGTCGATACAATGTCGTCCGGATTAACAACGTTGTATTTTGATTTAGACATTTTTTCCACTTCAGTATGGCAAATATAATTTCCATTGTCATTGCAAATAAATTCTGCCGTATTCAAATCATTTCGCCATTGCTTGAATCGTTCTATATCCAAGACATCGTTATTAACAATAGCAATGTCAACGTTTAACATTGAGAATTTTGCTATTGGGTACTTTAAATAATCTTCTAAAGTTTTGTGATGGCCATTTCTAGCGAGTAAATCTTTTAATCGTTGGTTATTCTTACTGTTTTCTTCCTTGATCTTTTGGATGAGATCATATGACACATAAATATTAGTTAATTTTTGAGCTAGGAAACTTAGTGGATTTTTGTCGTCTTTATCGATATGCAATTCTAAACGAAAAACAAATTTGGACATGCCCTGAATATGTCCCTGATTGATCAGTTTCTTAAATGGTTCTTCTGCCTCTACATGACCGAGGTCCTTCAATGCTTTACACCAAAAACGCGAATACAATAAATGTCCGGTAGCATGTTCTGATCCACCCATATACAAGTCAACATCTTTCCAGTAAGATTGCGCCTCTTTGCTACAAAATTCTGTTTGATTTTTGGGATCCATATAACGGAACCAATACCAGCTTGAACCAGCCCATCCAGGCATGGTGGTTAGTTCGAAAGGGTACGCCTCACCCCAACTGTTACTTGCATCACTGGAGGAGGTATCATCAAAGCCCCTCTTACCTGGAGCGGAGTTTGGGGTGAGGTGATACTTCCAATCCGTTGCCCTCGCTAACGGCGGTTCTCCATTCTCAGTAGGCTTGTACTCATTGATTTCCGGAAGTGTTATCGGAAGATCTTTTTCGCTCACAAGCTGTGGGATCCCGTCTTTGTAATATACCGGAAAGGGTTCACCCCAATATCGTTGCCTTCCAAAAATAGCATCGCGCATGCGATAATTTATCTTTCGAACACCAATACCGAGGTCCTCAGTTTTTTTCAATGCTTTTTCAATCGCTTCGTTCCACGGAAGGCCGTTCAGAAAATCAGAATTAATTATCTTTCCAGATTTAGGTTCGAAGTTTTCTTTCGTGATATCACTCGTGGGTCCTTCCAATACGTCAATGATGGGGAGGTTGAAGTGTTTGGCGAATGCGTAGTCACGTGTGTCGCTGGAAGGTACAGCCATGACTGCACCGGTTCCATAACCTGCCAATACATAATCGGCGATCCAAACCGGAATTTTTTCCTCGTTAAACGGATTGATCACATGGGCACCCGTAAATGCACCGGTGATGCGTTTTACTTCGCTCATGCGTTCACGTTCACTACGGTTACGCGCCACTTCGATGTATCGTGTTACTTCTTCACGTTGTTCTTCGGTGGTAATCTTTTCAACCAGATCATGTTCGGGTGCGATCACCATAAATGTTACGCCATAAATTGTATCAATTCGCGTCGTAAACACACGTATTTTGTCGTCATGCCCTTCGATCTTAAAATCAAGTTCACAACCAATGGATTTACCGATCCAATTACGTTGCATTTCTTTCAACGGTTCAGGCCAATCAATCTTATCGAGCCCTTGTAACAGGCGTTCAGCATAGGCGGTGATGCGCATACTCCATTGCATCATTTTAATACGTTCCACCGGGTAGCCTCCCCGTTCGGAAACACCATCCTTCACTTCATCATTTGATAAAACTGTACCCAGTGCCGCACACCAGTTCACCATTGTTTCACTCAGATAGGCGATCCTGAAATGTTGTAATGTTTCTTCTCTTTCTTTTTCGTTCCATGATTTCCATTGGGCGCTCGTGAACGTTGGTACGTCTTCTGCGCTTACAGCAGCGATCCCTTCCGTGCCAGAACGGTTGAAGGCAGCGATAAGCGTTTCAATGGGTTCTGCTTTGTCTGCAGTCTTGTTATACCAACTGTTGAACAACTGCATAAAGATCCACTGCGTCCATTTGTAATAGGATGGATCAGAGGTCTGCACCTCACGGTCCCAATCAAATGAAAAACCAATTTGCTTAAGCTGTCTTTTGTACGTCTCAACGTTTTTGGCAGTGGTCACAGCCGGATGCTGACCTGTTTGAATCGCATATTGCTCAGCAGGGAGACCAAATGCATCGAATCCCATGGGATGCAACACGTTAAATCCCTTGATGCGCTTATATCTGCTTACAATATCCGTAGCAATGTATCCGAGTGGGTGTCCTACATGAAGTCCGGCGCCCGAAGGATAGGGAAACATGTCAAGAACATAATACTTTGGCTTTGTGCTCGTGTTGGAGACTTTATAAATACCATCTGCGGCCCATTTATCCTGCCACTTCTTTTCAATTTTTTTAATCTCTTCTTTACTGTAATCGGCCATGTCCGGATGCTTTTACTTTGTTTTTCAGGATCGCAAAAATAGCCTAAACCCAGCGTATTTAGAAAGATTAAATGATGAGATCACACAAAATCCATTAATCCAGGTAGCAAAAGTGTTGTTTTGTGTGATTAACGAATCCCAATCTGAAAACAGTGACTCAAGATCTTTTTACGAATAGGAGGCGCTTTCACTTTTTTTGGTGGCATATCGGTTCATCGCGTGTTTCTTACAATTGATCGTACTGTCTAAACACTTCAGTAACCTCTTTTTTATTAGCTCAACATATCGCTGAATTTTTACGCTATAAAACAACACAAACATGAAAGTTTTATTCGCGTTGCAGATTTCCCTTTTCTCGTATTCCATTGCAACTGGACAAACTACAATTCAAGGACATATAAAGGATTCAGATAGTCAACCAATTCCCGGTGTGAACATCATGCTCCTGGACACCTACGATGGTACAACAACGGATGCTTCCGGTAAATTCGAGTTTAGAACAGCTGAAAGCGGAATGAAGACATTGGTAATAAAATTCGTCGGATATAGAGAACTTACTAAACAAGTAAATCTTGAGGATAAGAAAATTATTATTGACGCGTCCCTGGAGGAAGAAATTAATCAGCTGGAAGCCGTTACCATTACAGCGGGTTCTTTTACGGCAGGAGAAGCCTCCAGAAGAACCGTGCTCAGGCCTCTGGACATTGTTACAACGGCCGGGGCAACCGCAGACATTGCCGGCGTATTAAATACGCTGCCTGGAACACAAAAGGTCGGCGAGCAAGGTCGCCTATTTGTTCGGGGCGGAGAAGGAAACGAAACCAGGACTTTTATTGATGGCATGGTGGTGATGGAAGCTTATGGGGCAGCTGCGCCGAATACGCCCTCACGTGGGAGATTTCTTCCTTTTATGTTTAAGGGTACCAGTTTTAGTACGGGTGGCTACTCCGCCGAATATGGACAGGCGTTGTCTTCAGCGTTGGTGCTGGAGTCGAAAGATGAAGAAGCGGTTACCAGGACCGATGTCGGTTTGTTATCTGTTGGTGCCGATGTTGCCCATACGAGGGCGTGGGATGGAGGCTCGGCGGCTGGTAAAATTCAGTACACCAATATCCGTCCGTATTATAAACTCCTCGATCAGCAAATCGACTGGAAGACGCCACCAGCGTCTATCGAGGGCGTTGCAGCATTCCGGCAGCAAGTCGGAAAAACCGGGATGGTGAAGTTATACGGAAATTTTAACGAAGCTGATTTTTCGCTTTACAACCACGATATTGATGACGATAAAATAAAGTCGTTATATGACCTGACAAATCGTTACCGGTACCTAAATGGATCCTATAAAGATGCATTAAATGACAATTGGATTATACGAAGTGGTGTGTCTTATACTGCGATCAGAAATGATATAAAGGTCGATGACATGATTATTGGTGAAACCGAAAGAGGTTTGCATGCCAAGACTGTGTTTGAGGGATCGCTATCAAATCAACTCGAACTAAAAGCTGGTGGTGAATTCATCGTTCGGGAATACGATCAGATTTTTTCTGGGAATAGTCATGCCGCGGCAGACCATCACTTCAATGAATACATTGGTGCTGCTTTTGCAGAAACCGATATTTTTATCAGCAACGATTTTGTTACACGTACAGGGTTACGTCTTGAATACAACAACCTGACTTCAACCATACGTCTTGATCCGCGGATTTCTATGGCTTACAAAACCGGTGACGCGGGTCAAATTTCACTTGCTTATGGCCATTTCAGACAAAGTCCAAAAAACGAATGGCTGAAACTAAACACCGCGCTGGAGGCGGAGCAGGCGCAACATTATATTTTGAATTATCAGCGAATCGAAAACAATAAGACATTCCGAATTGAAACTTATTATAAGCGTTACCGCGATCTGGTTAAGTTTGGAAATGACGCCGGAACAATGCTTACCAATAATGGTTCCGGATATGCCCGTGGTATTGAATTATTCTGGCGTGACAACGAAACCATTCCAGCACTCGATTACTGGATTTCCTATTCATTCCTGGATACCGAACGGGATTATCTTCATTTTCCGCAACAGGCGATACCAAATTTTGCATCAACACATAATTTTTCAATCGTTGGTAAGTATTTTATCAACACGTTGAACAGTCAGGTGGGTGTAACGTATTCATTTGCCAGTAGAAGACCCTATCACGATCCTAACCAGGAAAAATTCAATAGTGGCAGAACCCCTTCGTACCACGACATCAGTTTAAACCTGAGTTACTTACCGAAGCCGTACATTGTGATACATTTTTCGTGTACTAACCTTGCTGGATTCGATAATGTTTTTGGTTACGAATTCAGTACACAACGCAACGATCAGGGAGAATACAACGGTAGGCCAATACGTCATCCTGCAAAGCGCTTCCTCTTTCTTGGTGTGTTTATCACGCTGTCGCGGGATAGATCTATGAATATGCTTCCCAGCTTATAATCATCTATATACTTAAATACATCTTATTACTTTAACATTATACTTATGAAAACGAAACATTCCTTAGTTGTTGCTTTATTACTCGCATTAATTACATCAGTGTCCATGGCAAATGATGGAAAATATATTGAAGCCATGAAAAAGAGCATTACACAGCTTTATGAAGCGGATCAGATAGCCGAGTATCAGGAATCGGTAAATGCGTTTAACCGCATCGCTTCCGCGGAAAAAAACAAATGGGAAGCGTATTATTACAGTGCTTATGCAAATATTATGATGGCTACACTTGAGCCTTACGCAGAAAAAAAAGATGCTTACCTTGATCAGGCCATGCTAGCGATAGAAGAGGCAAAAAGCCTCGCACCCAACGAATCAGAAGTTATTGCATTGGAAGGTTTCGCTATGATGATGCGGATTAGTGTTGATCCCGGCTCGCGTGGTGCAATGTATGCTCCACAGGCACAGCAAAGTTTCAACAAGGCAGTGGCCCTTAATGAAAATAACCCCAGGGCACTTGCACTTAAGGCCCAGATGGAATTTGGAACGGCACAATTCTTTGGCTCGTCGACTAAAGATGCCTGCGCAACTAATGCCATGGCCATAGAGAAGTTCGGTACATATACATCCGAAAACATACTGGCACCACAGTGGGGCACAACCATGACAGAGGGTCTTGCGGAAAAGTGTAAATAATATTTTAATCTTCATGCGATTATAGGTAAACAGGTTTAACTTGTTCGCACAATGATGATGCAATACATTAGAAAGAAGTGGCGGGTCGTTCTGTATTCTGCGATAGCAGGAGCAATCATGCCTTACTTTACCTGTAATCGCTGTTCAGATTCGTTTGAGTTTTACCTTTGGATTTCGGTATACACCTTCGTGATCTGGATGGCCATGTGGCTGGGAAATGAGGCAATCACAGTATGGCTTGATAAAAAATTGCCATGGACAAAAAAACCGGTATTAAGGCTTCTGGCAGGGATAACTTGTACGTTTGTGTATACGGTTTTTATGTTGCTCTTACTTCGCGATTTATTTGTGCGCATAAGCAACATTCCCCTCGGCAACACTTCCGGAATGATTTACTTCGGCCTGGCGTTCTCGTTTTTTTTTACGTTCTTTTTTACCAGCCGTTGGTTTTTACTAAACTGGCGCCAAAGCGAAATCGATGCAGAAAAACTAAAAAAAGAAAGTATTTCTGCCCAATATGAAAGTTTAAAAAATCAGGTAAATCCGCACTTTCTGTTTAACAGTTTTAATGTTTTATCACACCTTGTATATGAGGATCAGGAAAAGGCGGTAAAATTTATTAAACAACTTTCTACAGTGTATCGGTATGTGCTTGATACACGCGAAAAAGAATTAGTTTCACTAGACGATGAACTTGCCTTTCTTGAATCATATATTTTTCTGCAGCAGATCCGGTTCGAAAGTAAGCTGGATATTCAAATTGCATTATCAGGTGTTGTTTCATTCGTTGCGCCGTTGGCGTTGCAAATGCTCATTGAAAATGCCATCAAACATAATGTTGTTTCTGCGGACGATCCGTTGCACATTCGCATCTATAGTGAGGAAGGATTTATCTGTGTTGAAAATAACCTTCAGAAAAAGCGATCTAACAGTGAGCCTTCTGCAGGTGTAGGGCTTGAAAATATTTGTAAACGATATGAATTCTTAACGGAAAGAAAGGCAGTGATCACAAAGACGAAAGGACTTTTCATAGTTAAACTCCCCATGATAAAGGAATAGCGCGATGCAGATTCTTATTATTGAAGATGAACCCCAGGCTGTTCAATGGATTGAAAGAACGGTGCGGGAACTGGTTCCTGACGCGGTGATTGTCGGAAAACTCGATTCAATCAAACGGTCTGTGCAATGGTTCAATGAACAGCCATCGCCTGATGTTATTCTGCTGGATATACAACTTGCCGATGGAATCAGTTTTGAAATCTTTCAACAATGCGAAATCACAGCCCCGGTGATTTTTACAACTGCCTTTGATGGATACGCCATCCAGGCTTTTAAGGTGAATGGCATTGATTATATCCTAAAACCGGTAGATAAGCAGGAGCTTGCTTTAGCTCTTGAAAAAGCAAGAAAGAAAAAGCAAGCCGTGATTGATTCGGCGGCTCTCCTTCAAAATATCGGCAATGCGATGAAAATGCTTACAAAGAAATACAAGAGCAGATTCGTAATAAAAGTTGGCGAGCACATCCGCACAATTGAAACTGATACCGTACTCTTTTTTTACAGTCAGGAAAAAACAACATTTTGCACCACGACTGATAATCGTAATCATATTTTAGACTATACCCTGGAGCAACTGGCCGACATGGTTGATCCTCAAAAATACTTCAGGGTGAACAGAAAGTATCTTGTGTGTTCCTTTGCTATCACTGATATTATACATTATTCCAATAGCAGACTACGGCTGGTGTTAAAAAATTCGCAGGACAATGATGTTATTGTGTCACGTGAAAAAGTACAGGAGTTCAAGGCATGGCTGGATAGCTGATCCTTATTTAAAAAATACTTTTTTAAGATCTTCTATGTCGGACTGCTTCAAAGGTTTCGGGATAAAGTGAATGACGTAAGGAAACGAAAAGGCATAGTCCCGGTCCTGGGCGCTTTCGGAACTGCTTAAAACGACAATTTTACTTTTTTCGACGATGCCATGAGACAGTGTTTTGAAATTCTTCAGGAAGGAGAATCCATCCGATTCCGGCATATTTAAATCAAGGAATATTAAATCCGGAGCATTTTCCGTCGAACCTGCCTGGAGCCAGTTAAAGGCTTCATCCGCTGCACGATACATCACCAGTTCCTTTGAAAATTCGCTTACTTCAAGGAATCGTTTATGGATAAACAGATCTATCTCGCTATCATCAATTAAGCACACTTTATCAACACGCTGTTTCGGCATACTGGGGATAGGTAGGTTTGGTAATGGCTAAACATACAGAAAACTTCCAAAAACTGGATATTTTACCCGAAAAATATAATAGCCAGTTTTAAAACGATTAAAAATGTATTAAAATTGAACCTTCTTAAACCAATTCATCACCATGAGATTTAAACAACTACGCTTTTTTATTGCAATTGCCCTGGGATCCTTTCTTTTGGCATCCTGTGGCTCTTCTACGAGCGATAAAGTAAATAATTCGGATGATTTTAAAGAGGCCGAAAAAGAAACCCTTAGTGAGCAAATTGAGGAAGTGGTCTATAACATTCCGTCACCAACCGAAATCCCATATTTGTTACAGGCTACCGGAGCTGATTATAATCCATCATTGATAAACAGCAGATCGAAAGTTGATCAATACGCATCTCACAACGATAAAGCCGCATTAAATCTTGGTGTGTATGCAGCTGATGTGGGATATCTGGCATCTTATGATAAGACTCAGGAAGCGATCAGCCAGCTTTCCGCATGTAAAACACTTGCCGAGAACCTTAACATTATCGGTGCATTTGATGCAGCCGTGTTGCAGAAATTTGAAGATAATATCAGTAACAAGGATTCGCTTTCAATTTTACTTGATAACAGCATTAAAAAAACCGAAAACTTCCTGAAGGATGATAACCGTAACAAGTTATCTGCCCTGGTTATAGCCGGGAGTTTTGTTGAAGGTTTATATATTTCAACCGGGTTAATCAAAACTTATCCTAAAGACATTCTTCCGGATGACAAACGCAATTTGATCTTAACGCCTTTGATGCGGGTTATACTTGAACAGAAGAAATCGGTATCGGAACTTTTGAAAATGCTGAACAATGTTGAGCAGACAGACCCGATCACCGGTATGATCGCTGATCTTAAGTCGCTTGAATCTGCTTATGCTGCTTTGAACATTGAAGAACAAATCAAAAATAACCGTGCCGACCTTGTACTGACTGACAAAAATCTCACTCAGATTACAAACGTGGTTGAAAAAATGCGCGGTAATATTACGGAATAATTTTTCCGACGATCTTCGAAAAAAGGACTGGCTTTGTTTAAACCAGTCCTTTTTTTTATTTTAATCAAGCATCTTTGTTATTTTTAATCTTCAGTGTTTAATCCCAACCTATGAGCGAGTCCTTACTGAAGGCCATTTTGCGATTGTTTGCAGTCGTGGCCAAAGAAGACGAAGTGACACATCATGAACGCGATCTGATTAACTCCTTCCTCGAAGAACATTTAAGCGGACCCTCTGTACAACATTACCTGCAAATTTTTGATGACCTGACGGCACAAAATACTTCCCGCACATTAACGTGGGAAGAAGAGTTCTCTCGTCTCAATCAGCTTTGTGATGAAGTAAGCCGCGACCTTACGCAAAAACAAAAAGTGGTGATTCTCCTGGAATTGATTTCGATCATCCAGGCGGATGGCGCCATCTCATCGCGCGAAGCAAAGCTTGTCGATGTAATCAGTGAAAAATTTAAAATAGACGAAGCACAAAGCGAACTGATTAAACATTTTGTTTTGGCCCGTACCGCTTCGGATGTGGATCATGAACACTTACTACTTATTCAGGCTTTAATAAAAAATCATACACATTCGCCAGTGATTGTCAGGCCGCACCTGAGCGGATTTATGATGATCCTGTACGTTCAACAAGCAGAGATTTATTTTATCAAATACATTGGTAACGCTGATGTATTCCTTAACGGTGTGCCACTGAAGTCCCATAAAGTAAGTGTGCTTGCAGTCGGGAGTTTACTTCGTACAGAAAAAGATGAACCCGTTTATTACGGCGACATCTTAAATCATTTTAAACAATTTGGTGAATTTCCGAAACTCTCGTTTGAGGCCATCAATATCAGTTATAAGTTTCGTAATGGAAAACTAGGATTGAAGCAGGTAAACCTCGCCGAAGAATCTGGAAACCTGGTGGCCTTAATGGGCGCCAGTGGAGCGGGTAAATCTACATTGTTGCATGTGTTAAACGGGTCTGAAAAACCCTCGGAGGGAAAGGTGGTCATCAATGGCATTGATATTCACCGGGAACCGAAACGTATTGAAGGCGTGATTGGTTTTGTGCCGCAGGATGACCTGCTCATTGAGGATCTTACGGTGTACCAAAACCTGTACTATGCGGCCAAGCTATGTTTCAGTAAGAAAACTGAGCAGGAGATTAATGCGCTAGTGATGCAAGTGCTGGAAGATCTTGGGCTGGCAGAAATCAAGCACCTGAAGGTAGGCTCTCCGTTGCATAAAACGATTAGTGGCGGTCAACGCAAGCGTTTGAACATCGGGCTTGAATTGTTGCGCGAACCTGCAGTATTGTTCTGTGATGAGCCAACGAGTGGTTTGTCTTCACGCGACTCTGAAAACATCATTGATCTTCTCAAAGAACTTTCCCTGAAAGGGAAACTTGTGTTTGCTGTTATACATCAGCCTTCTTCTGATATCTTCAAGATGTTTGATAAACTGCTCATCCTCGATACCGGTGGTTATCAAATCTATTATGGAAACCCGGTGAGCGCCATTGTGTATTTTAAGAAACGAATTAATCTGCTCAATAGTGAAGTAGGAGAGTGTTACCAGTGTGGTAACGTAAATCCTGAACAGATCTTTAACATCATTGAAACAAAGGTGATCAACGAATATGGCTACTTCACCAATGAACGAAAGATCACGCCGGTTCAATGGAACAAGGCTTACCTGGAAAATCAAAAGTCTTTAGGTGTGGAAACGTCGGCGGAGGTACCTCATTCTACGCTAAATATTCCAACACGACTTAAGCAGGCCCGACTCTTTTCCATGCGTGACCTCCAGGCGAAGATTCACAATCGCCAGTACATGTTCATTAATTTACTGGAAGCACCGGTGCTTGCATTTATTCTCGCCTATATTGTCCGGTATTATAATGTGGATGATCAGGTATTATCAGGGTATGTGTTCGCTAAAAATCTAAACATGCCCGCCTATTTGTTCATGAGCGTGATTGTGGCGTTGTTTATGGGACTCACGGTAAGTGCGGAAGAAATAATACGCGACAGAAAAATTCTGAAGCGTGAAGCGTTTCTTCATCTGAGTCGTAGTAGTTACATTGTTTCCAAGATTTCAATATTGTTTATGTTGTCAGCAATCCAGACAGGATTGTTTGTGGCTGTAGGAAACTCGGTGCTTGAGATTAAAGGATTATTTTTTGAGCACTGGTTTATTCTGTTTACAACATCGTGTTTTGCCAACCTGCTTGGTCTTAATATTTCTTCCGGGTTTAATTCGGCCGTTACAATTTATATTCTCATTCCTTTATTGCTCATTCCGCAATTAATTCTCAGTGGGGTGGTGGTGCGGTTTGATAAGCTAAACCCAACCTTAGGTAATGCGGCAACTGTTCCTTTTGTTGGCGATCTGATGGCATCGCGGTGGGCGTTTGAAGCCGGTATGGTCACACAGTTCAAGGATAACAGCTTTGAACGTGAGTTTTATAAATATGATAAGGTAATGGCGAATGCTGATTTTAAAAAAGTATATCTCATTCCTGAAATTGAAACACGGCTCCAATATTGTCTCGCAAATTATGGCGCTGGTGATGCTGAGATCAAAAACAAAATCACAGAAAACCTGGCGTTGATTAAAACCGAGGTAAAGAAGGAGTTGGTAGTAACAGGGCAACAAATGCCGGGACTCGAGAACCTAAGCATAACAACGTTTGATTCATTAGCGTATGAAAAAATCACGACGTTTCTCGATAACCTGAAAAAATTTTACATCCGGCGCTATAATGCTGCCGACAATAAAAAGGAAGCTTACATTACCGCGCAAACCAGCACACCGGAGGGTAGGACTCAATTTAACCGTCACCGTGAGCAATACCATAATGACGCTGTTGCAGAACTCGTTAAAAATTTAAACGAATCGCACCGTATCATCGAACAGGATGGCAAGCTTATTCAAAAAATATATCCAATTTATAAAGATCCCGATCCGGAGCATGACATCGATTTTGATGCCCAGTTCTATATGCCGGCAAAACATTTTTTAAACCGTGATGTGGATACATTCTTTTTCAATACCGGCGTCATATGGTCAATGACGATTATACTAATCCTCCTGCTTTACTTTGATGTTTTGAGAAGGGTTATCGATGGAATCAGTAACTTTAACCCTTTGAAGGTGAGTCTTCGCAGAATGTAGAATCTCTTTTGAGATTGATGTCAGTCATTCTTACATGGCGATGTTAAGTATGTATGCGACGCAGTGCCTTGATCTTGAT
>DASPIZ010000100.1:0-29345 GCA_035628875.1 Ohtaekwangia sp. | reverse complement strand
AGGCACCCCCACCTGCGTTGTCACCTGCAGGGTAGAACTTAACATTGCGCACACCGGCCAGTGGATCAGCGCCAGGGTCGATGAGTGACTCGACATTCAAATGATAGGTAACATTACCTGGTTGCGGGCCAACAAGAAACTGCTCTTTTCGGATGTCGTCGTCGCTGTACATTTCATAAAACGGTGTAGGAATAATAGTTCCGTTCCATCCGCTGTATCCAAACACAGCCGTGCCATGCGGACCGTAAAGACTTCTTACCGCGAAGATGTTTCTTGAAACAACGTCGACCGTTGCGAATATGGCGAGAATAGTTTCGTCAGCGGGAAGCACATCACCAAAGAGTTCATAGTACCGGTAGCCTAGCGGACTCGATGCATTGGCTTCGCCCGGATGGAGTGAAAATCCACCCTCGTCAATAATCTTGTTGCATACTTCCAGACACTCTTGCCACATTGCTGTCCCTGTATATACTTCCGCATTCAAATACACCTTCGCGAGTAAAGCATATCCAGCCCATTGATTAAACCTACCATAATATTCTCCACCTTTAGCAGGACTCAATTTTTCGACATTGGTAGTAAGCTCCTCTACGATAAAGTTGAACACCGTTTCCCTGTTCTCCTGGCGAACCTGATCAACGGTGACATTGTTCTCGGTGTAGAATGGAACGTCACCAAAATCGTCGATCAAAAGATAATAGAAGAACGCCCTCAGCACCTTGGCTTCAGCAATCTTCTCTACGTCTGCATGCGCTTCTTCAAGCAGTGCGACAGCTAAGTTTGCCTCATACACAGCGCGGTAAAGCCAGTTCCATGTGTTGGTGATATACGCATCGGTGGGAAGCCATTCATGTTGATGGATGATCGCAAAATCAGGTTGCCAGTTCCCGTCGTTTCTGTGCGGAATTACTTGTTCATCCGAGGACATTTCGTTCACATCATACCAGCCTATATCAGCGCCGGCATATCCGACACCGTTCCAATTTCCTCCTACAAGGCCATAGACTGCGGCGAGCGCTGCATCTGCACCCTCAGGCGTACCATAAAATTCAGATGACGCATACTTGTCATAGATATTCTCTTCGATGTCTGTACACGATAGCAACAGCAAGAGCATGGCGAATGACGCGTGAATAATATTTTTTTGTTTCATGACTTTCTATTTAAAAACAATGTTTAATCCTACAGCAATACTTCTGGTGCGCGGATAAGCACCTCTGTCGCCACCGAACATATTCAGGTTGTATCCATTATCCGGATTGCTTCCACTCACGTTGATTTCGGGATCAACTCCCGAGTAATTTGTGAAAAGCAACAGGTTATTTCCCGTCAATGAAACACGAACTCTTTCCAGGTATTTGATATTTTGTACCGGTAGTGTGTAGCCTACTGTCACGTTCTCAAGGCGGAAGAAAGATCCGTCCTCAAGCCATACATCAGAGGCATATTGTGAAGTGCGCATACCCAAGGGGAGCGCGCTCTCAAGCACGTTTGCGCGGCCAATGATCTCGAGCATGCTCAGGCTATGCCGCATGTTATTATAAATCTTGTTTCCGCCAGAGCCTCTCCATAACATAGAGACGTCAAAGTTCTTATGCTTGAATGATGGAGTGATCGCATACGTGTAGGTGGGTAATGCAGAACCGGCGATATATCGGTCATTGCTCGAAACACCCTGATCTATCGCTCCATTTTCATCTCGATCCTGTACGGTTTCTTCTCCGGTTTCATCAACGCCGGTATGGCGAAGCATATTGAAAGTCCCGATCGGATGTCCTTCGATCAGATAAGTACTGGTAGCGCCCCAGGGCACATAGTCGGTATCCACAGGAACCCCATTGATCGACCCCCCAAGTTTAAGCACTTCGTTCCGCAGAAAGGAGACATTACCCCCCAGCGTAAGCGTTGTGTTTTGATTTTTAATCAAATCGTAACCAAGGGCTATCTCAATTCCTTTATTCTCCATGCTTCCTACATTCGCAATCAGATTGTTTGTAGGATACGGTGGTTTCGGAACAGTATAGTTAAAAAGAAGGTTTTCAGTAATAGCCCGGAATGCATCAACGGATCCGTTTAATCGTCCATCCAAAAGACTGAAGTCTATACCGACGTTTGACTGTTTGCGGGTCTCCCATCGCAGGTCTGCATTTCCCGGTTGAACCACAGTGAAATTCGTTATTTCCCTTCCGCCGAAATAAGTGTTGGCTGAAGATTCAACTAACTGACGGGATTGCGCTGGGTAAAGACCCTGTTGATTTCCTGTAATGCCATACCCGCCCCGAATCTTTAGTGATTGAAAAATCTCCTGATTTTCCATGAACGCTTCCTCGTCAACTCGCCATGCTACAGATGCAGCAGGAAAATTTCCCCATTTGTAGTTTGCTCCGAAAACAGTAGAACCATCTCGCCGCAGGCTGATTGTAAGCAGATACTTATCTCTGAAACTATAGTTTACTCTGCCGAGGAATGATACAAGCGTTCTGTCGTTTTTGTATGAGGTGATATTTCCAGCAGATGCTAACGTAAGGTCACCGGCTTGAAGTCTATTGTAAGTAGTGAGGTCATTAACAAATCCAGTAGCCTGTGCCCAATTTCCAAAGTAAGTTTGATTTTGCCACTCGTAAAGTATAAGGGCGGAAAGGGCGTGATCGTCAATCCGTTTTGTATAGCTAAAACTCATGTTCATGAGTTTTTCGTCAGTCCTGTTGTTCGAAATGTTTGCAATACCGCTGCGTGTAATCGCATCTTCGATAGTTGACTTCGCGGGATTGTAGTATCCCCACATTTGATCGGTTTTTCTCCAACTACCAAACCATCCTGCGGTAAGACCGTCGATGATCTCAAGGTCTGCACGCAAGGTTCCAATCAAACTGTTATTTGTCCCTTCATTAATAACGCTCTTGGCTACAGCGTATGGATTGATGTATTGAAACACAGCCGCATCACGGTAATAAGTTTTTCCGTCTGTATCGAACACAGGATCGGTTGGCCTTGCGATATTGGCAAGACTAACTAAGGTAGATTGAAATGATACAGGGCCGACATTGCTGGGACTTCCTGTTGAATTATTGATACTGGAATTCAGGTTGAATGTTAGTGTGAGCCTGTCGTCAAGCGCACGTTGTGTTGCCTGGAGGCTTCCGATATATCTTTTGTTATCCGAATTAAGAACAACACCATCCTGAAGGATTGCAGTAAGTGCTGCGCGATACGAAAAACTTTTTGAACCGCCACCGAAAGAAAACGTGTGGTTCTGCGTATAGCCTGTGCGTGTTAACAGATCGAACCAATCTGTATTTGAACCATGATTCACCGAAGCTGGAGCGCCATTCAAGAGTGCCTGCTCCGACCATTGCGCAGCATCCAGCACTTTCAGTTTTCTGTTCTCAGGAATATAATCAACTGAAGCAGTAACATTGTACTCTACTGTAGTTTTTCCGTCTTTTCCTTTTTTGGTTGTAACCAGGATCACACCGGGTGCGCCGCGCGATCCATAAATAGCAGTCGCGGAAGCGTCTTTCAGAATATCCACCGACTCAATTTCGCTTGGGGGGATTTGGTTGAGTAAGTCCATATTTCCTTGGATTCCGTCTACAACTACAAGCGGATCATTTCCGCCACGCAATGAGGTAATCCCACGGATCCGAACGCTCGGAGCTGCACCAGGTTCGCTGCTGATCTGGGTGATCGAAACCCCAGGAGCTCTTCCTGCAATCTGCTGAAGTGGGTTAGTAATCGCACCTTGATTGAGTTGGTCTTGAGAAATAGTAGAAATTGAACCGGTAACGTCCTTTCTTTCTTGCGTACCGTAGCCTACCACCACTACTTCACCCAGTGTTGTAAGGTCCAGTTCAAACTGAACATTGATCTGTGATTGACTGCCAACAACAACTTCTGCTGTTTTGTACCCGATAAATGAGAAAACAAGAACCGCGTCTTTTTGGTTAGCAGGCACAGCCAGTGTGTAATCGCCGTTACTTCCTGTGGTCGTACCTATGCCGCTAGAACCTTTAAGCAAAATACTCACGCCAGGAAGCGTTTGGCCATTTTCATCTCGCACAGTTCCGGTAATTTGCTGGTCTTGAGCAAATGCGCCGGTCACCAGAAAAAGTGCAAGGAGCATAAGCAGACTTTTTTTGAAAGCCGAAAGCCACCCGGCGCTTCTGCCATCTCCGAGACAAGGTTCTCCCTTCTCGCGAACCGACAGTTGCCAGGTTTCTTGAGTTTTGTAATTGTTTACCATGTGTTTGTTTGATTTAGGTGCTTGTGATTGTCTTTGACCGTTTGGGATTCGGGTACGCATACAATCGTTTGCGAACAAGACAAAGAAAGAGGGGTAAAAAAGGGGGTTCAACTTATCCTGAAAAAATCAAAAAAAATTTTGTTCATTAATGAAGCTATGTTTTTGATTTTCAGTATGTTGCTTACACGTCCACACAGGACTAATCAAAGTAATCTCGAACCGATTCTGAAGATTTCAAACGATTTAAATGGTTGGAATTGCCATAATACGCTTATCGAACTCGTCGTTGGGAACCATGGACTTGTGTCGAATTCTCGTTTTGTAGGTATAAATTGTGGCGAGGGAATAATCGAGAATGCGGGCAATTTTTTCCGGGTCGTGTATACCCAAACGCATTAGCGCGAAGATCCGTAGTTCGGTATTTAGCAGCTGGCCTTCCTTTAGCGAAATCCGGTCATCTTCTTTAAATAGAGATTGAAACGTCCGGACAAAATCTGGAAATAATGCCAGAAAGAATTTGTCGAAGTTGTGATAAAGCGCTTCGCGTTCACGTTTTATGTTGATACTATCAACGGTGAACCGCAAGTCATCCATCTTTTTGGTGAGCAACTTCATCTCCATTGTTTTTTTCAAAGTTTCAAGCCGGGAGATATATTCAGCTGTTGTATTAAAATAATAGGTGACGTATTCTTCTTTAATCTTATTGGAATCCATCAACTGATGGTTTGTCTCTGTTAGTTTCTCGTTTGAATCGGAAATAACCTTCTTTGCGATCTGCAGCTTCTTGTTCTGTTTATAGATAATGATTCCAAATGCTATGAGTAAACCTGAAAACAACGTAATGGCTACAGCATAAACACTGATCAGATTTTTCCTTGACTCGACCATGGCGAGTTGTCTTCCTTCGATTACAGGAAAGATAGAAGCCACTTGAATTTTTCGGTGATTCGCTCCATAAAAATTGGCGTCGGCCATGGCGATTTTGATGTATCCATAAGACTTCTCGACCTTGCCTTCATAAAAAAGTATTTCCGCGAGGTTACGAAGCGCGACAGTTTCTTTGGTTGACGATTTGATATCTGCTATGGCAGCCCTAATCAGCATTTGCTTCGATTCTTCCAGGCGACCTAAGTGGGTATAGATGAAACTGAGCGTACTCGTGGCAACTGCAATTTCAGCATCGGTGAGAGAGAAATCTGATAAGAGCTTTTCATAGGCTTTGGCCGACGTTTCAAATTCGCCAGTATGAGCTGCTTTTAAGCCGTAAACGAGTAAGTAACGGGAAGAATTCGACGGCAAATATTGCAAACAGGAATCCAGGTAACCATTACCGCGTAACCTGTATCTTACGCTATAGAAATTATCCCGGTTAAATTCTGCCAAGTCATAACAAGTTCGTCCGATCAGGAAAAAGAAATCAGATTTTAGACTGTCGGGCAGTAAGTTGCTTTCCAACGCCTGGAGGGTATCAAGCGTTTCGTTAAAAAGGCCAGCAGAAACAAGAATAAAGCCGAGGTTAATTTTGGATTTATATATATTAACCGGATTCTTAAGCTTTGCCGCCAGGAACTGGAGTCGCAATGCATAGCGAAATGCAGAATCGTAGATAAAAGATTTATACTCTTCAAAAATTTGCGATGTGAGCACGAACTCATCTTTGACAGACATCACGGTCAGGCGTCGCTTTAAGCGATCTATATTTTCTCTTTTTTGCTTCTCAAAGTTTTCTCGTTCGGCAATCGCTTGATCAAGGTCCTTCAGCAATGCGGCAGTTTCTTTCTGCGCATGCGCAAGAATGTTGATTACGCAGAGAAGAACAAAAATGCTTGCTAGTTTTTTCATGAAATAGTCACCAAGATAACAAAATCTGACCTGGTCAAATTATATTAAGGGTGAGAAATAGTGCGCGACGTTCTGTTTATTATTTTTCAAAAGCATCTGTCAAAATTTTTCTTCAACACATGTATAACATCAACGTTCGGCCCGTTATTACAGGAAGTACATAGTAGCTCGGCCTATAACGCCTCTTAAGGTTTGTTCTTCAACAAAAGGAATTGAGATGCGAACGATATTCTTACCATAGTAAAATAACCGAGGAACCTCCGCTGTTATTCGTTTACAGAACGGAATCAAAACGTTGAAACAAACCGGCCTTTCTAATCAAAATTTAATGTCGTTCCTTTTTGATATGTAGAAACTACTGATGAAATTAATGTGTTAATCTAATGTCTTTTTGGCAGTTTTACGGTTTGGCGCAAACATTGATTGTTGCCGTAGGGACATAACTAGAAAACAACTTAAAAAAGGAAATACAACTATGGGTGCATTAGTTATTGGTGTCGTGTTCATGATAATCGGGTGGGCTGTCAGTTCCCGCTTAAAAAGCAAGTTTCGTGAATACTCGCAAGTTCATCTTACCCGCGACCTTACAGGTGCGGATGTCGCACGTCTTATGCTGGCAGATAATGGCCTTGCTAACGTGCAGGTAACCTGCGTTCAGGGTGAGCTGACTGACCATTACAATCCGGCAAATAAAACCGTGAACCTCAGCGAGGCTGTTTATCATGGCCGGAATGCGGCGGCCACGGCGGTAGCAGCACACGAATGTGGTCATGCTGTTCAACATGCAAAGGCGTACAGTATGCTGCAATTACGTTCCGCAATGGTGCCAATTCAAAATGTAAGTGGTCAAATCCTGAATTTCATTATGCTTGGAATGATCTTCGGTGGTGCCATGATTCATAATTTCTGGCCCACTGCATTACTGATCATCATTGTATGTTATGCTGTTTTTGCAGCATTTTCCATCATTACCCTTCCGGTGGAATTTGATGCCAGCAAAAGAGCATTGGCTTGGGTGGAATCGCGGGGAATTGTAACGACCAAAGAACATGGTATGGCAAAAGATGCTTTAAAATGGGCTGCAATGACGTATGTAGTAGCTGCAATTGGTGCCGTTACAACACTGATCTATTACGTGATGATCTTTCTTGGTGGAAGCCGGGATGAGTAACCCAACAAACCATTTTAAAAAGCTGGAAACAGTTTTTGATTTAAATACAGGCCTGAAGCAATTCAGGCCTTTTTCTTTTTAGCGCAAACTGCCTGAATCGTTCTTAGCATTCAAACACATCGAGGCAAGTAAAATTATAATGTGCGGTGGCTCCCTTTAGGGATAAATGGTGCGCGGTGGCAGGGTAGTACACAGAGATTTTATAAACCCCCGATTTTATAAACCCCTGACCCCTTAAGGGGAAACATCGAGGCAAGTAAAATTACAATGTGCGTTGGCTCCCTTTAAGGGATAAAAGGGTACGCATTGGCAGAGTAATACACAGAAATTTTATAAACCCCTGATTTTATAAACCCCTGACCCCTTAGGGGAAACATCGAGGCAAGTAAAATTACAATGTGCGTTGGCTCCCTTAAGGATAAAAGGGTGTGCGCCTGAAGCAATTCAGGCCTTTTATTTTCGCTTCGAGACGCCCGACCTACTTTGTATTTTTTACCTCATACTTTGTACCTTGTATTTTGTATTTTGTACTTCGTACCTTGTACTTTGTACCTCGTACTTCGTACATCGATTATAACATTAACCTGAAATGAATTTCCAACTTACGGAAGAACACCTCGCTGTTCAACAAGCTGCCCGCGATTTTGCGCAAACCGAATTATTACCAGGCGTAATTGAACGTGATACGCATCAGAAGTTTCCGACTGAACAAATTAAAAAAATGGGAGAGCTCGGTTTTCTGGGCATGATGACTGATCCTATCTACAACGGCGGTGGGATGGACACGATCTCATATGTTTTGGCGATGGAAGAAATTTCGAAAGTGGATGCTTCAGCTTCTGTTTGTATGTCGGTAAACAATTCGCTGGTGTGCTGGGGTCTTGAGAAATATGGAAATGAAGAACAAAAACAAAAATATCTAAAACGTCTTGCCACCGGTGAGGTAATAGGTGCTTTTTGTCTTTCAGAACCGGAAGCTGGTTCTGATGCTACAAGTCAACGTACTACCGCTGAAGACAAAGGCGATCACTACCTGTTGAATGGTACGAAAAATTGGATTACAAATGGAAACAGTGCAAGCGTATACATCGTTATCGCGCAAACTGATGCAGCTAAAAAACACAAAGGCATCAATGCATTGATTGTCGAAAAAGGAATGCCGGGTTTCACGGTTGGAAAAAAAGAAGACAAGATGGGTATTCGCGGATCCGATACGCATTCACTTATGTTCAGCGACGTGAAAGTTCCTAAAGCAAATCGTATTGGTGATGACGGATCCGGATTTGGTTTTGCCATGAGTACATTGAATGGCGGACGGATCGGTATTGCATCACAGGCATTGGGCATTGCGAGTGGTGCGTATGAATTGGCGCTTAAATATTCGAAAGAAAGAAAAGCCTTTGGCAAAACATTATCCAATCACCAGGCCATCCAATTCAAACTTGCGGAAATGGCTACGAAAATAGATGCGGCACGCATGCTTGTTCATCAGGCTGCGTGGCTAAAAGATCAAAAAAGGGATTTTGTAAAAGCGGCCGCGATGGCCAAATTATTTGCTTCTCAAATTGCACAGGATGTAACGACTGAAGCGGTGCAGATCCATGGCGGATATGGCTATGTAAAAGAATATCACGTAGAACGCCTGATGCGCGATGCGAAGATTACGCAGATTTATGAAGGCACAACGGAGATTCAGAAGATGGTGATTTCAAGAGAGTTGTTAAGGTGATTGCATTCTTATGCATCCCTAGCCCAACCGTTGTATTCGCATGTATGCGTTGGTTATCTGGATAGAAAGGCGAATGAATTAATCATTAGTGGAAGGAAATGGATTTTAAATTTAAATCTGTTAGTGTCTGGGAAAAACGCATCGAGAGCATCAATCACTTTCGAAAAAATGTGTGGGAGTGGATGCCTCGTTCAGTGTTGATCAATGCTAATCAGATGATCTTTCATTCATATTTTTTTCGCCTCCCGGGCCGGCTTTAGTCGTTTAGCCTATTACATTCACCAATTATTTTCTGCAAATGTGTCATCCGGAACAAGGCCATCAAAAAACTCGTCAAGGCTGTCGGCGATCTTTATTTCTTGCTTGCATTCAACATCGATCCATTTTACACAAGGAGTTTCGTTGCTCCGGTAATCAAGTGTAATCCACCAATGTCCATCACCTGTTAACAAAACCTGTTTTTCAGGAAGTCCCCATTCTTCAATCAAATAGCCCGTATCCATGATGTTTTGTGCAGACTCGATATTTTCATCTAACACAATCCCAAATAACTCCGAAAGCGGAACATGATTCTCTGCCCAAGTCGTTTTCTGTGTCATCGGAAACGCAAAACCTTTTGTATATCCACCATTTTGAATTTTCAACAATTCAATCAAAGGCGTTGGTAACTTTACTCCTAACGTAGTTTCTGCTACTACGATCATTTCGTCCGTCAACGGTGGATGGTTATAATAATTCGAATCCCAAAATTGTCTCTTATCTATTGCCATAACAATCCCATTCTTCCTGTGGAAAAGATTTGATCCGTTTTTTCCGATGGATACGGTAACCGCTGTTTCGTCTTAATTTGGTGCCCATGACAAAAATCTTTCATGGAATTACACGTCTTTTCCGTTCAAATGGCTTTTAACAAAGACCTTCAAATAGAATACTTAAACCTATCGGTAAACCAGCACACCAACATTCAGACACCCTGCCGCACCTTCCTACTTCTTATTCCAGTCGTAAATCTTATCAGAAATCTCAATTAAAAGCTCTGGTTTTTTCTCAAGCGCATTACCAATCACGATCATGTCGGCCCCAGCCTCCAGGGCATTGAGTGCTTTTTGTGCTGTATTAATACCTCCCCCTACAATCAACGGAACACTTACCGCTTTTCGAACAGACGCAATCATTCGTGCACTGATTTCACGCTCAGCACCACTACCGGCATCGAGGTAAATACTTTGTAATCCAAGCATCTCGCCTGCCATCGCGGTAGATGCTGCGAGCGAATATTTATCTTCAGGAATAGGTGTGGTGTTGCTGATGTATGCTACCGAAGTAATCTTCCCTGAATTAATCAACATATACCCGGTAGAAATAACTTCCAGCTTCGTATTGCGGATAATGGGAGCCGCTACAACATGCTGACCTATTAATAACTCCGGGTTACGTCCAGAGATTAGAGACAAGAACAATAACGCGTCCGCCGTTGGTTCCAGTTGAAAACTGTTGCCAGGGAATAATACGATGGGAATCGTAACGTGTTCTTTAATTTTTTTTACAACTTCAGAAAGGTTTGTCGTGGTGATGAGACTTCCGCCAACGAAAAAGAAATCAACACAGTTCTCATTCGCCAGATTAACAAGCGGAAGGAGTTTCGCTGTGTCCTCAATTTTATCAGGATCCAATAAAACCGCGATGGATTTCCTCCCCTTCTGCTGGCGTTCACGTAAGGTAGTTAATACGCTCATGATGATGCTTTCTTTTCCGTTTGCGGCTGCAAAAATTCGGTGAGTTTTTCTTTAGCTAGATTAAGTAAAAACACAGATGCCTGGCTTGCTACGGCTGCCCCGATCTGACTAAAAACACCAGGCGTCGAATCCTCTTCCTCCACCTCCACCTGTTCCGGTGCTTCTGCCTTCACCACTTTTATCTTCTTATGTTTTACTTTATGTTTTCGTTTATCGGATCCTTTGGTCAGTTGGTGCATTAGCAAATACGATAATGCTAAAGAACCGCCAATGATTAACGCATTGGTGATCACCTTTTCGGTATTTTCAGTAATGAGCTTTACTTCACCCTGAAGTTTCTCCCGGTGTTTTGCCGATTTACGCAGCAAATCCTGTTTCATTTCATCATCTGTGTCGAGCAGTTCCATACTACTTCTTGTTTTGAATTGTTTTCCTCAGTTGTCTTTCTAATTTCAGGCTGATTCCATCGCGAAGCAAAAACAACGTTATGCCTACCGCAATGTAAAAAAAGGCCACCGTAGCGAATCCCCAAAAGTCTCCCCACATTCCACTCAGCTTTATTGCAATGGCCAGGCTGATAAAGAATAAAAAGAACGTAAAAACCAAAGCCACAGCCAAGTAAAGCACCACCTTTGAAACAACCCTGGCAACATCTTCCTTCAGCTCATATTTCATCAATTCAATACGTGTCTCCACAAAACCCGTCACATTTTCAACGAGGTTTTCAAGTTTCAGGAACTTCATGATACTGTCTTTCAGCACGGCAAAATCAGTTTATTGCAATATAAAGAGAAGTCACGATTCAATGTCGTTTAGTTAAGCTTGTTTTTTTACGCCTCACCTTGCCCTCTCCGGAGAACTGGGGACGGAAAGGTTTAATAGGAACTTAACTAAACGACATTAACTCATGAGTAATGGATTTACTTCTCCTGGAATCACGTTGTTTTTAAAATTTGATCACCTGCATTCCGATTGAATTGGCATATTAGTCGTTACCCGTGTCTTTCTGTACCTTCGGAAAATCGACAATGCCAGACACGGGTTTCCTTTCGTTCATCAGGTCCTTTCGCTTTTCCGGATCATGATTCGCATAGATTAACGCAAACGGAATCAGGAAGAATGTGCAAAGCAAATAGACCAGGCCCATTAATCTATACCGTAGCATGAGCTTACCGAGCGCAGCCGCCAGTTGCAAAGGGATCTTTCGAAGAAAAGGAATTGGAAAAAAAATGAGCACACCGCATAAATTAAACAGGAAGTGTACCAAAGCAATGGTGATCGCTTCCTTTGTATTGGCATATAAAAGCACAGCGATGAATGCAGTAATGGTAGTGCCGATATTTGCTCCCATGATAAAAGGCGCAGCGTATTTTAATTTTGTTATTCGCTTGGCGACCATGGGTACCACAATGGAGGTTGTAATGGTGCTTGACCGAATGGCGGCGGTAGTAAGTATTCCCCAGCCAAATGACTTGATGGGTGTTTTGAAAAAGAATCTTTTAAACATTTGAGGATTCCCCACCTGAAGTAAGTCTGAAACCATCTTCCGAAAAATAACGATCGATGTAAACAACAAGATGAGGGAGATCAGGGCGACGATCACAGCCGGTATTGCATTCAACAAAAATGTATTCAAGGCACCTAATCCAAAAGCAGAACCATGGGTTATCTGTTCTACCGGTTGCAGTACAGGATTAAAAAGCTGATGTGCAAAATAAGTTGCCGTCTCTGAGAGAAAACCGTAATAGTACTCAAGTGGAAACAAAATGATCACCGTAAGGATGTTAAAGAAATCGTGATAGGTACCAGCACTAAAAGCTCTTTTGAATTCTTTTTTCTGGTTGATGAAGCCTAATGAAACAATGGTACTTGTGATCGTTGTGCCTACGTTAGCACCCATGATGATGGGCACTGCATTCATCACCGTTATGGCACCCGAGGCAACAAACGCCACAACCAACGAGGTAGTGGTCGAACTGCTTTGAAGCATTGCCGTAATTAGTAACCCGATGAACAAACCTGTGAACGGATTAGAAGTGGCAAACAAAATAGCATGCGCCATGTTTTCACCCAATTGCGTGAGGGACGCCACCATGAGGTTAATGGCAAACAAAAAAAGCAATAGCGTACTTAATAAAAGTATTGCTACCCTAACCTTGCGTTTCCTGGTAAATGTGTGAGCTGTTTCTATCGCTGTTTTCAATTAAACTAAAGGTCTTAAAAATACACTTCGTAAATAAGATCGCCATGATTTAACAATAATAAGCACGAAAGAAACTCAGCGTGCCAATTTCCTTACCGGAAATTCGCTGACTTAAAAGCGAAGCCCTTGCAATTTTGATTCAAATCGATCAGATTAACCTTTTAATAGTAACTGTTTAAAATTTATCCAGATGTCAAAATCAGTCATTTATTCCCCGCTCGCTCCTGAACCAATCGGGCCGTATAGTCAGGCGATACAAGCTGGCAACATGCTCTTCCTCAGCGGTCAGATTGCGATACAGCGTTCCACCGGCAAAATGATCAATATGAATATTGAAGCTGAAACTGAACAGGTGATGATTAACCTGAAGGAAGTATTGCATGCTGCAGGAATGGATTTCTCCGACGTGGTAAAGTGTTCCATCTTCCTGAAAGACATGAACAATTTTCCAAAGGTAAACGAAGTATATGGTAAATACTTTATTGAAAATCCACCCGCGCGGGAAACGGTTGAAGTAAGTCGTTTACCAAAAGATGTAAGCGTGGAGATTTCCTGTATTGCTGTAAAGTGATGCACCTTCTTCCACACAAAAATGAAACCCTTGTTGTCGCCCATAGCTGGGACGTGGTATTGAAACGCCTTACGCAAGAAATTGAAAAACCTTTAAGTTTTGGAATACCCTCCTCCTTATCGGGATGGGTGAAAGACGATGAATTTGAGGTGACGTTAAAAGTCAGGCGTTATCACGCATTCATTCCCGTGATCCGCGGAAGCATTGAACCAACAGCCAATGGATGTATTTTGTTTCTTGAGTACAGGATGCTTCGCTTCAACAGATTTTTTATCCTGATTTGGACTTTCTTTTTAATTGTTAGCGGTATTGTGCTTCTGATTTATAAGGATATGATGTTCGGAGGCATTTGTCTTGGCATGGTATTACTGCTTCATACTGTAGCCTGGGCCAATTTCAGGTTGCATCTTAAATCAACCCGGGAGATTTTCCTAAAAGCCTTGGCGTAGCCGTTGTGCCACTAAGTTTCACAAAGAAATTACACAAAGTGTCACAAAAGAAATTTTCGCGTTTCTCTGTGCCACTTTGTGCAACAACAAGCAAATTAATTGTTCTTTCCTCCCTTCGCCCACATATCCCGTAGGGTAACGGTGCGGTTAAAGATCAGCTTATTGGTAGACGAATCGCGGTCAAGACAGAAATAACCTTTTCTCAAAAACTGAAAACGGTCATCAAGCGTTGCATCTTGCAATGCAGGTTCAGCATACACGTTTGCAAGCACTTGCAGTGAATCCGGATTGAGGTAGTCCTTAAAATCACCTTCCGCATCACCCAGGTTTTCTACTTTGAACAAACGATCATACATGCGCGTTTCGATGGCTATCGCATGTGGTGCACTCACCCAATGCAAAGTGCCTTTCACGTGAATGCCGGAAGTATCAGATCCACTTTTGCTTTCAGGAATGTAAGTACAACGAAGCGCTGTAATCCTTCCTTCAGCATCTTTAACAACCTCCTCACAACGGATGATATAAGCGCTTTTTAATCTTACCATTTGCCCTGGTGCCAGTCGAAAATATTTCTTCGGCGGATTCTCCATAAAATCTTCCTGCTCTATGTAAACCTCGCGACTGAATGGCATCTCCCGCTTTCCTGTTGAAGGATCTTCGGGATTATTTTCAGTCTCCAGCATTTCTGATTTTCCTTCAGGGTAATTTGTGATCACCACTTTTACAGGATCAAAAACCACCATTCGCCGTAAAGCAATTTTATTGAGGTGTTCGCGAACGCAGAACTCCAATAGCCCAACATCGATAAGGTTTTCTCTTTTGGCAACACCAATTTTATCACAAAAGTCACGAATACTTTCTGGGGTATAGCCTCTCCTGCGCACGGCACTGAGCGTTGGCATGCGTGGGTCATCCCATCCCGAAACATGCTTTTCGTTTACAAGCTGAAGAAGCTTCCGCTTACTCATTACCGTGTATGTCATGTTGAGTCGTGCAAACTCGTATTGACGCGATGGATATATCTCCAGCTTATCTATAAACCAGTCGTACAGTTCACGATGCGGTATGAACTCAAGGGTACAAACACTATGTGTAACATTTTCAATCGCATCACTTTGCCCGTGGGCGAAATCATACATCGGGTAAATACACCAGGTGTCGCCGGTACGATGGTGATGTGCATGCTTGATCCGGTACATTATAGGATCGCGCATGTGCATGTTGGTGTGGGCCATGTCAATCTTTGCACGCAACACTTTTTCGCCGTCCTTGTATTTGCCTGATTTCATGTTTTCAAACAACGTAAGATTCTCTTCAACGCTGCGTGTCCGGCAGGGACTGTCCTTTCCGGGTTGCGTGGGTGTACCTTTCTGTGCAGCAATCTCTTCGCTTGTACTATCGTCTACGTATGCCAATCCTTTATTGATCAACTTGAGTGCAAACTGATAGAGATTCGGAAAATAGTCAGACGCATAAAGCTCTTGTGACCACGCGAATCCCAGCCACTTCACATCATTTTTAATACTTTCAACGTACTCAGTGTCTTCCGTGATCGGATTGGTATCATCAAACCGGAGATTTGTTTTCCCATTGTACTTCCGGGCAAGTCCGAAGTTAAGGCAAATGCTTTTTGCATGGCCCATGTGCAGGTATCCATTCGGCTCTGGCGGAAACCTTGTAACAATGCTTTTATATTTTCCTGCTTGAAGATCGTTTTCTACGATCTCTTCTAAAAAATTTAAACTCTTCTCTTCGGTCATGGATGTGCAATGATTTATCAAAAGTCTTCCGCCTGGTTAACGGAAGGAGTGCAAGGTAAAAAGCCTTCGTTATCCGGCGAAATTATTTTTAAACAGGTTTTTTACCGAAATGGTTTGCACCGCTACATTTTTAAAAACCTGTAGCCAAATCTAAATCATCTTTTACCTTTGCAATCCGGTTACCTGCAGTTTGATCCGTATTAGCGGGCCTGCAGCTAAAACTACAACTGACCACAAAGATGAGAGAAGTACGCGTTAGATTTGCGCCCAGCCCTACCGGTGCATTGCACATCGGAGGTATAAGAACAGCCCTGTACAATTACCTGCTTGCCAGAAAACACAAGGGCACCATGATTCTCCGCATTGAAGATACTGACCAAACCAGGTATGTTCCCGGAGCTGAAGAATATATTCTGAAATCGTTGGCTTGGGTAGGTATTAAAATCGATGAGGGCGTTGGCGCAGGCGGCCCCCATGCGCCTTACCGGCAATCAGAAAGAAAAGGGATTTACCATGAATATGCCCAAAAGTTGATTGCGGAAGGTAATGCTTATTATGCTTTTGACACCGAACAAGAACTCGACGAAATGCGCGAGCGACTGAAAGCAGCAGGTGTTGATATTCAGCAATACAACAGTATTACCCGCATGCAAATGCGAAATTCGTTAACTCTCTCCGCGGAAGAAGTTAAATCTTTACTCGATTCAGGCACCCCTTATGTGATTCGTTTAAAAGTGCCGCGCAAGGAAGAGATACGTCTTAATGACCTGATCCGCGGATGGGTGATGGTTCATTCTTCACAGATTGACGACAAAGTACTGATGAAGAGCGACGGCATGCCGACGTATCACCTGGCCAATGTGGTGGATGATTATCTGATGAAGATTTCTCATGTGATTCGCGGTGAAGAATGGTTACCATCTGCGCCACTTCATGTTTTGCTGTATAAATACTTAGGGTGGGAGAAAGAGATGCCGCAGTTCGCCCATTTGCCATTGCTTTTAAAACCGGATGGAAATGGGAAGTTGAGCAAGCGCGATGCGGATAAACAAGGCTTCCCGATTTTTCCTTTAACCTGGAAAGATCCACAAAGCGGTGAAGATGCGATCGGTTATAAAGAAGCGGGTTATCTTCCTGAAGCACTCATCAATTTTCTCGCATTCCTTGGATGGAATCCTGGAACAGAGCAGGAAATCTTTTCTATGGAGCAGCTTATCGAATCTTTTTCTCTCGAAAGAATTAATAAGGCAGGCGCCCGTTTCGATATTCAAAAAGCACAGTGGTATAATCAGCATTACCTCCGCACTAAATCCGACGATGAACTGGCCAATTACCTGCTTGATTCACTAAACGCTGAAAATGTGACTTGCAGCCGCGATAAAGCTTTAAGAATTGTAACATTAATGCGCGAGCGGGTAACCTTTCCAAAAGATTTTTGGACACAGGGAAAATTTTTATTCTTTTCGCCCACCTCTTTTGATGAAACTGTCGTAAACAAGAAATGGAATGAAGATGTAGTGAAAGTGCTAATGGCATACAAAACAGCGCTTTTAAATGACGCCGACTTTGATGCCACAAAAGCCAAGTCAAACCTTGAAGAAGTTACAGCATCTTTGGGAATCTCAACAGGTAAAATTCTTCAGGCACTACGAGTCGCGTTGACTGGAGCAGGTGGCGGACCGGATTTAATGATGATCATGGAAATTATTGGCAGAGATGAGACTGTGATGCGGATCGACCATGCGCTCCGGCATTTTAAGATAAAAGTGGCATAATAATTTAGTTTTTACTGAAACGTTAAGCGACGTTTTTGTTCACACGACAATAGTGACAAGTGATAAACGAAGCTTCGATCAATTGTTTTTTTATCGGCAAAGTGGGGCTAAACAAATATAGTATGGAAAAAAAAGACAAGGATACCAACAAGCCAAAACCAAAAGTTCACAAAGAATTAAGCGGTTTTGATATTACCATCGATCAGTTCGGCGAAATTCGTTCTAACATGAATATTGAAAAGATTAACGAATTCTTAAATGAAAATGTCGATGATAAAAAGCTGGCAGAGCGTGAAGATTATGATGACATGAAAAAACCAAAAAAGAAAAAAGGAAAATAGATCTTTGATCAAAGTGATATACAGGGCCTTCGGGCCTTTTTTGTTGCTCAACAAATCTGTCGTGATCGTGTAAAACAAAGAAACAATTTTAACTTGTATTCGTTTTTGATTCTTAAAACCAAAATTTGCCATGAGCCGATCACACGAAATTGATTATCAGATTAAAGGAGAAAGCATCCAGATTGTTGAGATTGAACTTGACCCGATGGAAACCGTTATTGCTGAAGCTGGAGCCATGCTGTTTATGGAAGATGGCATTTCTTTCGAAACTAAAATGGGCGATGGGTCTAATCCGAACCAGGGGTTGTTTGACAAACTCCTTTCGGCAGGATCAAGGATACTTACCGGAGAATCAATTTTCATGACACATTTTTCAAACCGGGGAAATCATCGAGCGAAAGTTGCTTTCTCTGCGCCTTATCCGGGAACTGTAATACCCGTTGATCTCGCGACAAGCCCGGGAAATCAACTGATCGTTCAGAAAGATGGTTTTTTATGTGCGGCTTTCGGTACTAAGCTGTCGATTACTTTTAATAAAAAATTGGGATCTGGTCTTGTTGGTGGTGAAGGATTCATTCTTCAAAAACTGGAAGGGGATGGCAAAGCATTCGTACATGCCGGAGGTACGGTGATTGAAAAAACGCTAAAAAATGAAACACTTCGGGTTGATACCGGCTGCGTGGTTGCTTTTGAGCCGCAGCTGGATTTTGATGTACAGGCTTCCGGTGGATTAAAATCCATGGTGTTTGGCGGTGAAGGAATTTTCCTTGCAACACTACGGGGAACGGGTAAAGTCTGGCTTCAGTCCATGCCAATTCGCAAGTTGGTGCAAGCGCTTGCGCCTTATGGAAGAAACAGTGGTAAAGAAGGAAGTTCCCTGTTGGGAGGATTACTGGAGCGCTAAATTTTATGCAAAATGTTTCAGAGGCCCGAAGTTGTTGTACTTCGGGCTTTTTATTTAAGCACAGTCATCTTTGCTTTTCCCGCTATCTACACTGACCCTGAAAAAAAAATGGGAAAGTTTTAAAAAAATATCTACTATTAACATTATATCAAAAAATAAACTAACTGTAAAAATCAATGAGGACGCGTGAGATCATCAAAAAGACCGCCGAGGGCGTCATGTATAACATGGTTCCCTACAGCATTCTCAGACATGTTCCTCAAGGTTTTGATTTATTCTATGACCTGAAAAAGCTCAATCCCCAATACTATCCCAGTGTTGTTTTTGACGTCGGTGCGAATATTGGACAGACCGTAACGAAGTGGAATAAATTTTTCCCGAAGACGTCCTATCACTGTTTTGAGCCGGTCCAAGGAACAATGCAACAGCTGCAGAAGAACACCTCCGGGCTTCGCAATGTTACCTACCATCACTGCGCACTCGGCGCAGCAACTAAAACTGAAGAGATCACCCTATTTCAGGATTCACGCATGAATACGCTCCATGAAAGTAAAGGGGATCCTACAGTAAATCATGGAAAGGAAACCATTCAAATTAAGACTGCAGATACAGTATGCGAACAAGCCGGAATTAATCACATTGATTTTTTAAAAATAGATACAGAGGGCTTTGATATTGAAGTCTTAAAAGGTGCACAAACTTTGTTGAAAGAAAAACGGATCACGTTTATTCAGGTAGAAGCCGGCATGAACCCTTATAATGAGCGACACGTTCCATTCCACGAATTCATTGACTTCCTTCATCCGTACGGATATATTTTATTTGGCATCTACGGACAACATCTTGAATGGAATGGCGAAAAAAGACTTCGCATGAGCAATCCAGTTTTTATTTCTGCAGGATCGGATTTTAAAAAATTAAATTCTTAAAAAGGCGCCACATACGTTATTTGTATAATAAAAAAACGGGCCGCGTCTGCGTTTTGCATAAATATTCGGCCGTAAAAAAGACTGGTATCTTTAAACTTCCAATTTTACTCGGCATATTTGCACAATTTTATCAGTATCAATCTGATTTGTTCGTCTTTTGTCATAAAAGCGAACAACGAATTTAATGCGTTCAAAAACCAAATCTAAGTGAAATACAAACGAATTCTCCTGAAACTAAGCGGCGAAGCGCTCCAGGGATCAACGAAGACTACCAACATTGATCCAAACGTTCTTAATCAGTACTGCGAAGAGATTAAATTATTGAAAGACAATGGCGTAGAAGTAGCCATCGTAATTGGAGGAGGTAACATTTTCAGGGGAGGGCAGGCAGAAGCACTCGGTATCGACCGGGTACAGGGAGATTATATGGGTATGCTGGCAACAGTGATAAATGCCATGGCATTACAAAGTGCACTCGAACGCCACGGTATGTATACCCGATTGATGGCCGGAATAAAGATGGAGCAGGTCTGTGAACCATTTATCCGTCGTCGCGCTATCCGCCATCTTGAAAAAGGCCGCATTGTAATTTTCGGAGCGGGTATTGGCAATCCCTATTTCACAACAGATTCAACTGCGAGTTTACGTGCTGTCGAAGTTCAGGCCGATGTGGTTCTGAAAGGAACCCGCGTTGATGGTGTTTACACAAAAGATCCGGAAAAACATCCGGATGCTGTGAAGTATGAAACGCTTTCATTCCAGGAAGCATACGAGAAAAATCTGAACATCATGGATATGACGGCCTTTACATTGTGTATGGAAAATAAACTGCCGATCATTGTATTCGACATGAACAAAAAAGGAAACCTGATGAAGGTGGTGCAGGGAGAAACGGCAGGAACATTGATCAGTTAAAACGTAACCAAATTCATACGGCATCAATTTATCGCTATGGAAGAAATTGAATTATATCTTGATGAAGCACGTGAGTTAATGACAAAAGCAATTAGTCACTGTGCCCATGAACTAACAAAAATCAGAGCGGGCAAAGCAAATCCTTCAATGCTTGAGGGTATTCAAGTTTCGTACTACGGCGCGATGACACCGCTTCAGCAAGTTTCATCTATTACGTCTCCCGATGCACGCACTTTGTTTGTTAAGCCCTGGGAAAAAACCATGATCGGGGAAATCGAAAAACAAATTATGAATGCAAACCTTGGCCTCAACCCACAAAACGATGGCCAGCAAGTGATCATCAACATTCCAATGTTAACAGAAGAACGACGAAAACAGCTGGTTAAACAGGTAGGTCAGGAATGCGAACACGGCCGTATAAGCGTACGTAGCATTCGCAAAGAAACCAATGAAAGCCTGAAAAAAATCAAAGGCGCTGCCGAAGATGATGTGAAAAACGCCGAAGAAAATGTTCAGAAGCTAACCGATGATTCCATTGCCAAAATTGATGCCTTAATGAAAAAGAAAGAGGCCGAAATCATGACCGTCTAACTGGCATCCGCCATCGATATTTCAAATGCCTTGTGACCACACAAGGCATTTATTTTTTAAAACAGATCATCATCATCACCATAAATACGTTTAACTTTATTAGTATAAATTTTCGCTATGGAACAACCAGGTTTCGGAACAAAAGTAAAAAACGCAACAATGAAGGTAATCAGGATTTCCCTTATCGGATTGTTGATTGTAGGTGCGGGTGTTTTTAGTTTTTACTACTGGGGCGTTTATGAAGATGGTGTTATGGCGGGTAAGATCCTTCGGATCAGCAAAAAAGGTGTTGTGTTCAAAACTTACGAAGGAAAAATTAACCTTGAAACCTTTGGTGCCTTAAAAGGAACAAGCCCAATCGCGGAGTCGTTTGATTTTTCTGTTGAGAAAAGTGAAACGGACTTGATCAATAAACTCAAAGAAGTTTCCCTGAGTGGAGAGCGTGTTAATCTTTACTTTGTAAAACGATACGCCATTTTCCCCTGGCGCGGCGACACCCGGTACTTTGCCGTACGTGTGGAACGTCTTGGCAAACCAAATGAATAATTTAGTAAACACCATTCCGTTAAATCATTCCTTTACATGTTTTTACCATACACATGAGTTAAGGGAAGGCTTACCCGTTTGACTGAATTTAATTTTTTTATACCTTAGTTTTGATATGTTATTAAAACCGTTAGCTATTAAAACCGTTGTCTATGAAACCAAACCTTATCCCTGGCATTTACAATTTTTGTGACAGATGGTGTGAACGTTGCGTATTCACCAATCGCTGTGCGATTTATAAAAAACCCGAAAACATTGATCAACCCGAAGATGAACTCTGGAAAGATCTTGAACAAAAATTTCAAGAGAAACTTCAAATGATTCGTGGCAAAGCTACGGAGTTGTCAATCGGCGAGGATCATCGCGAACAAGAATTGAATGAAATCGATCAAGCGGAATTACGTTTGAGAAAACAAGCAGAACTTCACCCTGTTTATCAGCTTAGCCTGCAATATCTTAAGGAAGGCCAGAAGTGGAGAACCCATGACGCGATGGCGGATACACTCGTTGATCAACTCAGCGAACAATTAACGTTGGGTATTGTAACCAAAGCCTTTGCAAAGCAACAAGCTAGGATGATCGAAGCAAGCCTGGAAATTATTGATTGGTATCTTCACTTTATCCATGTAAAATTAAACAGGGCACTCACGGGTAAATTGAAGGGAGTGGATTCAGAACCAGGCTATTTTTTTCTTTCAGATGCGAATGGTTGCGCCAAGGTGGCATTGATTGGTATCGACAGCTCCATAAAAGCATGGAGTGACTTATTTAAGTTGTTGCCGCGATACCAAGACGATATCCTTACCCATTTATCGTTACTGCAAAAACTACAACAGGAAATAAATCATGAATTCCCCGAAGCGATAAATTTTATGCGACCCGGGTTTGACGATGCGGTGGCTTAAGTTTGCGATTTCTGTGTTATTCCGTGAGTCATTTTCTCACAGAAAACGCGGAATACACAGAAGAATGCACGGAATGATTTAGATTACAATTGACTGTATCTTCTTTCGCCACTTTGCGTCTCGCCGCCTCCTATGTTTGCGGTTAAGCGTATTTATCAAATTGCGATTAGTTCAATGGTAGTGTTTTTCTCACCGCGAAGTCGCGAAATCGCAGAGGCACGCGAAGTGTTAAATAGGATTTTACTTTGCGAAACTTAGCGTCTCAGCGCCTCCGCGGTTAAGTGCATTAAAAACGAATAAGAAAGAGAAATCACATTCCATGAAACACTTCTGTAGATTTTCTGTGATTTCTGTGTTATTCGTGAGCTATTCTTTCTCACAGAAAACGCGGAATACACAGAAGAAAGCACGGAATGATTTTGATGTATCGACTTCGCGCTTCTTCGCGTCTCGGCGTCTTTGCGGTTAAGTGCATTTTAAACCAACCAGGATGACAGATCAATTACGATCCAGTTACCAACAAATTATCAAGCTCCTCTTTCTCTTTCATGTTCACGCTTTCCGTAACAACCGGATCCGTTGAATCAAAATTCGTTTTTGCTACAGAATAAGGTTCGATTTCACGGTCTTTTGCAGGAACATATTTTATCACAACCCTTTCCACGAAAACGGTATCAGGTTTCACAGGGACAAACAGTGTATCTGTCTTTACTACCCGCGAAACAAT
Source organism: Ohtaekwangia sp. (assembly GCA_035628875.1). Taxonomy (GTDB): domain Bacteria; phylum Bacteroidota; class Bacteroidia; order Cytophagales; family Cyclobacteriaceae; genus Ohtaekwangia. The sequence continues at coordinate 6,008 of DASPIZ010000100.1, read as the reverse complement.
TACTGATGGTTTCGACGGCCGAACCACCATGCTCATTACAGCGGCTGAGATCGTCATCAATAATACTGCTACATATGCAGGGAGTTGAATTGAAACTATCCTCCTCCAGATAGTTTGTCGTTGAAGATGCAGCGCTTCCTTCAGCTTTTGATGCACAAGAGGATCAGGAAGAAGACCGGCCTTTTCGCTAACCAAAGCCTGGCCAACCTTCTTCATAAGTGCATACTGCGCTGCTGATCCAAGTTCGCTCAACACAAACTGCCTTTCCTCCGGCGTTAAGGAATCAAAGTCTTTTGATTCCAATAGTCTTTCCAGTCGTGTTATATTCTTTATATGATCTTCCATGCCGTTTCATTTATTGGGTTGTACTCCTCTAATTGTGTCGCTAATTTTTTTTTGAGATAAAAGATCCTTGACTTCACCGTTCCCACCGGACATTCCAACGCGAGTGCAATCTCATCCAACGGTAGCTCGAGTTCAAAACGCAATGCGTAAAGATTCTTATCCTCAACATCAAGTTCTAAAATCGCACGATCTAATGCATCATTAAATTCATCCTTAGAAAGATCGATCTCGTCAATCCGCTCATGAATAACGTCCAATCCTTTGTGTTGATGAACGGCATCGCGGAATGTCTTTCGTCGATATTCATTTTTACACATGTTGTGCGCTACAGAATATAACCACGTTGAGAATTTTCGTTCGGCATTAAAGCGCGAAGGATTTTCTATAATCCTCATAAACAAATCATGAAGAAAGTCCTGTGCCTTTGCTTTATCCTTCCAGAGCATGCGATAGAAGTATCTTACAATTTTTTCACTATAGCGCCGATACAGTTCAGTAAATGCTGAATTGTTTCCTGCCTGCATCAGGCGCATCAGTTCTTCGTCTGCCTTTTTTCGATGATTAAAAAACATCCGGAATGTTATTGTTCAAGTACCTCCATAAAAATCCGAAAGCCAATATGTGCCTCCGGGCCATCATAAGTATTAACACTTTTGATTGTAGATTCTTCAGGAGAATGATTCCAACTGCCACCGCACGCTTTACCTTTGTCATTCGTCATCTCGGCGACGTTACCTACTACATCATACAGTCCAATGTCATTCGGGAAATATGCTCCTGTGCTAGACATCATCCAGAAACCATCCGGGGTAGACATTTTATCTGGCCGACAAGGATTTTGATTTTCCGGAAACTTGAAGTTACCCAATGAACACCCTTTATGATTTAACACTTTATTGCGGAATGTGTAATGCTTAAACCACGGGTAAAGTATATCTGCGTCACCAAGGGAAACTATTTTGGTCTCATACTTACGGCTTATCATTTTATCACCTTCATATATTTTTACTTCGGCTTTGTTTTCAGCGAGTCTCCATGAAACCGGATCCTTAATTCCAGCGGATGCTACCTGCCATTCATCCACTGAGGGTAAACGAAAGATTGCCCTTTTATATTTCCTTTCAACCGTATTGTTGTACTGGGCCGTCAACCAGTCACAATACGCAAGTGCTGCTTCGTAGGTGACATTCACAACAGGATATTCCGTGAAGTACTTATTCTTTTTTGTCGGTACGGCAGTCGTGTGATAGCTTTTCATAAATGATAACGCAGGCTCAACGTATTGATCAAGTTGTATTTTGCTGGTCTCATGAAGGTCATCCCGGTTATTATCCTGAAGGTATTTCAGAAAAGCATTGTATTCGGCATTGGTTACCTCGTATTGATTCGCATACACACTCCCCTTTACATGCTTTAGCTTGCCTTCAATCGCTTTTATATCCAATTTATAAGGAACAAAAGGTCTGTCATTAGGTTTATTCCGATTCAGAAAATTGGTTACAAATACACTTTTACCACTTTGCTCAGCCAGGGTAAGAACCAACTTCTCAAGCTGTTTGGATTTATCAACTTCGCCCGTGGATAGATAATGTTCATTCAACAACAGCATGGGAACAAGATAATTTGCACTGAGTACTTTACCGGCTGCGTATTCGCTTTCGCCATTAAAGTCTACCGTGAGATGGTCAAGCAAAAAGCGATTCTCCATATTACTCTTAAGAATGCTAATGTTATCCAGGCGCTTCGCACTTAACTGCGATGCAAGCCCCACTACATACAATTGATCTTTGATCGATGCAATGTTCTCTTTGGCCAATGTTAAGGCATAGTAAAAAGTGTGTGTCGTATTTTGCGTTGGAAGAAGGGTACACAACGTTGATTTAGATATCGATTGGTTTTGATCAGCTCCGAGATCGAGCGAGAGATTATTCTCCCGTAATTTTCGTTTTCGGTATTCGGTGTATAACAGCATATCAAGGTTTAATACAGTTACGTCTTTGCGAATACCCATTGCATCCTGTAACATAAAAATTGGAATTGTTGTATTGTCACTGTCCGTGAACAATACAGCATTAGGTTGCAATGACATTAAAACATTATAACTATAGTTTAACAACATATTGGACACCACGGCGGTCCCATAAATTTGTTCACTAAAATAATTACGGCTTTCAGGGTTAAAGTTAAACTCCTGGTGGAGGACCAATAACGGAAGTGATTGTGCATTCATGGGGTCTAGCGCATGTGCTTTAAGAATGTATTCATAGGCCGAAGGTGAGAAGCGTTCATGCCATGCTTTTACAAAAAATAACGCAGCGCTTTCTGGAATTGCTTTTTCCATGTTCATAACGATATCATCCAATGTCATTGCATCAGCATTGCTATACCGGCTGGCGGTATAATAATTCACCCAGTCAGTATGCGTGGATGAACTTCCTATGCTATTTTTCCAAAGCTCCGCCTGTCGGGCATACCATTCATGTGATTGGATAATCTTTGTTTTAGGATAAATAACTTCCGGGGTTTCAGCATACGCCGTTGAGAATACAAGGCTCAATAATAGAAAGGATAACCGCATAATTGTTAATTTATTGACCTGTACACGCGAAGCGAAGAAAGGTTCAATCCAAATATTTCGTTCTCCACAGAAACCCTGAAATACACGGAAGAATGCGCAAGATGATTGCAATTAAATCGATGATCTTCTTTGCGTTCCTTGCGCCTTCGCGACTTTGCGGTTAAGGGCATTAAAAACGAAATAAGAAAGAAAAATCGCATCCCATGGAAAAACCCTCCGTGGATTCTCTGTGATTTCTGTGTTATTCAGTGAGCTATCTTTCTCACAGAAGCGCAGAATCATTGTTAGTGAAAGAAAATTAAATAAGATCGATGATCCGGGATTGCCTGGCGGTGAGTTTACCGAAAGCCGTAAGCGTTAACCCATGCGTTAACGCAAATTGTTCAAATGCATGCGACGACTTTTCCTCCACGGCCAACAACAATCCTCCACTGGTTTGCGGATCTGCCAGGATGGCCTTCTGTTGATCTGTGACATCGCCGATCTTATTCCCATAACTATCCCAATTACGCATCGTACCACCGGGAATACTTTTTTGATTGATGTACAGATCCAGGAAATTAAAACGTGGCACTTTACCAAAATTTACTTCAGCCGATAATCCACTGCCTTCACACATTTCAGTAAGATGGCCGAAGAAACCGAAGCCGGTAACATCCGTCATGGCAGTAACATAAGAAAGCGAACCGACAGCCGCACCAAACGAATTTAACTTAAGCATGGTATTGACAGCCTCCTGATAATGATCGTGCTGTACAATACCTTTTTTTTGTGCTGTCGTCACGATTCCAATACCTAACGATTTGGTGAGATAAAGCAAACACCCTGCTGTTGCCGTATCGTTGCGCTTCAGGTTTTCCTTTTTTACCTTTCCAGTAACTGCTAATCCGAAAACGGGTTCCGGACAATCGATACTATGTCCTCCTGCCAACGGTATGCCTGCCTGTACACAAACTTTACGACTACCCTCCAACACAGCTTGTGCTACTTCGGGAGCAATCTTGTTAATTGGCCAACCCAGAATCGCGATTGCCATCAAGGGTTCTCCTCCCATGGCATATACATCACTGATAGCATTGACCGAGGCAATTGCACCGAAAGTAGCAGCATCATCTACGATGGGCATAAAAAAATCAGTAGTACTTACAATGCATGTCCCATCGCCCAGGTCGTAAACAGCTGCATCGTCTTTGGATTCATTGCCTACGAGTAAAGATGTAAATGGTATTTTTGCATCAGCTGAGTGTAGAATTTTGTCCAATACAGCAGGCGAGATTTTACAACCACATCCCGCGCCATGGCTGTATTGCGTAAGTTTGATAGGATCCATGCTTTAAAAGTTAGGCGATAACAGATACTTGGCGTAAAAGTCATCGATTACTTTAACGGCCTCTTCAGCAGTATCCACTACGTTGAAGAGCTCATGATCTTCCAGGCTTATCATTTCTTCGGTGGTTAAAACCGTCTTCCACCAATCGATCAGTCCTTTCCAAAATTTCTTTCCTACCAACACGATTGGGAAACGTCCAATCTTTCGTGTCTGAATTAACGTTAATGCTTCTGAAAGCTCATCAAGCGTGCCAAAGCCTCCCGGCATTACGATAAACCCTTGCGAGTATTTTACAAACATCGTTTTACGCACAAAGAAATAATCAAAGTTGATCAGTTTATCCGCATCGATATAAGGATTTCCTTTTTGTTCGTGCGGCAAATAAATATTTAACCCAACTGACTTTCCTTTTGCTTTATAGGCTCCTCTGTTACCTGCTTCCATAATCCCCGGACCGCCACCGGTGATCACACCATAGCCATGCTGCACCAATTTAAAGGCAATCTGCTCAGCCATCTTATAATATGGATTGCTTGGCTTAACCCGCGCGGAACCAAATATGGTGACACAGGGACCAATCTTCGCGAGCTTTTCCAATCCTTCCACAAACTCCGACATTACTTTGAAGATCATCCAACTGTTGGTGCTCTTTATCTCGGCCCAATCCTTGTCTTTAAATGCATTGCGAATACGTTCTTCTTCCGCTAACGCTGCTTTTGTAACTTCTTCCGTTGTACTTGTTTTCCTTTTCTTCATATTTCTGACATAACATTAAGCGAATATACAAGGATGGTTCAAAAACCGAATGGCTTCGATAATTCTTTCAACGATTAACTTTGAGCAATCGGCAAGGTCAAAATGTGAAGCGTTATTTGTTGCTTTCGTTTTGCTTCTCTTTGGATTTTGCATCTAACAAGTCGCGAAGCGCATTTTCCAGCGTTTCGTATTTATAGGTAAACCCGAGATCCTGGATTTTTTTGGAAGAAATCTTTATTCCCTTCAGGGCCAGTTCTGCCAGCTCGCCCAAATATATTTTCAAGACGAATGACGGAACATGGGGAAGCCATAAAGGTCGACATATTACATCGGCAATGGCCCGTGTAAATACCTGATTTGTTACTGCATAGGGAGCTACTCCATTGTAAGCGCCTGTCATGGACGAATCATGAATAGCGTGCCCATATAACGCGCAAAGATCTTCGATATGAATCCAACTCATGTATTGATTTCCTGAACCCAACGGTGACCCGATCCCAAATTTTATTGGCATTAGCATTTCCTTTAGCGCCCCGCCTTCTGCTGTGAGAACAATACCGGTTCTGATTTTTACTACCCGGATGCCAAGATCGGCAATACGGTCAGCCTCCTCTTCCCAGCATCTGACAAGGTGGGCTACAAACCCTTCGCCAGACGGATCGCTTTCATGAAATTCTTTTTCAACATCATAACCATAATAGCCGATACCTGATGCTGAAATCAAGGCTTTAACCTGATGTTTACCTTCCTTCAAGACATCATACAATAAACGTGTTGACTTTGTACGACTTTCGAGGATTTCTTTTTTCCGCTTTTCCGACCAGCGCTTGTCTGCGATGCCGGCTCCGGCTAGGTGAATGATTACATCGGCCTCCTTTAATGCATCACGATCAACCATTCCCGTTTCTATATTCCACTGAAACCATGGCACTCCCTGATCGAGCTTTTCGCGGCCAAGGTGCGATACACTGTGTCCTTGTTGGTTAAGGTATCTCGTTA
>DASPIZ010000099.1:0-34075 GCA_035628875.1 Ohtaekwangia sp. | reverse complement strand
ACACACCCCGACATTGCCACCGTCTAGTTTTTCCTGTACAATAATATAATCGTGCCTGTCTCTTTTCTTTTCGGTTGCTATGACTTGTTGGCCCGGTGAACAATGATGATCCGCCGGGCCTAAACGTGAACCGTAAAAGTGTGGTATCGATCCGTAAGATTTTCCTCCCAGTGGTTTCATCATACAATAAACAGTATAGTTGCTCCGATCAAAACTAGCGATTTAACTAAGAACCTTCCCCACGGGCCTATCTTTCTCCACGTTTTCAGGTTATCGAATACACCTTTCTTAGCTTCATAAGTAAACCAGTGGTAAGTTACTCCGCGTGGAGGCTCTAAAGTACCGTTCTTTATCAGGACGTATCCAATAAGGTAATCAAAGAAAGCAAAGAACATAGCGGAACTTAAAAGAAATGAATCTATTATAGGCTTATGAAAGAGAAGTAAATATAATCCGGTTTCTACTGCTAGAAATCCAAACCTAATAGGCACGTCTCTAACCTTGTTAAAGTCGCCGTTCCTGTCATTCCAAACTTCCCAAATTGTTGCTATCATATTTCAGCCAATAGAAAGAATGCAATCGTCATGGCTGAGGAAGTTCAGGCAAAGGCATCCAATGGGTAACGTTCCTTCGACTTGGCGCAATGTGCTTTAATCCTTCTTGCCAATACAATTCCCAATGGTGACCGCGTGTGATTCTATCATTTACCCACCTACCCATTAAAATAGTTTCATCATCCAAAAGAACTAAAACGTCGGTGTCTGTTTTCGGAAGTTGGTTGCTTATCCATTTCATACTCTTACACATTTAGGAGTTCAATAATTTAAGTAATAATCCGGTGCAATAACCTCCTCAATCTTCAAAGCCCTGGGAGGCGAGAGTGTGAACCTATCACCTTTTTCATTCTGATAGACTCCGTTACCTATGTGCTGTATTCTTTCAAAGTCTCCTCCACAGGGACAGAGTTTAGTTTTAGGACGGCCACCAATTCCGCGGACATCACGGTAATATGAACATTTCGGGCAATGGAGGGTCATGACTTGGGTTGTTTCCATTTCATTATATCATATTCAGGATGTTCTTTAATATATTGCTGGGCCACTTCCTTTAACAAAGCGTTAAATTCAGCCTCTTCCGTAAACTTATCTCGCCATTTTTTTCGAGTGTTAATTGACTCAATTGATATCGGAGTCATCGTTAAAACATACAAATCCAGAAGTAGACGTTTGTTCTCCTCCTTTAGTTTTTGGTATACACTCCTACTAACGTTGCTCATTTTCTTTTAAGATAATAGTTTCTAATCGCAAGCACTTTACTTTCTGAAAATTAAAACCTGTGATATAAACAGCCACGCTAGGCACAGACAGAATCCGACTGTTGATAGCTTCCCATACCAGTGTAGGTAGCTAAACCAATCGTAAATAACGTTAGGACTATGTGCTAAATAATCATACAAGGCAATACCAAAGAAGGTAAAACCTAAAGCTATGATGAATCGGGGATCGTAGATGATGCGGCCTGTTTTCATTGTGCGTCAATTTCTTCATCATACATTTCTACCAGTAGGTAAGTCTTATCAGTTATAACTGACTCATTCAGTGCCTTAGCAACCCACTGCTTTGCATACTCTTTTGCGGCGCGTTCCTCAGGCGCAACAGTCGTTTCGTTTTCGTATACGTGATCTTCGTGTATAATCTCAGTAAGAATTTCGTTAAATGTCTTCATTGGGAAAGTAGTTTACGGGCACGGTCGATTGCTTCTCTGTCTCCATTTTCTTTGTTCTGACAGTCCCAAAAAATTGCTAAGGGTAAAATGTCCCTCAGCGCTTCCTTCAGTTCCTTGATTTCCTGTAGAGCTAATTGATATGGTGTGAATGGCTGGTCATCAATTCTTAGATGTGCGTAATGTGCGTATAATTCAGTGCCTTTTGCCATTCCTTTTTTAAATATTTGAAATGCTTCTTGTGTTTCCTTCAACTGCTCTCGGAGTTGCTTGATTTCAATTAGGCTTGATTCGTATTCATTACCTAACCTATCACGTTGCTCTCGGAGTTCGGCAAGCTCTTTGTCTCGTTTATTTAATTCGTTTGTTTGTAGAATAGCTTTTACTAATGCATCCTTCATCCACTTATCCTTAGCTGCAAGCTGATCGCGGAGGAATTTAGTTATTCGTTTACAATCCGTCTCATTCACGCATCCATTTTCTACATACTCATGTCTCCAATTCATTTTTCGATACCGCTTCCATAAAGTATCGAAATGACTATTTTTACCTTTCGCTTCCTCCTGCCTGGATTCTAGTTCACTGCCTTCTGTGTCTTTCATGGGTTAGGATTTTAACAGTCGTTTAGCCAATGCATTAATGCCTCGCGGACTTCTTCTTCTTTTCCGTTTATGGCTTGGCACAGCCTTTATCGAACTGATGGTTATAAAAAGTGTATCCCTTTTTCTCCAATCGTTTGATTATTCTATCCTTTGCCATTGTCAGTAATGGCTCCTTCTGAAATTCAGATTCATCTTGAAATTCATTTCTAATACTAAACCCGAAACTTAGGTTTGCTTTTCTTGCACTTGGACTGCTAAACGGTGTCACATACTCACCACAAAACAGAATGTCATATTTATGTGTCATAGGCGCTGCTGTGGTGTTAGTTCTTCTTTCATGGCTTGCGCTTTTGAGCATGTAATAGTTTTTTATTTAATTTATCTACCCTAGACGCTAAGACATGAAATCTTTCCCAACACCAATCCCTTTCCTTACTCCACTTTGTTATTTGCTTATTTATTTCTTCAATTTTCTTGTCTGTTCGCTGTTCGAGTGTGTTCATAATTATTTTTCAAGTTTTTCAGCTCTTTTTATTCTCTGGTTGAATCGAATATTATTCATCCAATGCATTATATCGTTGATGCTTACGTACTCAACACCTTGTTTTTTCAGTTCTTTCAATTTCTTCTCAATCTCTTTCATCTGTTCGCTGCTCTTTGGTTGGTTCTTTCATGGGTTCGGTGGGTTGAATATTCTAGTCCATGCTGCCTCTGCCTGTTCCTGAGTTAAGTTGCTTACACGCTTAACATTTTCAATCCAAGTGAGGCGTTTCTGTGCTTCGCGCATAGCCTTTAATTTGGCTTCCTTTTCGCTTCGCTGTTCGGTTGTGTTCATAACTTTTGTTTTCTAAGCTTTTATGATTTCGTAGGTTGCGCCGTTGTCAATCTCAGGAAGCAAAGCAATGAATAGTCTTTTCTTCAATTGCCAGTGCCTTGTCTCAAAACCTTTCACTTCGATGTAATTAACCTGCCCGTGTTTGTCTACTGTTCTAAAGTCCAGATAATAGTTCGTAATGTGAACTCCGTTAACATCCAATGAAATCTTCACCTGTCGTTTTATTTCTACCAGCTCACCTTCTTTCATTCTCCAATCTAAGTCCTCAGCTACCCTTGCCTCAAGTTTGGAATCGAATTTGATACCTCCATACATTTGTGTTTTGTTACCTAACTTGTTTTTTTTCTTAACGCCACTCAGATAGTTTTCACGGTATGACGCAACCGGGATAAGGTTGTTACTTGGCACTTTCCACTTATCTTTCGGCTGAGGGTTCATTCTATGAATCGGATTGAACAACTATCACAACTAGCCCAGACATGCCCGTTACTAGGCGCAACGACATAATTAACTTTCCCCCCACACGAACAAGAAATAACACCTTTACCTTCCCTGTCTTTTTTGTACTTTGCTTTAATGGCCATCATAACCATAAGCGTTTCTTTAATTTGTGTCGTGTCCATCATTGTTTAGGGTTAAGCCATTGGTAAACTGGTTTCTTAAATCTCGGCTTCACTCTTCTTTCAGTAAGGGCTTTCTTAATCGAATTTCGAAGGCTCTTCATTATCAAAATACCGTTGTTATCGCTTGACAGTTTTATCAGTCTTACAAGTTTAGCGGCCTCTTCATCCGATAGCTCAGAGAACTTAGGACGGCGCTTGTAGACTCGGATAGGGATGGCTGTCATTCTACTTCAAATTCAGATCCACGATGATTTGTAAGTGTCTCGATGAACTCCGGGTATAGCTTATGATGCTCCGCTCTTTCAAAGTATACTTTCTTCAATGCGTAGATCACACCGTCCGAGGTGTTTAAGATCCAGTGACGCAGTGCCTCGGCTTTCTCCTCTTCATCCTCCATTAACGAAACCAAATCGTATGACTGGTACTCCACAAAACATTCCCTGCCAGGTATTCGAAATATCTTCCATCCGTATCTTAAAAGCATTTCGTCGCGCGATCTGTCCTTTTCTGCGTTGTGATAATCCTTCCCATCCATCTCTAGCCCTATGCGCAGGTAAGGGTTCGCAAAGTCAATGAAGTAATTGAACAATGGGAATTGTGGGTATAGCGCCATGTAGTGGCTGCGAATAGAACACCACGCGCTAAACTCAATAGGAGACATGAATGAACCCCAATCAACTGGGTATGGATTTACCGGAGTGATGACATCTTTCTCAGCGCGCTCCAAAATCAATGGTATCATTTCCATGTATATTTGCCGGAAGTATCCCCATTTATCGGTGATTTTTTCAAGGTCAGCAAAATCGACCTTTAGCCGAACCAGTGTGTCAGAGTTCGTTGTCATCGACAATTTCTATTTCACCTGCGTCAATCAATTTTTGCACGATTCTTACCGCATCCTTTTCGGATTGCGCCCAGACTTTTTGCTTCAGTCCATATACCGAATACCATGCATACGGGTGATCTACCTTCCATCTTTGATAGCTATTCTCGACGGTATTGCTTTCATCTGGCGCTTGGTGATCACCAACGACAGCCTTATACAATTCTAATAAGCCTTTCGAGCCTGACTTTTGCTCCGGTGTTGGTTTCTCTGCGTTGATGTTGTTCTCGACTACTTGGTACTTTTCTTCCAGGTATGCAGCCATCCATTTAGTAATCACAGCACCGTCTAATCTGAAAATTCCTTCTGGAGAATAACGGCCCATTGCCCCGCGCCTTAGACATAATGCGATATCTTCCATTGATTCATACTTGAAGTCTTCGTACAGCGATTGAGCAATGAGCGGTACCTGATGACGCTGTAAATTCAACCTTGCGTCAATGTTGACCATTGTGCTGAGTTTTATTAATTCAAATTCGATAAAGGCAATCAGTTCCCTTTCAGCCGCTTTACTCACCATCACCATAGGCATACCATCTTTCACAACCTGCGTCATTGAGATAGGCATTGATTCACTCAAGGCTTTGAAATTCTTGTCGCGCAACAACTCGACAGACCTGACCAAGCTATCCGGAACTGTGTCGCTTTGCAAAATCTTCTGCAAGTCCTGTCGTATGTGCGATATTTGAATTTGATTTTCCATTGGGCTGTTTTTTAAAATTTTCGCGAATGTGTTTAAGGCATGATCTTCGAAATGCGTGTTGATCTGGTGGGCGCATCCGCGGATATCGATTCAGTAGATCCAGGTGATCCGAAATCCAAAACTGAATGTGCGGCCCCGGTGGTATTAATTCCTTCATAAACATTTGCTGAAACTTGTGATCAATCCCGTCGATGATGGCCTGCGTCCAATATTCGTACTCGGCTAAAATTTCACTTTCATCTTCTTTTTTAATTTCATTTTCATTTTCATTTACAATTTCATTTTCTAAGGAATTACCCCGGTTTTGTTTTGGTTGTTCCGTGGTATCATTCTGGTTTGGCTCTGGTATACTTTCGGATTTCTTCTTATCCCAATAGTCCTTAATTCTCTTCTTTTGTTTTTCGGCGTGGGCGGCGCGGTTTTCAATTGCATCATCAGCCCAGCCTATAAAGTATAGATCACCCTCTTTGCGAAGAACGGATTCTAATGATGGCCAACAAGCTTGGAAATCATTACCAAGCACTTTCTTAATTAGGACAAGGTTAAAACGACGGAATTTTTTTTGGGCCTTTAGGAGATCGAAATAACATCCGCGCTCTAGGCGATTCATGAATTGCGTATCCTCCGAGGCATCACCTGGGTAAAAAAGGAATGCGGGGTCTTTAGCCATTTACTCAGCCATCAATTAAAAAGTTAAAAATCATTTAAGTAAAAATGGTAGGAGTCTGCTTTCAATGTCCTACGTCGGTTCTCTAGCGCACGCATTGGCTATCTTTCAGCATCGACCACGCAACCCGAAAACCTCTTTTTCAATTGGGCGACGGTTTTACCCATCGACTCCGAAGACTTTTTACGACCGAGTTGTAACGTTACCGACCCGGAATGGTCAGACTTAGAAAACCATGACTTACGGTGCTTCATCCTCCATTTTCTAGCCTCTCGTTCGCGTCTTCCTAAATGTTGTCTCATTAGAATTGCAGGTTTTAGGCGTTATCTCTTCTGCTTACTTCTGACAGAGTTCAGACCCACTACCATTTATATCTTCATACAAATAATTTCAATTGTGCCTTATGCTGGTTAAACCGCTTTTCAGCAGCCGCCCAGTAGTCAGCATCGATTTCATATCCGACATACTCAAAGCCCATGTCAAAGGCCGCTATTCTACTTGAGCCTGAACCAACGTGTGTATCGAGTATCTTGTCACCTTCTTTAGCGTAGTTCTTTAAAAGCCATTTGTATAAGCCTACAGGCTTTTGGGTGGGGTGAATCTTGTCTTCCCGTTCAGAGCCAGTTTTTTTATCTTGGATATACCCTGACCAGGTGTATTTAAATAATCTTACTGGGGACTTAAAGCTTGTCCATGCCAATTCAGCATCGGCAAAATCCGACCCACCGTTATTTTTATCCCAGATAATCCAACATCGTGAGTCAAGTGGTATTTTACTTATAAAGTGGTTCGCACCCCAAAGGATTTGATTTTCTGATACCCTTAACAACTCACCAAAATATTCAGATTCGGGGGAGGCAACATCCCAATCTCCACGCTTGTATTTCTTAGCGGCACGATATGAACCAGCTCCTTCCCCTAATGTCATTTGACTGGCGTTTATCCCATAAGGCACATCACAAATAGCCAAATCATAAAACTTGTCTTCAGTATTCCGAAGTCCATCCATGCAGTCGCCTAGTATCACCGTTGTTTTGTCTCTCATTGAGAGAAGGCTTTTAGTTCATCAATCGAATAAAAAACAGGCTTATTAATAGAGATCGCAAGACTCACCTCATTGTCTGCGCCTTTTGATTCACCGGGCAGCCTAAGAACACAATCACAAACCTTAACCCATTCGTTATCAAAATTGCACCATTCCTGGTATGGTCTCGGTTTGAACATATGTTGAAAATGTGTATAAAGCGGCGCAAAAGGACAAAAACCTAAGTTCATCAATTCGTCAGCACAAAGAAGTTGATTACGCACATTGATTGCAGCGTCCCCAATAGTGTAAGGTGAGGCTATGTATACTTTAATCATTACTGTTTCGTTCATGCGTACTTCACCGCTGCAATGACTCCCAATACAACAAATACTACTACAGCTATTCCAACTACTACTTTTCCCATTACAGGCTTTTCAGTACGTTCAGGATAAGTGCTCATACCTTTGATGTGTGACATGTCATCATCTTCATAATAATTTCGGTTTAGTTTCATAGGGGGTTGGGGTTTTAGTTTAAATTTTTTGACATATCAGGAATTCTTAATTCTCGTTTTTCAACAAGCATCTCGTTTCCTTTGCCTTTACGTATTTCAAAAATCACATGAAGGAACAACCAGGAGAATGCATAACCTTTGTATGTCGGGTAATGCACCTCTTTCCATATATCATACTCACCAGCGCTGTGTTGATAGGACACCTCAGCAAACCCACCAACCCACGCCCACCCTTGTGGGAATAAGTACCAATCCCTTTTCTTTATCAATACTTTTATTGTTAATGGGAAAGGCGCGAATTTGGACTTATGCATTATCATGTAGAGACTCTATAATTTTAATCAATTCATCCTTGTTACCACCCCAAATCGGATATCCGTTTCGAAAAATGAAGCATAAGTCCTTCCCCGGGTGTACATGTATGCTTATCTCTGAGAATTGAAATATCACAGCCTTCATAAATTCAATTTTTTTAAAACAGAGAGTTTATAGGTTTTCGATTTCTTTTCTTAGTAATGCCGCTGATAGAGTATACCCATCATCATCAAGCCAGTTAATGCGTTCTTTCAGCTTAGCCTTATACTCTGCTAGTTGCTGGTTGGCGAACAGCTTTGCGCCTTCAATGGCCGCGAAATATCCAGATGAAGAAATGAAGTCTTCAGGCAAAACACCTTTAGCGTTCATAAATTTCTCAGGCTCATTTAAGGGCATATTATCAAGTGTGTTTTCCATAATTCAATTTTTTAAAACAGAGAGGGAACAATGACGCTCCGCTCTCTGCCTGGGCTTCACTCTCGGTTTGTAGTCAAGTTTCACCGGCACAATTATTAAAGCCGCTTGTTAGGTTATACATATCCGAGGTTAGCTTAGGTTAATATATCTTGGTACTGCATTGTGCGGTAGACGTTAATCAGAGCGCTTACATCACCTTCACAATACTTTGAAATTCTTTCATAGTCCTTATCGACATAAAATACATGCGCCACATCAGCCCCGCTCATGTCGGTTTTGGGTGATGGTATCTCAAATAGATTACACAGACTTTCCAATGAAGCCTTATAGGAGAACTGGCCGAACTTCCACATTTCGATAGTGTCTTCTAACTTGATTTCCCACGGCTTCAAATTCTGAATCCTTAAAAGATCAGGGAGGGGCACAGCATTAACGATCATCCTGCGGCACAGGAAAGGATAGTCGAAATCTTTTCCGTTATGTGCGACAATTGACGTGGCTTTTTGTAGTGCCGATGCCGTGTCGGTTAATATTTGAAACTCCGAGTCACCACAAAAAGACTTTAGTTTAATCTCCTCTCCACTGACATATCCCAACGACACGCAAACAACTCGGCCAAACTCAGCGTACAGCGCTGCCCTTTCCAAATACAATTGACAAATTTCAGGTACAGTTAAATTGGCTACGTCAGACTTGAACTTCTTTCTGAAAATTTCAAAGTCTTTAATCTCGTGCGCTACCGTTGAATAGTAGTTCGGGACTGTTTCGATATCGAGAAATAGCTTCATTACTCAGTCAATTAATAGTTGTATCAACTGTAACTTCTCCTTTGTCGCGCGCGCAATCTGCTGCCGGATCAAATCATGAAACTCTAAGTCCGGTTTTATTTCAATGTGCGTTAGCTTGTGCTTGTCCTCTTTCATCCGGGGATCGAACGTGCAGAAATGGCAAAGTTTACTATCGGTGAAAAGCATGTTCGCCTGGCACTGCGTCCAATACGGGAAGTAGTTTCTTCTCACATCAAACTGGTCAGTCAGCAACAGGTAGTTAATTTGATTTACAGGCTCATAGGGACATTTAATTTCCAAGATGGCATCAGCGCCCACCATACGATCTGGGCTTCCTCCTGCGTGGTCTGTGTACTTAAAGAAGCCAACCTTTTCGGTTTCAAGTCCGGTAATCTTTGTGAAGAACTCTGCGGCTTCTTCTTCATGTTCAGTCCCCCAAACTAAAGGGAAGGCGTATCCTTGACTTTTAGGCTGTCCTGTTAATACCTCCGCCACCTTCTCGGTGATGTAGGTCATTGCCGCATCTGAAAGTTTGGAGTAATCGTATGTTAATTTTGCACCACTGCCTGGTCCTGACTTTGGACGTGCCTTAAGTTCTTCTGGTGTCATCTCACGTTTAGCCGGTTCCATGAGTCTATGAATTTCACTCGCAGTGAAGCGGCCAATTCTTACCGTATCCCATTCGCTACTATTCTGGTCAATCCAAGTTAGCGCGGTGCGGTCGTCGAGTAGGCTATCAAAAAAATCCATGCTATGCTTTTTTAGGTGTTGCCTGAATTAATTTCTTTCGGATCTCGGTAATCGCTTTCATGTACAGCTTTTGGGTTTTGTCACCTCTCCAGTTATCAGGATGGAAACGTGTAGCCGTCGAGTCTAATTGAATCAGTTCATTATAATGCTCCATAAATTGTTTGTGCAGAATGTCTATTGAA
The DNA here is from genome assembly GCA_035628875.1 of Ohtaekwangia sp. GTDB lineage: Bacteria > Bacteroidota > Bacteroidia > Cytophagales > Cyclobacteriaceae > Ohtaekwangia. The sequence continues at coordinate 24,047 of DASPIZ010000099.1, read as the reverse complement.
ATCTCCGGCATAATTCCGTCGATGTCTGAATCTGTGGTACTCAGTCCTAAAGCGCCTATCAGCGTATAGCGTTTCAGGTATTCAATTGAACTTCCTCTTTGCTGAATTTTGTTTTTCTTTCCTGAGTCATCAGGATTCGCCGTCATGGTTGTTTGCTCGGTGTGTCCGTCGGTGTGAGTGACTAAACAGGTAACAGCTATTTCTTCTTTGGTGTCTTTGATCTCCCAACGGTAGGACAATCCGCAATCACGGCAGGTGTCTTTGATTTGGCGAACGACATCAGCAAGTGGCGCATAGTTGTATTTAACTTCATTAAAGGCAACCGCTTTGCTTTTCCTTATTTCAGGAACTTCACTTTGAAACTTCGCAAGGGCAGCAAAGAAAGACTTCCGCGCCTGATCGAGTTGCCACGCCTTCTGTAATTCCATAAGCCTTTCGAGCTTAGAAATATCCAGATCCTTGTCAACGGCCAGCGTCAATAATTGTGCTGGGTTCATCGACTCTTGCGGGACTATTTCGCCGTTCACTGTCTTTAATTTGGTATCCATTGATTTATTATTTAATTCAATACTTTTTAGTTATCACCACATCCTCAAGCCGGGCCATACCGGTAGACCTACCGATGGCGTATATCTGGAATAAGCTAGGCTCTTTATCTCCGTCCTTTATCTCAACTTGAAATATTAAAGGGTTGCTTTCAACGGTGAAGAAACTGGCGTTGCATCCGTAGATTGCACAGTGCCTTTCGAAGTTGTCACGTTCAGATTTGTCTATTTTCAATAACATATGCGCTGGTTTTTGCCTTGTTAATTTTCGGACTACATGATTTACAGACGTACAATACCGCTACCGTTAGGATAAGGCCTAGAAAAATTCGGATACATCCAGGGGCAGCGCTTTCAGTTTTCATTTTAGTAGTTCTGGATTTTCGTAAATATTACCACACATGTAAAATCTCCTATCATTAGTATCCTCAAGAGTATAAGTCCAAAACATCGGCTCATCAAGGACTTTCAATCCATAGGATAGGTAACCTGGATATTCATCACTAACCCGAAGTGTACAGAACATACACCACTCCTTCACCCACACGATAACTAAATAGTAAATCATATCCGTTCCATCCTCGGCACCATCCTCTTCAACTCTAAAAATATCCCCCTCATAAATCTCTTTACCGTTCTTGTCTTTGAGTCCGGTGCACTGCATCACCACACAATCGCTTGTGAACTGTATTTTTTTACTCTGAAGATCCTGAAGGGTGAATGGTGTTGACATGTAATCAACATTATCCCATACCCTGAATTTTATTTCTCTCATCCCCAGTACATTAAAGAGAACACAACAGAAGCAACCGCAGCAACGATGTAAACAACACTGCAGATCGCTACTAGCTTTTCGGACTTTGTCTGGATAAATCGATTCATGGTTTTGGTTTTATAGTTCAAGTAATTCTCTCTTTATGTATTCAAACCAGGATTGGAAAGTCAGATACTTTTTACCTTGCCCGGCCTTGAACGCTTGCTCCATAAGAAAACGAATATCCTTGTTTGACCTAGTTTCGTAGTTGCTGAGAATAGCAATCAGTTGTTCCTTCGTTTCTTGGTTCATGGTTTTATAGTTTAGCGAAACCGGCATTTATTGCTGCGCCGTCAGCATGTTTAGGTGTGTTGCCTACTTCTTGATTCGCAAAGTCAATCGCCCTATCAATTGCTTTGAGTATTGCTTTCCACATCTCCCACTGATGAGAGGTTTGAATGAATTTGAAACTGGCATCGCAGCTAGTGTATGGCTTAATAGAAAAAGATTTGGTGTTATAATCAATGTCCAGTATAACAGTAGCTTCAGCCTGACTGAAATTCCTCGTCCTGTAATTCTCGGAAAAGTGATATGTCGCTGTAATCTGTCTCATTGATAATAGTTTTTACTTTCTAGGTAGCTTTCGATTTTATGCCTTGCATCTACGTAGATGTCTTTGCCTTTAGCCTGGTTGATGAATTTCATTGCTTTTAAGATGTCCTCCCAATCATTATCCGACTGCCAGTCTTTGTCGTGCTCGAACATTGCTAACGCTGTGTCTACACGCGAGGTAAGAAGCTCCACGGCGATTGAAAGTTGTAGCTTGTGTTTGGTAACTTCCTTTTCAAGTCGCTCCTCTTCACTGCTGTTGTGATAGGGCTGTTCCCAGAATTGTTTTTCGTATGCCATGTCAGTCGTTGTTTGCGCGGTAGTAGCCCGGTTCGTTCGGAGCGTCCATTGATTCAGCCTTGTCTATCTCCCTTGAGATCGCAATCCTGATGTCACCTGCCGCCCACTCTGCATTTTTATCCAACCATGACAAGTGATTGCAGATCCGGTCTAAAAAGAATCGATAGTTCTTGATAAATTCCTGATGCCGCTTAACGTCCTCAGCGTAAGAATCCCATTGCTCTTTAGTTGTTCCTTTCGGATACTCCGTGATTTCGTGGCCGTTGTAGTTTGTCATGATTTTTTGATATGTGCTGCCAGTTCACTTTCAAGCCAAAAGAACTGCCCGTCCACGTTATGGCGTAGCTTCTTCCATTTTCTATCTAATGTGCTTACATGACAGCGTAGGTATTTAGCTGCTTCCTTCCGTGTCAACGGCTGTTCCTTATCAGGCTTTGGTCTGGATTCCCACTGGCGTATAGTCTCGACGATAAGCTCTTTCAACTGTTCGTCTGTCACCGTATACAGTACCGTTGGCTTTCCGAGCATTACCATTACACTGTCAGTGTTAGTCCAAGCAGGACGGAAGACATCGTTATAAGGAATAGCGCGAAATCACAGAGCGTTTTCCGTGTCGCGTACTTTGCTGTTGATTTCTCAAAGTCCATATATTTGGTTTATTTGGTTTTAAATTGATTTCATCCAAGGGTGAGTCAACAGCATTTCGACAATCATTGCCGACTGGTACACAGTACGTTTGCGCTTATACTCCAGCTTGCGTTTCAGGTTATCGAGCTTTTCATGGAGTTCTGGCGTACTAAACTCTCTACGAATGCGGATTTCGCCCACATCACCTTTTCTATTTGCCATAGTTTACCTTTTTCTATATTTGGTGTATAAATTGCTTACTGGTACACCAAATATAGGAGGCCGGTTAAGAAAAGTCAAGAAAATATTAAGATTATTTTAAGAGTTTTTATGTCTTTTAAGAAGAAAGTTGATAAGATATTGGATACCAACGTATTGGGTATTAATTCTATTAATGGGTTGGAGAAGGAAATTGGGGCTTCTACCGGTGCAATCAATAAATTTTATAATGAAAACAGAACCCCAGGCAAGAATACAGTTAAGAAAATTAAGAAAAAATTTAACATTAATGATGCTGACTGGACTTCTGGTGAGTTTAACATAGGCCCAAAAGATGCAGGGAAGGAAACTCCAAAAGCAGAGCCAGACAACCTTCACAGACTTTTGCTCGAAAGCATTCAGGCGATAAGCACCCTGCTTTTAAGAGACGATAAAGTGTTAGATCAAAATGGTAAGCTGATAGACCAGAACGGTGTCTTAATCGCAGGTAAGGTAAAAGAAGTTGAGAACCTCAATCGAGACAAGCTGTGGGCCTACGGGCTAGTTGATAAGTTAAGCTCTAAGCTCGGGGGAACGTAAGACATGCAGTAATATATTCGCCTGCAAGTGCTTGAGTTCAAACCGCAATTGGTCTTCATTAGAAAGCGTGTTGAATATTAAGTCATAATGGGCTATCGAAGCCATTAAACTATCACAGATGAATTCATTTAGTACATCTCTGTTTAATTTGGTTCTTCTGAGTGGACACTTTGAGCATGGGGATTGGATAGGAGTTTCCATTATTAACGGGGTTAGGGTTGGACAAAAAGCGGAGGGGCTTTTTTGAAGGATTCTAAATGTAAAAGTTATAACACACAAACACACTCCCTGGTTTTGGGGGTTCGTGAAACCAAAAAGTTGACAGGCAGAAGAACAAAAACAATTAAACAATAAAATGAAAAATTCAGCTTTAATCTTGATCTCGATCCTTGCATTGGCCTGCTCGGATGACGAAACGACCTATTCAGTTACCCCCGAACTTGACACTTATGTAACCTCTTTTTTTACAGAGGGCGAACAACGAGGTAAAACAATTCCAAAAACTAACCTAATTGTCCATCTTAATTCGGAATGCCAAGCCATCACTCAAGTAAAACAGGAAGCCGGGCAATGGATCTTGGAGTTCGACAAGGAGGCATTTGAAGCCATGTCTGCTCAGGGCAACCCAAACAACAAAATAGAGTCATTTCTATTCCATGAGCTGGGACGTATTGTCTTAAAAAGGGAATTATCTGACGGTCATTCTATTATGAACGGAGATATTAAGGTAAATGGTTTTTCAGATGACGAACGCGAGGAACTACTTAACGAACTATTCAAGTGAAACTGTTAATTTTAACGTTGGTATTACTGCCGTTGTGTGCGCACTCACAGGTAACTAAGTGTAAGTATGATGTTAACGAGGTAGACTCCTTCACTGGGTTAAGGATAATTGAAACCAAGTTCTTTAAAATTGGCGATACTGAGAAAAGAGACATTTCTATTCAGGCCGCAGCCCGAAAGGTTGACTCGACCTACTTCTTATTTATCACCGGCCTCCCGGGCCAGTGTATTAGCGACCATGATACACAAGTCTCCTTTAAAACCGTTACTGGGGAGATCTACTCCTTGAAACACATAGGTGAGGTGGAATGTGGTAAAACAATTTACGTAGGAGGGGCATCAGCGCAGACAACACCTACAATATATCTTAAAGTTGATAAGCAGGAAATCAGGCAATTGGCGATGTCGATGATACGGATAACAGATGGGCAGACATACACAAACGTAGTTTTGCCTCTGCCTATTATCTTCAAACAGTTATTTGACTGTGCAGATAGCGCACCTATAGCAAGAAAGAAATAATTTCGTAAACTTTGTGATATGAGACAGCATCTTGTAAAATTTTTCTACCGTGAATTGCTCCGCCTTCAGGAGTACGATAAAACCGTATTGCTCTATACTAAGGGTCGGGCGTTTGCTGCCGCGAAGGATTCAAAGGTCGATATTGTTAGCAGTAAAATCACAACTACGGGCCCTGATGGGGATTACGAATTTCCAGGGCATCAGGAAATTAGCATTGATATTCCCGTGGTTATGACTTTCGATGGATATGATCACTTCCTTAATGAATTAGGATACGCCTTTAAAAACCAGGACTTAACTATCCGGTATACTGAAGGGGATGGTGAAGAATATTTTGAGTGTGAATCTTTACCGACATCATTCGTTGTGCCGGCCTTAAATGAAATTCCAAAACTTGAATTAACAGCGATGGTAAAAAGGTTAGACTATATCAAATAAAAAAAGCCGGGAACCACACCCCAAGGCTTAAACCAAATATTCTTACTTGTCAAACCTACCGGAAAACTGAATATGAGTATAAAAATCAATGATTTAGAGAAAGAAGCAGCAAAGGACTTCTGGCTATGGATGATTCGGGTAGTTAAACCTGAGGTAATTGACGGAAAGGAATTTATAGAGTGTCACGGTTTTGGATCAGATGGGATGGTGCCTGTTGCATCATTAAAGGACCTAATAGATAGGTGGCATGAGGAGGCACGCCAGGAAAAAAACGAAAAAATTAATGACAACATAACCGACTTGCTTGCCATGAATAAGACTCAGCGTAAAATTATACAAATTCTAAGCGCCGGTATTAGGTCTTCTTTAGAAAATAATAATACAAAGTGGCTGCATGAGGCCTTACATGAAGCTGGCAAAATTGGTATAGACACTAATAACAAATTCGTAAGCCCATCTAAATAAAAAAAGCCGGGAACCACCCCGGCTTAAAACCAAATCTTTATGGAGACCATCCAAGAAAAGTCCAATGAAAGAAACCGCTTTGATATTTCCAAATGACTGGCTTGCTGTGTCGGTAACGTGTCGGTAAAAATGACACAAAACGGAGTTTCCCCTATGACAATATAAAACTTTAGTAGTCTGTACGGGACTCTATGGTATGTGACTATAAGTGACTAAAGTTGCTTAATGCGTACAAAAAGAAAATATTTTCATTATCAAAGTAATCACAACTCACTTAGTTTCCTCTTCAGTCACCGCAAGTGTGTCGGTATGGTGCCTGCAAGTTAATTAATACCAATATTTACATCAGGCAATGGCTACCATAAAATTCTATCTCGAAAAACCGTACCTCCCAAAGACTAAAACTCTAAAGTCTACAGCGTGCAGCATTTATTTAATGTTCACCATAGACAGACAGCATCGGTTCCCTATAACGCTGGACGAAAAAGTTGAACCAAAGTATTGGGATTTCAAAAATCAAAGAGTTAAAGCAACGTACCGCGGCAACTTCGAGATTAATAATTTTCTCAAAGATGAAGAGTACCGACTAATGACGCTGTACAGGGAAAACCGCAACATTCCATTTGACAAGTTCAAATCCTTAGCCCAGACAAAGCCCTCACAAGAAAAAAAAACTTTATTCATAGCCTTAGAACAGTTTCTTAGTCAGTATGAAGCCGAAAAAGACAAGAAAACACTAGGTAAGTACAATGTGATGGCAAAACAGCTAAGGGAATTTGACAAAAAACATAACATCGACTTTCCGGATCTGGACTTTAAATTCTATGACTCCTTCAAAAAACACCTTTATGCAATCCCTAATCCTAATTATCGAAACGGTTCTTTGCGGCGTATTGGGATGGACAGTGGGGACTATCAGTGGGTGCCTGATTTGGCGGGTGAATCTGTTGGATTATTTGACGACACAGTATACAAATACATTGTCAATCTCAAAACATTTATTTCTTGGAGCGAGAAACGCGGTTACAAGGTTAATCCGTCACACAAAAGCTGGGAGATAATCGAAAGGCGCTACCCTCCTATTTCCTTATCACTATCTGAACTTGAAAGACTTGAAAACTTCGAATTTACCTATGAGTCAGTAAAGCCATTTTGCAAGAAAGGAGCCGAACCCGGGAAAGTAGCCAAAGCCCTTGACATAGCCCGGGACTATCTGGTATTCGAATGCAGAACCGGACAAAGGATTTCAGATATTAAGAGGTTTCATTTCAAAGACTACAATGATTTTAAGTGGACGTTCACCCCTAAGAAAGGGAACAGGCTTTCATCAAAAACGAATACAGTTCATTTTAAAGGATTCTGCGCTCCAGCCTTGTTAATACTCGAAAAACATAATTGGAAGATGCCTGAGGTCTCAGAACAGAAGATTAATGACAATATAAAGCTAGCCTGTAAAATAGCCGGAATTACACAGGAAATTTCGATATTCAGGTGGGCGCAGAACAAGCGGATCAGGATAACCGGGCCAAAGTATTCATTCATCAGCAGCCATATCGGGCGCAAGAGCTTTATTACGATCGCGCTTCAGTTCATGCCTCATAAATTGGTAATGACACTAGCAGGAATAGACTCTTATGCTACTTTAAAGCACTACGAAGGTGATTCTGAAAGCGCTACTATAGAACAGGCATTGGAGAAGATACCGACAAGTAAAACACTTTTAAGGAAATCTATATGAGTATTGAAATGGAAAATCCACAAACTATCGCTGAAAAGATAGACGCTGCCGCGAACCTCGTAGAGCAGATGTATCTGTCACACATGATACGGGACGAAAAGAAATTCAGGGAATCGCATAAACAAGCCGGTGATTTACTTTTTGCTGCCATGCGTCAGCTTGAGGATACTGAGGAGGATGTTGAATGAAACCTCGTAAACCATACTCCAAAGAAGAAGAAATCATTAAAGGGAAAACAAAATGAGAATCATGCCTATGTATTATTACGGACATGTTGAGCCAGAATCATTATTGGCGCTTTGGATTGTTTTCAATGGCTGCTTTATTTTCGTCGGGCTGCTTCTTACGGTTAGGCATTTAATATTTCGGGACGATTCGTTTATGGAAAATGTGGTATTTGGCGATAACATGGTACCCTCCATGAATACACTCCTTTTTACCATAGTGAACGGAATGGCACTAATAATATTTCTATCCATGAAAGTAAAAGCATTACTATGAGCAAAAACCTTAACCGCGCAGCTTCCTGGATTCAGAAGCAGATAGACGAGCTAAGAGCAGAACGTGATGCTGCCTGGGCTGAATCTGCTAAATTAAAAGAACGAGGAGAAGAGCTTGATATTCAGATTTCAGAGTTATTCCAAGTCCTTGAAAAGCTACCTGTAGAAGAAAAACCTTTAGTATGACTTTCGATAAAGAAGGCGCTGAATTAAAGAAGCTAAGGAAAAAGCCATCCTGGAGCCGGTATTATTTTAATCTTAAGACTGGCCAATACGCCCACTTAGAAGGATCACCATTAGCGATAAAAGACATTGAAACCCGACAATGGAAGCGACAGAAAGTAAGAACTAAGCGCATATCAAAAAGTGAATATGATGAAAAACGTCCTAAAGGCGTCTTATTTGGTTATGGATGTCCTTACAGTCCGACAAGGCAAAGATTAGGCAAAAAGAGCAATGCTCCAGCTTTCCATGAAGTTACATTTGTGTATTGGGCTGTAGAAGAAAAACCACTTGTATGAGCGATTTAATCATTTACGTAGATGGTAAACCTGTAGGTGTGACCACAGGTGAATTAACCTTACCTGAAAACTATGAATCATGCACAGAATCCTTTCCTAATTATGAATTTAAATGTGAAGGATTAATGAGACTTGATGATTTTAAATTGTCTCCTGAGCAAGAGTGGACTTATCAGTGGTTTAGGTCAGTAGAGATGCCAAGAAAGAAAAAGAAAGCATTTAGGAAGTATTTGAAGTCGTTTTTAACGATACCAGAAGTCAGGATACGTATACGAAGATGATAATTAAAGACATCAGAGTAAAATCAGAATCCCACCGTCATAACCACAGAAATGACCGAGGATTCAATTATCAGTCTCGAGCATGGACTTCTACCAGGAACGCGTTTATAGCGGCTAATCCTAAATGTTCATGTGGAGCACCGGCAACAGTAGCTGACCATCGTACGAGGATTCGCGATGGAGGCGATCCGTATAATTGGGATAATCTTCAACCAATGTGTGCAAAATGCCATAATAAGAAGGATAATAACACAGGAAAGAAATGAACATACCAGAACACATGCTTGATATAAATATAACGCTAACCCAAAGTGAGGCCAAGCGATTGTTAAAAATACTTAGAGATATGGAGGATGGATATGGCGAATGGGGAGATGGGACCACCCAAGGAACTGAGTTCTACCTTGAAAAAGGGGATAAGCAATTCATCCAACAACTTATTGAAGTGATTACCCATGCGAAGTAGCTGTAGGGACAACAAAACATAACTGAAGAAACGATAATGATGAAATGGATTTGCTTTGGGCTTAGCTTGGTTTACGTGATTTTAGCGGTAATACTAGAATCCGCGAACCGTAGTAATTCTCAGTATTTTGCCTTAACAGCGACCATGTTTCTTTGCGCAGGGATGATCTGCTATAAAATCGACTTAGCCACTAAGGAAAGCAAGAGAATAAGGATGAAGAAAAGCGAATTCCAGGATTTATTCAATTATCTACGAACCGAAAGAAATGGCGGCCATATTTAAACCTTATCGCAATGACTGAAAATCAAGTTGCTTCATTTGTCTTGTCCAACGGGGGAACAGTTGAGAAAAAATATTGCTACGACGAAGAGGGTGTTGAGTGTTGGGAGTGGGAATTTGAAGGTCACGAATGGACGGAGTTAGGCAGTCATGATGAACCTCCACCTGTTCCAGAGGATTTGATTAGATACGTTTATTGGCAAATATCCATAAAGAAAACAGTATTCAATACAACAGAAGAAAATCAATCTTTCGAACCAATATACCAAAGACCGTGTATGAAGACACCAGGAATATTAAATAAGAAAGAAGACGGTTCATTTGAATATCAAATCATCAACGAATGGCAGCTATGTCCACTGTGTCATGGCACTGGATTAATATGGCAAAAGGGATGGCCTAATGCATACGCTACTATTAGCACAGCGCCAATAACATGTGACTTATGTGAAGGAGAAAAGATAATATCTAAGGTAAATGGCAAACCACCTATCTAGGAATGATCGTGTATGAAGTATAGAATTATAGTAACTAATCCTAATTCAGTAAGCGAGGCCTATGAGGTTCAGAGTTCTACTGATGGTAAAAACAGATGGGATCGTGTATACCAGCGTAGTAGCCTATCAGAAGCACAAAGGCTATACAATGAATTGGTAGATCAACATACTCAGACCTATGGCTATAGAGTCATTAAAGAAAGCTAATATGAATAACCTATACCCTACTACGGTAGCTTACATTAAGAAAGCGTACTCTAAAGAACAAGATATTAATAAACTAATTAAGAAGATAGGTAATAAGTATTGTATCAGTGAACAGTCAGCCAGGGCATGGATCAGACAGACGGTAGGGGTGGGTTAAGAGTCTGGGGACGAGCCATCCAAACCGCGCCTTCGAGTTTTTTTGTTCGCTACAATTTTTAATAAGGGGGGTTAGAATATGGATTTTTTAAGTAAAAACGGGCTTTTAGTATTCGAGGAGATACAAAAGCATTGTAGAAGCAAGTTCAAAATGTACGATGTAGACAAGTTTGAAATGGCGATGCTGGCTAATAGCTTTGACTTGTATTCGGAGTCGGCTAAGGTATGCAATGAGAAGGGTGTAAGTATGAGTTTCATGAATGACAAGGGTGGTATTTATGAGCAAATCAGGCCAGAATACACGGTTATGAAGAACGAGTACGGTAATATATTGAAGCACTCCGGTAAGTTCGGATTAAACCCAGGGGATAGGGATAAGATCTTCAAAGGGTTAAAGGATGAGAAGAAGAAAAAAGGGTTCGACACGGATAATAAAATGAAGGTGGCTTAATTTTAAAATTTTGCAAAAGATGCTGTGTTTTTTTAAAGCGAGGCTGTCTTGCCTCGGGAACGAATTATGAAATTTCGAATAGTCAGGCGTTCGTATAGTAACGGAAATTCTGGGTATGTTATTCAGTGGCGCTTTATGTGGAGATGGATTGATTATGATTTCCTTGATGACTCAAATTGGTTCCCAACTATCGAGAAGGCGAGGGAAAGAGTGGATGTCTACAGTGTTGATCATGTAAAAGACGAAGTAGTGGAATGAGCGCCGCTGAACAATACGCCCACTGGGTTCTCTCCCCTTCCAACGCTGTCAGAACCGGGCAGTACATTAAGTTAGCCGCTAAAAGATTCCTATCAGATTTAGAAAGAGAAGATATTTACTTCGATGAGGATGAGGCTAACCGCTGTGTTAACTTCATTGAAAGGTATTGTTTGCAGTGGGAAGGAGCCTGGAAAGGGCAGCCGTTTACCTTAGAACTGTGGCAAAAGTTCGCCCTGCAGAACATCTACGGATGGATCCGAAAGAAAACCGGGAAACGTAGATTCACGAAAGCCTACATTCAGATTTCTAAGAAGAACGGTAAAAGTAGCTTATCAGCGGGTATTTCTTTGTTTCACTTGCTGGCCGATAAAAGAATAAACACTCCTAAAGTATTCACCGCGGCCAACAACGAAGACCAGGCTAAGATATGCGTCAACATCGCAGGCCGGATAGTGGAAGAGTCACCGGAGATCCAGGAGGTTTTAGAAGTCCGGCTGATGCGATACAAGGAGAATATAACAGAAGTTTTAGTCGAAGATCCTGACCGTGGTAGCGGTTTTATAAAGGCATTATCGAAAGAAGGCGGGGATAAAACAGCGAAGACTTCTGGCGGGAAACATGGTATTAATGCAAGTCTGGGAGTGGTTGACGAGTTCGGGATGTCACCGGACCATGGGGCTAGTAAGACGATCGACTCTTCAATGGTTTCCAGGCCCGAGAGGTTAATGCTTTACATCACTACGGCGGGGTATAACCTGGACGGGCCGTGTTACCGGGAGTTAAGAGAGTCCGGAATTAAAGTATTAGAAGGTACGATCGAAATGGATTCTTACTTCATGATGCTCTTTGAGATTGACAAACCGATCGTAGATGACAAACCGCAGGAAATAACCGTAGGCTGGCTTTTAGAACATGAGGATCACTGGCAGCAGTGCAACCCGAATATAGATGTATCAGTCCAACGAGACGCATTACAGGACGCTTTAAAAGAAGCCCAGCAATACGGCGGGACTACGGAAGTTGAGTGTCTTACGCTGAACTTTAACCTATGGGTAAACAGCGCAGACGCTTTTATCCCTGCAGACATTTGGGACAAGAACACCCACGGGCTAGAAATTGAACTAGGCTCTGACTGTTACGGCGGTTTAGAAGTCGGCCCGTCCGGCGAGATTACCGCTTTAGCTTTACTCTTTCCAGGGGAGATTGTAAAGATTAAAATGCTATGGATTATCGCAGAAGAAGCCTTAAAGAACAACGACTTCTACAGGGATAACCGGAAGTTAATAAACGTTGATCCTGGGAACGAGGTAGAAAATTCAGTGGCGGTAGAATGGATCCTGGAAGAGTTTCAGAAGTACAACATGCACTCCTTTTGCTTCCCACAGCCACATAAAAGTAACTCAATCGTACAGGAGTTAATAAAATCAGGTTACCAGGGCAATCCGATTTCACAAGGGATGAATGGAATTTCTAACGCTACGGTGGAGTGGGAAAAAGCCTTAAGAGCCGGACAAGTTGAGCACTTCGGCGATCCGATTTTAAAGTATCACAACTCCAATTGTCTGGCTGTACGTAAAGAACAGGGAACGAGGATAGAAAAGAACGGAAAAGTACTAGGTGTTTACGCTTGCTTGAATGCGTGGAGTCAGTGGTTGACAATACAGGCTAATGGAGGATCAGAAATAGGAATACTTTACATATGACACTCGACGACATTAACGATGATCTAGCACTAGCTAAAAAACCCTTTCGGGTAGTAGCAGCCCTCGCGGTACATGGCAGATTGCCTTTACTAGAACATACTATCAGAAGACTATACCAAAAGAACGGATGTGTTAAAGTCATTTGCGCAGGGGATAACCCAGAGGATAAGGTTCTATGTGAGTCTTTAGGGGCTGTGTGGGTTCACATTAAGAACAGATTCCTAGGGGATAAGTGGAACGCGGCCTTTAAGAAAGCAAAAGACTTCAATCCCGACGCAGTTCTGTTCGTCGGGAGTTCAGATTGGGTTTCGGATAACTGGTTTTCAGTAATGGAACCCTATGTAGAGAAGTATGGCTTCGCCGGTGTTCCGGGTTGTTTCCTTGCAGACTTGGGGGAAGAGGTGAGATTATGCCACTGGTCTGGCTATGCTTTCTGTAGACCAGAGCGTGCCGATGAGACTATTGGGATAGGGCGCATGCTATCCAGACGGTTACTTGACGCTCTTAACTGGGAGCCTTTTAGCCCCATTTTAAAGAACTCTTTAGATAGAAGTATGAAGGACAGGGCTAAGACGAAAGGGTACGTCGATCATATGGTGATGGACTCGAGACTTAAGGCGATGTCTCTTTCTACCAGCTTGTGGCCGAATAAACATAGATTTTCAGACCATTGGGAACCTAATGGCCGAGCCAAAAGTGCTCGGATGTTGCCCGATGAGTTCCTACGATACAACTTCCCGGAAGCGATAGAGCTTTATGAAACCCTTAAACCGATGATAGATGAAAAAATTGACCTTGAGCGCAGAACTTCAATCGAAAGTTCACACGCTGCAGAAGATAGAGTGCAAAACCTGCCTGTTTGATTCGTCGATCGTAAAAATTCACGACGATGGCGAATGCGATCTTTGCAAACTCCATTGGAAGCAGCAACAAGCCCAGCGCGAACCCTGGGAGAACGTCTTAGCGAAGATCCGAAAGAAGGGAGCAGGCAGGAAGTACGATTGTCTTATAGGAATTTCCGGCGGTGAAGACTCCAGCGTATTGCTTTACTTGGCTGTTAAAGTCTGGAAACTACGGGTTTTAGTTCTACACATCAACAACCGAACAAACCGGCCGGAAGCAACGAACAACATCCAGATTTTAAGAGATAATCTGAACGTAAACTTTGTAGAGTACTACCCAGCCAAACAGGAGTACGACGATCTAACGGATAGCCTACTGAAAGCCGGTGTTCCAGATGCGGATATTTCAAACGACATTAATATGTCGAAGATTACCTGGGACTACGCAAAGTTCTATGACATCAAATGTACCCTGAACGGACACAGTTACCGCGAAGAAGGATCTAGCCCGAAGGCGTGGAGCTTTTTAGACACCACCTACCTAAAAGACATTTACAAACGTTTCACGGGAAAAGAATTGTACTGGTATGATACACTTACTCTGTGGGATCAGATACACTCGGCCCTTACAGGAATGCTCAGAGTGTCACCGTACCATTATCACTATCACAATAGGCCGGAAATCATAAAGGAGCTTAAGAAAATGGGATGGAGAGACTACGGCGGAAAACACAATGAGAACATTTACACCGCTTTTGTTGGGAACTTCCTACTGCCTAACAAATTCGGAATCGACAAACGGAAAACATACCTGTCAGCGGCAATCCGTGAGAATAAAATGACGAAGGAATACGCCAGAGAAATTCTAGCTACTCCGGCAGAGTTTAACCTCGATGACTTAGGAGAAAGAAAGGAACATATTTTAAGGCTGGCCGATTATTCGAAAGTCAAGCCGAGAAGCGACTACAAACAAACCGACTACAAAAAGTTAAAGCCTGTATTTTGGCTGCTTGTTAAATTGAATGTCGTTCCTCAAAGCCTTTATCAAAAGTACTGCTTATGAAAAAGCATTCAACAATAATAATCGCATGGGACAGCGCCGGGGTCGTGCAGTATTGCCGGACTTTCGACTATGAAGAAGAAAAAGAAGCTGCGCTAAATGTATACTCTTTTGTTAGTCAGAATTATCCACGCTGGGTGATGTCAGATGTAGGACATTATCTACACATGGACAACTTCAAAAACGAGAAAATAACCAGGTAGGGGTATTATTAATAGCATAGCACGATTTTTGACTATCTTTGCGCGTTCTTTTGACACGCTATAAAAAGAAAGAATAAGAAGGCCTCCGATTGCGTCTAGTTAGGAGGCTTTTTTATTTTTTACGCCTTAACTGAGTCCGTCTGGCTTTGAAGGTCTCAAAATTCGAATACGGGGACACTCCTACTTTCTCCACAAATACATCACTGGCCGCATGGAATGCAGCTCTGTAATTTTTAGCTGAGGGTAATTGCTTTTCAAATTCGGAATTGAATTTTTCGAAAAAGGAATTGCGCATTTTTAAAAAGCGGGTTTAACAAAGCTAAGGAATTTAGGGTAATTGGATTAACGAAAATATTACAAAGTTAATTGTATTACCCGCTATGGCGGTATAAAATAACCTCATTCGCATCCGATGGGGTTAAAGCAATTCTTTCGGGATCTTTTTTCTGAAAAAACCGATGTCAATCAAGACAACGAAAAGCGTTTTCAGCAATTCCTAACACAGCTCAACTACGGGACTATTACAAATCAGTACCCCTACATCAACAACCTGGGCACCTACACGCCAGGAATAGATTACGACATCGGGACCAATAACGCCATGCGCATAGCCACGGTGTTTACATGCGTTCTCGTTCGGGCTGAATCTCTTTCCTCTCTTCCGGTTAACGTGATGCAGAGTACGCCAACAGGGTCAAAGGTTGCCTACAATCATCCGGTCTACAGGTTAATCCACAACAAGCCTAACCCCTTTCAGACAGCTTCATCATTTTGGAAGTCTGTCTCGGCGCATATCGATCTATTCGGTGAGTGCTTTTGTCATGTAAGGTATTCAGGACGCATCCAGCCCGTAAGAATTGACTTAATACAGGATCCTAACTCGGTTCAGATACTTGAGACCGAAGGCGGGAATGCGCAGTACGAATACAATGGGAAGAAGTACGCAGACTATGAGATGCTCCATTTCAAGGATCTTTCCTTAGATGGATACCGCGGATGCTCGAAGATTTCCTACAACGCCCAGACGATGGGTTACGCGCATAAGCTAAAGACTTACGGTAGTAACGCCATTGGTACTAAGCCTCCGGGATACTTCACGACAGCGCAGAATTATGACGTAGTAAAAAGGCAAGAAGGTAATTTGCAAAAGGGATGGAGTGATAACATCGCTGAAGGCAAAACACCTCTCCTACCGTTTGGGCTAGAGTACAAGAACTTACAAATCTCTCCAGGTGATGCGCAATACCTTGAAGCTGTCGGAGCTACCAAAGAAGACATCTACGGCATTTTTAGAATACCTCCTACCCTAGCACAGAACTACGAACGGGCAACTTTCGCCAACGCCGAGCAGCAGGATTTAGTCTTCGTGAAGCATACGATGCTTCCTATCATCACCAACATAGAACAGGAATGCAACGCGAAGCTATTCGCAGAATCAAACACTACTTCCCAAACGCCTTACTACGTCAAATTTAATATCAACGCCTTTTTACGTGGAGACTTCGCGACTCAAACACAAGGCTTTAGAACACTGTGGGAGCGCGGCTTAATATCGGGCAACATGGTAGCCGATCTAATGGATTGGGATCGCTTCGAAGGCGGCGACGAACGGTGGGTTCCTATGAATATGATCCCATTGTCAAAAGTAGAAGAGTTTATTAACAAACTCACCAAGCCTATCGACTCCAACGCAGGCAATGAAGGCGGCGACCCTGATAATAGCCAGCGCAACGGAGTGGATATACTATTAAAAAAGAACGGACACAAAGTAAACGGTCATGCAAACTGATTACATAAAAAATATTGACAACGCTGAACGCAGGATGATTTCCGAGCAAGTAGAGCTACGGGAAGAAAACGAACAGCGATTTATGGAAGGGTACGCTTTCAAGTTTGGCGCTATCGCTGATTTAGGAAGTTTCACAGAGGAGATTGCGCCGGGTGCAGCGGATGGAGTAATGAATGACGATGTGCGCGGACTTTTCAACCATGATCCCAATCTCGTATTGGGCAGGAATAAAGCCGGAACCATGACGCTTAGCGTCGATGCGGTTGGGATGCGGTATGCTATCAAACACAATCCGAATGACCCTGACCATGTGAGCGTATCGGAAAAGATCAAACGTGGTGACGTGACACAAAGCTCTTTTGCCTTCAGGGTGAAGGATGACAAATGGGAAACCAGAAACGGGAAGGAACATAGGACCATTTTGAAGTTCTCCCGTCTAATTGATGTCTCACCAGTGACTTACGCGGCTTACAATGATGCAACTGTAGCCCTGCGCTCACTTTCAAATATTGTAAACAACAAAAAGGACTTGGCTGAAATGGATCAACAGATCATGAGGCAAGAATTAAACTTAAAATGAAATGAACAGATTAAAACATCTTAAAGAAACACGCGCTGCCAAGGAGCTAGAAATGAAGGCTATCATGGATCTGTGCGCAACTGAAAACCGGAATCGTAAACCGGAAGAAAAAACGAAATGGGACGCTCTTAAAGTTGAAGTCGATGGAATGCGCGACGAAATCACAGCTTTAGAAGAGCAGGAAGCTATCGACGCACGCAGCGCAAAGCCTGTAGGTAACCCTGCGGCGGCTGCAAAGCCTGCTAAACCTGAGTCTACATCTATGCGTGATGTTATCACAGCATGGAAAGAAAAGAATCAGGATGCTATCGATGCGGTGAGAACCAAAACCGAGCAAAGAAACATTCCTGCATTGGAGTTTCGCGCTGTAGCAGATTTGACTTTAGCCAAATTGAACGCTGGCGGTTCTGCTTTCCTTCCGAATGCCGGCGTACAACCTGGCATCGTTGACTTGGTAAGGAATCAGCCTACTTTCTGGAGCCGTCTTCCTAAGAGACGTACAAACCTGAATCCGCTTATCTGGACTTATAAAACCAACAAGGAAGGCGCGGCTAACTTCATCGGTGAAGGTGTTTTGAAGCCTCAGGTGTCGTTCGAACTTGCTACTGAACAGTCAGTACCTAAGAAAGTTGCCGAGCGTATGAGAGTATCTACTGAAATGCTCAATGACGTTCCTGGTTTAGAGTCTTTGATCCGTAACGAAATGATTTACGAGATCGAGATGCACGCTAACGCAGCAGTTCTTTTGGATGCAGCAGCTACGTCCACTGACCCGGCGGGTGTCACTAATCTTGCATCCGGATTCACTTTGACAACCATCGAAGCAGGCGGATCGCCTACATACGCAGATTCTATACGCGCAGCGATCGCACAGCTTGCCTCATTGAATTACACATCTAACATCACAGCTTTCATCAATCCAATTGATGCGGCAAACATGGACTTGTCAAAGAGCGCGGACGACGGTCATTATCTGATGCCTCCTTTCGTGTCTCAAAGCGGAATGGTGGTAGCTGGTGTTCCGGTTTACACTGATCAAGGGATTCCTGTAGGAAGTCTTCTTATCGGTGATATGTCAAAATATGTCATATGGATGGTTGAAGATTTGACCGTTCGATTCGGACTTAACGGTGACGATTTCGCTGAAAACATGGTGACGGTAATCGCCGAGATGAGGTTCCACCAAACCTTTGCAAGCAACCACACAGGCGCGTTCATCTATGACACGTTTGCTAACATCCAGGCAGCAATAACAACAACATAATATGAAGGCAGTAGCAAAATCAGGTAAAAGGTATATCCCGCCCGTTGGGCCGGTAACGCTAAAGCGTGAAGTTGAACAGGTGGCCACCGAAGCTCACCCCACTATTGTAGAGGGTAAAAAGTTTAAGGTGACAAAGGCTATAGCGGAGATGAACAAGCTCAACGGCTGGGCTAAATGAAAGTCCGGGTATTAGAGGACGGGCCAGTGTTCAAGAAAGGCATTTACAAAGTCTCTCCTGAACTCGGCAAGGCTCTAATATCCAACGGTACGGCTGTAATAGTCAGGGAAAACGCTTTAGATAAAGAAGCCCATGATAGTCTTAACGACGCGAAGGCCAGAGATAGTCAGCAGGATTAAAACACCGGGTAGTTACACACTCACCACACTTCTTCCGCTTTTTAAAAAGCACTTGAAGTGGGAGGCTAGCGATACTTCCGAGGATGACCTTATGGGTTTGTATTTAACCTCTGCTATTAAACAGGCTGAAACCTACACGCGTAGGGCTATCGATGTGGCTACCTGGGAAACGTTCTTAGACAGCTTTTATGATTTCGACTTTGACGTAGCGCCCGTAAGTGCCATTACGTCGGTGAAGTATTACAATGATGCTAATGTCTTAACAACATTAGATCCATTGAATTACACCTTCATCAACAAAGGTCCGGACGCATACGCTAGACTGGAATTTGAAAGCGGACTCCCTGCACTATACGACAGACACGAACCGGTAGTCATTGAGTACACCGCAGGTTATGTGACGTATCCTAATGACTTGGTAGGACCTATTCTACAGTACGCGGCGGACTTGTTCGAGAACAGAACCAATGACGTAGCTGGTGGATTGGACCAGGTAACGTTCGGGTTTCATCAAAGGCTTTTCTCTTATAAGATGCTATGAAGATACTCGTATTCGTACCGGTGTGGAAGCGTCCTGAGATAACGGAGATCTGTTTCATGGGTATTAAGAGACTTCAAAAAGTCCCTGGATACGAGGTGAACGGATTCGCCGTGATTTCAGAGCCTAACATGATCGGACTGTGCGAGAAGTACGGGATAGGTTGGTGCTTGACTGCAAACAATCCACTGGGAGCGAAAAAGAACTTCGGAGTAAAGCAGGCCTTAAGATATGACTTCGATTACATGATTGAAATCGGATCGGACGACTTGCTAAAGGACGATGTTTTGGATGCCTATAACTGGGATGCGCCGGTGATTGGATTAATGGACTTCGCGATTATCGACACATTCAACGGTAGGTGTAAGCGCTTATCTACCAACATTCCAAAGTTCGGCGCAGGAAGAGCTATTAAAAGGTACGTTCTCGAGTCTTTCACGCTGTGGCATGATGCGAAAAACCGGGGGTTAGACAACAGCTCGAGTATCAACATGGCTGTGAATAGAATTTCACAACGCGGGATAAGGAGCGAACAGCCGCTTTCGGTGGCACTAAAAAGTGACGTTAATCTTTGGTCATACAACGTAATCAAAGGAGTGAAGTATCCGATTGAAAGTGCGCTTAATGGACTGAGCGAGGAAGAAGTGACAGCGATAAAAGCGCTTCAATATGCTACAGCATAAGTATCAGGTTGGCCGATTTGATCGCAAGATTCAGATAATCCGAAAAGGTGTAACGATAAACGAGTTTAACGGAGAGACTGAAGGCCCGTGGGAAGTTTATAAAGAACCGTGGTCGTATGAACCGCCTTCGTTCGCCTCTAAAGGCAGTGAGGTAATACTTGCGGATAAGAACACGGCAGTCAGAAAGATGACACGAATTATCCGGTATGATAATACGATAGACGAGGAGATGAGGGTGGTGTATGAGGATAAAGTTTACGAGATCATTTCAGTCCGTGAGCCAGAAGGGACAAGACGAAGTTTTACAGAGCTGGAATTAGAGTTTTTAGAAGGTGAAGAGTTTACGGAAGCAGAGGGCGCTTTTACGTCAGGATTTTCAAGTGGGTTCAATACATGAGGGTAACAGGAGCAAAAGAGATAGACGCAGTATTAAAAGGCTTGCCTTTGCAGGTGAGTGATAGAGTTCTGCAGGCTGCTTTTTCAGACGCAGCAAATAGAACACTTGTTCCTGCCGCGAAGTCATTAGCTCCAAAAGGCGAGACTTTAAACCTGACTGAATCTATCGGGGTGACGAAAGAACCCGCGAGAACTTTAGTGAATCGCGCTGTCGGTCAGATACAGGTAGGGCCACGAAGGAAAGGAAAGTACAAAGGATTTCACGGGCACTGGTTTGAATACGGAACTACGGTAAGAGAAACAAAGTCGGGAGCCAACAGAGGCAATATAACGCCAGATCCATTTATGGAACCTGCTTTTAATCAGACTAAACTTCCGATGGAAGGACAAATAAATACGAGCATAGGCCGCAAGCTGATTGCCTTCATGCGCAGAACAATTAAAAAAGCTGCATGATACTCGGCGCGGTGACTTTGATGCTGGCAGATACTACGCTCAGGGATGCGGTAGGGAGAAATAAGGCGAACACGACATGGAAAATTTACCCAATAGCGTGTCCGCAGGAAGAAGTGATACCATACATAACGTGTGGGCTAACAGGGGCAGATCCTATCCTGTGTAAGGGTGTAGGAGGTCAACCAGATGAAGAAAGTTTTGATGTGATAGTCTGGGACGAAGACTATGAAAGATTGGACCTGATAGGAAGAAGAGTGATTGACGTACTGAATAACGCAGTAGGCGCAGCCGGATCGGTGACATTTAAGCGGTTGACTTTTATAACGCATAAGGACGCTCTGGATGACAGAAGTAAACGGATGGTAAGGATAGTGACTTTCAGCGCTTCGATTTAAATGTGGGTGAGGTTGATAAGGTCACACGGTAAAATAAAAATGGGAAAGGTGATAAAGGTCATCCCATCGGTTGCCCGGAAAATGATTGAGGATAAAAGAGCTATTGAATATACCGACGGTTTTCCCGTCAAAAAAATAAAGACAGATTTTTTCAAACCTAAATAACACGTAAGAAAATGCCAACAACAGGTAAAGTATCAGGCAATTTAATGCTCATCTACAAAGATGGCGTTGCTATCGCATGTACTACAGATGCTTCCTTCACTTTAAATAATGAACAGCTCGAGGTAACATGTAAAGACAATGACGGCGCACGTCAGTACATCCTAGGCGGTCAGGATTGGAATTTTACCGTAGGAGGTATTTTTCAATTCGATAACGTCGGGATCGATGATTTGACAGACATGGCCATCGACAAGGAAACCGCTACTATCCGTTTTGGTACGGACGTAGTCGGCGATTTCTTCTTAGAAGGTGATGCCATCATCTCAACCATCAATATAACCTCTCCTTTGAATGCGCCAGTGACTTACACCGCTACGCTTCAAGGAACCGGCCCTATCACAAAAGGAATTACAACATGATTTATTTCAAGGGTATCGTTGAAAAGGAAGTCAACGGGAAAAAAATATTCTTCCGTCATGACATGGGAGCGCTTACGATGCTTGGAGACATTCAGAACATCGGCGTAAATGAAATCATAAGGGATTGCATGAGAGCGAAGTTAAGCACCCTGGCCTCTTTCCTTTATGCGGGTGCGGCAAGGTATTGCAACCTGGAAAAGAAGACGATCGACTTTACGATGGACGACGCGGTGGAATGGCTGTCTGACGATAAGATAGGATTTAAGGCGACGCTGGATATGGTGGAGGACTGTTTTAAAAGTCCGAAGTACGAAGAAAAAAACGGGGAAGCCACAGTGAAACAGGATGGAGCTTTAAAGACGCTCTCCAGTTTGCAATCCGAAACTGTGGCTTAAAACCGGCAGAGTATTACGACTTAACATGGTGGGAGTTCAACGTCTTCGCGCTAAGGTACCTGGATGAGCAGGAGAAAGAAAGAAGAGCGGAGGAAGCAAGCTGGTCGCGGTGGCGCTCTTCGATGACGCTAATAGCGAACATCTACAGGGATAAAAAAGTAAGACCTAACCCATATCAACCGCAGGACTTTGTAAGGCTAAGTTTTGATGATGATATAGAAAGAGAAGCACATCAACACCATCCACCAACACCTGAATTTATAGCATTCTTAAAGAAACGTTTTGGTTCAACGATAAAAAAGAAAAATGGCAAGTAGCGTCTTAGCAAAGATGGCTGTCATTATCGATGGCCAAACAGCACAGTTTAACAAGGCGATGGCGCAAAGCCAGAACCAACTAGCTTCCTTTACTGGTGGTATTAAGCAAGTTGGCGCAGCCTTGGGTATTACTTTCGGGGCAGCAGCTATCTTCAATGGACTTAAAGCCGCAGTCGGTATCATGGCCGACTTTGAAAAAACCATGTCTGAGGTTAAGGCTATCACCGGAGCCACGGGCGCAGAGTTCGACAAATTACAAGCTGACGCATTAAGGTTAGGTGCTTCAACAAAATATACAGCCTCACAGGTAGGCACGCTCCAGGTAGCTTACGGAAGACTAGGTTTCAATACACAGGAAATTCTTGATGCCACAGAGGCAACGTTAGACCTAGCCGCAGCTACTGGTGAAGACCTTGCTAAGTCTGCAGACGTTGCCGGTTCGACTGTTCGTGGTTTCGGGTTGGATGCCAGAGAGACGCAAAGAGTAGTTGACGTAATGGCTGCGTCATTCAATAAAACGGCGTTAGGTCTCGACAACTTCACAGAGTCCATGAAGTACGTTGCCCCTATCGCAGAGGCAGCGAATGTATCTGTAGAAGAAACCACAGCTTTATTAGGTGTTCTCGCTGACGCAGGCATAAGAGGAAGCCAGGCCGGCACAGCACTAAGGAAAATATTTGGTGACCTTTCCAAAGATGGCAGGCCGGTAAGTGAAAGGCTTGACGAGCTTGGTAAGAAGGGGATTACTTTAAAAGACTCGTTCGATGAAGTTGGGCGAACAGCACAAACAGCGCTTTTAGTTTTAAGCAAGAACAGGGATAAGGCCGCAGAATTAACCAGGGCTTTTAGTGATGTGGAGGGTGAGGCTGCGAAGATGGCTAGAACTATGCAGGACAATTTATCCGGCGATGTTACGAAGTTATCCTCAGCGTGGGAAGGTCTAATCCTTTCGCTAAGTAAAACCGGACCTTTAAGAGATGCAACACAAGCACTAACAGCGTTTATTTCGGCCCTTGCAGGAGGCCAGGCTGACGTTATTTCAGGTCTCGACCAACTGGCAAGAGGTGTAAAAGAAGGCGTGACAGAATCCAATGGAGGATTCCAACTTCTTTTGGATAAAATAAAAGAAATACGAAGAGAAACCGGGAAGCCAATCGACACTGGGATAGCGCAGGAGTTGGGTGACAAATACAAACTAACAGAGGATCAGGCCAATATTCTTTATCGCGCA
The DNA here is from genome assembly GCA_035628875.1 of Ohtaekwangia sp. Taxonomy (GTDB): domain Bacteria; phylum Bacteroidota; class Bacteroidia; order Cytophagales; family Cyclobacteriaceae; genus Ohtaekwangia. The sequence continues at coordinate 59 of DASPIZ010000099.1, read as the reverse complement.
ATACTTGACATTAACAAGGCTTTAAGCCTTCAGGAAACTGCTATAAAACAGTTTAATGA